>JAKPGM010000031.1 GCA_029550865.1 Bacteroidota bacterium | reverse complement strand
TACCCCGGTCAACGAAAGAATGGGAATAAAGACTATCAGAATAATTAATTGACCAAATATGGCGCTATTCAACATTTTAGAACTGCCTTCGAAGGATATGCGGTCCATGAGGGTTTTTCTATAAGATTTGTCGGAATTTGTCAGCTCCTCTGAGGCAGCCAATACTTTTATCATTATAAATTCCACAATAATAACGGCTCCATCGATAATTACCCCGAAGTCGAGTGCTCCCAGACTCATTAAATTGGCATCGATATGAAAGATGGACATTAACGAAAAAGTGATCATGAGAGCGAGGGGAATGATTGAGGCTATGACCAACCCTGCGCGTAAATTACCCAGAAGGAGAAAAACCACCAGCATTACGATGATAATGCCAAGGCTCAGGTTTTCAATAACTGTGGTGGTTGTTTTATGTATAAGTTCGCTTCTGTCGACAATAGGATTGATATAAATGCCTTCGGGCAAGGTTTTTTCTACCTCGTTCACCCGTTTTTTAACTTCGTTGATAACTTCCATGCTGTTGGCTCCTTTGGGCATCATTACCTGCCCAAGCACTTTTTCTCCCTGACCATTGGCTGTGATAGCGCCGAAGCGGTTGGCATGACCAAAGCGTACCTCTGCAACATCGCTCACTTTCAGTGGAATTCCATTGCGCGATTTGATAACTATATTTTTTAAGTCATCGAGGTTATGAACAAGTCCGTCGCCGCGGATAAAATAACTCTTGCCAGCCTTTTCAATGTAAGCCCCACCAGCGACATCATTGTTTTTAGCAACTGCCTGATACAACTCATTTATACTGATGCCATTGGCTGCGAGCAGGTGGGGATTAGCGGCAATTTCATATTGTTTTAGATACCCGCCCCAGGTATTTATTTCAACAACCCCCGGAATGCCTGATAGCTGCCTTTTTACTATCCAGTCTTGTATAGTACGCAATTCCATGGGGCTGTAACGATTTTCAAAACCTGGCTTTACATCCAGAATATATTGATAAATTTCTCCTAAACCGGTTGTAATAGGGCCCATCTCCGGGGTGCCAAAGCCCTCGGGTATTTTGGCCGAGGCAGCCTTTATCTTTTCACTGATTAACTGCCTGGGGAGCCATGTCCCCATTTTTTCTTCAAATACCACTGTTACTACTGACAGCCCAAACTTTGAAATTGAACGAATTTCTTTTACTCCGGGCAAATTCGACATCTCGAGTTCGACAGGGTAGGTGATGAATTGCTCAACATCCTGAGTAGCAAGATTGGGACTTACGGTAATCACCTGCACCTGATTGTTGGTGATATCGGGTACTGCACCAACGGGTAGATGTATTAACGAATAAATACCAAAACCTAAAATCGTAATGGTAAATAATATGATTATCAGCTTGTTTCGCAGGCTAAAACGGATGATGGCATTAAACATGACCTGTTATTTTAAGTAAAATTAAAAAGAAGTTTGGAGCAAAAATTGGTTTGGCCCCCTATTGTTAGGACTAAATTAGTAAAGGTTCGACAAA
>JAKPGM010000022.1 GCA_029550865.1 Bacteroidota bacterium | reverse complement strand
GGATGGTACCATTCCATCAAAACAACCATCGGTCGAAAATCGCCGTCGGTCGTCCCTTCCTTTTGCAAAAATAAACTAATTTTACTATGTTTGTTTAACCTTCTGTACTAAAGTCCGATTTATTGGGGGCTAAACCATACTTAAACTCTTGCTGTAACTGCTTTTTTAGCACATATCTATTGGTTTCATGTATTAAAAATGAAACAATTAGAATTAATAGCAGGAGAAGATATAAAAGAAAGTTATTACCCGGAAAAGTAAGATTTCTAATCACTTTCATTCGTAAATATTATTATTTTTTAAAATAACCGGATGCAACTTACATAGAATAAGCTTTCTAAAACATCTATAGTATATAAACAAAAACACTTTCTTATTGATATATATAACGTTATACATATGCTCGTTTTATGCTTAAATTTAAGAAAAAATATCTACTTAAACAAAAAAGGAATCGCTAAAGATGTGCGTGAAATATCCTTAAGCAATCCATTTTTAAGGTTTTTGTAAATAGAACACCCAGGAGTAATGAGTTAAATTCTCTTTGAATTCAGCATGGTGCACTGTAATTACAGTTGCTATTTTCCAGAGCGTAAAAGGTACAGAGAGGAAGGTATGAGAGCTTATTGGAAGCGTTACATAATTACTTAAAACGACTATGATTGTCGTCATTGCGGACAACATGCGGTAATCGCATAAAAGCTATTACCAGCCAGGCCAGCGCAAAAAATCCACCCAACATCAGGGCACTCAAACGCATGCTGCCTGCATAATGCTCCATCAGTCCAAACAAAAACATCCCCAACACAATGGCCGTCTTTTCGGTCATTTCGTAAAAGCTAAAATACAGTGCAGCATCCTTTTCCGAAGGGATGAGCTTGGCATAGGTCGATCGCGCCTGCGACTGAATACCTCCCATGACCATGCCTACCATTGCCGCCAATATAAAAAACTCCACCGAAGTAGTTATTCGCCATGCCGCAATACAAACAAGCATCCACAAACCAATCATCACCAACAACGAAAATTTATTTCCTTTACGGGTCGACACCTCGCCAAACAGCATGGCACCCCCTAAACCCAAAAACTGAATAATGATAATGGTAGCAATAAGTTCATTACCCGAAACACCTATTTCGGCCTTACCAAATAAGGTGGCAACCAGTAAGATGGTCTGCACGCCCACCGAAAGCAGAAAAAACGCCAACAAAAATCTTTTCAGCGTGGATTGATGTTTGAGTAACGACCATACCTGCAGCAGTTCCTTATATCCTTTGAACAATATCTCTTTTCGAAAAGGATAAGGTTGCTGCGGTTCAACGAGGTAATGGAAAGCTATATGTGCTACCCCTATCCACCATATTCCCACAACAATAAACGAAAGCCTGACACTTTGCAACGCATCCTGTATACCCAGGTAAGCATGAAAAGTGATGAAAAGCAAGAGAACAATAAGCAATAAAACACTGCCAAGGTATCCCCAGGCAAACCCGCGCGCACTCACACGATCGTGTCGTTCGGGGGTGGCAATGATGGGCAGAAAGGAATTGTAAAAAACGAGAGAACCGGCATACCCAATCACCGCTATAGCAGCCATCGACAAACCATAACCAATATTTTGCCCGGTAAAACCATAGAGCAATAGACAGGCCAGGCCTCCCAGATAGGTAAACATCCGCATAAAACGCCGCCGGTAGCCGCCATAATCGGCAATACCCGAAAGTAATGGCGACAGTATAACGACCATTAAATAAGCCAGGGACACGGTAAGATCGTAAAGAACCGTATTTGTGGTGGTAAATCCACCAACCTTTACTATACCATCCTGAAAAAAACGCGCACTTGATTCCTGGTAGTAAATAGGGAAAATGGTTGCTGTGATAACCAGATTGTAAGCCGAATTAGCTATATCGTAACTGCACCAGGCATTGATTACACGCTTATCGTCCTTAATCATCCTATTATATTAAGTATCGTATTTACTATGTTTTCAGCTTCTGCAAAAGTGTAGGGGATACTGCTTGCTTACGCACCAACAAGGTAATAATTTTATACTGTAAATAGGCTTCACTCAGAAACATGTATCCCTGGTAGGGGGTATTTGTCACTCCCCACGAGTTTTTGGCATAATAGTATTTTCTACCGGTTGGGTCCTGGGCTATTCCAACCAAAACCAGGCTATGATCGTCGGTAGTTTCGAATACATCAAAGGCCAACTGGCGTAATTTGGCATCGGCTCTCACTTCTGTTAAAGCCGGTACCTGACCCCGTTCCAGCGCATCCTTTATAGCTGTTACATCTGTCTGCTGACTTAAAGCATAGGCCAAACCTTTATTCCACATAAACCCTTTCTCGGTAATATCGCAGGTTATCGCAACTGGCATGTTGTTCAATAATGATCTATCAATGAGCGCCATCAATTCATCGATGGGAATATTCCAGGCAAAAACAAGACTCCAGTTGTCGGGCACCTCTACAAAAGCCATACGGTAATAAGGCAAATAGTCAAACGACATGAATAAAATATAATCATCCGCACGTATGCCTAATCCCTGAGCATAACTTCGGGGGGTATAGCTCTGCCCCTTATACTCAAATTGCTCGGGCACTTTACCCATGTACAGTTCAAGCATTTCGCGAAAACGCTTCTTCCAACCAGCCGGTAAATTTTTTTTCAACAACAGTTCATCGAGGTAACTTTTTAAATTTTTTTCCATCTCAACATGATCGGGCAGGGACTCGCCTGGCAGCAAACCCGAATACACCTCACGGGGAACAATGCCATATTTTTCAATCAAGTTGAGGGGATCGGTTAACATGCCCCCCTCCGAGAAAGCAATTTTTCCATGCATTCTCAGATACCGCTCAGCTTTTTCAAGATAAGCATAGTAAACCAGATACATTTCCGACAGTGAAATATCGTTACCGGTGCGAACCTTTATCTCAGCTTCAAGCATTCCCAGCAAAGTATAACTCCAGCAGGTATTGCTACGAAACTGATTGAGTACCGGACTTGTTTCGATTTTCTTTTGAAACACAAATTGGTCGAAAGGTAAACTCTGGGAAAATAACTCGGAAACGAAAATTATCAGGGGAATATACAGGGTTAATTTTAATCGCTTCATGGGTTATGGTTTTGCATGATTTAGGGTTATTCTATTATTCTAAATTCTGTTCGCCGATTCTGTGCACGTCCTTCCTCGGTATTATTATCTGCCACAGGGTACTTTTCGCCGTATCCCTTATATTTGATTCGAGTTGCATCAATACCTTGCTGTATCAAATAATCAGCCACTGCCTTTGCTCTATTTTCGCTTAAAGTTAGGTTAAATTTTTCACTTCCGCTATTATCGGTATGCCCCATAATCTCAATTTTAACCTGTGGATTGGCCTTCAAAAGCTGAACCAGCCTGCTAAGCTCAACCTCCGACTTTTTATTAAGCTCGTACGAGTTGGTCTCAAAAAAGATGTTGTTGAGAATCGACTTTTTCCCTACACGGATGGGTTCCAATGCAAAATCCTTTATGTAGGGATGGTTAGCTGCGGTAGTATCTGTAATGGCAAAATGTTCTGAATGAAACAAATATTTATCTTTTGAAACGTTAAAAGCAAAATCATGGGCAACCGGAATACATACAAGAAATTCGCCGGTACCTTTCTGCGAGAAAGAACGATGTACCACCTGCCGGGTTTCCAGATCAACCAGTTCGAGCATTGCCTCAAGAGGCTGTCGTGTTTCAGCATCGAAAATCTTACCTTTAATGTACGAGACAGCGATAGGGCTGACAACAGCAGGGAGTTCGATTTCAAAAATATCCTTTTTCTGGCTTTGATCTCTATCCGAGGCAAAATATCCTTTGTTTCCTCTGGCATTTACTACAAAACCTGTTTCATCGGCAAAAGTATTTATCGGGTAACCAAGATTTATAGGGGTACTCCAGCAGGTATCCTCACAGGACCTCTTACGGGTAACAAATATGTCGTACCCACCCAGTCCTGGCCATCCATCGCTTGAAAAGTAAAGGGTTCGATTATCGGGATGAATAAAGGGCGATTGTTCATCATCGGGGGTATTAATGCTATCCCCCGCATTTATGGGTTCCGACCATTGTCCATTGTCCTGCAGATGACTGATCCAGATATCGTACTTTCCCTTTCCTCCCGGACGATTGCTTACAAAATACAGGGTTCTTCCATCGGCCGAGAGAGAGGGTTGTTTTTCGCTATAACCCTTATTGATAGGGGCTCCTAAATTTACACCAGGTCCCCATCCCTCTGGTGTTCGCTCACTTACATAAATATCGCATTTTCCTTTACCATCCTCCCGATTACAGGCAGTATAATACATTTTAAGCCCATCGGCAGTAATACTCTCCGACCCCTCGTTCTGTGGCGTATTGATATATGGACTTATTCCCCTGGCACGGGACCAGCTTCCACCCCGTTTTTCACACACATAAATATCTTCCTGCCAATTTCCCCAAAAGGAAAGATTAACTTCACCTTTTGGAATTAGCCGGGTGTAAACCATGATTGATTCGTCGGCCGATAGACTGGGCCAATACTCATCGTAAATCGAATTCACGCTGTCGTTCATACGTTGAATACCATAGGGTAACGGATTAGCCATAGCCTTACGAGCAAATTCAGCGCTTCGAATAATTTTTTTTACCTGCCTTTCCTGATTGGCGGTATATTTTTTTCGTTCCAGAAAAGCCTGGGACATATCCAAAGCCTTATCGTACTGTCCAATCCTGAAATAAGCCTGTGCACAAAAAAAGAATATGACAGGATACCTTTCCCCACCTACCTGCAAGGCGTTTTCGCTGGCATATACCACGCTATCGTATTTTCCCATAAAATCGTATGCATCGGCCATTAATAACCAGGCCTCCGTAAATCGCCTATCGATAGCCGTAGCCTCGTGCAATAACCTTACTGCAGTCTGATAATCATATCCATCTATGCTACGTGTAGCTAAATCATACAACTGAATCGCTTTCTTAGAATTTGTCGATAGCGGTTGGGCATGCAACAACATGCTCAATAAACCCAATATAACGATCAACCAAAATTTTATCATCAATTTACTCTTCTTTACTTACAGTTTTATCAACGACATACCTGTCAACATTTCTCGCACATCGAGAATGCCTTAACGAGCGTATTGCTGTATTCACCAATGAGCATGAAGAAATACCTGCATGCTTGAGTATGTGACTTGAAACTATTCTCTACGAGTTTCCTCCTGCCTATTTAAAAAACATTTAAACATAATTTCGGATGGCAGTAACCCATCGCTTATCGGACACCCCTCATTTTGTCATCCTCACCCCGCCTTGCCAGGCACCCCTCTCCTTGGTAAGGAGAGGGGACGGGGGTGAGGTGCTACCCCATCGCTACCAAAATGCAAACCCTACGGGGTTGTACAAGTTCGGTATTTTTTCCCAATTTCTTCCCGGCAACGTTGATAAAGGTTCATTACTTGCATTCGTATCCGAATCTTTTTAAAAACATTTACACATAATTTCGGATGGCAGTAACCCATCGCTTATCGGACACCCCTCATTTTGTCATCCTCTCTCCGCCCTAATGGGCACCCCTCATTTTTATCATCCTCACCCCGCCTTGCCAGGCACCCCTCTCCTTGGAAAGGAGAGGGGACGGGGGTGAGGTGCTACCCCATCGCTACCAAAATACAACCTTAGGGGGTTGTACAAATTCGGTATTTTTTCCCACTTTCTTCCCGCCACCGTTGATAAAGGTTCATTACATGCGAGTTCCATCCGACCGATTTAAAAAACATTTAAAAAAATTTTCGGATGAAACGAGCATGTATGGCAGTATTCACAAACGAGTATGAAAATAATTTCTCATACTTGCTTGAATTTGTGGTACAAAACACATTACATGCGAGTTCCATCCGGCCTTTTAAGAAAAATTTTTAAAATTATTTTCGGATGAAATTTAAAACAATTTTGAACATAAATTAGTTTTAATTTGATGTTAATAGAAAAATTTATCAACCTTTCATAGTAAAAAAAATCCATTCATCTTTCAAATATGAACAGAATGGACTACCTTAGCAATTTATATATATTCTTGTGCTTATATTAAAAAATAAACGTCATGATAAAAAAGTACTTTTTTTTCGTACTTGCTTTTATATTTAGCAGTCAGGTATGGGCACAGGAGACCAGGTTGTTGCGGTTTCCTGCAATACAAGGCAATAAAATAGCTTTTAGCTATGGAGGCGATTTGTACGTAACTACACTTGAAGGGGGAGTAGCCCGAAAAATTACTGCCCATAAGGGCTACGAGATGTTTCCACGTTTTTCCCCCGATGGAAAATGGCTTGCCTTTACCGGACAGTACGATGGTAATACCGAAATATATCTAATCCCATCCGAGGGGGGTACCCCTAAACGCCTGACTTACACGGCAACCCTCAACAGGGATGATATTGGCGACCGCATGGGGCCCAACAACATTGTTATGACCTGGACACCCGATGGTCAGTACATTGTATATCGTTCACGCAAACAATCGTTTAACGATTTTAAAGGGATGCTTTTTAAGGTAAGCAAAGATGGGGGACTGTCAGAAGAGCTTCCTTTCTCAGTGGCAGGTTTCTGTTCCTTTTCGCCCGATGGACAAAAATTAGCCTACAATCGCGTTTTCCGCGAATTCCGCACCTGGAAACGTTATCGCGGAGGTATGGCCGATGATATCTGGGTATACGATTTCAAAAGTAAGACAACCATCAACATTACAAATAACGCGGCTCAAGACATAATTCCCATGTGGATAGGCAACGAAATTTACTATGCTTCCGATCGCACGGGAACGATGAATCTTTTTGCGTACCGTACCGATGACCAGACCACCCGACAGGTAACCTTTTTTACCGACTACGATGTTAAGTTTCCTTCGACCGATGGGAAAAATATTGTTTTCGAAAATGCTGGATACATTTATTATTTCGATGTTCAGCAACAATCGCTCAGGAAACTATCCATCAGCATCGCCGACGATGGTCTATGGGCACGAAGCGAATTTAAAGATGCTTCGCAAAATATTCAGTCATTCGATGTATCGCCCAATGGGGAAAGGGTGGTATTTGGCGCACGAGGCGATGTTTTCACCGTGCCAGCCGAGAAGGGCATTACCCTTAATCTTACGCGAACCCCTGGTGTACACGAACGCAATGTAGCCTGGTCGCCCGATGGTAAATACGTCGCATACATTTCCGATGCAACCGGCAACAACGAAATTTTTATCAGGGATCAATCGGGCAATGGCGAACCTATTCAAATCACCAAAAATACCGATACCTACATGTTTGATATCAAATGGTCGCCCGATAGCAAAAAAATCCTGTGGGCTGACCGAAAACTTCGCCTGCAATATGTTGATATCCAGACTCGCGAGGTAACCCTGGTGGCCCAATCGAATCGTGGACAAATAAACGCCTACAACTGGTCGCCTGATAACCAATGGATTACTTTTAGCCAACCCGCCGAAAACAACATGAGCGTAATATACGTTTATCACCTTCCTACCCGTAAACTTTACCCTGTAACCGATTCCTGGTTCGATTCCGATATGCCCGTTTTCTCGAGCAATGGGAAATATTTAGCTTTTGTTTCGGCACGCGATTTCAATCCCATTTATGGCGAAACCGAATGGAATCACATCTACATCAACATGTCCCGTATTTATCTGGTATTGTTAAAAAAAGATACCCCATCGCCCTTTAGCCCCACAAACGACGAAGTCAACGTTTCCGATTCGGTAAAAAACACTGCCAAAGGGAGTAAAGACGAAAAAGTACAGGTTAACATCGACATAGATGGTATTAACGATAGAATCGTTCCCTTGCCCATAAAGCCTTCGGGATATTCCAATTTGTTTTTTGTTAACAACACCCTGTACTACATTGAACGATCGACACCCGATGGTGCACCTACTGTAAAACGCTTCGATCTGGGCAAAAAGGAAGAAACAGAACTGGGTAAAAATATCAACTTTTGCATTTCTGCCAATGGCAAGAAAATGGTGATCAAAGAGGGGAATAAATGGGCAGTAATCGATCTGTCCGAATCCAAAATCAGTCCCAGAACCTACCTCGATCTTTCAGAGATGCAGGTATGGGTCGATTACGCACAGGAATGGAAACAAATATATGACGAGGCCTGGCGTCAGATGCGCGACTTTTTCTATGTTGAAAACATGCACGGGCTTAATTGGCAGGCTATTCATGATAAGTATGCCGTGCTGGTACCCTACGTACGTCATCGTGACGACCTGACCTACATTATTGGCGAAATGATTGGCGAGCTAAATGTTGGCCATGCCTACATCAACAGTGGACAAAAACCAAAAGCCGACCGCATACCTTTAGGATTACTGGGAGCAAGGCTTTCGAAACACCCGTCAGGCTTTTTCCGCATAGATTCCATATACAAAGGAGCTAATTACAACAAAAACCTGCGTTCGCCTTTAACGGAGCCAGGAGTTAATGTCAATAAAGGTGATTTCATCCTTGCTGTCGATGGAATCTCAACACAGTCGTATCCCGATATTTATCAGTTGCTGGTATATAAAGCCGAAAAAGAAGTGGAACTTACGGTAAACCGTGTTCCCGATTTTAAAG
The DNA here is from genome assembly GCA_029550865.1 of Bacteroidota bacterium. Classification (GTDB taxonomy): domain Bacteria; phylum Bacteroidota; class Bacteroidia; order Bacteroidales; family DTGW01; genus JAKPGM01. The sequence continues at coordinate 2,905 of JAKPGM010000022.1, read as the reverse complement.
GCAGCCGAAAAGTCATTGTCGTTCCTTTAAGTTCAGAGTCCGACCTGATATACTACAACTGGGTTCAGAACAATATCCGTAAAGTAACAGAAGCTACCAACGGCGAGGTAGGATACATTCACATCCCCGATATGGTAACGGAAGGGCTAAACGAATTTGCCAAATATTTTTACCCGCAGCTAACCAAAAAAGTTCTCATCATCGACGACCGTGGTAATGGTGGCGGCAATGTTTCCCCACAAATCATCGAACGACTCAATCGCCAGCTTGTAAGACTACGTGGATTTCGAAATGCCACCGAATCGTTTCCGGTACCCTCGATGATGGTCGGACCTAAAATTATGCTCATCGATCAGTATTCTGCCTCCGACGGCGACCTGTTTGCTTATGCCTTTAAAAAACTAAAAATAGGTCCGCTCATTGGTCAGCGTACCTGGGGAGGAGTGATAGGCATTTCGGGTAGCTTGCCTTTTATGGACGGCACCGACCTACGTAAGCCCGAATATTTCTCATATTCGGCCGACTCCAGTGAGTGGATTATTGAAGGCTACGGGGTAGACCCCGATATAGTAGTTGTCAATGACCCAGCCCGCGAATATCTTGGTATCGACGACCAGCTCAATAAAGCCATTGAAATAGCAAAAGAAAAGCTGAAAGAGTACAAGCCATTACCCCCTATCCCGCCAGCACCCGATAAATCGAAATGAGCATGGATATTAGCCCGAAAGCACAAACTTTCGGGCTTACTTTTGTCCAAATGCTTGAACTATTTTTCCCGTAAAACAAATCATTACACCCCTCAGTATGCCAGTATCTCCAGATCGGCAGCAAGGCAATTGTATTCATAAATTGCACTTAAATAGTCAACATAGCGCAACTGCCAGGACAAAAAATTAGAAACACCCTCGAATACAGTGGATGATTGATTATCAAACATTTCATTGACTATACGATACGTTTCCCTCTCCATCTGAGGCAAAATGCGATTCCGATAATAGTTTACCTGCGAAAAGCGCTTATTCATTTGAATAATCAACTTTTCTGATTGATAATCAAGGGCTTCTTTTTGTTTTTGCCACTCATAGCTGGCAATATTTTTATGGGTATTAACCCTACTTGATTGATGCGAACCCATCCACGATGTCAAAGGAATACGTATTCCAAGCTGCCAGGCCATAAGATTTTGACGACTGGTATTGTTTCGCAGAGACACATCAAAAAATAGCGACGGCCATCGACCATGTTGAACCCACTGGTCATAGCTTTCCTCATATTTCAGTCGAGCCAAATAAGCATGATAGAAAAGCCTTGCTGGCGTTCGGGTTAGTGTGTCGGGTATGGGTTCTATCTGATATAACACTGGAACCGTATCAGCGGGCAGTGGCCATACTTTCAACCCTGCCTGATATCGAAGCTCATTTTGCGCATCAAGCCAATCGAAATAGCTGTCCTGTTGTTTGACCCACCACTCCGAATACAAACTGTTCAATCTTCCCTCCATGCTATCGACTGGAAGTCCGCTCATCATTCTTTCAACCATTTCGATCACTCGCCTATAATGATTATACACAGCATAACGATAGACGCATAAAAAATAAGCTTTTTTAACTGCTGCTATCAGCTGTTTTACCTGCAAGGCAGAATCGGCTGTTATGCTAAGCACTTCATTTTTTTTCAGTTTCCCCCGGTCAAACCAACGTATGGGATTTTCCAGTTCCTGTTGTATCCTCCACTCCTGTTCCACCTGCGTAGAATATAAATATCCTTTCCGGTAAGAAATCTCGAGAGGTCGCCATAGGTTACCGTTCATCTCTTCAGATTGTCGAAATTGAAGTGGAATGAACTTGGCCCGATTGGAAAGTACACTATCTACTATCTGCCTAAGGGATAATACCTGTTCTTGCCCACATACCATTCCTCCCACCGCTATAGCAAATAAAAAAATAGCTATTTTTCTCATCGCCAAAAAATTTGCGGTAAGGTACGAAAAATAATTTCACTGCCCCACCAAAGAAAATGCGCAGTTAAATACAAACCCTAACCGAAAACACCCCTAAAAAGCACTGAATATAAAATACTTACAAAGAAAACCGCTTGAGTAAGGTGCAAAAAGTAACCCGACAATATACCTTACGTATAAATTTTGTACGACTTTTATATTAGGTTATTGCAACAATACATTCATATTCAAAAAAATTAAAACTGATGTCCAAAATAAATCGAATTATAAAAATTTAGATTCCAAAGTCACAGGTATACTTCTGAAAAAATTTTAAAAAAATTTAAAATTACTTTGGAATGATAGTAATTGATAAACAGCAAATTAAACTTTTTTTCTAATAATTTGTTAAATTTTACACATTACACAAACATGAAAAATATTTATATTTTTGTTAACCATAAGGTATGGGACAGTAACCTTTTTTTAAATAAAATGCTAATGAAACAATCAGATGTAGTATCAACAAATAAAATAATTTCGTTTAAAGGGCTTTCAAGTTCACACAAGGCTTGTTATAAATGGGCCTGTTTGAACTAAAAAATAGGATGAAACGAGCATGTATAGCAGGATTCACAAACGAGAATGAAAATATTTATCAGTTTCGTTCTTGCCTATGTGTAGGAAACTCATCACATGCGAGTTCCATCCGGCCTTTTAAGAAAAATTTTTAAAATTATTTTCGGATGAAACGAACATGTATAGCAGGATTCACAAACGAGTATGAAAATATTTATCATTTTCGTACTTGCCTATGTGTAGAAAGCTCATCACATGCGAGTTCCATCCGACCGCTATAAAAAATTAAAAATATTTTCGGATGAAACGAGCATGTATAGCAGTATTCACAAAGAGTATGAAAATAATTTTTCATGCCTGCTTGATTTTAGAGCACAAAACATATTA
>JAKPGM010000005.1 GCA_029550865.1 Bacteroidota bacterium | reverse complement strand
GCAACGGCAAATAAAATGGTAACCATATCCACCTGTGGGTTGACCACCGAGGATACTTATGTTGTAGTTTACAACAATTGTAATGGTACAGCTATTACTTCAAATGATGATAATTGCTCAACACAATCAAAAGTGGCTTTTAATGCCGATTCGGGGCAAACCTATTACATTCGTTGGAAAAATACTTATACCCGTGGAAATTATGATTGGGAGTTGAGCGAGCGTGATATTTTGCCTGGAGATAAATGTGAGAATCCTGTCATTGCCAGGTTGGGGAACAATCATGCTGCTACCAGCTTGGGAACAAGATGGTTTGTATTTACCCCCGATCAAACCGCTAACTATATCATTAATGCTTGTGTGGGTGATTCTTCTTTTGCAGGGAGCTTGTACATTAATTCAGGCAATTGTTCCTTCTTGATTTATGAGGAGTCAGCATGGTTGTCGTGTGATTGGACTGGAACCACTTCTGTGACCTTGAATGCAGGACAAACATATTACATAACATTCACACATGACAAGAATGAAGATTTTCAATGGACACTGTTAAGAGAAGAGCCGCCAACTAAAGCCGATACCATAGAAGGTCCTGTAGCCCTCTGCTCGGATATCAACAATGTTGTATACCGTGCCCCATCGATTGAAAATGCAACAGCATATCGTTGGACTATTTCGGGTTATTCGGTGGTAGATTCAGTTGTCACCACAAATGCAGATTCACTGGTCATCGCTCAGTTGCCAGCAACGAGTAGCTTTACGATTACAGTTAAAGGCATGAACCCCTATGGCGAAGGGCCTCTTGACTCGTTATCGGTTACCGTACATCCAACACCTGAACGCCCCATAGTAACGCGTAGTGGAAACGTTTTAACTTCGAGTGCTACCACGGGTAATCAGTGGTACAATCTGAGTGGTTTGATTGCCGGGGCAACAGGTCAGAGCTATACGGTAACCAGCGATGGTAGCTATTATGTAGTGGTTACCAGCGAGGCTGGCTGTGTATCCAAAGCCTCCGATACCATCGAGGTAATCATTAGCTCGATTGCAAGTTCCGTTATCTCGGATCATCTCAGGATTTTCCCCAACCCCGTTACCGAACAGCTCACCATCGAACTGGTTAATAGCAAGTCACCAGCCAGCTATGTGCTGTATGGCGTGGATGGCAAGCAGGTAGCTAAAGGGCAATTTGTAGGTTCGGTCACCCTCAGCACCAAACAGCTTAAAGCTGGAATGTATACCCTGCGGGTGGTACAGGATGGTAACGTTGAGGTACGAAAGGTGCTGAAACAGTAAACGAGTGAAAATACTATTTATGGGGAGCTGCCGCAAGGTAGCTCCCTTTTTTGTTGTATGTCTTGAGCTTAGTATTTTCTATCATTTCTGCAGCGAAATCTATATTATGTAATAAGCATAGCTTTTTTATCGATTTTCTTTGTGCTTTAGGAAACTTTATTTCAAAGTTTTATACTTTTGCTTTCTCAAAAAATTCTGGCAATGGAATACAATTTCAGGGAGATAGAAGCCAAATGGCAAGCATACTGGGAAAAAAATAAGACCTTTAAAACGGAATACAATCCTTCACTGCCCAAGTATTATGTATTGGATATGTTTCCTTATCCATCGGGAGCGGGTTTGCATGTAGGTCATCCCGAAGGATATACAGCTACTGATATTGTAGCCAGATACAAGCGGATGAAGGGCTTTAACGTATTACATCCTATGGGATGGGACGCTTTTGGACTGCCTGCCGAACAATACGCTATCCAAACGGGCACCCATCCGGCCATCATTACCAATCAAAATTGTGACAATTTTCGCCGGCAGATAAAAATGCTGGGGCTCAGCTACGATTGGGACCGCGAGATTAATACCACCGATCCTAAATACTATAAATGGACACAATGGATCTTTATTCGCCTTTATAACACCTGGTTTGATGAGAAACTACAAAAAGGGCGTCCGATTAGCGAATTACCAATTCCTGAGGAAGTACGTCAGCAGGGTAAAGAGGCTGTTCGCAAATACATCGACGATCGTAGGCTCGCATACTATGGGGAGGCGCAGGTGTGGTACTGCCCCGAATGTCGGATTGTATGTGCCAATGAGGAAGTACTAACCGATGGTACCCACGAAAAATGTGGCAATCCTGTAACCCGCAAATTGCTCAATCAGTGGATGTTACGTATACCTATGTATGCCGAAAGGCTGTTGGCCGGACTGGAGGGGCTCGATTGGCCAGAGGGTATTAAGGAAATGCAACGTAACTGGATTGGCAAGAGTCGTGGTGCGGAGGTCGACTTTGCGGTAGCCGATAAACCATACCAGATTCGTGTTTTTACCACCCGTCCCGATACTCTTTTTGGTGCTACCTACATGGTACTTGCCCCCGAACATCCGCTCGTGAAAGAAATCACTACACCCCCATATAAGCAGGCTGTTGAGGCTTATGTTCAACGGGCTGCAACTAAATCGGAGCTCGATCGTACGGGACTTAGTAAGGAAAAAACCGGCGTATTTACTGGCAGCTATGCTATTAATCCGGTTAACGACAAACCCATACCCATCTGGATTGCCGATTATGTATTGATGAGCTACGGCACTGGAGCTATTATGGCTGTGCCAGCTCACGATACGCGTGACTTTGAGTTTGCTCAACAATATCAGCTCCCCATCATCTGTATTCTCGACCCTGCTACGGATGATACTGCTTTGCGCCAGCAGGTTTTGGAGGGTAAGGCTTGTTGGACCGAAGATGGAGTATACATTCATTCGGCAAATGAAACTAAGGGCCTTAACATCAATGGAATGAATAAGGAGCAGGGAATTAATACCGTAATCCAGTGGCTCGAAAGCAGAGGATTAGGGAAGGAAAAAATCAACTATAAGCTCCGTGACTGGCTCTTTAGTCGCCAGCGTTATTGGGGAGAACCGTTCCCGGTTATTCATTGGGAAGATGGCGAGATTACCGTGCTCAACGACGAGGATTTACCCCTTGAACTTCCGGTATTGGAAAAATATCAGCCTGGTAGCGAGGGCGAATCGCCACTGGCTAATGCTACCGATTGGTTGTACGTAACCGACGCAAACGGTCGAAAGGGACGTCGCGAAACCAACACCATGCCCCAATGGGCAGGTTCCTGTTGGTACTACCTGCGCTACATCGACCCACACAACGATAAAGCACCTTTCGATAAAAAACTGGAACAATACTGGATGCCCGTCGACCTGTATATTGGGGGGGCCGAACATGCCGTTCTACATCTTCTTTATAGCCGTTTCTGGCATAAAGTACTTTACGATCTCGGAATTGTCTCTACCGATGAACCATTTCAGAAGCTTTTCAATCAGGGTATGATCCTGGCCTACGCCTACGAAACGGCTGCCGGGGCAAAAATACCTTCCGATATGGTTGAGGAACGCAATGGTAAATTTTATCATAAGGAAACCGGTGAAGAGCTTCGGCAAATTATTGCTAAAATGTCGAAATCGCTCAAAAATGTGGTAAACCCCGACGATGTGGTAAAGCAGTATGGTGCCGACTCACTACGATTGTACGAGATGTTTTTGGGACCTCTTGATGCTACTAAGCCCTGGTCGGAAAATGGGGTAAAAGGGGTATTTGGATTTTTAGCCAAAGTCCACCGTTTCTTTGCCGATCCAGCTAACTATTTTGAGGGTGAAGAAGATATTGAAGTACTTCGTATGCTTCACAAAACCATCGACAAGGTAAGTAACGATATTGAAAATTTGCGATTCAATACTGTCATTTCTCAGATGATGATTTTTACCAATCTATGCCTGAAAAAACAAAAAGTAACTCGTTCAACGGGAGAAGCTTTTGCTAAGGTGCTGGCTCCTTTTGCACCACATCTGGCTGAAGAAATATGGCAAATACTGGGTCACGATCATACGCTTGCCTATGAACCGTTCCCAGAAGTTAATCCTGCCTATCTGATAGAAGATACGGTCACCTATGCGATTACTTTTAATGGCAAACGGCGTTTTGAACTGGAACTACCCAAAGATATGCCTGCCGGTGAGGTTGAAAAAGTTGTTCTTTCGCACGCCGATACCCAAAAATGGCTTAATGGCCAAAGCCCTAAAAAAGTAATTGTTGTGCCAGGTAAAATTGTAAACCTTGTAATCTAAATACATGTCGTACGAAGAAGTAGCAATCATTGGCGGAGGTAGTTGGGCTACCGCATTGGCAAAAATTGTCTCGGGTAATGTCAAGCGATTACATTGGTATATTTATGAAAAGGAAATCATAGAATACCTCAAAAAACATAAGCATAATCCCCAATACATAAGTTCCATAGAGTTTGATACCCGAAAAATTGAATTTTATAACGACGCCAAACAGGCAATGGAGAGTGCCCCCCTCATCATTTTTGTTGTTCCATCAGCGTACATTAAAAATCTGTTAGGTAAGCAGGATATTGACTTTACAGGACGTTTTTTTGTAAGCGCTGTAAAAGGTATTGTTCCCGACGACAATGTAACGGTAACCGAGTATTTTCAGGAACAATTTAACCTATTGTATAGTCAGGTAGGCGTTATTTCTGGCCCTTGCCATGCCGAGGAAATAGCAATGGGACGTCTCTCGTATTTAACTGTGGCTACAGAAGAGGAGGAACAGGGTCAACGTATTGCTGAATTGCTGAAAACACCCTTTATCAAAACCATCCTCTCGTCCGATATTTATGGCATCGAATTTGGTGCTGTATTGAAAAATATTTATGCGTTAGGCGCGGGAATAAATCATGGTTTGGGTTATGGCGATAATTTTCAAGCAGTATATATTTCCAATGCTATTCGGGAAATGGAACGCTTTTTAGCACGATTGTTCGAGCGTGAACGACATTTGTTCCATTCGGTGTACCTGGGTGACTTACTGGTAACGGCTTATTCGCAATTTAGCCGTAACCGAACTTTTGGCAATATGATAGGGAAAGGGTACTCTGTACGTTCGGCCATGATGGAGCTCAATATGGTAGCCGAAGGTTATTATGCCGCTAAGTGTATTTATGAAATCAATCAAAAATACAATGTGCGAATCCCAATAGCCGAAACGGTTTATCGAATTCTATACGAAAATGCTAATGCGGCTGAGGAAGTAAGAGAATTGGCTAAAAAATTAAAATAACATAATACTCTGTACCATGGAAAACATACAGCTAAACATTGAAAATGTTTTTGATTTTATAAGCAAGAAAAATATCTATGCGCTTGCTTCAGATGCAGAAAAGTTCAATAAAGCCTTGCACGATAAAACTGGCAAAGGGAACGACTTCCTGGGTTGGGTTAATTTACCGTCCTCAATAACTTCTGGTCATCTGAAAGAAATTAAAAAGGTAGCAGAAAATTTTAAGAAGAAATGTGAAATTGTTGTGGTCATTGGTATAGGAGGCTCGTATTTAGGGGCAAAAGCCGTTATCGAAGCCCTTTCCGATTCATTTTACATGCTAAACCGCAACAGCGAATATCCGTTGGTACTTTTTGCTGGCCAAAATATTGCCGAAGACTACCTGGCCGAGTTACTGAATGTATTAAATAACAAAAAGTACGGTATTGTATGCATTTCGAAATCGGGAACGACAACCGAACCCGCCATTGCGTTTCGTATCCTGAAAGAGCATCTGGAAAACAAGGTAGGCAAAGCTGCAGCGAAAGATTTGATTGTTGCTATTACGGATGCCCAAAAGGGTGCATTACGCAAACTTGCTACCCAGGAGGGGTATAAAACCTTTGTCATCCCCGATGACGTTGGAGGACGTTATTCGGTACTTACCCCGGTAGGTTTGCTTCCCATTGCTATAGCCGGATTTGATATCGAACAACTTGTGGAAGGAGCAAGGCACATGGAGGAACTTACGGGCCCAGAAAAAAGTTTTGAGGATAACCTGGCAGCCATTTATGCGGCTACGCGTTATAGCCTGTATAAGCAGGGTAAAAAAATTGAAATCCTGGCTAACTACCACAACAAGCTGGTTTATGTCTCGGAATGGTGGAAGCAACTCTATGGCGAAAGCGAAGGAAAGGATAATAAGGGTATTTTCCCCGCCAGCGTAACTTTTACTACCGACTTGCATTCCATGGGGCAATACATTCAGGAGGGGGAACGAATTATTTTCGAAACGGTACTTTCTATTACCGAACCCGATAATCATCTGGCCATACCCTTCGACAAGGAAAACCTCGATGGGCTAAATTTCCTTGCATATAAACGCATTGATGAAGTAAACAAAATGGCTGAGCTGGGAACCCTGCTGGCTCATGTCGATGGTGGTGTCCCCAACATTGTGGTTGAAATACCCAGGTTAAACGAGTATTATCTCGGTCAATTATTCTATTTCTTTGAAAAGGCATGTGGAATAAGTGGGTATTTGTTGGGCGTTAATCCTTTCGATCAACCTGGAGTTGAAGCATACAAAAACAACATGTTTGCCCTGCTTAAAAAACCAGGATATGAGGCTCAGGCCGAAATTTTGTTGAAAAAAATGAAAAAGTAAGTTTCGATTGATTTATGTTCAAGACAAAAAGGGGCATTGCCATATGCCCCTTTTTATTTGTATAAGGACGAGTAATGCTATTACCTAATTTTTTGGGGGATTAAGGTTTTTGATTATAAGGGCAGTTAATATTTGACTGCCCTTTTTTATGTCCTCTTATGCAATTTGTACAAACATTTTTACCGGTTAAACTGTTTATATCAACAAAATCATAAGCTTATGGGATACACGTTAGGTCTTGGCGAAAAAGCACCCTATTTTAAATTGAAGGGCACAGATGGTAAAGAATACTCGCTCGATGATTTTAAGTCGAAGTATCTGGTTGTTTTTTTCACCTGTAACCATTGCCCTTATGTGTTGGGGTCGGACGAGGTAACACGAAAAACGGCAGAAAAGTTTATTCCCCTGGGGGTAACGTTTGTGGGAATCAATTCCAACAGTCCCAATACATATCCAGAGGATAGCTATGAGAATATGGTAAAACGGATGGAACAATATAAGTTTCCCTGGTATTACCTGCATGATGCTACACAGGATGTAGCGCGTGCCTATGGAGCGTTGAGGACACCCCATTTTTATGTCTTTGACCAGGAACGTCGGCTGGTGTACACGGGTCGTGGGGTGGATAGTCCACGCGATGTTTCAAAGATGACGGTGAATGATCTGGAAAATGCCTTGACCGACCTGGTAGAGGGTCGTCCCATACGCGTACCTCTTACCAATCCTATTGGTTGTAATATCAAGTGGGAAGGCAAGGATCCGAAATGGATGCCTGCTGAAGCTTGCGATCTGGTATAAATAAAAATGCTTAGCTTGCCTAACAAGCTAAGCATTTTATCATTTTTTAAGCCATAACTTTCTGGCTAATATAGTGAAAATGCGGTCCAAATCGTTCGAAGGCAGCTTTTTCTAAAGCTTCCTGGTGCATCGGATGTGCAATGCTGATGAGTAGTCGTGCACGTTCCTGAAGACTTTTGCCATAAAGATTAACAGCACCGTATTCGGTAACTACCCAATGTACATGGGCACGGGTACTCACTACTCCCGATCCAGGAATAAGCGTAGGGCATATTTTGCTAACTCCTTTGGGGGTAATGCTGGGCATTGCAATAATAGCTTTTCCACCCTGTGAACGCGATGCTCCGTAAATAAAGTCAACCTGTCCTCCTGTACCAGAATAATGTTTGGTTCCCAGTGAGTCGGCGCCTATTTGGCCGGTAAGGTCGATCTGCAGGGCAGAGTTTATAGCAGTAACTTTTGGATTTTTGGCGATGATAAAAGGATCGTTGGTGTACCCTACGTCCATCATTAACACTTGAGGGTTATTATGGATAAAATCATACACTTTCTGTGAACCCATTAAAAAGGTAGCCACCAGTTTGCCTTTGTCAATAGCTTTGTTTGCACCATTAATTACTCCTTTTTCTACGAGGGGAAGTACGCCATCGGCAAACATTTCGGTGTGAATACCCAGATTTTTATGGTTACCAAGCTGTGCCAATACTGCATTGGGAATTGCACCAATCCCCAATTGAAGACATGCTCCATCTTCAATCAGTTCGGCACAATGACGTCCAATAGCGGTTTCAATTTCGTCTGGGACATTAAAGTGAGCAGGTTCAAGTGGGGTATCGTCTTCGACAAAAATATCAATCATTTCCATGGGGATAAGAGCATCGCCAAATGCTCGGGGGACGTTGGGATTAATCACAGCTATCACTGTTTTAGCAACTTCGACAGCAGCTAGTGTAGCATCTACCGAGGTACCCATCGATACATACCCATGTTCATCGGGAGGGCTCACCTGAATCATGGCAACATCGCAGGGCAAATAGCCATCGCGATATAAACGCTGTGTTTCGCTCAAAAATACGGGAATATAATCGGCATAGCCACTTTGCACCGCACAACGAACATTCCCTCCAACAAAAAAAGCATCGTGCTGAAATATGCCTTCAAACTCTGCATCGGCATAGGGGGCTGGCCCTTCCGTATGTAAATGGTGTATGTGCACATCACAAAATTCTTTTCTGCGTCCCCTCTCTATCAGCGCTTTTATTAAGCATTGAGGCGCCGACGCAACACTGCTGAAATGAACATGGTCACCTGATTTTACTACTTTGACCGCTTCTTCAGCGCTAACCGACTTATATGATTTAACGATCATGGCTTTAATTTTTTGAAGCGCCAAAATTATAAAATATTCAATTCCATGATTCATTTTATTGTTATTTTTTTCACTAAAAAATTAATACATTGAATACTAAATATTTATATAAATTGCAAGACATGTATAAACGGAATAACTATGCAAAATATTTGTATAATTATGATACAAAATAATGCAATCGATAAAATTGGTCAGGCTCTTTTGGTTGGGAACCCTGTTTTGTTCACTTGTTGCAAAAAATTATTTCTCCAAAAACAGAGATTTTAAAATAATCATTTACATAGAGTTGTAAAAAATGTTCTAGCCTTAAAAGATTTTTCCGAATTTGTTGTCTAACTCATGTGCGCTAACTTGGCATGTTTTGAAAAATGTTTAAAAACATTATTACTTTAAATGTTGAAGTGATGCACTAGATATCTAACAGGAATGAATGCCGATACCCTTAAAATATATGTTTACTAATATTAAACTTTAGCATAAATTGCATTAAATATGTGTTTATGTACGATGAACAGATATTGGTTAAGCGACTAAAAGAAGGGGATGAAAAAGCCTTTGCCTGGTTGATTGAACAATACAGCAATATGGTATTGCATGTGGCCTATGGTTTTCTTCAGGATTATCAGGAAGCCGAAGATCTGATGCAAGAAGTATTTGTGGCTGTTTACGAGAATATAGCGCATTTTCGCAGTGAATCAAATCTGAAAACCTGGATATACCGTATTGCTATTAATAAATCACTCAATCAGCAACGAAAGTTGAAGTGGAAAACCTGGATGGGGAGTATCGAAGATTACCTATTGTGGCAGCATAAAACAGCAGAAAATACTACCCCGCAAATATTACTGATTCATCAGGAACAAATGGATGCTATCGAAAAAGCATTACAAAAACTTCCTTCAAACCAGCGAACTGCCTTTATCCTGCATAAATACGATGATTTACCCCATGCCGAGATTGCAAAAATTATGAATCTTTCTATTCCAGCTGTGGAATCACTTATACATAGGGCAAAACTTAATTTACAAAAATTACTTGCTGATTTTGGGAATAAAAAAAGTAACAAAAAATAAATTCTCAACCAAAAGAATAAAAAGAAATATGTGTCTAATATATTGAAAACAAATGAAAAATGAAAGATTGTACACGAAAATATTCCTACTTTGCATATCTTGAAGGCACGCTTACTGACTCAGAGCGCGAAGCTTTTGAGCTTCATCTTTTGGATTGTGAACGATGTCGGGAAAATTTGATCCAGATTCAAAATTTTCTGGACAATATTGAAAAACATAAGGCACTAAAGGCTTCACCCTATACTTTTACAAATGTTATGGGGCGAATTGAGCAAAATCGTCGTGCCGAAATACGATATCGAAAATGGCAACCAGCTATTATTGGGTTGGTTGGTGTGGTGGCTATTCTTACGGGAATATTGTTAGGAAATTATTTCTTCAAAAATACTGCGCAGTTGACTTCCTATCTTAACCTCAATGAAACCTATCATGAGGTGATCGAACTTTCTTTATTGGACAACAATTAAAATTTTGAAGCCATGGATAAGCTATTATTAAAAAACCGTATTTTAATCATTTTGGTCATTGTGCTGGTTTTACTCAATGTGGCTACTATTGCGACTATTGTCTGGCAAACGAAAAAGTTGAGTTATTTTGATCGTCCGCAGTTTATAGAAAAATTATATAAACATCGGAGTTTTCAGGAGTATGTTATTAGAGAACTGAGGCTTGATTCTTCTCAGGCTCAGGCGTATTTATTAGCCGATAGCGTTTTCAGGACTAAAAGCAAGGAGATTTTTACGAATATGCAGCAGCTACGAATGCAAATGGTAGAGGAAATTACGAAAGCAAATCCCGATACTATTCGGTTGAATGCGCTGGCAAAGCAGCTGGGCGAGGATCATGTACGATTAAAAGCCAACACCTTTGAATTTTTGTTTAAGCTGAAAGGAATATGCACACCCGAACAGCAAGCCATGCTGAATGAGCATATTCGTAAAATGTTTGAATTTGAAGGGCGTCCGCCTTTTGACAAAGGCACTCGAAAATGGAAAGGTCATCACGATAAGGATCGGGATAAGCCTCAAACGCCTGACGGAAAGCCCATGCCTGATGATGTGCCGCCTGCTGAGTAATGTTGCCTTTATTGTTGATATCAATAGGTTCTGTAAGTTTTTTCACTTATTTGCTTGACCATTTGATGTAACACCCCAAAACATCACCACGCCTAACAAGGTACCCTTCTCCTTAAAATGGAGAGGGGGATGTGGGTGTGGTAAAAAGGAGAGATGCTTGGGTTGGGTAGTATTCAATTGCTACCAAAAGTTTCACCATATGGTGTTATAACGAGTTCAGTCTTTTCTCCCCGTTAACTATCGTCAACGTAAATAATGACTTTTGTATGTGATTTATTTCAACCATTTAAAAACATTTAAAACTATCTTTAGTATGGAAACAAGCATTTTTCGATTCGCATTAGTTGGAACAATGTTCATGATTACCTTTGCTTCGCACAATTTGCAAGCACAGGGTCCTCGTCATTCTTCACCCGAAGATAGGGCACGTTGGCAAACCGAATGGATGAAAAAGGAATTATCGCTCGATTCGGCTGTTGTCGCCAAAGTATTCGATATCAATCTGAAGTATGCCAGTAAAGTGGAGGCTATCATGCGCACAGATAGTTCTCGTTACGCAAAACGTCGGGATGTTAGCGTGTTGATGAAAGCAAAAGACAGTGAACTTGAAAAAGTTCTTACACCCGAGCAGTTTAAGCTATATTTGCAAAAAAAGGAAGCTGCACAAGAAAAAAACCGTGAACAACGTCACCAACGGCGATTGTAGTTAAAAAGGCGCCGGATTATTTCTTTTTGAGGGTTTCAGCCCACAGTTTTTCTTGCGGCAAGTGCATCTGGTCCAACAGTTTTTTCAGCATTTCTACATCTTCATTGAGCATGAAGGAGTGGTCTTGCTGTTTCCATTTGAAATAAAGCTGCCGGGCCTTTGTTATATCGTTGTCCAGTAGTGCTTTTTGGATATGTACCAGTTCAACATAATCGTAAATCATGTCGAACTTTTTGCTGGCAGGAATATTCACAAATTCGGGATAATTAACAACTCTGCGGAATTTTCTAGCTCGTTCGACCAATACAGGGGGTGAAGCGTGCCCCTTTTCATCGATGTGGGTCAAAAACAGGTCGGTATATATGCTTAACCCTTTTGATACAAAGGTAAGCCATTTCCCATTGGGCGACCATGCATGCCACGAATTCATGAGCTTAAGGTTACATTCTAAAGGTCGGGCCTTCCCTCCTTCAAGCGGAACTATGTAAAGCCGGCTGTCGGGCTGGAGTAACATAAAACTCTCGGCCTGGCAAAAGACCAGCCATTTTCCATCGGGCGAGACGGCTGGGAAATAATTGCTTTTCCCATTTTCCGAGGCTCCTTTTATGGGTTGGGCTACTCCCCCTTTGCCATCGTTAAAGGGTATGATGCAAATATCGAATTTCACTTTACGCTTTCGTTGTACAAATTCTTCCATCAAAGCCTCGTCGGTAATATTAATTTGAAGCGTGTCGTTATTATCGTACGGAAGCGCTTTAGCCCTACAAAAGACAATGTATTTTCCATCAGGGGTCCAGGTGGCATTGGATTGAACATATTCTGGCAAATTGGCCCCCGGGAGTTCTTTTAATACCTTTGTCTGACGATCATAAACGGCCAGTCGCCCGTTCACCGGGAAGAACAGTTGCGAAAATGCCATGTGTTGAGGTTCAAATGGGAAGTTTTTACTGATTACCCGATCTTTCACTGTAGTAACTATATATCGCCCGTCGGGGGATAGCTTCGAAAACATCCCGAAGGTTCGACGTTGTTCAATCTTTGTCCATGAGTGGTAGTTATTTTTGTCAAACACAATGGTATCTGTGATGGGTGCAATAAAGTATCCTCCCTTGTCGCGTAACCCAGCATCAAGGTCAAGTCCTATCAATTCACCCCCCGCAGTAAAAGAATGGCAGTTACCACACACGGGGAAACTCTTCATGGCCACATGGGGTGGACCATCGTACCCCACATCTACCAGCACATAGTTCATCGAATCCAGAATCTTTTCGGCTAAGACAAACGGTATGGGGAGTTGTCGGAAAAGAATAGGTGCCCCTACCGAATCATTACTAAAACTAAATGTCAACGACTTTTTTGCTAAGCTTTTGGGCTTCGATAACTGAAATACTATGTGTTCGTTTTTAGCAATGCGTTTTATATTTTCCCAGAGACGCGATTCTGGACGCCATTTTTCCTCACGAACCAAAGTATCGGTAACAACCGAATCGTTTACCAGTAAACGTACCCGCCATTCTCCCAGATATGTTCCCTTGTGTTTCCAGAAAAAGGTTGGAGCAGGAAATTCGGGCGGAAATAGGGTTTTATTAAATGGATATTCTATTACAATTTTCCGGGAAGAGAAATTTAACAAAATAAAATAAGATAACAAAAACACGAGTGCCACAGAAAGTATGTAACCGCCAATTTTTTTCATTTTTGAGCAAATTAAATTTACAATATGAATAAGGGTAAAATTAATTCGAAAGAGAATGTATTATGTATAAAAATTTTGCAAATTAGAAAGATTTTTGTGCCAATTTATTGAAAGGCATTTTTTCAAGAGAAAATTTATATTAATTTTCGTGATTGTTTGGTGGTTTGGGCTGGAAAAACTAATAATGATGGTGCGTTATTGGATATTTTTGATGGTGATATTGTTGTTCGGAGCCTGTGGATATCGGGATGCACAGAAATATTTAAAGGACATGGGTACTAACCATGTTGCTCCGGCAGGTATAAGGGTGATGTATCCCTTCAACGGTACTATATTTCCCCCTGAATTTTATCCTCCAACTTTTTCGTGGGCGGATACTACAAATGTTCGAACGAAAGAATGGTTTGTATTTATCCACGATTCGTTGACTTCTCACATTTATATTCGGGATAGGGTTACAACTTCTTCGTGGCGACCCGATTCGATGAAATGGGAAAAAATTAAGAAGGCAAATCCTTCCAAACGGTTTGTTTTTACCGTGATGAGTTATTCATCGTCCACGAAACGATATGCTACGGGGCAAATCCAGTTTTCTTTTTCAAATGATTCGGTTGTTGCCGAAATTTTTTTCCGTGCTGTAACCATTCCCTTCAGTTTTGCAGTGAAAAATGTTCATACCATCGAGTGGTACATGGGTAGCGTAAAGGGTGGACGTCCCCGGCTGATGTTGAAAGATATGCCGGTTTGTGGCAATTGTCATTCATTTCCAGCTGGTGGTAAACCCCTTCTGGCTATGGATGTCGATTATGGTAATGATAAGGGGTCGTATACAATTGCCGACATCGACGATACCTGCCGAATAAGTCCCAGCAATATCATTACCTGGAGCGACTTTAAACGTGAAGAACATGAGCCTACCTATGGCTTATTATCCCAGATCTCACCCGATGGCAACTATGTACTTTCGACAGTAAAAGACCTTTCGGTGTTTGTGGCAATTGACGATAATCTGGCTTATTCTCAGCTATTTTTCCCCATAAAGGGAATAATTGGGGTTTATGACAGGCAAAAGCGTAATTTTTATGCTCTTCGGGGTGCCGATGATCCAAAATATGTGCAGAGCAATCCCACGTGGTCGCCCGATGGGCAGGAGATCATTTTTGCCCGTACTTATGCGTATATCAACGAAAAGGTTCGTCAGTCGGGTCGTGCTTTGCTTTCGGCAAAGGACGTCAAAGAGTTTACCTCACGGCACAAAGAATTTAAGTACGATTTGTACCGACTTAAATTTAATGATGGACAAGGCGGGATACCCGAACCAATCCCGGGGGCATCGAACAATGGGAAAAGTAATTATTTTGCCAAATATTCTCCTGATGGAAAATGGATAGTGTTTTGTCAGGCCGAGAACTTCATGCTTCTACAGCCTGATGCACAGCTATACATCATGCCTGCAAAGGGTGGGGTGCCACGCAGGATGAACTGTAACCTACCCTCGATGAACTCGTGGCACAGCTGGTCGCCCAATAGCCGTTGGTTGGTATTCTCTTCAAAATACCGAGGCATTTACACCCAGCTATACCTGACCCATATCGATGAAAATGGCAATGATTCGCCACCTGTATTACTCGAAAATTTGCTTTTTGAAAAACGGGCTGCTAATATCCCTGAATTTTATCCCGGCAAAGCCGAACATTTTAAGGCTATTAAAGATGAGTTTTCGAAAACAGCCCCTTATTTCGTTCAGCTTTCGGCCGACAATATGGTCAATGGCTTTTATCGTCGTGCCTGGAACAATTTGGAAGAAGCCATTCGCCTCGATAGCAATTATCTCGAAGCCTATTTTCAACGTATCTTGCTCAATGCTACTCTACGGCAAGTGAATTCCCTGATTGACCGGAACGATAAAAAGAAAGCACACTTGCTGGTAGATAATTTGTTGGCACAACATCCCGACAATGACGAACTCTTGTTGGTAAAAGCTACCTTACTTTCGAGTCAAGGGCAAACCAACGAGGCTTTGCAGCTAACCCAGCGTATCCTGAGCATTAATCCACGTAGCTATAAAACCTACGAACTAATTGCTTCGATATATCGTAAAACTGGGCAATATCAAAGAGTTTTACCTATTTATGATAAAATGGTACAGCTGGTGCCACACAATGCTATGCAAATCGACCAGTATCGGGTTGATGCTTATTTGGAGCTGGGTCGGTATAATGAAGCGCTTTCTTTGATAAACCGACAGATCCAGGGCTACCCCTATTTGTACGATTTACGGGCAAAACGAGTGATGATAGCGCTTGAGAAAAATGATAGGGTACTTGCCAAAAAAGATCTCGATGTGTTGCTGGCAGAAAATGCCGATGATGAGACTACCTACGAACTTCTGGCACGGTATTACGCGAATGAGCCTGTTAAATCGGAAGGATATTTGCAGAAAGTTGTGGGAATAATTAATAAAAAACTGGAAGGAAGCCCAGAGGATGTAGTCCTGCTACTCAAAAAAGCCAGCTTGCTTTCGGCGTTGCGTAATTGGAGACAAACTGATGAAACACTCAGTCGTGTACTTGAGCTTTTCCCGTATAACTACGAAGCACTAAAACAGAAGGCCAAAATAAAGCTTCTGCAAAAGCAATGGTCGGAGGCTATTAATCTGTACAACCAGCTGGAAAAGTATTATCAGCCCGAGGAAGAGTTCTTCAACAACAGGGCAATTGCCCGAATTAATCTGGGTATGTTCGATCAAGCGCTTGCCGACTTCGATCGTACGCTCAAGCTTAATCCCCAAAATGAAGATGCATTGAAAAACAAGGCTAAACTTATGCAAATGATGGGGAGGCGATGATATTTTCGGCGTTATCTACTATTGAAACGAGCCTATTTGAAAACCATAATTGGCTTTGGGCATTTTTCAGGCTGCAGTATAGTTAAAAAAACTGTTAGATTAAAGCTGCAAACGAAGGTGAATTTATCAGTGTTTTTTAAAGGAATCCTTAAAGCCAACCTTTATTAATCGTATAAAAAATTGCCTGAATTTTGTCCATTATGCTTAAAAATTCTATTGAATTTGCATAACCCCACCTTTCCAGGCACCTCTTTCTTTAAAGGCGAGGTGATGGGGGTCTGGAAAAAATATTTTCGGCTAAAAACTGAATGGATTTGAAAATAATTGTTAAGTGTTTCGCTGGCGTATAGCTTCGAAGAGTATAACGGCAGCCGAGATGGATACATTAAGAGAATCGGCAGTGCCTTGCATGGGGATAATGAGCTGAATATCGCTTTGCGAGAGCCAGAAATCCGAAAGACCCTGTGCTTCTGTTCCAAATACAATAGCAATAGGCGTTTTAAAATCAAAGGTATGATAAGGTATTGCTGAACGGGTAAGCGCAGCTGCTGCTATAGTTATTTGTCGCTTTTTTAGCCAGGCATGTACCAATGAACTGTCGGCAACTGCTAATGGTGTTGTAAATACTGCTCCTCGACTCGAACGAATGACATTGGGATTGTATATATCAGTTTGACTATCGCATACAATAACTGCATCAACTCCGGCAGCATTGGCAGTACGCATAATAGCCCCCAAATTGCCGGGCTTTTCGACTCGTTCCAGCACCACAATAAGCGGTTTTTCCGTTTTTAGCTCGAGGTGTTCCAGCAATCGTTGTTTTGTATAAAATACAGCCAATATCTTTTCTTTGTCAACACCATAGCTTATTCGTTCATAAACAGCTTCGCTAACATAATAACGGGGAACATCTGTATTTTGAGTAGCTAAGGTGCTTTCACGCTGGCTGTTTAGGTAAAGTGAATGTAGCTGGAAACCTCCGGCCATGGCTGCTTGAATCTCTTTCAATCCTTCAACGAGGAATAGTCCGTTGGCTTTACGTTCGGAAGCTTTGTGCAGGCGAAGTAAATGCTTTATTTTTGGATTACTGGTACTGGTAATTGTTGCTTCCATGGGGCAAATCGCTGTTTGACATTATCCTGTTTACAGCCATTCTTTGCTATTCCAGCATTTTCCTTCGTATTACCCGTTTATAGCTACGGTCGACGGTAAGTGGGACTTTCTCTACGATAACATTTGAGGCATCGAGTCCAAGATATTTTACGTCGCTGATACCCAGTCGACGAAAGATGGTGTAAAGCTCCATCATCAGCTTGTCGTGCGGCGAAAATTCGTAGTCGTAGTTGGGCACACGATCGATGATGATAAATACAAAATCGGCATCGATATGATATTTTCGAAGCGATTCGTAGCGACTAATTAGGTCGATTTCGTTGAAAGCTTCCATATCGTCGAGTACCTGATGGAAGTATAGGTTAACTCGAGGTTCTACTTTAAAACCCAGCCTAAAATCAATACGAATAATGGTTCCAGGTACTATTTGTCGTACTTCATATTCGAAGGTATCGGGGTCGTCGAGGATATCAACATGAAGAAACCAATAAACATCAGCACGTTTGGGCTGTTTGTTGATGATTGAGTAGATTACTTTTGATTCAATTTCATCGGGATTATTGGCACGGGTCATGTATACCAGATTGGTAGCAAATTTGGGAACCCCACGGTCTTTACTTAAATCGGTTAAAACCTGGGCATAGTCGATCAGACGGGTAAACGATATGTAACGGTTACGTATTTTTCGGGCGTTGTACCAACTGTATTTGATCACAAAGAACCCACTGGCCAGCAGCATGGTAACCCATCCACCATGCGAAAATTTTTGCAAATTAGCATTTAAGAAGGTTCCTTCAATGAGTAGGAAGGTAAATAAGAACAGTCCAATCAAATAAGGGTTTACACGCTTTGCATTCAGGTACAGGGTAACTAAAAAGGTGGTAGCCAGAAGCGTAATATTGACTGAAAGCCCATAGGCAGCTTCCATCATGGCCGACTGCTTGAAAAAAAGGATGACGAAAACCACCCCAACAAAAAGAAACCAGTTGACCGAAGGAATATAAATCTGTCCCTTGATGGTAGTGGGGTATTTACGTTTCATATTGGGCCACACATTGAGCGAGTTGGCCACGCTGATGAGGGTAAAAGATCCCGAAATTAAGGCCTGGCTTGCTATGATAGCAGCCATGGTGGCCAGTATAATACCTGGAAGTACAAACCATTGTGGCATGATGGCAAAAAAAGGATTTTCACCACGAAAGCCATTTTGAAGAAGGTAAGCACCTTGGCCAAGATAATTGAGTATTAAGGCCGATTTAACAAATATCCAGCTGATTCGTATATTTTTTAAACCACAATGTCCTAAATCGGAATATAATGCTTCCACTCCTGTGGTACAAAGAAAAACCGCACCCAGTACCAGCAATGCTGAGGGAGATTCCATGATAAGCCGAAGCGCATACGTTGGATTGAATGCTTTAAATACCAACGGAACCTCAATGACTTTATTAACCCCCAGGATAGCAAGCGTTGTAAACCACACCAGCATAATGGGGCCGAACGAGCTTCCGATTAGCTTTGTGCCAAATTGTTGAAAGAAAAAAATAGCTGTAATGATGGCTAATGCTATGGGTATTACAGGAATGTCCTTATATAGGATTTCGAGTCCTTCTACAGCTGAGGTAACAGTAATGGCAGGTGTAATAATACCTTCGGAGAGCAAAGTACTACCTCCAATGATAGCAAAAATATAAGCCCAGGGCATTTTACGGCGAATAAGTGCAAAAAGGGAATAAATTCCTCCTTCGCCCTTATTATTGGCACGGAGCGTTATTACTACATATTTGAGGGTGGTTTGTAGGGTTAACGTCCATATGATGCAGGAAAGTGCTCCGAGAATAAAATTTACATCGAGTGTATCGGTACTATTGGCAATAGCCCGCATAACGTATAAAGGAGAAGTACCAATATCGCCGTATACAATCCCCAACGTGACAATAAGCCCGGCAATTGTTACCCGCGATAAACTGCCAGCTTCCTCTTTTTTCATCCGAAAATAATTTTAAAAATTTTTCTTAAAAGGCCGGATGGAACTCGCATGTAATATGTGTTGAGCGTCCTGGTAAGCATTTCGGCACAGTTATACTTGTTTAAAAATAGTACAATACAAAGCTCGTTTCTTCTTAGTATGGTTAGCAACCCATTTAGTGTTGCCATTTTTATGCCAAAATTAATTACCTAAAATCCAACGAAACAGTAAAAACAGTCCTCCCGCCATAACAATGGTTACAGGCAGGGTTAGTACCCACGCAATTAATATGCTTCGAACAGTTTTTTTTCGGAGATTTTTAAAACCTTCTTTGGCCACCATGGTGCCAGCCACCCCCGAGGACAATACATGCGTGGTACTAACAGGTAATCCCAGATGGGAGGAAAAAAGTATGGTCGAAGCTGCTACTAACTCAGCGCTAGCTCCCTGGGCGTAGGTAAGCGGAGTTTTACCTATTTTTTCACCTACCGTTACTACTATCCTTTTCCAGCCAATCATGGTGCCTATACCCAATGATAGGGCAATCATCATGATAACCCAATAAGGTGCGTATTCAGCATAGGATTTTAGGGTGTTTATTTCGTGTCGCAACATGGTTAGCTGTGTTCCCGAAAGGGGCACAGGATGCTCAATGGTTGCAGTGGTGAGTTTTTTAAACTCCTTATTCAGCGATAAAATGCTTTTTCGAATATTGACAATCTCTTCTTGACTCATGGATTCGAAATGATGTGCCTGCAAAAGTTGAGGTTTAATGTTTTGAATTTTTTTCAGCATAATAGCGCGTGTGGTTTCATCTTCGTCTGATAGCTTATTGGTGTCTATTGTCTTCAATATTACTTCGGTCCGATAGAGGTGGGTAAGTAGGTCCTGCGGATTTTTTGAGGTATCAAGGGCAAATCGGGTGGGGAGAAGTGCGATTAAAACAATCATCACCAGACCAACACCTTTTTGACCATCGTTTGATCCGTGGGAAAAGCTTACGCTGGTACAGGTAAAAATTAATACGGCACGGATACCCCAGGGAGGACTTTTGCGGTGATGCTGGTGTTCAAAAAGTTCATTGCGCTTTTTGAGCAATTTTTTGAGTACTACCATCAACAACAGCGCCAGGCTAAAACCAACAACTGGCGAAATAAGCAACGAAAGTCCTGCCTCCTGCACTTTTGTCCAGTTAAGTGCGGCAGCACTATTGCCTGGAAGCAGGATGTAGGCTAATCCTACTCCAAAAATTGAGCCTATGAGGGTGTGCGAGCTGGAACAGGGAAGTCCAAGATACCATGTTCCCAAATTCCATAGGATTGCTGTTACCACCAGGGCAAGTACTAATGCAAGAGCATGATAAATGTTTTGGTCGGTAAGTGCTGTAGGTGGTAAAAGATTTAATATTCCCATGGCTACCCCCACTCCGCCAATGAAAACCCCCAGCGCATTCCAAATACCCGACCACACCACCGCAACTGTGGGCTTCAGCGATTTGGTATAAATTACCGTAGCTACGGCGTTGGCAGTATCATGAAAACCATTGATAAATTCAAATGCTGCGGCCGCCAATAAGCATAACAGCAATATTAGCGACATTTCGGTACTGAGTCCAAACATGTATAATGGATTTTTATTCTTGATTGAGTATTTACTTTCGTAGCATTATCTGGCTTCGAATGACCCATAATATTTTTCTCTACAAGCTTTGCAAAGTTATAGAATATTTTGTATTTGAGCTGATCATTGATGGATTATTATTGTTCTATGGGTATTGTTTAAATTTTTCAAATCTATGCTATGAAACATTTGATTTTCCTAAGGGTAATAGAATATTTAGACTAATAAAAAGATTCATGTAAAAATCTCATAGCAACCTGGTTTCTCAGAATCTTTTGTCTAGAAGGTAAGCTGGCTGTATACACGGAATTATAGTACAAGATTAACAAATCACACTTATTACTGTTTAATTAGAAATTTTCGAGGAATGAATTTGCTTAAACTATTGTACATTGCACTTGGTACTGTTTCTCTTGGCATTGCCATGCTTGGGTTTATTATACCAGGCTTACCAGCAACGCCATTTCTTTTACTTACCGTAGCACTTTATATGCGAGGTTCGAAACGTATGCACAACTGGTTAATGACCCATAAACAGCTGGGACCTTATATTCGTAATTTTCAGCAAAATCGTAGCGTACCCCTTCACATTAAAGTTTACGCTACGGCTCTCATGTGGATAATGGTTTTTGTTTCCTGTTATTTTTTCCTCAATCACCCCATCATTGAATACCTTGTTATTGCTTCGGCTGCACTTGGATCGATTGTATTGATTTTTTTTGTCAAAACCAGTCGTGGAAAACCTACATAAAAATAAGTTCACTTTATTGTAAATATAACTACAGAAATTTTGCAATTACTGTCGATAAATATTTATCATTTTCGTAATTGCCAGGTGTAGGAAATTCATCACATGCGAGTTCCATCCGGCCTTTTTTAAAAAAAATTTAAAATTATTTTCGGATGAAATTAGCACCATAACTATGGACGGTTCATAAAAAGTTCGTATTTTGGCAAAAATTATCGAAGAAAGATTTGTTCATTGAACATTCATCATCCAAGCTTTAAAAAATCACATGTATAGTTGACATGACACAACTACGTAGCTGTTGGCATCTCATTGGCCTGATGTTTTTAGGGATTTTTGCTGATTGTTTGCCAGTTCAGGCGCAAAAAACTATTACTTTTCCGGCCAAGGATGGGCTTTTGGTAACGGCCGATTTGTACGAATCCGATCCTTCCTATCCTTACCTGTTATTGTTCCATAAGGCTGGTTCGAGTAGAGGAGAATATCGCGAAATAGCTCCAAGGCTTTTGAAAGTTGGATATAATTGTCTGGCGGTAGATTTACGGGCAGGCGATGAAATTAACTTTGTAGTCAACCAAACAGCCCTGAGAGCTCGTGAACAGAAGTTGTCCACCAACTATCTCGATGCTGTCCCTGATATGCAGGCAGCCATTGAGTATGCTACCAGGGTGAGTCGAAAACCAGTAGTAATCATGGGCAGCTCATACTCAGCCTCCCTGGCGTTGGCACTGGCTACCAAAAATCCACAGGTGGCGGCTGTTATTGCATTGAGCCCAGGTGAATATTTCGACGCTAATTTTTCCGTTCGCGATACCCTGACTTATCTTACTATCCCTTTATGGATAGGCGGAACTAAGGATGAACTTCCTTACCTTAAAATTTTAACCTCAAAAGTCGACGCTCGCTATTTAACGCTTTTTTCCCCCGTGCAGGGGAATGGCAAGCATGGATCGTTGGCTTTGTGGGCAGATAATCCCACGAAAGACGAATATTGGTTTTCCTTGCTTCTGTTTTTTAATCAAATCAAAGAATAAAATGCCTGTCAAGTTTCTTGTGGTACGATTCAGTTCTATTGGTGATATAGTGCTTACCACACCTGTGATACGTGGACTTAAAACCCAGGTCGAAGACGCCCAGGTTCATTTTGTGACCAAAAAATCTTTTTTGCCAGTAGTTGCCAATAATCCGTACATCGATAAAATCCATCTTTTCGATAATGATTTAAATACCCTGATTGAAGAACTTCGTAAGGAGGATTTCGATTATATCATTGATCTGCATCACAATTTACGCAGTTTTTTGTTAAAACGTCGTTTGGGATTGATAGCATTTTCTTTTAATAAGATAAATCTGCAGAAATGGCTACGGGTAGTTTTAAAAATCGATGTTCTTCCGCGAAAACATATTGTAGATCGTTACCTGGATACCTGTTATCTTTTTGATGTGGAGAATGATGGGAAAGGCCTCGATTTTTTCATTGACCCGGCCAATGAGGTAGAACTAACGTTTCTTCCGGAGCCCTTTCAAAAAGGATATGTTGCATTGGTCATAGGTGCTCAGCACGGAACCAAGCAAATGCCTGATGAACGATTGGGGAAACTATGCGCTAACCTGAAATACCCCGTCATAATTCTGGGGGGTAACGATTCGGTGAAAAAGGCGCAGGAGATTATTCGATTTGCTCAACTCTACAGCTCATCTAATGAAAATATACCTCCCATTTACGATGCCTGTGGAAAATTTAATCTTCAGCAATCGGCTTCACTGGTCAGACAGGCTGGAGTGGTTATTACCCACGATACCGGATTGATGCACATAGCCGCAGCATTCCAAAAAAACATCATTTCGCTATGGGGAAATACTATTCCCGAATTTGGCATGTATCCTTATGTTTCTACTGATCGGAGTTATATATTTGAGACTAAAGGCCTCTGGTGTCGCCCCTGCTCAAAGATTGGCTATAAGAAATGTCCCTTAGGACACTTTAAATGTATGAATAATATCGATGTGTTGGCAGTAGCGCAAAAATGTAATGAACTAATGAGCTAATCACCGTAATTGCGTAGCTCAAAATTTTTACCCAGATATACCCTGCGCACTACTTCATCCTCGGCCAGATCGGTGGCTGTTCCTGAACGAAGAATTTCACCCTCGTATAGTAGATAGGCCCTATCGGTTATCGATAAGGTTTCATGTACATTATGGTCGGTAATGAGAACACCAATGTTTTTTTCTTTCAACCGTTTAACGATGATTTGTATATCTTCTACTGCTATAGGGTCTACTCCGGCAAAGGGCTCATCCAACAGGATGAAGCTAGGATTGATAGCCAATGCACGGGCAATTTCCGTGCGACGTCGTTCTCCACCAGAGAGCTGAATACCCAGACTTTTACGAACTTTCTGCAAACCAAATTCGTCGAGAAGCGATTCTATTCGTTCTTCTTGCTCTTTTTCCGGAATATTTTTCATCTCGAGTACAGCCCGTAAATTGTCTTCGACGGTAAGATGTCTAAAAACCGAAGCTTCTTGTGCCAGATAGCCAATACCCATTTGTGCCCGTCGGTACATGGGCTCGTGCGTGATATCTTTATCGTCGAGAAAAACTTTGCCTTCATTGGGAACAATTAGACCTACAATCATGTAAAACGAGGTTGTTTTTCCAGCACCATTAGGCCCCAAAAGCCCTACAATTTCGCCTCGTTCCACCTGGAAGGATACCCCTCTTACTACAGTTCGGCTCTTATATCTTTTTACTAAGTTTTCTGTGCGTAAAATCATGATTAGAGTATTTCATTAAATTTTTTTTCACGTTTACGTTGTACAGCGGCTGAGATGAGTATGCTCACCCAGTAAAGCAAAAGTAGGGGCAGCGATACCAGAATCTGACTGATTACATCGGGTGGGGTTATGATAGCCGCAATAATAAAAATAACCACTGTAGCATGCCGCCAGTATTTTTTCATGAACTTTGGGGTAAGAATACCCACCGCCGATAAGAAATATACCACAATGGGTAATTCAAAAACCAATCCACAAGCTAAAACCACCATGGTAATGTTGGAAACATAAGAAATAAAATTTATGCTATTTTTTATTGATTCGCTTACCGAATAGTTGGTAAGAAAATCGATGGAGAAAGGCAATAAAATAAAGTAACCGAAAAGCACCCCTAAGAGAAATAACGAAGAGCTATAAAATACTACGCCTCGTGCATATCGTCGCTCATGGGGAAGTAATGCCGGGGAAATAAAATTCCAGAACTGATAGAATACATAAGGAAAAGCTATAATAAGACCTGCCACCAACGATACCCAGATGTGCATGTTGAACTGGCCTCCCATGGTGATATTTTGCAACTCGGCTGGATGCTGATTGATGCAGAGACCTTCGGAACCTATTCGAGTACCAACTTCGCAAAGCAATCGGTTGGTGAGAAAATTGGGTTCTCTCGGGGCAAGGATAACCTTGTCAAAAATAAATTGCTTCTGCCAGAAAGCTAAAGTAGCAGCGATGACAATGGCTACAAGTGAACGGATAATTACCCATCGCAATTCCTCGAGATGCTCAAGGAAAGTCATTTCCTCTTTTGCTTGTTTAGCCATGGGTAAGGTAAGTTTTTAGCCTTTGTTTTGTTTGGCCCAACTATCCTTTAGGGTCACTGTACGATTGAATATCAAACGATTAGCGGTTGAATCCTTGTCTACACAGAAGTATCCAATTCGTTCGAACTGAAACTTTTCTTCGGGTTGCACTTTTTGTAAGGCTGGTTCGCCATATCCTTGTACCACTACCAACGAATTCGGATTAAGGTAGTCGAGAAATGACTTGCCTTCTTCGACATTGTCGGGTTCGGGTACAGTAAACAGGCGATCGTAAAGTCTTGCTTCAATTTTTATAGCATGAGGGACAGATACCCAATGGATAGTGCCTTTTACTTTGCGTCCGTCGGGGGTGTTTCCTCCTCTGGTTGAGGGGTCGTATGTACAATGAACAGCCAGAATATTGCCCTGTTCGTCTTTTTCTACATGCGTACAGCGTACGATGTAGGCATAGCGAAGTCGTACCTCTTGTCCGGGGGCAAGTCGAAAATAATTTTTGGGAGGATTTTCCATAAAATCAGCCCGCTCTATGTAAAGTTCTTTGGAGAAGGGTACCATACGTGTGCCCTGAGAGGGATCTTCAGGATTGTTGATAGCTTCCAAATCCTCGGTTTGTCCATCCGGATAATTGTCGATAATCAGCTTAATAGGATCGAGCACGCACATGACACGGGGGGCACGTTTGTTCAAATCTTCCCGGATACAGTATTCAAGGAGAGCGACATCGATAAGGTTGTCGCGACGGGCAACCCCCACTTTTTCGGCGAACATGCGGATCGATTCGGGCGTGTAGCCACGTCGACGCAGGCCACAAATGGTAGGCATACGCGGATCGTCCCAGCCGCTTACGTACTTACCCTGTACCAATTCCAGAAGCTTACGTTTACTCATGACGGTATAGCTCAAGTTGAGGCGTGCAAATTCGTACTGGCGTGGCCGATAGCCATTGGGGTCGTCAAGTATCTGATCGAGAAACCAGTCGTAAAGTGGTCGATGTACCTCAAATTCGAGCGTACAGATGGAATGGGTAATGCCTTCGATATAATCGCTTTGACCGTGAGCAAAATCGTACATAGGATAAATACACCATTTATTCCCGGTACGGTGGTGTGGAGCATGGATAATTCGGTACATCACCGGGTCACGCATGTGCATGTTGGGCGATGCTAAATCGATTTTAGCCCGAAGCGTACGCGAACCGTCCGGAAATTCACCCTGCTTCATTCGTTTGAAAAGATCGAGGTTTTCTTCTACGGTACGATTACGATAGGGGCTGGGTGTTGCTGGAACGGTAGGTGTACCTCGCATGGCACTGACCTCTTCGGCCGACAGGTCACAAACATAGGCTTTGCCTTTTTTAATCAGTAGCTTAGCCCATTCGTATAACTGGTCGAAGTAGTCGGATGCATAGTATTCACCATCCCACTGAAATCCCAACCAGCGAATATCTTCCTTGATAGCCTCCACATATTCTACATCCTCTTTGACAGGGTTGGTATCGTCGAAGCGCAGATTGCATTTGCCATTAAATTTTTGGGCTAACCCAAAGTTCAGGCATATCGATTTGGCATGTCCAATGTGTAGATAACCATTGGGTTCGGGCGGAAAACGAGTGTGTACCCTACCACCATTTTTACCCTGAGCAATATCTTCCCGAATAATGTCTTCTAAAAAATTAGTTGATTCACTGGTGTTAGCACCCGTTACTTCTGTTATGTCCCGTTCTGCCATAGTGTTTTTGTTTGAAAAAGCAAAGATAAAAAGGAATAACAAATTAGCGGTCAAATTTTAACCGCATCCCTCTGACGTTTTCGTTAA
Organism: Bacteroidota bacterium; assembly: GCA_029550865.1. Classification (GTDB taxonomy): domain Bacteria; phylum Bacteroidota; class Bacteroidia; order Bacteroidales; family DTGW01; genus JAKPGM01. Next base: position 3,092 of record JAKPGM010000005.1, on the reverse strand, counting down.
AAGTTCCGTTGTGATAGACCAATCGGCCATTCACGAAAGTATGGGTAACCGTAGCTGAAAAAGTTTGATTTTCAAAGGGCGACCAACCACACTTATAAAAGATGTTATTACGGCTTACTGTCCAGGGTTGATTGGGGTCTACCAGCACGAGATCAGCATAATAGCCTTTGCGAATGTATCCACGCCGATGGATTCGGAAAATTTCGGCGGGGGCATGGCACATTTTATATACCATCTGCTCGAGGGTAAGTTTGCCATTTTTAACAAACTCGAGCATGGCTGGTAGGGCATGCTGTACGAGCGGTCCGCCCGAGGGGGCATGCAGGTAATGATTGTTCTTTTCTACCAGCGTATGGGGAGCATGGTCGGTTGCAATTACATCGATACGACCATCGAGTAATGCTTTCCATAGTGCTTCCCGGTCTTCTTCGAATTTAATGGCAGGATTCCATTTAATAAAATTTCCCAATCGCTCGTAATCGCGATCGGTGAACCAAAGATGATGAACACATACCTCAGCCGTAATACGTTTTTCAGATAGTGGAGTGCTGGCCGAAAACAGTTCAGTTTCTCTGGCTGTTGAAAGATGTAAAATGTGTAAACGGGTATTATACCGGGTGGCCATGGCAACAGCTTTCGAAGAGGATGCATAGCACGCTTCTATGCTGCGAATGAGTGGATGATATTTTGCCGAAAGCTCATTACCAAGCAGTGCAGTATATTTCGAAAGATTTTCACGAATAATAGATTCTTCTTCACAATGCGTAGCAACCAAAACGGGCGACTCCTTGAATATACCCTCAAGCGTTTTGGCATCATCGACCAGCATATTACCGGTTGAGGAACCCATAAAAACTTTTACGCCACAAACGTTTTTTGGATCAGTTTTTAGTATTTCATGCAAATTATCATTGGTGGCACCCAGGTAAAACGAGAAATTAGCCAGCGAATCTCGTTCTGCTATCTCAAATTTTTGTTCCAGCAGTTCTTGCGTAGTTGTTTGTGGCACCGTATTGGGCATTTCCATGTACGAGGTTATACCACCGGCAACAGCCGCTTTCGATTCCGAAAAGATATCCCCCTTATGCATCAGTCCGGGTTGCCGAAAATGTACTTGATCGTCTATTACCCCAGGCAAAAGAAGTTTTCCTTCAGCGTTAATTATCTCTGTAAAGTCTGATTCGGAAATGCTAAGCACATCTCGGACGATGTCAGCAATCTCTTCATTTGAAATGATTACGCTTCCCTTGTATACTTCATGTTCATTGACAATTAATGCGTCTTTGATGAGAATTCTATGCATAATGTATTATTTAGGATTTAACTGGGGGTATTGTTTAAAGAAACTTTCAAGCTTCATTTTAAGGACCCCGAAAAAGGCTTCGTTAAAAATTCCGCCACTCATCTTCGACTGTCCCTGTTTGCGATCGGTGAATATGATGGGTACTTCTACAATTTTAGCATTCATCTTCCAGGCCAAAAATTTCATTTCAATTTGAAAGGCATAACCCTTGAAACGGATTTTTTCGAAGTTGATATTTTCCAGTACCCGTCGATGATAGCATTTAAAACCAGCAGTTGTATCAAAAATTTCCATACCCGTTATTATACGTACATACACCGACGCAAAATACGACATGATGACTCGTCCAATAGGCCAATTTACGACATTAACCCCTGTTTTATAACGTGAACCGATGGCCAAATCAGCTCCTTCAACTGCACAGGCATGATGTAATCTTACCAGATCATCGGGGTTATGTGAAAAGTCAGCATCCATTTCAAAAATGTACTCGTATCCGTGTTCTAACGCCCATTTAAATCCGGCAATGTATGCTGTACCCAGCCCTTGTTTACCAGCACGCGACAAAAGGTGCAATCGATCAGGAAATTTCTCCATCAACTGCTTTACAATAAGGGCAGTACCATCTGGCGAGTTATCATCTACTATCAGCAAATCGAACGACACAGGCAAGGAAAATACCTTGTGTATCATCGGACCAATATTGTCTTTCTCGTTGTAAGTAGGTATAATCACCAGCGAATCACTCATTGCTCAAAATTTAGCCTGTGCATTGCTGGCAATATTAAGGAATTATTATGTGAAAGGCAAATGACCTTAACATTTTTAAACATTTACCTCTTTGTACAGGAAAAGTGACAATTTTATGAGAAAACCTTGCCACAGTTAGCGAATCACGAATTTTACCATTTTGTTTTCAATCATGTCGTTTAGCTCGGCCAACAGGGCTTTTTCCTGATTATCCAGCACACCATCTTCCGTGGCTGCATGGATAATCATATCGTATTCTTCACGTGTAATTTCATGATCTTCAATAGCTTTGAGGATAAGTTCTTTAACCTTATTTGCTCCACTTTCCATAGTTTTTGATTTTTTTAAAATAACACGTTTTGGAGGAATAAGTTGAAACGGGTAGCAGTGTGTTTAACATCTCGCCCAAATTATCTTAGCAAAGTTAAAAAAATATTTTGGGATAGTATAAAGTTGTCAGCCGTAAGTAAAAGATTGGTCGTGGCCTATATTATAGCAGGTACAGCAGCTAATAAACATCATCTGAAAATCCAAATGGAGAGAGTATAAAACATTTTGTGTAAACACCTCAAAATGCATTTTAGTTTAATTTACATCTGTTTTCAAAAATAGTCAAAAATTGATGAAGGAAAATGCCCCAATTTTGGATGGGCATGCTTCATTTTTTTTCAATATTCATAATAGCCAAATAAACAGCTTTTTGCACAGCATTATCATCGGTAAATTGCACTTTTGTTTTGGTGTATTTTCTTATCCCGCGGTTGAGATTCTCTATGGTGTTGGTGGTGTATATTATCTTTCTGATCTCCAGTGGATAATTAAAGTATTGGGTCAGGTTTTCCCAATTGTTTTGCCAAGACTGTATGGCGTATTTATATTTTGTGCCCCATTTCAAATCCATTGCAAATAGGGCTTTTTCGGCCATTTCAATGTTAGCTGCTGCATAAATTTCTTTAAGGTCGGCACAAAATTCTTTCCGGTCCTTCCAAACAACGTACTTACAACTGTTTCTTATTTGATGCACAATGCAGAGCTGGGT
>JAKPGM010000078.1 GCA_029550865.1 Bacteroidota bacterium | reverse complement strand
TAATGAATGGGGGTAATAATACGGGCTGTAAGTATGGCTATTTCTCCGACTATGCCAGTTCACGAGGTTCGGCCTCAGTGCTCACTACGGGTTCGGAGGTATATGAGGCCTGTTATGGTGAACCGATACAAATTGTTGCCAGCGGAGGACTAAGCTATGCCTGGTGGCTATCTTTCTCTTCGCTGGGTGACACCACAATCAATTACCTATCGGATACCACCGTTGCCAATCCCATAGCGACTCCACCAACGGGCGTATATATTTACAAAGTAAAAATCACCCGTGCCTGCTATCCCGATACGGTGATGCAGGTAGCAGTTAATGTACTCCCTCAGGTGGTAGCCCTTTTTCGTACCGATACCAGCCAGCTATGTTCACGGGCCAACGGTAATAACACGATAACCTTTTACAACATCAGCCCTAACCCCGATACGCTTGAATTTTACTGGGACTTTAATGGCGACAACGTACCCGAGTTAACTAACATACGTAACACTAATCCCATTACCTGGACTTTCCCCCGCAATACGGGTACCCAGCCGGTCACCTATAAGGTTACCCTTTTTGCCTTCCTACGCAACAATTCAAGTTGTTTAAGTACTTTTTCAAAGAATATTACTATATACCCCGAAATTGATGCCAACTTTACTTCCACCACCACTACGGGCTGTAACCCGCTTTATGTATCGTTTACCAACACGACAACTGGCGACACGGCCGGTGTAAGCTATCTATGGGATTTTGGGGATGGCAGTGCTACCGCCCAAAAGAGTCCGGGACATCTTTTCCAGAACCTCATCCAACCTGCTGACACCACGTATCAGGTAAAACTGATAGCTACGAGTCGCTACTACTGTCGCGACACTGCTACCACAACGGTAACCGTACGACCTTTTATCAAAGCCAGTTTTACGGTGGATACAACCCGTGGTTGTGCCGATTTTACTATAAAAATTACCAATAGCAGCCGGGGTGCGATATCAAGCTACAACTGGAATTTTGGCGATGGGCAGACCTCAACTACCTCAGCGCCCTCATTCACCAAAACATACAGCAATAATACGAGTACTAAAGTTAACCGCAATCTTCAACTCATCGTAAGCAATGCTGCTGGGTGTACCGATACGCTAATACGCACCATTACTGTATTGCCTAAAGTGTTTGCATCATATACAGCTTCGGCTGTAGATGGTTGTAATCCGCTTACTGTAACGTTTACCCCTGGTAGTAACAATGCCAATGTTACTTACCTATGGGAATTTGGAGATAACAACTCCTCCTCTTTACAATCGCCTACCCATACCTTCGAAAACAATACCAATACCATTAAAACCTATACAACCAAACTCACTGTAACTTCGGAAGATTTTTGCGTAGCAACTTTTTCGAATAATATAACGGTGAGAGAAAAAATAGAGGCCAATTTTTCGATTGATAAAGTTCGTGGATGTTCTGGATTTTATTCCAACATTCAGAACTTATCGTTTGGTGGTAATGCTATTGTAAACTATACCTGGAATTTTGGTGATGGAAGTCCGTTGTGGATTCGCACCCCTGCTAATCAACCCAATACATTTAATCACCAGTATATTAACAATGGGAACAATCCTGTAACATACAACTTACAGCTCACTGTTAACAACAGTTTTGGGTGTACCAGCACAAAAACGGTTCCCATCACGGTAAATCCTGGCGTAGCCGCATCGTTCACCACCAGTACCACTCAGGGATGTAATCCCTTGTCGGTGACCTTTACCAACACCACCGACATGAATAAGGCCAGCAGCATTAAGTGGGAATTTGACGATAACACCTCCTCAACCGATCCTGTGGTTACCCATGTATACAGCCATTTAGAACCCAATACTAAGGTATACAATGCACGTTTGATAGCTGTATCGGCCAACACTGGTTGTATCGACACCACGGTGGCCCCTATTACAGTTTATTCATACATCCATGCCGATATGGCAGTCGATACCAGCATAGGTTGCTCACCGCTGCCAGTGAATATCAACAATCTGTCGGCGGGTGGTATAAGCCAGTACAACTGGAATTTTGGTGATGGTGCCACCAGCAACAGCAGTGCCTCCTCGCTTTCGCACACTTACGTGAACAAAACCAATAATCCTACCCCTCAGGTACGAACGCTTAAGCTCGTTGTAAGCAATGCCCAGGGATGCAAGGATAGTACCCAATTGAACATTACAGTAAAACCCGAAGCACTTGCCCAATTTGCTGTAAGTCGTACGGATAGCTGTACTCCTTTTAATGTAAGATTTACCAATCAGTCGAATTCCATCTCTACTTCCTATTTCTGGGACTTTGATGATGGGAGTAATTCGGTCGATACCCATCCTGTTCATACCTTCACCAACACATCGGCCAGCGATAGAACATACAATGTAAAATTAAGGGCTACCACAGCACAGGGATGTACAGATGATACCATAGTACCGGTAACTGCCTTTGCATACATTCAGGCCGGCTTTTCGGTCGACGATGCCTTGATATGTTCACATACCCCTGTTCATATTTCAAATATCGCACAGGGAGGCATAGCCCAGGTAAAATGGGATATGGATGGCAACGGAAGCACCGAGTATACCAACAATGCTTCCACCTTCACCTATCCATTCATCAACAATACCAATAGCGATCTGAACTTGCTCATTAAACAAGTGGTAAAGAACAATCATGCCTGCTACGACTCCACCACCACCTGGATTACGGTAAAACCAAGAGTTCTGGCCAGCTTTACAGTCGATAAAGACGAAGGATGTAATCCGGTGAGTGTGGTATTCACCAATACTTCAAATATCAAGGATAATGTAGGCACAACTTTCCTATGGGACTTTGCTGATGGCAGTTACCATACTGGCAAAGATGCAACCCACACATTTTACAACTTCTCGGCAAAAGACAGCGTATATCCTGTAAAACTAACGGTAACCTCTGACTATCAGTGTGCCGACGACACCACAGTTAACATCACAGCCTTCCCCGAAGTTAACGCCAATTTTTCCCTGTCGGTACCCTCGGCATGTTCGTACGAAAATTTCATCGTAACCAACAATTCTTCACCAGGGGTTAGCCATAGTTACTGGGACTTTACGGGCACAGGCTCACAAAATTTAGAAATCAATAGTGCTTCCTTCCAGCGATTTCTGGTAAATACCGATACCGTACCCAAAACCTATCAAATACGTTTGGTTGCTAAAAACAATCATGCCTGTTACGATACCATGTATCGCAATATTGACATCATGCCCATTGTGATAAGCAATTTTAGCATGGATGTTGATAGTGGCTGCCAGCCCTTGCAAGTAAATTTCACCAATCTGGCCAACATACGTAATACAGCGGGAACGCAATTTCGGTGGCAATTTGGCGATGGGGCTGAATATCATGGGCGCGACACTGCGCATACATACATCAATCTTACGGCCAATGATATCAGCTATCCGGTAACGCTTACCACAACCTCTAATTACAATTGCTCGCACGACACTACTAAATACGTAAATGTATATGCATTTATCGATGCTCAGATATCGTTACCCTCGTCGTTAGCATGCTCCAATACACCTTTTGTTTTCAACAACAACTCATCACCCGGGGTAAAACATAGCTATTGGCTGTTTGGCGATGGAAGTACCGAAGTTGAGAACAATGCCACATCGGTAACCCATACCTATGTGCTGCATGATACGGTAATGTATCCAAAGAATTTTACGATTCGACTGATAGGAACTAACAATCATGCAGCCTGTCGCGATACCGACTATGTTTCGATAAACGTAAACCCCATTCCCAAAGCCAACTTTGCAGCCGATGTCAGCGAAGGTTGTGAACCGGTAAGGGTACAATTTACCAACCAGACCGTGCTACCCAATTGTACTTATTTCTGGAACTTTGCCGATGGGAATAGCAGCAGCGATACCCATCCCCTTCATTATTTTTACAATGCCAGTGGCAACGATACTGTATATCAGGTTATGTTAAAGGCAGTATCGAATATGGGATGCCGCGACAGTATTGTTAAACCAATCACTGCATACGCAAGAATTGCCGCCAACTTTAGCGTAGAGGATGCAGCTATTTGCGCACCTGGTTATGCAACCTTTGTCAATAACTACATCCCGGGGGTGAAGTACAATTACTGGGATTTTAACGGTGATAACATCAACGATACCCTTATCAATGCAAAAACATTTACATGGTTGTTCCAGAACAATACATTGATCCCCGAGACCCTTAATGTAAAACTAACCGTAAAGAACAACCACGAATGCTATAAGAGTACCCAACAGCAAATTGTGGTATATCCTAAAGTTGTAGCTAGTTTTATTGCCGATAAGTGGGAGGGCTGCCAACCGCTTACGGTACAGTTTACCAACCAATCGAATATAAAGGATATAGCAGGCACTCAATTTTTCTGGTTCTTTGGCAATGGGGCTACCTCCTCCCAAAAAAATCCCTCGTATACATACACCCATTTGCAGCCCAACGATGTAACATACAATGTAAAACTGGTTACCCGCTCGGCATATAACTGCCAGGACGACACGGTAATCCCAGTAAAACCTTATGCTTATGTAAAAGCAGGATTTACTTTACCCAAAACTACTTTTTGCCCCGATTACGAAGTTGCAAACATATTGAATGGCGCTCAGGGTGAGGTAGACCAGTGTACATGGAAAATATACGAGGGGAATACTCCTATTTTAACCTTCAACAACAAAAATACTAACATTAACGTAGGCTTTACCAATAACACGCTCGATACAGCCATTCGGCAAATCCGTCAGTACGTATATAACAAGCATCAATGCATGGATACAGCAGTAACCACCGTCATGGTATTCCCGCATATTGAGCCATTCATTACGGCAGATCAAACAGAAGGATGTCAGCCATTGAGGGTGAAATTTACCAACCAAACCAATATCAAAAATATTCCCGGTAGCATTTTCGAGTGGCAATTTGGTGATGGCAATTCATCCTACAACAAGGATACGGTCACTAACCTTTACGTAAACGCTGAATCAACAGACAAAACATTTACCGCGACGCTAAAAGTTACTTCACGCGAGGGTTGTGTAGCCAATACTTCTATGCTGATAAGTACCTATGCATACATTAAGGCCAACTTTGCCACGCCCAACGACGAGCTCTGCTCGGGCGAATCCATACCCATTCAAGACAACTCATTGGGAGGAATTGCTAACAAGTACTGGGATTTTACCTCAGATGGCATCTACGATCACACAGGCACACTGAACAGCATTTCGTACGAAAACCTCACCGACAATACAGTAACGCGCAGACTTAAGCTGAAAGTAATCAATGCACAGGCTTGTGCCGATAGTATGACGCGTGAAATTGAGGTACATCCGAAAGTAATTGCCAACTTTACTCGTGACACAGTGGGGTGTACCCCATTTAATCCTAACTTTAGCAATACCTCTTCGAAGAGTGCCACATTATTTGAATGGACTTTTGGCGATGGTGGTTCTTCGCCCGAAAAAAACCCCTCAAAAACATACATTAACAATACCGAAAATGATATCGTATATAATGTAAAATTGGTGGCCATGTCGGAACATCGATGCCGCGACAGCATTGTCAAAACCGTGAAGGTAGCCCATCGGCCTATTGCACGCATCTCGGTCGACAAGATAATAGGTTGTCCCCCCCTTGAAGTAAACCTATACAATACCACCAAAACATCAGGATCCACTTACAATTGGGATTTTGGGGATGGAGGAACACTCGAGGTAAACGATAAAAGGAGCATTACTCGAACCTATTACAACGAACCCACACGTAGCACCAACAAGCCATACGTCATAAAACTTCGAGCAGTTACCCCCTACGGCTGCGACGATACCACCAGCGTTACCATCAACGTATATCCAAAGGTTACGGCAAAATTTGACACCACCTTCCCCGATTGTAATCCCATTCAAACCACCATTATCAACCGTTCGATGAATGCAACCGATTTTTGGTGGGATTTTGGTGATAACACCACATCGAACCAGCGTAACCCCACCCATCTATTTAACAACGAAACAGGGTCCGACAAACTATTTACAGTCAAACTAAAAGCATGGTCGGAATATGGATGCTACGATTCAACTACACGGAAAGTTCTGGTATATCCGGGACCGGATGCTAACTTTTTGGTAAACCCTATCGTGCAGTTCTTCCCCAATGCCACCTTTAAAATTACTAACCGAACGAATAAGGGTCCCTGGATGTACTTATGGGATTTTGGCAATGGGGACACTTTATTAACCAGTTCGAGCGATACCTTTAGCTACACCTATCCGCATTGGGGACGTTACACCATACGCTTAAAAGTTTACTCGAACAAATGCAGCGACACCACCTCGCTGAACGTAGTACTATATGCCCCTCGTCCGATTGCCGACTTTGACTCTGCTGCCGAAGGTTGTGCTCCATTAACCATAAGGTTTAGGAATCAATCCATTTATGGCGAAAGATATTATTGGGAATTTGACGATGGTTCGGTATCGGAGGTGACTCACCCTGTTCACACGTTTGTCGATCCTGGCGAATATAATGTCAAACTAACAGTATACGCCGAAGGGGGTACTGACGTGCACTATGAACAGGTTAAAGTTTATCCACGTCCCATTGTCGACTTTAATGTAGAACCCCAACTGGTAATGATACCCGACGACCAGATTCAATGCTTCAACAATACGCAATATGGCGATAAATACATCTGGTACTTTGGGGATGGCAATACGTCGGAAGAAACAAATCCGAGCCATTATTACAAAGAACTGGGAGTATATACCATTAAGCTGGTAGCAATCTCACCATTTGGTTGCAGCGATTCGCTTGAACGGGTCAACATTGTACAGGTAATGGGAAAAGGTAAAATTGAGTTTCCCAATGCGTTTACTCCCAGCATGAGCGGTCCTAAAGGGGGTCGATATGATCCGCATGCTACCGACAATGATATTTTCTTCCCTTATCACGAGGGTGTTGCACAATATCATCTTGAAATATACGACCGATGGGGCGAACTACTCTTTGTGTCGGACGATGTAAACATAGGATGGGATGGTTACTACAAGGGTAAACTTTGTAAACAGGGCGTTTATGTTTACAAGGCAAGAGGTAAGTTTTATAATGGCCGAACTTTTGTGAAAGCAGGTGATATTACACTGATACATAAATAAGCATGAGAAGAATTGTATTGATACTTTTTACTTGCTTTGTTGTGATTGACTCCCTACAATCGCAGGACCCACAGTTTACTCAATTTTATGCCGCTCCACTCTATTTGGGTCCTTCATTTGCAGGGGCAACCATACAACAGCGTTTTTCGACCAACTATCGACGTCAATGGCTTGCTATTCCAGCCGACTATGCAACCTTTGCTTTTGCGTACGACTATTATTTCGATAAATTTAGCAGTGGTTTGGGACTAATGGTTATGCAGGATCAAGCCGGAGCAGCACGGCTGGGTACCAGCTATATAAATGTACTATACGCCTACGACTTTAAAATATTCAATACCTGGCATGTTCGACCGGGAATAAGTTTTAGCTATCTGCGATTCAATTTAAATTTCAACAAGCTGGTATTTCCCGACCAAATTATTCGTGGGAATGCTCCTATATCAGTCGAGGTTCCTCCAACTAAAGAAAACCGTGGCGATATTGATGGAGCAGTATCAGCACTGATTTATAACAGCCGAATCTGGGTAGGTTTTACAGCCGACCACCTGCTTCAGCCCAACATATCATTTTATGGGGAAAAAACCCTGGTTCCTATGAAATATAGTTTTTATGGGGGAGCCAAAATCATCAATCGTGGCCGCTTGCTGAAGCCTGCCGACGAGAGCGTGTCGATAGCTTACCTGTATCGCATGCAGGGAAAGTACAAACAGCTCGATTTGGGGCTGTACTGGTTTAATCCACCGTTTATGTTGGGATTCTGGTATCGAGGAATACCATTGGTAAACTCTAACCGAGGGGATGCTTTAGCATTTCTGGGAGGATTAAAGTTTCCGTTGTTTACCATTGGCTACAGCTACGATTTTACAATATCCAATTTAGTAAATTCAACAGCAGGAGCGCATGAGATATCCATTTCGTACGAGTTTACCACAAAACGTAAGAAACGGATTCATGCAATCCCCTGCCCCGAATTTTAAATTTACTGTATCAGTTCTACGCTACGACGTACAAAACGGCTGAGCGCTTCACCTTTGAGCATATTGTTGGCAAGCAATGCAAGGTCAACAACTTGTTTTACAAGATTGTGAGATCTTCCTATTTCTTTCAGTAAATTAGAACGTTTATCTTCAAGTTCGTCGATTTTCTTTTCGATTGACTCAAGCTCATCCCTGTCTTGCTGGGATATTTCCTCATACTTTTTACCCTTATTACGTTCATCTATGGCCTTGCGGGTTTTCTCCAGCTGATCGATCTCTGCCGAAATTTGCTTTACTTCTTCAGGAAGTTTTTCTTCGACATCGTGCAAAATTTTAGCTATTAAAGGATGGTTAGCGTTCACCATGAAATTATAATTATCGGGCATTTCGGCATAAAAATTCATACCACCACCAAGGCTCGACATATCTTTCATGCGACGCATCCATTCACTCTGGGTGATAACCGCAGGAAGATCGTCCTCCCGCATAGCCTCAAACATCACATAATACTGACCCTTTTCGGGAAGAGCCCCTTTGAATACCGGCGATAATATATCCTTTTGAAATGCAGTGAGTTTTATTTCTTTAGGTGCATCTTTTTGAATGAGATTATCGATAATATCGGCATCTACACGGCTAAATCGTGATTTTTTGAATTTGGTTTCAAGCATGTTGATGAAATGCGTATCCAGTTGACCATCCATCAGCAATACATCGTAGCCCTTGCTTCGTGCCGATTCAATGAAAGCATGCTGAGCCTCTTTATCCGTAGCATATAGGTACACCAGGGTATCGTTTTTATCGGTTTGCTCCGACTTGATGAGTTTCTCATACTCCTCGAAAGTAAAGTATTTGCCATCGACATTTTTGAATAGGGCAAATTTTTCGGCACGTTCATAAAACTTTTCGTCGGTTAACATCCCATACTCAATGAACAGTTTGAGGTTATCCCACTTTTTCTCAAACTCTTCCCGTTGATTCTTAAATATTTCCTGCAAACGATCGGCCACCTTTTTGGTAATGTGAGCGGAAATTTTTTTCACATTCGAATCGCTTTGCAGATATGAACGGGACACATTAAGCGGTATATCGGGTGAATCGATAACCCCATGCAATAGTGTCAAAAAGTCAGGCACAATACCTTCGACCGAATCGGTGACGTATACCTGTCGGCAATAAAGTTGTATTTTATTACGCTGGATATCGATATTGCTTTTGATTTTAGGGAAATACAGTATCCCGGTAAGGTTAAATGGATAATCGACGTTCAGGTGAATATAAAAAAGCGGATCGTCGGCGCCAGGGTATAATTCCCTGTAAAAATTGAGATAATCCTCCTCTTTCAGTTCAGTAGGCTTACGTGTCCAGGCTGGATGAGTATTGTTGATGATATTGTCCTCTTGTGTTTCAACCTCCTTACCATCTTTCCATTCCTTTTTCTTTCCAAAAGCAATAGGGACAGGCAGGAATTTACAATACTTTCGCAAAAGTTCGCGTATTTTGTATTCGGAGGCAAATTCGGACGATTCGTCATCGAGGTAAAGGATAACTTCCGTTCCAATCGTATCTTTCTCGGCAGGCTCGAGCGTATATTCTGGGGTACCATCGCATGACCATTTAACGGGCTGAGCCCCCTCTCTGTATGAACGAGTAACGAGCTCGACTTTTTTAGCTACCATAAATGCCGAGTAAAAACCCAGACCAAAATGCCCGATAATGGCGTTGGCTTGATCCTTGTATTTCGAGACAAACTCCTCGGCACTCGAAAGAGCAATCTGATTGATGTATTTTTCCACTTCCTCGGCAGTCATGCCAATACCCTGGTCAACCACCCGAATGATTTTATTCTTTTCATCAACGTGTACATACACTTTAAGATTTTCGACATCGCCCTTGTACTCGCCTGCCATAGCCAGTGCCTTCAACTTATGAGTAGCATCCACGGCATTGGCCACCAATTCCCGCAGAAATATTTCATGATCGGAATACAAAAATTTCTTGATGATGGGGAAAATGTTCTCGGTCTGCACCCCTATTTTACCTGTACTCATAAGCAACAAGTTTTTAAGATTTTGCGAGCAAAAAAACAAACCCTGTGCCATCTAAACCCGGCTGACAAGGCGTCATAAGAGAAGAAAAATTACCATGTTAACCAATCGGAGTGGATAGGCGAATTTGACCACGAAGGTATCAAAGTATTCATCCAGTAATTCCCATAGCTTTGACGGAATTCAGCACCAATAGTAATATTTTCGGATAGCTTATATTTTAATCCAAGCTGTAGATTGATATCGGAAAGGTTATTTTTCGGCGCACCTACAGACTTTATCGGCGAGTTCCCCCAATGCAAGCTTCCGCCATAATACATGCTAAGCGTACTTGACAGAGGCTTTTTCCGAAAATATCCCACGCCAATGGTACTCACCTGAGAAGCAAAAATACCCTGTGTAGTGGAAAGATTTTTTAAACGAAAAGTATTATTCATATTAAGATTAGCATAGGAAAGCTGAAAAAGACTTTGCTCATTTCCTCGATTGAGGGAAAAACCATAATTCCCCCTGCTATCAACCCCCACAGTATATTCATTAAGCATTTGGCCAAATAATGAGGGGTTCACTACGATAAGCACCAAAGTTAAAAAACTTTGCAGTACCACCTTTTCCATAGCAATTGATTTATACCACATTGCAATATTTCAAAATCAAATTTCATGCAAAATGTATTTTTTTGCAAGCATTTATGAATAATTTTTAATTAGCGGAAACATGTATTGAAGTGACTATTTTTATCAGTCAACCAACCAGTTACAGGAAAGAAAATTACACCTTTTGTACAGATTTTTACTCTTTTTTATTTGCAATTTCAAAAACTAATATACTTTTGAATAAAAATTCAAATCATGATTGGTAGCTATATTAAAAGTTTCATAACCTGGGTTTTGGTAATAGGGTTTATTTCTTCGTGTAGCCATTCGGAGAAAACGTTGATAGGCTTTATGGTGCCGAATTATCAAGAGGCGCGTTATGCTATCGACCGAGATAATTTTGTTAACAAAGCTAAAGAGTTAGGGGCAGAAGTCCTTGTGGCCAATGCTGATAATGACGACAATAAGCAAATAGCACAGGCACGGGAATTGATGAACAACGGAGTTAAAGCTATCGTTATAATTGCCGTTAATCAGACTACTTCGGCGGCTATTGCCAGGGAAGCAGCAAGTAAGGGAATAAAAATCATTGCCTACGAACGATTGATTCAAAATTGTCCGTTAGATCTCTTTATTACGTTTGATCACTTTATGGCTGGAAAGCTGATGGCTGAATTTGCTGTTGGTCAACAGCCTACGGGCAATTATGTAATCATCTCGGGCGATAAAACGGATAAAAATGCTGAACTCATCGAACAGGGTTATGAAACCATCCTTGCACCATATCTTTCATCAGCAAAGATTAATGTAGTATTTAAAACTTTCATTGAGGAATGGTCGCCTGATGAAGCTTATGTTACCATGCGAAAAGTACTTAATTACTATACCGACCCCATTAGTGTAGTCTTATGCGCCAATGATGGTATGGCAGGAGGTATAATAAGGGCACTGGAAGAGAAAGGATTAGCAGGAAAAGTACTTGTCACCGGGATGGACGCTGAGCTACCTGCCTGCCAGCGAATTATTGAAGGAACGCAACAAATCACCATCTATAAACCCATGACCGAACAAGGTAAAGCTGCTGCTGAAAACACCATGAAACTCATTAGGGGTGAAAAACTTGATGGAAACATAACGTTGGTAAATAACGGCAAAATGGACGTCCCTACCATCATGCTCAAACCAATGGTGGTGGATGTAAAAAATATAAAACAGACCATTATAGCCGACGGTTTTCATACCGAGCAGGAAATTTATCGTGGAATTTCGCAATAGTCACTCAACTTTTTCTATTTTACCCAGCTGAACATACCAGAGGTAACCTTCGACAGGCAAATAGCCCATAGCCGAAAGAAAGGTCATGTAAGTTTTCAACTGCTTTTTATAGGCAATCAGTTCTCTGGTTCCGAATTTATAATCGACTACAACCGCATGGTTATCTTTAATCATCACCCTATCGGGACGATAGGGGTGTTGAAATGGTGCTACAACGGTAGCCTCTGTGTATATTTTCCAATGACGGTTATACCATGCCTGTACTTCGGGTTGAGCAAGCAGTTGTTCAAGCCAGATAACGATTGTCTGGCGTTCGCGTGCGGAAATCATACCTTCGGTCACGAGCACATCTACCGCCATTTCGATATCATCGGCATAGTGAATATACTGGAATAAACGATGCATGATGTTGCCATACTGCATGATAGGTGTGAGGATACCCCCATAGGCAGATTTTTGCTTTACACGTTGCACTGTTGGATACACAGCGTAATGCGTAAACTGATAATCTTCCGATTCGATATCTCCAGAAATTTCGCTAACATATTGCAACTCTCCCTTTTGAAAAAATAGCTTTGCACCCTGTGATTGGGAAAATGCTAATACATAACGATACAACCAATCCCCCACCGTTTGACAGTCTTTCGACTTATCCTTTACCTGAGGGATATAAACAAATAAATGATGCATGGGACGGGTAAGAGCCACATAAAGAAGATTTATATTGTCAATAAAATATTGCGTTCGTTCCTTTTCATATTCTTCTCTAAAGCTTGTATTTTCGAGTTCCTGCGCATAGCGAATAGGGATGTACTGTAGTGATGCTGCGGGAGAATTTTTAGCCTCACACCAGAGCAACGGAGCCTGATTACCCCTATAATTCAATGACCAATTGCAAAAAGGAATAATCACATTAGGGAATTGCAGTCCTTTTGCCTTATGGATGGTTAAAATTCGTACAGCATCCTGCTTCTCAGAAAGTTCGAGCGCAACTTTATCTTTTTTATGCTCCCAATACTCCATAAATGCCTTGAGGTGAGGAATGTGGGTAATGCAAAAATCGTGTATATAATTATGAAAAGCTTGAAGATAAGGCAAAAAAGGTGTATATTGATTAAGAGATAACATTTGAACCACCTCTTCGAAAAGTTCTACAGGATTGTCCAACAATAAGCTGGAAATGCGTTCAAGAAAATTATCGATCGAGATGTCGAAATCAATATCCACTTGCGCCGAAACTAAGAGCCTATTTACCTGTTCCAGATGAATTTGAAGAGCCGCCAGATTAACCGCATCATTGGGATTGAGAAGATACTGAAAAACCTCCGTAATAATATTAATTGCTACACACTGTGTCAACAAAGCAGTTTCGGCAGACAGGACGTGAATAGTCGATTTTGAATCAGACTGCTTTTGGTTATAGTTGTTGATAGCTTCTGTAATGATAATGCCCTCTTTTCGTTCGCGCACAAGGATGGCAATATCCTTTTGTCGATATCCCAGGGATAAAAGTTTTAAAATTTGATCAATAGCCCAGTTAGCGGCCGATGAGTTATTATCTTCACCTTCGTTGTTTTCCTCATTATTTACAAGCTTACCCTCTATCTTCACCATACCGCTGAATTCACCTCGATATGCACAGGTTTGCTTAACAGTTTTATAAATTGATACTAATTGGGGATTAGCAGTTACAAGGTAATCACCAAAAAAAGCATTGTTGAAATTTACTATTTCGGGCAGACTGCGCCAGTTCGTATCCAGGGTAATACGCTTCGAACCATGTGAACGAACATCTTCTTCGGCCTTTCTCTCCAGGATAGTCCAGTCGGTATTGCGCCAGCGATAAATGGACTGTTTCACATCGCCCACCACCATGGCAAAGTTATCGTTAGCCAGAGACTCACTGATGAGCGGTCGAAAATTCTGCCATTGCAGATAGGAGGTATCCTGAAATTCATCAATGATAAAATGCCGCAGGAAACGTCCCGATTTTTCATAAATGAAAGGGGCATCGTTCTGTCCAATGAGCAGTTGTATAAACTGACTTGCCCTACTCAACAACTGAATATCATTTTCTCTGAGTACTTTATCGAGTGCATGGGCGATATCTGCAAGCACGCCATACGTATAGATATTTTTTAGAATAGCAAGTACATCATTATATTTTTGCTGATTTTCATTTAGATAATTTTTAATATCCAGATAGCAAGCAAATAATCCCTCCTGATGAAGGATCTTTAAAACCTTTTCTTTATTTTTAGAATCTTTATGCGGCCATTTTTCAGGGACATCATATGTATCATCCCTTCGTAAATTATCGAAATTGGATGCTTTAAGTTTGTTAAAAAAATTTACGACCCCTTTACTTTTTCCAGAGAAGTCAGCTTCATCCAGTGAATTTTTACTGATAATTTCAAGAGCCTGCTGGGCTTTTTCCCGTAAATACTTTTCGTAAGCCGATTTAAATTGATAAAATTCATTCAGAGGAAACTGTTGCCTGAAGCCTTCGCTAAACAAACGTTGTTGATAATCGGCAGGGAGAGCAAAGAACTTTTCGCTCAGCAGTTCGTGAGCCATATCCATCAGTTTTTCGGAGACACTCCAGGATTTTCCCTGCGCAATCTGCTCGAGCATATAGTGTACGAGCCATTGATAAAGTTCATCTCCAGCATCCAGGTCGAGTAATAACTGGTCGACTGTTTGTTGAATCACCCACTCTTCATCGAGTTCGATGCGTGTAGAAGTACCCAAACCTACTTCTCTAAGGAAAGCACGCAGAATCTGTTGAAAAAAGCTATCGATGGTCATTATGGAAAAGCGAGAGTAGTTGTGCAGAATATTGTAAAGTGCAATGCCAGCCTTTTGAGCAATATCTTCGGCCGAAAGTTTAAGGTTTTCCGATAAAGAAGAAAGATGAGCAGAGGCACGCTCGCAGGAAGGGTTACAGGATGAGTTGCAAATATGCTGTAGTTTAGATAATTCAAGGATGATACGCGACTTCATCTCTTCGGTAGCCTTGTTGGTAAAGGTAACCGCAAGAATATGCTGGTAATTGTCGGGATTAAGCAATAATAGGCGCAAATATTCAAACACCAGTCGGTGGGTCTTTCCCGAACCTGCCGAAGCTTCGACAATTTGTAATTGCGACATGGCTAAATATTTTGGTAAAAATAAGAAAATATTTACCCTATCGCCTCAGAAACTCGGGAGAAAATAGGAGCGATTACGCGTCGATTCGAAAATCAAGCAGCGTAAGCGCATAGGCAGGTTTGATACGTATCCAGCAACGATACTTCAACATCCAACGCATGCGCACCGAAAACAGACCACTTTTAAGAAATGCTGCCACATAGGGATGAACGCGTAGGCGGATAAACCTACGTTTTTCGGTTTTTATAAAATTGTCAAGTGCCAATTCAATATCTTTTTCAACCAGGATACTGGGATATATTTCGCCTGTTCCCTTGCAGGTAGGACATTTTTCGGTAGTATCGATGTGCATTTCGGGTCGAACCCGTTGACGGGTAATTTGCATCAGGCCAAACTTACTTAGCGGAAGCACGTTGTGTTTAGCCTTTTGTTGCGAAAGCAGAGCTTTCATTTTCTCGTACACCATCTGTTTATGTTCGTTGCTCTGCATATCGATAAAATCGACCACAATAATGCCCCCCATATCACGCAGTAGCAACTGTCGAGCAATTTCATCGCAAGCTGCAAGGTTGACATCCAGGGCATTGGTTTCCTGGTCTTTTGAGGAACGCGACCGGTTACCACTGTTCACGTCGATTACATGCATTGCCTCGGTGTGCTCAATAACCAGATAAGCACCATTTTTTAAGGAAACTGTACGACCAAACGAAGCTTTTATGGCTTTTTCAATGCCAAAATGTTCAAAGATAGGAACTTTTCCCTTGTATAGCTTAACAATATTCTCTTTTTCAGGAGCTATTTCACTGATATACTCTTTCACCTCTTCAAAAATAACCTCATCATTGACGTAAATATGACTGAAGGTTCCGTTCAGTGCATCGCGCAAAATAGCCGATGTGCGTGACACTTCGCTAAGAATTCTTTGGGGAATATTGGTATCGCTAATGCCTTCAAAAGCCGATTCCCATTTTTTCACCAGTGCTTTGAGTTCGTTATCGAGAACGGCAACTTTTTTGGATTCGGCGACGGTTCGTACAATCACACCATAGTTGCGAGGCTTAATGCTCTGCAGCAAAGTTTTCAGTCGTTGACGTTCCTCGGCCGACTCAATTTTTTGGGAAACGGACACTTTGTCGGAGAAAGGAAGTAACACCAGATTTCGACCTGCAATAGTAATTTCGGAGCTTAATCGAGGGCCCTTGGTACTGATGGGTTCTTTTACAATTTGCACAACGATAGGCTGCCCTGGCTGGAGCACCTGTGTAATTTTCCCATTTTTATCGATATCGGGTTCGTTGGGAAATTTTTGAAGTGATGGAATCCTGCCTTTTCGATTTAAACAGGCTTTTAGGAACTTTTGAAGCGATAATACCTGTGGACCCAGGTCGAGATAATGTAAAAAAGCATCCTTTTCTGAACCTACATCCACAAAGGCTGCGTTAAGACCTGGCATCAGCTTTTTCACTCTGCCTATATAGATATCGCCTACCGAAAACTGTATGTTATTCTTCTCCTTGTGGAGCTCAACCAGCTGCTTATCTCGAAGTAAAGCTATGGCAATCTCAGTAGGTGTGGCATTTATTATAAGTTCGTTGTTCACAAGTATCGATTTTGAAAAAGCAACACTTTAAAACTCAGCAAATACATTTAATATCCGCTTTGCCTATACCCATGATTTTTTAAATCAACTTAGCAGATATAATACATGATATAGGCTGATTAATTTTCACGTATCAATATATCGATACGCCAAATCATTAAAAAGTTCCGTCAAAAAAGCGTATCACGCTGACGAAACAGAGGTAAAGGTACTATTTTTTAAAATAATACAATGACTGGAAGTACAAAAATACAACAAACCTAAAACCTTTAGGGTTTTAGGTTTGCTCAAAACTCAAATATTTCCTACTTCTTTTTCTTATGGCGATTTTTTCTAAGACGTTTTTTACGTTTGTGTGTGGCCATTTTATGTCTTTTACGTTTTCTCCCGCAAGGCATAATTCTAAATTTTTAAGATTAATAATTCACAATTACTTACTAACGCTGGCTTTAACCTTGTTGACAAACGATTTGGCAGGTTTAAATGCCGGCACCTTATGGGCAGGAATAATGATAGTAGTATTTTTTGAGATATTACGTGCTGTTTTTTGAGCACGTTCCTTAATGATAAAGCTACCAAATCCTCGCAGGTAAATGTTTTTTTCCTTTACCATCGAGTCTTTAATGCATTCCATAAAAGCTTCAACTGTCTTCTGTACGGTAACCTTTTCTATCCCCGTACTCTTCGAAATTTCGTTTACAATGTCTGCTTTTGTCATCTTATTAAAACTTTAATTATCAACATTATACTATTTTATTTCTTTTTTGGGTTTGCAAATATATACGATTTATGGCAAATTATAAAACATCATTGCTTTATTTTTTATTTTTAATCAGGCAATTATGGTTTAACAATAAAAACAACTACTCTGATAATCTAAATTTCGATTTCGGCAAGCCACTATAAGTCATAAGAATCAAAAAACACCCTGTAGATACCTCAATTTTTTGATTAACAGCATATTATAACTTATAATATAAAACTGTCAAAATGTATGATTTTGCTGGCATTACTTTTTTTTACTAATTTAAGATTAAAACATAACCCAAATAAACTTTAGAGAACATTGATATTTGCAAAAAAAGCTTATGAGAAAATTCAACTGGTATACCATAACATATCTGTTTTTGCTGGTCGTCGTTGTACTGAGTGCAAGTTGCCACAACGGAACAGCTAAAATAGGATTTATACTTCCGAATTTGAATAACAAACGATACTTGATTGAACAATCGTACATGTTGGAAAAATGTAAGGAGAAAGGCATAGAATTACTTTTTGCCGCATCGGATAATGACGAGCAGAAACAGATTCAACAATTTGACGAAATACTTCAAAAAGGAGCAAAAGTTATCATTCTTGACCCTGTTAATAGGTATACCGCTGCTGTGATGGTGAGAAGAGCACATGAAGCTGGGGTGAAAGTTATATCTTACGACCGATTAATTGTGGGTTGTGAGCCAGATGCATACATTTCCTTCGACGCAAAAAAAATTGGCGAAATGATTGCCGAGTATGCTTTACAACATAAACCAAAAGGAAAATACATTATACTCAATGGCGATAAGAGCGACATCAATGCTGTATGGATACAGGAAGGGATACTCAAAAGCTTACAACCTGCTATAAATGCTGGCGATATCACTATCGATTTTACGATGTTTGTTGAAAACTGGAATGAAAGTAATGCCAGGCATATCATGCAAAAATACCTGAGCTTGAGTGCCGATACCCCATCATGTATTTTATGCAGTTCCGATCTGATGGCACGGGGATGCCGTGAAGCCTTAAAAAATGCATCCATCGATTTACGTGGATTGGTTACTACAGGCCAAAATGCTGAACCCTATGCCTGCAAGGCAATAATCAATGGTGAGCAAAGCATGACCATTTATAAACCTGTTAGAAAATTGGTAGATCTGGCCTTAGAAATCTCGGTTCGATATTTAGAAAACCAGTCAGTAGACGATATACTCCCACAACGGGTCAACAATGACTTTGCCGATATACCTTCCCGCTTACTCGACGGAGTGATAATTGACGCAAACTCGATTAATCTGTTGATAAAAGATAACTACCTGAAAGAAGAGGAAATTAAATAACAATAAGAGGCTGATTATATTATCAGCCTCAGCAAAAATTCTTATCAATCAAAAAATCTTTATCAGCTTATCCTATTCCTCTAAAGCGACTATTTTTTATTTTTATTATTTTCAGCATCGGGTAAAAACTTGCTTTTGGGGTAAAATATTTCCTCGAGCAAAGTCTTTTGACTGAAGTTGAACCACGACTTTGGGTTGTATGTGGAATTAACAACCAGCGTGTCGGCACGAAATGGATAAGCTTCAATGGTAATAGGCTTTATCGCTTTTCCCTCAAGGGTAACAGTATACATAGCATTTCCCTGAGGAACATAATGATCGTTAAAATCGGTAGAACTCCTGTACGATAGACGATTAAGGAAGGTTGCCACCTTATTGGAATCGGCAGGAATTCCTGCTAACAACCATTTATTATTAGTGAGCTCCACCACATAACCGCTATCGGCAGGATAGTTGAAACGGATTTTTTCGATCTGTGAGGGTTCGAATTTTGCCAGTGCTTGCTTACGAAACATGTTAAAATTCTGATTGAAGGTAAAAACCAGGAAGCCATCGACGGCATAAACCTCGTTTTCATTAGCAAGGCGCACATAGGTAGTACCCATCACACCGCCCCCACCATACATGCCATATCGTTGATTGGTTGGCTGATAGCTAAAACGTCCGAGGTAAAGATTGGCCACCACCTTTTTTCCCTGAAGTACTTTAACTTTTGTAGCAGCACTATCGGTTACCTGATACTCTGTCCACTTATTTTTGTCTTTCGACACGAGGCTTTTCACTTTCATATCCTGCAGAGTGGAAAGAAGGCTTTTAACGGTATTTGATTCTGTTTCGCATACCAACTGGCCTTTTTTTACCTTCCAATCTTTTCCCTCTTTAAAAAATTTAATCTCAGCCCCTTTTTCACAGGCTGGATAGAGCAGAATTTCGGTTACCTTATTGGTATCTATTTCTATCAGGTCGGTTTTTAATGTTCTTTCCACACGTGCACGCTGATACCATTTGACGGCTACAAATAAGAGAATAAGTGCCCCCAGAATATACAACAATGTTTTATTGTTCAATGACTTAGCCATAATTTTCCTCCATTCGTTTAATTCTGATATTTCTATTCAACTGAAATCTAAAAAATCCATAACCTATGACCAGAAGAATAGGCACAAGGAAGTTAGCCCATTTTACAAAACCTTTTGTCACTTCAGATACTTCTTTAAGCGGTCGCGAAGTAATGGCTTTGGTTCGAAGCGAAATAAGCCCGGTTTCGTCGGTAAGCCAATCGACGCTATTCACAAACATGTTTACATTGTCGGGTGCCAGGGTTTGCTGCTGCGACCGATCGTTTCCTCGGCTGTTGAGGATAAAGTCGCCACTGGCAATGCAAATGATTTTCGATTTTGCCTGTCCTCCAAATTTACCCTCAACAGCTGCCGCAACGACAAGATTCTTTTGTCGAAAATCGTTTTGTGTCCATTGACGTTGTAAATCAAAATATACCGGCAATGTTTCGGACGAGGATTTTTCGCTTGTGAAAGCGAGTGGGAAAAATTGTAACGAGTCGTGCGAAACAAACTCGATAGAACTGGCAAACGGTAAAATAACAGCTTCAAGTCCTCCCGTAACAGGATGCTTGGCAAAGTTTTTTATAACGGGAATATAGGGAAACTGAACCTGCCGTATCATTTGAAATCCGCCAAGATTTTGAACCACTTGAATTTGCGAACATGCTACGTCGGTAAGAATATCGTCCTTGATAAATATTCCCTTTTTGCGTAGCCAATTTTCCAGGCCAGTATTGAGGGTGGTACTGTAAGCATTTTGAAGGTTAGCATTCACGCGACTGGTTGCTATAAGTAAATTTCCTCCGCGAGCCAAGAAAGCATCGAGCTGGTTCAGCTCTCCCGTTTTAAAAGAATCTTTAGGTTGAACAATGAGTAAAGTCTTGATACGTTCGGGCACTGAGATAGTATCGGATATATTGATAGGTTCGACATTATAAAGCACGGTTAACTCATTGTACGCTTGAATAATATTGTTAATCGAAGGCTCGCCATGCCCTTGCAAAAGACCTATGGTGGGTTTATCCACTATCGAGAGCTTCTTAATAGCTTTGGACAGTTCGTATTCGATTGCCGTACCGGGTTGAATAAAAGGAATAACCTCTTTTCGTTCACCCATCGACACTACCACTCCCATATAGGCTTTTTGTTGCTTCATCTGATCTTTCTCCCGGACATCAATCAGCACAGGATTAATACCCGCCTGAACAGCTTCCTGCTCTTTTTCCTCATTTTCATTAGGATTAACAAATTCGTATACTACCATGCCCTTTGAACGGGTATTGTATTCGACCAGTAAATCTTTTAAATCCTTTCTGCTTTGAGCAACATTAGGCGGAAGATTCTCGGAAAAATATGCTATGACAGTTACGGGTTCCTTTAATTCTTTGAGAAGATTTTTGGTAGCCTTGCTCAAAGTATAATTTTTGTCTTCGCTAAAATCGATGCGTAGAAAAAAATCCTGAGAAATTAGGTTGGCTAGTAAAATAATCGCCACCACCAGAATAATGCTAATTGACCATTTGTTTTTCATAGCCTTCAGTTTAAGTGTTATCGGATCAACCAGAAATTTTGCGCCGTGCGATATTTGATTCGGTAAGGTAAAGACCTAGAAAAATAAGGGAAAAGAAATAAACAAGGTCTTTGGTATCCAGCACACCGCGCTGTAAGCTTTCGAAATGAGCCGACAGGTTAAGCATGTTAAACAGCTGAGCCAGCCAACCCGAGAGGCCATTATCGAGGACATCAAATATTACATGGAAGAACAGGCTGATGAAAAGAGCCGTAAGGAAAGCCACAATCTGGTTGTTGGTGATTGAGCTTGCATATAATCCAATGGCAATGTACGTTGCACTCATAAGTAACAGACCCAGATAACCCATCACCACTTCCCCATTGTCGAGGTTACCCAGGGAAGCAATAGATATAACATAGGGTAAGGTAAACAATAGTGTGATAGCAATCAACATCAGTGCAGCCAGAAACTTACCTACCACCAATTGGCGATCGGTAATAGGTTTGGTTAGCAGCAACTCGATGGTACCTGTCTTCTTTTCCTCAGCAATCATGCGCATGGTGAGTGCAGGAATAAAGATGAACAACGTCCAGTATGCGATGGAAAAGAAAGGACGTAGGGTTGCCTGACCTATGAAAAACACATCACTGCCATAAATCCATGTAAAAAACCCACAAAAACCAAGGAAAAGAACCAGCAAGATATAAGCAATCAGAGAGTCGAAAAAGCTTTTAAGTTCCTTGCGTGCGATAATCCATACAGCTTTCATATAATATTCATTTAAGGTATGATGTAACACCCATGAAAAATTTATCAATTCATTGTCAGCTCTCTAAAGATATCTTCGAGCTTAGCTTCCGACACAGCCATTTCGGTTAGTGTCCAATGGTTCTGAACGCACAGATTAAATATTTCGCGTCGAGAGGTACAACCTGGACGGCTCTGAACTTCGAAACGAGATAGCGAACGATCCATGAAATCGACCGTAGCAACGGTAGAAAGCGACTGAAGAGCCTTAAAAATAGCATTAACGTCCCCATCTTCTATCTTAACCGTGAGAATTTCCTGACCCTGAGCCTGCTTGCGAAGATGCTCGGCGGTACCGTCAGCGACAATTTTACCATCATTGATAATCAAAATACGATCGCAGGTTGCTTCAACTTCGGGTAGAATATGCGTACTGAGAATGACCGTCTTCTCTCTACCCAATTCACGGATAAGACGACGTATTTCGACAATTTGGTTGGGGTCAAGACCGGTAGTAGGTTCGTCGAGGATGAGAATGGAAGGATTGTGAATCATAGCCTGCGCCAATCCAACACGTTGACGATACCCCTTGCTCAATTCCCCGATCTTTTTGTGTTTTTCGGCATTGAGCCCTGTAATACGTATCATCTCTCTAACCCGCTCGGGTATTCTCAATCGCTCAATACCCTGTAAAGCAGCACAGAACTCAAGATAATCCACTACTGGCATATCGTGGTAAAGTGGATTATTTTCGGGCAAATAACCAATATGACGCTTGAGTTCATCGGCATGCTCACTTAATTTTTTGCCCCCAATAAACACCTCTCCCTCATCGGGATTAAGGTAATTAGTAATAATTTTCATCGTTGTTGTTTTTCCCGCTCCATTGGGTCCCAAAAAACCCAGAATTTCGCCCTGATGAACTTCGAATGAAATCTGATCGACTGCTCGATGAGAACCATATTTCTTGGTCAGTTTCTCAATTTTTATATCCATAGAGCTACATTTTATATGAATTTTAAGCCAAAAATATAAAAACCCACTTTTTCGACCAGAGATCATTAAAACACCTTAACGGTTTTTAACATTTTTAAACACTGCTATATAATAGAGAATCTAAGCAAAACAAGATATGTTTTGGCAAATTAGTATAGTCCATTTTTATTATATACCCGCCTATATTACCACAGAAGCTACAACTAAAAAGCAGTGCAACTACAATCATGTGTAGTAATAATCCATCATTATGCCCATTTTTTTGTTTCTTTGTATGATAAAAGTTTTATGATATGATAGATACACATTGTCATCTTTTCCTGCCGGAATTTGATACTGACAGGGAAGTGATTATACAAAAAAGCCTCGAATCGGGAATTGAAAAAATGATAAATCCCAATGTCGATTCCGATACATTGTTGGCATTACACTCCCTTAGCGAGCAATTTTCGGGACATATCTTACCTGCTTATGGGTTACATCCTTGTTCAGTAAAATCTGATTACCGAGAACAATTATCAAGGATAAAAGAATTCGCCCGACAATGCCCTATGGTGGCGATTGGAGAGATAGGAATAGACATGCATTGGGACACAACCTATATTAAGGAACAAGAGCATGCACTGGAGATACAGTTTCAATGGGCTGTAGCACTTGATTTGCCCGTGATCATTCACACACGGAAGAGTTTTGAAATTACCTGGGAAATAGTTAAGAATTTTTCAACGCTAAAGGGAGTTTTTCATGCATTTACGGGTACCATCAATCAAGCGATGCAAGTGATAGAAAGAGGTTTTTATGTAGGGATAGGCGGAATTGTAACCTTTAAAAACTCAGGGCTCGACGGGGTAGTAAGCGATATTCCCATAGAAGGGATATTGCTTGAAACCGATGCACCCTATCTGGCGCCCACGCCGTATCGAGGCAAAAGAAACGTACCTGTATATCTACGATTAATTGCGGAAAAAATAGCACAAATCAAAAACCTTACTTTTGACGAAGTAGAAAGAGTTACCACACACAATGCCAGACAACTATTTAAGCTATGAACCATGGAAAAAAGTTCAATTCTACTGATATATACGGGGGGTACCATTGGGATGCAAACAGATGCTGAAACAGGAAGTCTTCGACCGGTTAATTTTTCCCATTTTATTAACGAAGTGCCTGAGTTACAAAAAAGTCGTTATCATATCACAACTCACGCATTCAGTCCCCCAATAGATTCGGCCAATGCAGGACCTCAACTATGGATACAGTTAGCCACCTTAATCGAGGCAAACTACCACCTATACGATGGATTTGTAATTCTGCATGGTACCGACACTATGGCCTATACAGCATCAGCCCTTAGTTTTATGTTAGAAAATTTGAGCAAACCCATAATTTTTACAGGTGCTCAGCTGCCCCTTGGTGCCTTACGAACTGATGGGAAAGAGAATCTGGTCACGTCAATCGAAATAGCTGGCGAAAAGAAAGATGGACTGGCTGTTGTACCAGAGGTTTGTATATATTTCGAAAATAAACTATTAAGAGGCAATCGATCGACTAAATATAGTGCAGAACACTTCAATGCTTTTCGATCGGTTAATTATCCAGCACTTGCTGAAGTGGGGCTTCACATTCGCTACAATTATCCGGCTATTAACTATCCGCTTTCCAACAATCCGTTGATTGTACACAAGAACTTGGATACTCGTATTGGCTTACTAAAATTATTTCCTGGTATTCCCCGGGAATTTGTAGAGGCTATAACCCAGTCTCCCTCGATGCGTGCACTAATCCTTGAGACTTTTGGTTCGGGCAATGCAATGACCGAATCGTGGTTTCTCGCATTAATCGAAAAACTCATAAAAAAAGATGTGCTGGTAGTTAATGTTTCGCAGTGCTTTGGAGGAACTGTAGACATGAAACGATATCAAACCAGTATGATGCTCGAAAAAATTGGAGTAATCAGCGGATACGATTCCACCACAGAAGCCATGGTAACCAAGCTTATGTATTTACTTGGAAAATATACAAGCAACGAGGCTATTATTCAACAGTTACATCGCTCCATCAGGGGAGAAATTAGCCTGAGCGAAGAAGTTGCACACGAATGATGGTAGATTAAAAAATTATTGTTTTCTTTGCAGCAAATTTTCATACCGAATTACGGAGAGGTGGCCGAGTGGTCTAAGGCGCACGCCTGGAGAGCGTGTAAGCTCCAAAAGGGCTTCATGGGTTCGAATCCCATTCTCTCCGCTAATTTTTTTAATGCTTCCTGCATTTTTTCATCTTTTTATAAGGTTTTTTTTCTAACTATTTTATTTTTGTACCCTTAAGGGTTATTAATTTTTCGATATTAAACAGTGTTGTCACCTTATAAAAATATCGTTTATCTTCTTTTGATGTGGAACACTCTAATGCTTTCGGCGCAATACTATAACGAAAGCGTGAAAGTTGATTCCATACATAACTACAATCAAAACAATGAGGATACCCTGTACATTGCCAATATACTCTCGAGTATTCAGGATAGCGACATTGTTTTACTCCATCAGGCCAAAGGGTTAAAATGGAATTATGCCAGTGGAACCGTTGCCAGTGATTATGGCTTTGCGGGACGATTTGAAATAATGGTAGTATTAAAGCGCAGTGGGAACAGTGTAATTGTACGAAATATAACTCGCGAAGGCACAAGTAGCTTTGAACCCAAAGGACTACAGTTGGTAAGAGTGGGGCGTTACACCGATATTCGTACCACAAAAACAATATCAACTCCTATACAGGCCGAACCCTGGGATGGTGAGAAAGGAGGTATTTTGTGTATTATGGCCGATACGCTAAGATTAAAAGCCAATATTAGTGCAAGTGGTTGTGGTTACCGGGGAGCTCAACCCGTCACTTCTACAAATGTGGCCTGCTGGGAATCGGATAGTATCCATGTTGGTCAAAAAAATTTACCGTTAAGCAAGATACAATGGGCAGGCTTAAAAGGCGAGTCGGTTATCGATGCAGATACAAATTACATTAGGGGTAATGCGCCACAATATGCCGGGGGTGGTGGTGGTAATGGCTATCATAGTGGGGGAGGTGGTGGAGGCAATTATTTTCCTGGGGGCCAAGGAGGATATGAAGCATTAATTTGCAGTACCACTTCCGATACCATTGGAGGAAGAGGTGGAAAAGGTATGGGTACCGGTTTATTAAATGGGTATGGTGCAGTAGTTACCTTTGGAGGTGGTGGAGGCTGCAGCACCCAAAAGAATGGTTTCACTGCAACCAGGGGGGGTAATGGTGGAGGAATCGTCATCATCATGGCCAATGTACTGGAAGGTAATAATTATATCATTGCTGCTAATGGCCAGAGTGTTACCGATACCGCTACCGCAGGCGGTGGGGGAGGAGGGGCTGGAGGGTCTATTATACTGGATGTCAACGAATACCTAACAAAAGTTAAAGTACAACTCAGAGGGGGTGACGGCGGAAGCGTAACTACTACCCCACCTATTCCCGGGATGGGGGGTGGTGGAGCGGGGGGATACCTGCGCTTTAATGGCAATGTAAAAAGCGATAGTATCCAACTCGATATCAACCCTGGATTGCAGGGTAATATTTCTCCTGTAATCAACAAAAATGCATATCCTGGCATCACAGGTTTTGCAAAAGGAAGTTTTGTAATGCCCGTAAAAGATTTCCTTTTTAATCTAATGCCAGCCGACCAGGAAATTTGTGAGGGAGATACACCCAACTATATCAAAGCCTCCCGACCCAAAGGAGCAACCAACGTTTTTCAGTACGTATGGCGCCAGAGTGCCGATAAAATCAACTGGACAAAAATTGACACAGCAACCCGAATGTATTATCAGCCTCCTGCCTTGTTTTCGACTACGTACTATCAACGTATTGTTCATGCACTCGATTCCAGCAATAACATTATAGTTTCGGATACCAGTTTTGTTTACACTATCAAAGTTTGGCCTAAAATTGCCAACAACATCATACATACCGATACTTTTGCTGTATGCCAGGGACTGCCCATGCCACAAATCAATGGATCGACACCTACCGGTGGAAGTGGTTCATATATTTATCAATGGCAGGATAGTTCCCGTACGTCCCCCGTTTGGAAACCTGCTCAAGGGATAAACAATGGTATCAATTACCAACCATCGTATACGGATACCATTTTTCTACGTAGATATGTAACCTCCAGAGCTTGTAAGAGCTTGAGCAATACGTTTTCGATACAGGTTTTGCCATCCTTACAGAATGAATTTGTAACCGACACGCAATGGGTATCAATAGGTAACACTTTTGCTCCCATACAGGCACAAAACGCTATTGGAGGCGATAGAAATTATACATATGTATGGCAAAAAAGTGCAAACAAACAGATCTGGCAAACTATTGACTCGTCGACCAACAACAACATTCAGATACTTGCACCCCCCACCCTACCCGATACGCAATATTTCAGGCGAATTGTTTATTCAGGACTCTTCAACACATGCAAGGATACCACCCGAGCATTACCCATGTATGCACTCGACTCAATACATAACAATCTGATATCGGGTAGCGATACCATCTGCGCCCGAACCGAACCTGTACCTTTCACTGCCTCAATCCCCACCGGTGGTGACAACACCTATCGCTATCTGTGGCAACAGAGTAACGATGGCATCAATTGGGATACCCTATCATTAAGTAGCAGTACCAGTATTAGTCCTGGAATTGTATATCAGCATACGTATTATCGTCGAATTGTTTTTTCGGGTCGAAACGATGCATGCGTCGATACCAGCAATGTTATTCAAATCATCACCAGGCCAGCTATCGAAAATAATTTTATCCAACATAGCAAAGACACTACTATCTGTTACGGCCAGGTAGCAGGAACGCTCGAAGGTAGCCTTCCCCAGCAGGGTGATGGCCCTTATCAATACCAATGGGAAATCAAAACAGATAATAATTTCATTATTGCTCCAAGACAAAAGGACAGTATGCATTACGTGTTACCACCATTATACGAGAATACCTATTTTCGCCGAAAAGTAATCTCTGGTATTTGTACAAGTTATAGCGACACTGTGCTGATACGAGTTCTTCCTTTGATAACCAACAATATCATCACGGGCGATACCACAGTATGCATGCACACGGCGCCCAACCTACTTCAGGGCAATATACCCATGGGGGGCGATCCTTTCGATTACCGTTACCAATGGCAATCGACCACCCAAACCAGCTGGATAAACGCCCAAGGTGACAACACCCAGAAAAACTACCAACCCGGAGCTCTTGATACGCTAACTCTATTCCGTCGCATAGTTTTTTCGGGTCCCTACAACACCTGTACCGATACCTCCAATACCATAACCATTGCCATACATCAACTTCCCACAGCAAGCCTTGTTCCCTTCGAGGATAGTATATGTCTGGGACAACCCTATCAGCTAAAGATAAACGTGAACGGTCAGTCACCCTTTGTAGTGAAGTATACCGACCAGAATGCTGTATACGATACACTGGTAAACAATCCTGGACAATTTAGTTGGCGATTCTATCCGTATGCATCGGGAAAGTTTCACTATTCGCTTGCCCAGGTAATAGATGGGCATGGTTGTTCTCCCGATTCGATGCCAGGGAAAGGCATCCTGAGTTGTTTCGAAGTTCCCATGGCCTTTGCAGGTTTCGACACCGAGGTTTGCGGCCAGGAAATTATTCTCCGTGCCCACAAGGGTATTGGCATTGGTACATGGACATCAAGTGTTGTAGCAACCTTTGATAGCGGCATACATGCCCCCGAAACCCCAGTCGTAGTTAGTCAATATGGCACCCATTCATTCACATGGACATTGAACAATGGCGGTTGTATCGACTCATCGACCATTTTCGTAACCTTTGACCAACCACCTCCCGACCCCCTGATTGGAGAAGACCAGCAAGGACCATTTCTCTTTAAAACTCGCCTGAAAGCATATCTTCCTATGCTGGGTAAGGGTAAATGGACAACGCCCGATACCACTATCCGTATTTCTGATATTTATGACCCTGAGGCGTATGTTGAAAATTTAAAATTTGGCAAAAACTATTTTCAGTGGTATGTCGAAAATGGTGTATGCCACTCGGCCAGCGATACGCTGATTGTTGAAGTTACCGATATCCGCATCCCCGAAGGTTTTTCCCCGAATGGTGACGGCAAAAATGACACACTGGTAATCAAGGGATTGGAAAATGTTTCGAATGCCGAACTCATTGTGCTCAATCGATGGGGAACGGAAGTGTTCCGTTCTAAAGACTATAAGAATAATTGGGATGGTAAGTATAAAGGCAATGTACTGCCGCTGGATACCTATTATTATATTTTAAATGTAATAGGACGTACTTATAAAGGATTTTTAATCATTAGAAAATAAGTATGCAATACAGGAGGTATATTATCATGATACTCTGGGTATTG
Source organism: Bacteroidota bacterium (assembly GCA_029550865.1). GTDB lineage: Bacteria > Bacteroidota > Bacteroidia > Bacteroidales > DTGW01 > JAKPGM01. The sequence goes on along the minus strand of JAKPGM010000078.1, from coordinate 34,354 downwards.
AATAGTTTGTCAATACCAGCGCAATACTTTCCTGTGTTTAGTCAGTATATTTCCAACGGCCTAATCATTAATCCGGGGTTTACCGGAAGTCGTGAAGTATTAAGTGTAAATTTATTGTATCGTAAGCAAATGCTCGGTTTTACTGGTTCACCCACCTATCTGGTATTTTCGGCACACTCTCCCTTAAAAAATCCTAACATCGGTACGGGTTTACTTTTGTTCGATGAAAAAACTGGTCCCATCCACAATTCCCATTTATACCTGCATTATGCATTTCGTATACCCACTCAACATGGTCGATTATCATTAGGACTCAAAGCAGGAGTCGTATACACACAATACAACTGGAAACAATTATATCTTAATGATACTGATGACCCCGCTTTTGCAGGGGATGTTCAAACATTCGTATTGCCCAACTTTGGAGCTGGATTATACTATTATTCCTCTAAATTATTTGCTGGACTGTCTATTCCTTATTTTTTATCTTATTCAGAAAAAAACAATTATCAATCGGTAACGATTAAAAACGATTTTAAAAATTATAATTTTCTGATAACTGCAGGATATTTGTTCAATATTTCAGGAGATTTTAAAATTAAACCATCGTTTTTATACAAACTCTATCCCAACTCCCAATCACAGCTCGACTTAAACGCTACCTTTATCCTGTTTGATGATAGATTTAACTTTTCGATGGCTTACCGTGTCAACGAAGCATTGGTAGGTTCGTTTGATATTCGACTCAATCCACAGTTCAGGTTAAGCTACACATATGAATATGCCGGAAAAGTGGCAAAATTTTTCAATTATACCTCTCACGAAATTGGGCTACGCTACGAACTGATGTATAAGATTAAAGCTGCTAACCCACGTTACTTCTGAAATGTATGCGCAACATAAGGTATTACATATTGCTTTTTGTGTACGTCATAATAAACGGAACAGCAAGTGTATACTCACAAAAACAGTACACCGTAGAAAAATTGCCTTTTTGTAGCAGTCAGTACGACGAGTTTTCACCAGCCTATTACAACGAAGGCATTGTATTTTGTGCAAACTATAAAAACTCTATCTGGTATGCCTTTGTAGACACCTCGGCTGAACAACATTTATTATTCGATCTCTATTATACGAAATCGAACCGAAGCGGAAAAAAGTGGCAATCACCAGTGCCCTTTAATGCGCTAAATACTATTTTCCAGGAAGGACCAGCATGTTTTTACGATAATTATACCAGAGTTGTGTTTACCAGAAACTTATATGCAGGCAAGACATTTGGGAACTACCTAAAACCCGGGAATAAGTTAGGATTGTTTTTTGCAGAACTATCTGGTAAAAAATGGGTAAACATTGAACCTTTTGAATATAACTCGGAAGAATATAATGTCATGCACCCTGCTATAACAGAAGATGGAAATACGCTATATTTTGTCTCTGATATGCCTGGCGGTATTGGTGGATATGATATTTATGTTTCAAAACGGGTACATGGTCGGTGGACTAAACCTGTAAATCTGGGACCTAATGTAAATTCAAAAAAAGATGAGGCATTCCCCTTCATTCATCCATCGGGTCGACTCTTTTTTGCCTCAAAGGGATGGAATAGCCGTGGTGGATTCGATATTTTCTTCACACAACCCTTCAAGGGCGATTGGCTAACCCCACAGAATATGAAAGAACCCTTCTCCTCTACCGCCGACGATTTTGGCTTTATTGCCGATCGATACTTACAAACAGGATATTTTTCCTCAAGCCGAAATAAAAACGACGATATCTTTGCTTTTACGTCTACTATTTCAGAATTTGAAAATTGTACCCAACAGAAAGAAAACACCTACTGCTATGTATTTTATGAAAATGGAACCTCAGAAGACGATGTTAAGGGAACCATGAAGTACGAATGGGACTTCGGCGATGGTACTAAAGTACGAGCAGTAGAAGCAGAGCATTGTTTTGCAAAAAAGGGAAAATATCGTATTCAACTCAATGTTATCGACTCGCTTACCAATGAGGTATTACTCAATCAGGCCGAATACGAACTGGAAGTTACCGACTATGAACAACCCTATATCACCGCTCCTGATCAAGCAACCATCGGCGAAACCATAACATTTGATGCCAAAAAAACCAACCTGAAAAATTTCCGTATAGCCCGCTACTATTGGGATTTTGACGATGGAACGAAAGCTATCGGGGAAAGTACAAATCATGTTTTTTATGAAGAAGGCGCTTACGACGTTAAACTCCTTGTTGAAAGCCATCCTACTCGTACTGGTATTCAGAAAGTCTGTGTTTACAAGACAATTATAGTTGTTTCTAAATAATATTCCAAAGCAACACTATATTTTACAACGTATAGCAAAACGGATCAATCGAAAACACTATTGATCGTAATTTCCATTTTTATGTAAAAATTTTATTAAAAATTGCTTTTGTTAACAAAAACTATACAGTAATAATAACAGAATGATTATTTTTACCAGAAAATTGATTATTCTTATGTATGCTCGATATTTAGTTGCCCTTGTGATAGTTACATTATGCATGCAAAGCATCGATATACATGGTCAATCAGCACCTGCAGAAGACGAAAATATCCCTTACCTGGTAACTTTTTCCAAGCAGGCGGAAACTTCCTGGGGTGATGACGATTTTGTGCAAATCTTTTTCTTCCTAATACCCGAAAAATTTAAGCAACCTGTGTATATAAGAGTGCTTGATCCCGATTGTGGGGGCGATATTGATGAATTAAACGGTGTGTTTGATTCACAAACCCGTTTTTCGGTATATGGAGGACGGCGTTGCTGGTCGGACGAAGCCGCTCAAAGCCCCGACCCTGTAGGGAATTATAAAAGTGGCAATTTGCTCGATACTAAAACTTTTGGGGATGATCCCAAATGGGACAAAAAATGGTACACTTTCGGCCCATACAATCCGACTGAAGGCGAATTGGTTCAAAAGTTTGGTGGCTACGTTCTAAAGATTGTAGCCGAAGGAATATCGGGCGATGATGGGAACCTGTACAAGTTCTTTTTATCCACCTCACCAGATGACAATAAACCTATTGAAGGAGGTAACGCCTTTGCCTATGAATATACCTTCCGTATGTGGGACGATCCCAAACAAATCTCTCACATATATCCTTATATTGATGACCGTACCATATCAGTTAAGGTAAGTAACTTCGACTGGGATGATGACGGTTTTATTCGTATTGTATCTGTTGCTCGCAAGGGTCAAATCCTTAACGCATCGGGTGATAACACATGGGTGAGCTCGGAATTTAAGATCTTAGCAGAAGAAAAAAATACCTCACTCGACATTCAAATGATTAAAAACAAGACCAAACCCGTTAAAAATAACAATGTGGTGGTGAATGTACGTAACCAGTACGGCGAATTACTTCCCTTCTACACGGTACCTATCGGTGGCGTACCCAAGTATAAATACTCTATTGGCGTAAAACAGAAAGAATAAAATATTTTAGCATAAGCCGTTGGGGATTTGTAAGAAAATAACTATTTTTAAAAATTCAATAAAAACTTTACTTGAATGAAACGAGTCATCAAATGGCTAACTATAACTTGTGTATTTGCGATAGGTTTTGTAAATCTCCAGGCTCAATCGATCAACTTTAAGCATTATGGTATTGACGAAGGACTTATCCATCCTTCAATTTATACTATTAATCAAGATAATAACGGTTTTCTATGGATAGGAACTGGGGAAGGATTATGTCGTTTCGATGGGATAAAATTTTCACGTCCTGCCACCAAAGATACTTTAGTCGGTGCCTATACCAGTTTTTGTTTTAGAAGTAGCAATGGTACCATCTGGGTGGGCTATGATGATGGTAGTGTTTTTTCTATTGAAAACCTCCGTCTGAAAAAAATGTACCGTAATACCAATGCTCCAAGCATGATAACATGGATAACAGAATTATCCAATGGCACTATACTGGTTGCCACCCAGTCAAATGGAATTCTTTCATTTACTAATGGTTCTCAATCCTTCCTTAAACTAAATGATTCAAAGATTATATATACCGTTGAAGAAATTGATCCCAATCGCCTGCTGATTGGTTGCAACGATGGACTCTGGATTGCTCGAAAAAATGGAGAACTCTCGTATACATATGATACAAAAATTAATGCAATTCCAGAAACGAAGATCAACTGCATCATCCGTAAAAAAGACAGTAAAGGATTCTGGATTGGTACATCCGATGCGGGGTTATATCAGCTTTTTACTCCAAACCTACAGTCACAGCCTTTTGCAGTAATATCCGATTTGAATAATTCCAACATCCAATGGATACTGGAAGACAAACGAAATAACCTTTGGGTATGTACATTTGGTAAGGGTGTTTTTAAATTTAGCAAAAACGCCACTAACGACCTTTACACCTACGCAAGCCAAATGAATATAAATAATGGCCTGGGTGACAATTATATTAAAACAGCCTTTGAAGATCATGAAGGTAATATATGGCTGGGCACATACAGTAATGGCCTATCGGCCTTAATGGATGAGGCTTTTGCTTTTTACAAATTTACTCCCAATGACATACTTTCCATTACATCGAGCAGCGACGGAATCTGGTTGGGTTCGAGAAATACAATTATACAATTAAAAAACAATACGAACATACCCACCATCCTGAACAGCAAAAATGGAATACCTGCCGATGCTATCACCTCCCTTAGCTTTTCCGACGCACTCACGTTGTGGATAGGAACCGGACATTCGGGGATATATAAAATGACTGGAACCAATAATCGCCCCCAGCCATTTTTCTCTTCCGATAATTCAGTCGAAAATTCCATCAATAAGTTATTATATAACAACAACATACTATGGGCTGCTACCAATGGTGGACTTTTCTCCTTTGACCTTCGTAGCGGAAAAATAAATAAGTACTCCACCGATACCGATCTCCCACACAATAAAATCAATGATGTTTACATCGATTCAAAAGGAAATGTGTGGGTAGCCACGAAAGGTCAGGGGCTTTATTCTGTGTTAACCAATAAACATATAAAAATTGAAGGAGGAAGCGAGATAGAATTTACGGCGATTACCGAAGACAAGAAGGGCAATTTATGGGCAAGCACCTATGGCGACGGTGTCTTTGGTTTTATGCACGATTCTATCATCAATCTTACAGAAAAAAAAGGGCTCAAATCGGACTACGGCTACAGCATTGTTACCGATGAAGAAGGAAGTATCTGGGTAGGTCACCGATTGGGACTTAGCCGTATTGAACCCAACTCCCTTCGAATTATAACCTATAGTACCGAAATTGGTATTCTGGGCGATTGTAACCCATTGGCGGTAAATAAAGATGCTCAAGGGAATATCCGATGGGGAACAACCAATGGCATTATTCTTTATAATTTTCTTTCGCAAAAGCAGCAACAAAAAGTTCCGCCCCCCGTCAACATCACCTCGGTACGAATATCGGATAAAGAATATGATTTTGATAAACCCATTGTTTTACCCTACGGGAAATACCGTATCCGTATTGAATTTGTAGGCATTCATTATCGATCACCCCGATCGGTACGTTACCAATACAAGCTTGAAGGATGGGATATGGCATGGTCGGAATTCAGCGACGCAAACTATGCGTATTATCCCCGACTTGAAGATGGAAAGTATAGATTTCTTGTCCGTGCCATTAATGCAGAAGGCTTAAGTAACGAAAGTCCACTCGAATTGAGTATTACCATCATGCCCCCTTTGTGGAAACGCTGGTGGTTTATTACTCTTGGCATTCTTGCTATAATCAGTTTGCTTTACTTTTATATCAAATATAGGGAACGCAAACAACGTAAATTTCAGGAATATCTTGAAAAACTGCTCGAAGAGCGTACACGTGAGGTAATGCAACAAAAAGAAGTAATTGAAATGAAAAATAGGGACATTACCGATAGCATTACCTATGCACAACGAATCCAGAACAGCATATTACCTTCAATAAAAAAGCTTCAGGAACTTTTCTCGGGCAGCTTTATCTTTTATCAACCCAAGGACATTGTCAGTGGCGACTTTTACTGGTTCGATAAAATCAGCGACAACAAATTTGTGATTGTTTGTGGTGACTCAACAGGGCATGGAGTTCCTGGTGCGTTAATGTCGATGATAGGTACCACGTTGATAAAGGACATATGCAACCGTCCCGATGTTATTTACCCTTCGGACATTCTGGTAAAACTGGACGAGGAAATGCGTATGACCCTTAATCAAAATTTTGAGCAAGCCGAATCGCCGGATGGTATGGACCTAATTGCCTGCGAGATTGACCTGGAAACATACCGGGTAACAATAGCCTCGGCCATGCGACCGGTTATTTTGTATCGCAATGGCGAACAAATATATGTAACGGGAAGTAAGAGCTCTATCGGCGGCATTGTCTATAAAAATGAATACAAAAGCTTTGAAAATCAAAGCTATCAGCTAAGTAGAGGCGACCTTATTTACATGTTTTCCGATGGCTACCCCGATCAGTTTGGAGGACCGCTGGGCAAAAAGTTTAAGATGGTACGTCTGCGTAACCTTCTTGAAGACATACACGATATGCCCATGGAGGAACAGTACTACCAGATTAAAAACAACTTTAATCTCTGGCGCGGTCAGTACGAACAGGTAGATGATGTACTGTTTATGGGGATAAGACTATAATTGCTAAGGTAGCCATCCAGCCCAGGTAAAGAAATCTGAGAAGTCAGCAGGTATCTTCACTGCTTCATCAAAAATACCAAACAAGGTTGAACCACTCCCCGACATTGCGGCATAGAGGGCACCCATTTCATAGAGCTTATTTTTCACCTCCTGCAAAAGTGGATATTTTGCAAATACAAACTGTTCAAAGTCATTCTGAATATAATTTTTCCACTGCTGGATAGGTAATTGGATAAGTTCGCTAAGAGAATTTTCGGGCTTGTGAGGAATTATTCCCTGATAAGCATCGGCCGTAGAAACATTAACAGAAGGCTTGACCAGAAGTAAATATCTCCCCGATAAACTTAGCTCAATAGGTTGTAATATTTCGCCGCGACCTGTGGCATACATAGCCTTATTGTATAGGAAAAAAGGACAGTCACTACCCAGTTGCAAAGCCAACTCTTCCAGGGAAGAAAAGGGAATATTGAGATTTAGCAGGCTATTGAGCGCAAGCAAAGTATGGGTAGCATCGCTTGATCCACCCCCCAATCCCGCTCCAAAAGGTATGTGCTTGTATAGATGAATTTCGAGTGCGGGAACCTGGTAACGTTCGGCAACAAGCGTATAGGCACGCACACAACTATTTTTTTGAATAGGCGCATCGATGGGCAATCCATAATTGAAAAATCTCACCCCTTCCCCTTCAGTTGTAATAATCTCAAGGACATCACAGAGAGGGACGGGATAAAACACTGTCTCCAGATTATGGTATCCATCGGCACGTTTTTCAATTACATGCAAACCCAGGTTAATCTTTGCGTTTGGAAAAACTATCATACTTTGTAGTATAAAAATCGTAGCTAATGTGTATTTTTTACGTAGTTAAGAAATTGCTTTTTAATGCTTGAAAGTGTAATTTTGACACATCAAAAATTTTGTTTTTCTCGTAGTAGATTTGGGTTTAAGTTAGTTTGTGTGTGTTGCATCGCTGTTGATCAGCGATGCTTATTTTTTTATCCGTAACAAACGAAAAATTTCTTTTAATACTGTTTCAACAGAAATATCCTTGTTGAGAAAAACATCGGCATTAAGCCATTTCCTTTCGCGTTCCGATTCAGAATTAAAGGAGATACCCGTAACGGTAGATACCGATGATACCAAAATCACAGGTAGCAAGGGATATTGTTTACGCAAGCGATACGCCAGTACAAAACCAGTATCATCGTTTTGCCTCAAACAATCAATTACAGCGATATCTATTCCATTGATTTGGGCTAATGTTAAAGCTTCTACCGGATCGGCAGTTGCGAAAACATCAAAACCCATCGGCTTTAAAGCCTCCATAAGCGTACTACGGTAATCCTGTTCGTAATCGACTAAAAGCACCTTCTTATTCATCCGAAAATATTTTTAAATGTTTTTTAAATCGGTCGGATGGAACTCGCATGTGATCTGTTTTCCTTCACGTAGGCAAACAGGCAGAAAATTATCCTCATGCTCATATATCTCTGATAACAATACTGCATTCCAAGAACGCCAAACCCAAAAACATAAACGTTTAGTAACATCACAAACAACAAGTTAAATAAGCACTTCGCGTTTAACAAAATAGGTATGCAATCGTTCATGAAACTCAGAAGGCATGGGGGCATTTAAATAATTGTCGTAAACGTCTTTCAGCAACGTATTGTGATGCACCCATTTTACAGTATCTTCTTCGGCCCACTCGAGTAAGGATTTTATGCTTCGTTTCTCGGCCTCCTTTGACCACGACAGTGGAAGTCCCCCACCCCCCATGCATCCATTGGTACAGGCCATTACCTCGACAAAATGCACATCATCACGGTTACTTAACTGTTGAATCAAGACATTAACATTAGACAGCCCATTGATTACGGCAATTCCAAGCTTATAATCCCCTATTTCGACCTGAAACTCTTTATAATCCTTATTAATCATCCTGGGCACAGAAAAGTTAGCAGCAAAAGGTTTGCCTACTAAAAAGTGACTTAATGCTTTCAGGAATACTTCTGTGGTACCTCCACTTATATTTACCAATTTTCCTGCCACACTTGCAGTCGATGCTACTTCTTTCTCTTCAATTTCGGCCACAATCCGATCAACATCAATACCGTACATTTTAATCATTCGAATAAACTCTCGTACTGTGATTACCGAATCGACATCGGAAATACCCATCAGGGTCATCTGGGGTCGTGAAGCCTCAAACTTAGCTGCCGTGCAAGGAAGAATGGATACCAGATAAATATCTTCGGGGAGTAAAGATTTTTGCCTTGCGATAACATGCTTGGCTACAACCCCTGAAATCTGGGAAAAAGATTTAGAAGTACACAAATTTTTTATTAAACCCTCATGGGTTTGTTCCACATATTTTACCCATGCCGGACAGGAAGATGAAAACATAGGAAATGGTCCATTTTCACGAAGACGTTTGATAAAATCACCACACATCTCTACGATCATGATGTCGGTAGCCAACGAGGTATCGAACACTATTTCAAAACCAATTTTTCGAAGAATATTCTGTATGACTGCATTAACATTTTTAGAGGTTTTAAAACCAAAATATTCGGCAATAATAGCCGATACCGCCGGCGAATAGGTTACTGCCATTTTTTTATGAGGGTCATGAAAAAACACCTGCATTTCGGAGAAATTGACCCTATCACTCAGGGCGGCTGTTGGGCAAACTTTCAGGCATTGTCCACAAAATACGCAATTGGAAGAGTTGATAGGTTTTTCGAGCGCAGGACGAACAGAAGTAGCTACCCCACGTCGTATAAAACTAAGCACCGAAACACCCATCTGTTCGGTACATACCCTGATACATCGTCCACAAAGAATGCATTTAGAGGGTTCGTGAATGAGTGCAATACTCGACCTGTCCAGAAACGTTGTATTTTTTTGTCCAGTAATACGGCGCTCACGTACATGCATATCTTCGGCATGCTGTTGCAACTCACAGTTTCCATTACGCTCACAGTACAGGCAATCGTCGGGATGATTCGCCAGCAGAAGTTCTATGATAGTTTTCCGGGCAAGCACTACCCGGGGCGAGTGGGTTTTAATTTTCATCCACTCCTCAACCTTAAAGGAACAAGCAGGAATAAGCATATCGCGCCCCTCGAGTTCAACCACACATAAACGACACATTCCTGTTGGCACAAAATCCTTCATGCTACAAAGGGTCGGAACCTTAATGCCTATCCTGTTGAGCACCTCGAGGATGGTTTCCCCTCGCTTAACCTTTACAGGTTTGTTGTTAATTTCTATTTCAAAGGTCATATCCTATTGTATAAGGATTGCATTGAATTTACAGGCGTCGACACACTTGCCGCAACTAATACACAATTCTTCAATGATATAATACGTCGAACGAAGCGATCCTTTAATAGCCTCGGTCGGGCATTTAGGAACACAAACCCCACAACCCGTACATGCTTTTGGGCTGATGGAATAACTTCGTAATTGTTTACACACATTGGCACTACACTTACGCTCGTATAAATGCTCTTCGAAATCGGATTTAAATTTTTGCAAAGCACTCAGGACAGGTGTAGCAGCCGATTGTCCCAAACCACATAACGACGTAGTACGCATTACGTCCGCTAATGGTTCGAGCTGCATAATGGCTTTGATACGTTCGATGGGTGCAGATTTGTATAATGGATCGGGTTTTCGCGTAAGCTTATCGAAAATTTCCGATAATCGTCGAGTACCTTCACGACAGGGAATACATTTTCCACAACTTTGGTGTTGCATAAAATGGCTAAAGTACCGAAGCGTATCCACGATACAGTTATCTTCATCCAACACCACCATACCCCCCGACCCCATCGACAGTCCTGCCTGTCGAAGCTCGTCAAATCCTATGGGTATATCCATTTCGCTTTCGGTAAGGCAATGTCCAATTGGGCCACCCAAAAAAATTGCCCGCAAGCGTTTATTATCCTTGATACCCCCAATGATATCGAAAATAATTTTACGAAGTGTAGTTCCCATATTGACTTCAACCACACCGGTATATTTAGTTTTTCCCGATATGGCAAAAATTTTCGTACCCTTACTCTGTGCAGTACCTATCGCAGCAAACCAGGCCGGCCCGTTTTGAATAATAGCGGGGACATTAGCAAATGTTTCGACATTATTGACTACCGTAGGTTTTTTAAACAATCCTTGCGCAGAAGGATATGGGGGTTTGGTTTCGGGCATACCACGTTTACCTTCAATACTGGCAATCAAAGCAGTTTCTTCGCCACACACGAAAGCTCCCGGACATTTTTTAATGGAAATATCGAGGCTAAAACCACTGTTCAAAATATTTTGTCCCAGCAATCCTTTTTCTCTTGCCTGTCGGATAGCTTGTTCTAACGTCTGTATTGCAATAGTATATTCCGTACGGATGTAAATATATGCTTTTGTAGCACCCACAGCATAGGCAGCAATAGAGATGCCCTCAAGCACTCGGTGGGGATCCCCCTCAATGATAGCTCTGTCCATAAAAGCACCGGGGTCGCTCTCTTCGGCATTGCATATCACATATTTCTGGGCTGCATTGCTATACAAAACTGATTTCCATTTTCGTCCCGTAGGAAAACCTCCTCCCGAACGCCCACGAAGACCGCTTTCCTCTATTAAATCGCACACCTCGGCCGAAGTATACACGGATATAGCTTTTTGAAATGCCTTATAGCCCCCCGCAGAAAGGTACTCTTCGATATCGAAGGGATTTATTTTGCCACAATTGGCAAGCACCACCCTATTTTGCAAGGAAAAAAATGGAAGTTCTTCGACGAAGGGGACATTATTCCATGGCGAAAGTGCTTCATCCCTATATTGCGCAAAAGCGTATTCTTCGGGAAGAATTTGATGGAAAAGATCGTCAAGAATAGGAAAAACTTCACTATGATGAACATTTTTCAACAACAAACGACAACGACCTGGAAGATGAACTTCCACCAGAGGCTCAAGACTACACAAACCCAAACAGCCAACCCTTACACAGTTTGCTGAAATACTCCGCTCGGAAAGATATTGCTGGATAGCCTCAAAAGTTCTATTTGCACCAGCAATAGTTCCACAGGTTCCCATCCCCACCTTAATGGACGGAACCGTAACATGCCGTCGATAAATTTGTGTGCTATCCAAATCAGCAAAAGTTGCCATAATATTTTGCGTTAACGCAGGTTTTCTTCAAGGCGGATATTCTCAACTATTTGACGTAACTGATGAAGTGTTACATGCGTGTAAAACTCACCATTGACAGCGACAACGGGCGCTTGAGCACACCCACCCAAACAACCTGCTACCTCCAGGCTAAAAAGTCCATCGTCGGAGATTTCACCATCCTTTATGCCCAACATCGATTCCAGTTCCTCCAGTAATGTTGAGGTTCCAAACAAATAGCAAGCAGTACCATAACAAATTTGAAAATGATACTTACCCTGACGAACAAATCGAAATTGATTATAAAAAGTAGCAACCCCATAAATAACGCTGGATGGGACACGAAGATATTCTGCCAATTTTTTCACTGCCTCCTCGGATATAAAACCCCAACGATGCTGTATCTCTTGCAACGCTGGAATCAAATACTCCTGCCTTCCTGCAGGATATGTTTTCAACAGCGAATCAATATTGTCATCATGCATGATCGTCGAGTTAGCAGAATAACAAAATTAATATCCTTCTACGAAATCAAATATGCCTAAGCAAGGTTTTTGCAAAGTTTAGAATCATTTTAAGTTGTGATAATTCTAAACAACTTACCACGAACAATGGATGGACATGAATTGAGATGGGATTCTTTTTCAAATCAAACGATTCGAAAATTAAATGGTAACAATACTAACCTACCGCATTGAATTTGGTGGGGTGAAGTGACAGAAACGAATCGGGGGTTTGACCCATTAAAAAGTATTCAAAACTTACTTTTTCTTTTAACCTTAACCCAAAACTTCAAGGTGGGGCACATTTTTAGGATTAAAAAAATTTAATTCCGTAAGCGAGAATAAATCCCTACAAAACATGAACACGAAACAAAAACGAGGACATTGAACCCTAAAATTCTGGCTTTAATTCAACTGATGTAAAAATTTTATAGCCTCGCCATAATTAAGATTTGCGGCCTTCTTCATGTCATCAAGCGCTTCATCCGTATCCTGCAGATATAATCGGGCTATACCTCTATTGTAATATGCTTTGGCATATTGAGGATTAAGTTCAACCGATCGGTTGAAACATTCAATGGCTAAATCCAGTTCGTTGCGACACAGGTAAACGATACCCAGATGATTGTAGGCCTCATAACAGGAAGAATCCAATGCAATAGCTGTCTTAAAGTCACGAATTGCCTTAGCGTATTTTTGCATTTTGGTATATACTATCCCACGAAAATCGAATACGGTACACGTATTGCCACCGAGGCTAATAGCCCGATTACAATACATCAAGGCCGAATCGAGCATATTGTTATTATAATACATCTCAGCCTGCTGCATAGCCAACTGTACCGACGAATCTCCTTTCTCGGTAGTCTGCGATTGTATCCCTTCCACCGACAACGAGAATATAGCAACCAACCCGACTAACCCTGTGAGATAGGATTTCATTTGTTAGATATAATTTTAATATCTGACAACAAAGATAATATCAAAACCATCCGTCTTCACCGGGCAGACAATGATTTAACTTACCCATTAAAATGATATTTAACAGCTATGTTTAGTCCAGCACGGATCGGATAAAGCCTCGGATGTTTTCTTCCATTTTTCCAGACTGCTCAAGTGTTCGAATAAAGGCAGTGCCAATAATTCCCCCCCGTGCAAAGCGGCAAGCAGTTGAAAAGGTCTCTTTATCGCGAATACCAAAACCCACCATGACCGGATGTTTCAGATGCATCGAAGCAAGGCGTTGGAAATAGGGCTCCGACGCATTTAAGGATTTACTTCCTCCCGTAGTAGAGTAGCTTGATACGGCGTAAAGAAACCCTTCCGTAACACTATCGATATATCGGATACGTTCCTCAGAAGTCTGGGGGGTTACCAGTAAAACATGGTAAAGCCCATAGTTACGTGCCACTGGCTGGTATAGTTGCCGGTACTCTTCTACAGGCAAGTCGGGGATAATAAAACCGTCGACGCCAACCTCCGCACAGCTTTTACAAAATTTTTCAAACCCATACTGATACACAGGATTAAAATATCCCATGAGCAATACAGGGATATGAATGGTCGAACGCATATTTTTCAATTGATCAAAAAGCAACGAAAGTGACATTCCATTTTTTAATGCCACAGTACTGCTGTGCTGAATGACAGGACCATCGGCCAGAGGGTCGGAGAATGGCATACCCAGTTCTACCATATCGGCTCCATACTGTTGTACCCACTGGAGTATCGGCATGGTATCGTCGAGCTGAGGAAAACCGGCCGTAAAATAAATGGAAAGTATCTTTTTGTTGTTTTGAGTAAAAACATTATCAATACGGTTCATTTTTATAATCAATTAAATACGATATTGCTACATTATTTTTGCATGTGACGGATGTAGGTATCCATATCCTTATCGCCACGTCCCGAGATATTGACCACCACCCTGTCGGTAGGGTTCAACTTAATTTTATTAAGTGCAGCCAGGGCATGCGCCGATTCGAGAGCAGGAATAATGCCTTCGAGACGAGTAAGCTCAAAGGCAGCGGCAAGCGCCTCTTCATCGGTTGCGCTCAGGATTTGAGTTCGACCTATTTCGTACAAATAAGCATGCTGCGGGCCAATACCAGGATAATCCAAACCAGCTGATATGGAATAAGGCTCAATAATTTGTCCATCAGGCGTTTGGAGCAGGTATGTTTTGGCACCCTGAATAATACCAACGGTACCCCGTGCGATAGAGGCTGCTGTTTCGGGGGTATCGATACCTTTTCCTGCCGCTTCGACGGCAATAAGCTGCACCTGCGGGCGATCGAGATAATGATAAAATGCACCAATAGCATTGCTACCCCCACCGATACATGCCAGGATATGGGTTGGATTTTCATCGCCTGTGAGTTCCTTCATTTGCCATTGTATTTCTTCGCTGATGATGGCTTGTAAACGCGCTACCATATCGGGGTATGGATGGGGTCCCACGACCGAACCAATCAGGTAGTAGGTATCCTCGGGGTTGCTAATCCAGTCGCGTAAAGCTTCATTACCAGCATCCTTAAGGGTTTTGTTGCCACTTACTGCAGGTACTACTTCAGCGCCCAACATTTTCATGCGTAGTACATTGGGCATTTGCCGCTGCACATCTGTTTCGCCCATATACACCACACACTGCATATCCATGAGGGCACATACCGTTGCCGTTGCTACTCCATGCTGGCCAGCTCCGGTTTCAGCAATGATTCGCTTTTTCCCCATCATTTTAGCAATGAGTATTTGCCCAATGGTGTTATTAATCTTGTGCGAACCTGTATGATTCAAATCCTCACGTTTCAGAAAAATCTGGGTGTTGTACCTCTGCGAAAGACGCTGTGCATGATATAAGGGCGAAGGACGTCCGACATAATGCTTTAATAGTCGGCGATACTCACGCTGAAATGATTCACTGTCGATGATAGAACGATAGCGTTGTCGTAACTCTTCAACATTGTGATGAAGCATTTCGGGAATATAAGCTCCCCCAAATTGGCCAAAAAAGCCATTCTCGTCTGCAAAATAGTTTGTCATAACTGTTCAATAAAACTTTTCAATAAACTAATATTTTTGACACCCGCCTGTATTTCAAACCGACTATTGACATCGATAGCATAAAATTGTGGATGGTGAAAAAGTCGAATTTCATGAACATCGGCTGCACTCAGCCCACCACTTAGAAAAAAAGGCAATGGGATATCGTATTGCTGAAGGATAGTCCAATCGAATTTGCTGCCACTGCCCCCATGCTGGGACGTTGGCGTATCAAACAGTAAAAAGTCGCATACCTGCTGATAGCTCTGTAACTGCGATAGATTACTTTTATTGGCAGCAAAAGCCTTGATAATTGGAATCCCTATGTTTTTTAATGCAAAACAAAATTCGGGATTTTCCGAACCATGCAACTGAACCAAATCGAGTTGGTAACGGTCGAATGCCATTTTAATTGCATCGAGCGTAGCATCGACAAAAACACCCACTCTTTTAATAGGCTTTGGGACAAGCTGTACGTTTCGTGCAGGCATTTCTCCAACATATCGTTTTGAATGTGGATAAAAGATAAAACCGATATAATCAATAGGTAATTGGCAAAGCAGGCGAATATTCTCCTCCTCACGCATGCCACATACTTTTATTTTAATTTTACCTTCCATAGCGCCCATTACATGGTAAGTGCATTCATAAAATCTCTACATGCCGCATCCGGCGAAGCATGTTTCATAAAAAATTCGCCAATAAGAAAAGCATCGAAGCCTGCATTGGCCAGAAGTTTAGCCTCCTCGACCGAATGAATACCGCTTTCGGCAATTTTAAGACATCCTTCTGGCAATAGTTTACATATCTGCTGCGAGTGATTGAGATTGACCTCGAAATTTTTTAAATTCCGATTATTTACACCAACCAGCCGAGCCTTGGGGGGTAATTTTTCAATCTCGGAAGCATCGTGAATCTCGAACAAAGATTCAAGTCCCAACGATGAAGCCAGCTGAGAAAGGTCGTACAATTCCACGCTGGAAAGGCATGATGCGATGAGCAGGATAACATCGGCGCCCATGGCTTTTGCCTCGTAAACCTGGTAAGCATCCACAATGAAATCCTTGCGTAAAATGGGAACCGAAACTTGCGAACGAATAATTTTTAAGTCATCCGGGCTACCCCCAAAGTATTTTTCATCGGTAAGAACCGAAATGCCTGCCACTCCGCAATTCATATATCCGAGGGTAGTATTTACCACATCGGCCCGATCGTTGATAATACCCTTTGAAGGAGATTTTCGTTTAAATTCTGCTATTACGGCTACACCACGCTTACGTTCAATGTTTTCAATCAGCGAAAATGTCGATCGGTGAAAATACGCTGATTTTTTTAGCTCATCGAGCGGCATTTGCTGTTTTTTCCACTGTAGTTCCTGTTTTTTGTAAAGTATTATCTCGTCGAGAATAGACATAAGCAATGCAATTTATTGTAGTTCCAACAGTTTTTTTAAGGTAGCCAGTGCTTTCCCATTAAGCAAAGAATCTTTAGCAACATCTATGCATTGAGCAAGTGATTTTTCAGGCTCCAGACAATGAATACCCACGGCACTATTGGCAATCACCACATTGGTTTGTTCGGGTGTGCCTTTTCCTTCAAGGATCTTCATAAAAATTTCGACCGATTCATCAACGGTAGCACCTGCAGCCAATTTATGAGGTTCAACCTTCGGAAAACCTAAATCTTCGGGATGGTATATTTGCTCCCAGGTACGCCCAACCAATTTAAAAGGCCCAGTGAGCGATATCTCATCATATCCATC
The DNA here is from genome assembly GCA_029550865.1 of Bacteroidota bacterium. Classification (GTDB taxonomy): domain Bacteria; phylum Bacteroidota; class Bacteroidia; order Bacteroidales; family DTGW01; genus JAKPGM01. The sequence continues at coordinate 17,191 of JAKPGM010000078.1, read as the reverse complement.
AAGGCTAAAAAGGATGATGTAATTTTTGTCGGTCTGTTGATACAAATAATTGTACATACGCATCAATTCAAGGCTAAAAACGCCCACCATTTGATTTTTAGGGAAAGTAGGATTGATAAGCGGACCGAGTATGTTAAAAAAGGTTCTAACTCCCAGGTCTTTTCGAACGGGTGCCACATTTTTCATGGCAGGATTAAAGAAGGGAGCATGCAGATAACAAATACCTGCAACCTCAATTTCCTTTTTCAACTTAGCTTCTTCGGCTGAAAATTTATAGCCCAATTTTTCCATGATATTGGACGAACCACAACCCGAGGAAACGCCATAATTTCCATGTTTGGTTACCTTATAACCAGCGCCAGCAACCACAAACGACGAAAGGGTGGAGATATTAAAGGTATTTTTGCCGTCACCGCCTGTACCACACAGGTCGATAGTTGGGTAACCATCAAGACGCACAGGAATACAAAGTTCGAGCAGGGCATCGCGAAAGCCGGCCAATTCGTCGAGTGTAATATTACGCATCAAATATACGCTCAAAAAGGAGGCAATTTGCGAATGATTATATTCACCCTTAGCGATATTGGTAAGCACCATTTTGGCTTCTTCTCTACTGAGGGTCTTGTGTGAGTAAAGGTAATTTAGAATATTTTTCATGGTTAACAGTATTTTAGTTGACCAGGTTTATTGGTGAAACAAATGTAAAAAGGGCATCAATTGCTTGTTGCAGAAACGGACGTTATTATGTTGAGTCATTGTTCCAAATTTTTAGCCGAATGAAAAAGCCAGTTGGCAATAATTTTTTCCCCAAAAGGGGTCAGGATGCTTTCAGGGTGAAACTGAACTCCTTTAACATCGTAGGTTTTGTGGCGTGCAGCCATTATCTGTCCTTGTTTATCGATAGCGGTTACCTCGAGGCAATCGGGTAGTTGGTTACGACTAACAATCCAGGAATGATATCGACCTGCATCAAAAATTTCGGGCACCCCTTCAAAGATGGGCTCATCGTTTACCGTTTGAATGATGGTAGTAGCCACCCCATGATATACCTGATTAAGATTTTCGAGCTGTGCGCCAAACACTTCACCAATGGCCTGCAGCCCCAGGCAAACTCCAAAAATGGATTTTTCGGCAGCCCAGCGTTGAATTACCGGTTTTAATATACCTGATTCATCGGGAAGACCAGGACCCGGGGATAAAACAATTTTGTCGAAATCTTTAAAAAAATCAGGTTCAACTTCATCATTACGTACTACAACGATTTTCTGCCCCACAATTTTTTCAATGGCATGAACCAGGTTGTAGGTAAATGAGTCGTAATTATCGAGTACAACAATTTTCATGGTAATCATTATAAAATATTTGCGGTGATACATAAAAACATGATCACATTGTTTAAATTTTTTCGGCCAGAACAAGCGCCTGTTTAAGGGCAGCCAGTTTATTGTTTACTTCGGCCAGTTCGCTTTCTTCTTTGGACTGCTGCACCACTCCAGCCCCCGCCTGATAGAAGAGGATATTATTTTTACTCAGGAAAGATCGAATCATGATTGCATGATTACAATCGCCGTTAAAGCCGAAATAGCCAAGACAACCGCCGTAGTATCCTCGTCGACTTCCCTCGTATCGATCGATAAGTTCCATAGCCTTATATTTAGGTGCTCCCGAAAGAGTCCCTGCTGGAAACGAATCGGCAAGTACTTTGACAGGATTATAATCCTGCGGTAGAATACCGGATACCACAGACACCATGTGCAATACATGGGAATAATACTGAATTTCACGATATGTTTCGACCGTAACGTTAGTAGCATTGCGGCTCAAATCGTTGCGAGCTAAGTCGACCAGCATTACATGCTCTGCATTTTCCTTTTTGTCCTGAGCAAGCTGTTCGGCCAGTTGCTGATCGTACTTATCGTTACCGGTACGTTTAAAAGTACCTGCTATGGGATGGATGTAAGCTTTACCGCCCTTAATTTCCAGTTCAGCTTCAGGGGAAGATCCAAAAATCCGAAAGTTGCCATAATCGAAATAGAAAAGGTACGGTGAAGGGTTAATGGAACGCAGCGCTCGATAAACATTGAAATCATCGCCAGTATAGGTTTGGGCGAAGCGTCGCGAAAGCACAATTTGAAATACATCCCCTCGCATACAACTTTCCTTGCCTTTCCTTACCATCTCCATATACTCTTCATCGGTTTTATTAGACACCTCATCGCTATTGGCTTTAAAAGGGTACACTGCAAAGGTTCGGCTGTTGAGCAAGGTTTCAATATGTTCCATCTCCGACACACCTCCATCAGGAATATTTTCAATAAGAATAAGTTGATTGTGAAAATGATTCACGGCAATGATAAATCGATAAAATGAATAGAATACTTCGGGGATTCTTCTTTCTTCCTCGATAGTTGACGTCAAACGGATATTTTCGAAATGTTCAATGGCATCGTATGCCACATATCCAAAGATACCATTTACAGGCACTGGATCACCTTCACATACAAAAGCCATCCTGAACGCATTGAGCCGTTGCACCACATTAGCTTCAGGTGAAACATGGGTAATAGCCACATTACCATTGGGGAAGGATTCTACAATTCGATTTTGTTCTACTTTGAAGGTAGCCAGGGGTTTGGCACAAATAAACGACCAACTGCCCTTTGCGCCATGGTAGTCGGAACTTTCCATCAGGACAGAATTGGGAAAAATGTCACGAAGCTTCAGGTATATACTTACCGGCGTAGTGGTATCGGCAAGTATCGACTTTGAAATGGTGTGAATTTTGATCCGCATAACTTAAAATTTTATTATTTTTCAAAGGCCGAAATACAAACTAAAAAAGGCTTACCGTGATTTGGTAAGCCTTTTTTTGATGCTTTTAAGACAGCAGCAGGGCTATCCCTCCTCACGGTTGAGAAGAAGAAAACGCCACCACCACCATATGTTATTCCGTCTGTTATTCATTTTTTGCTCTGTTTTTTGCAAAGAAAACACATTTTTTGAAAAATTAAAAATCTTCTTTCAAAAATTTTATGTTATAGCTGCCAAACTATATTTTTTCAATATCTGATTGCTTTAGCCAGCCATTGTTGCCATCGGCAATTCGAATTCGCAACCACTCCCCGACCTGATCGACTATCCATACCTTGGTACCCTCGTGAATGACGAACAATTCGGTACCATTTTCGTCAGGTGAGCTCTTAACCGTAACTGTTGGCGCCATGACGATAGCTGTATTGTGAGCGGTACGTTCTTTTTTCAAGGACAGGCTATGCGAAAATGAAACCACGCTCACCAACAGCAGGAAAACAGAAAAGTAAAAGCTTATTTTTTTTAATGCATAGGATGAAATAAATAGGTAAACAGCTATTCCGATAAGCATAAGAACAAAAGTGGAAAGACTAATGATTGCCCATACATCGGACGAAAACAGGTAGGAAAAAGATCGCCACCAGCGCTTAAGGAAAAACTCGGGTAGTACATTAATTTTATCCACTACCATAGTTTGTGCCAGTTGCAGGTTAAAATTAATTTCGTCATCGTTAGGCTTGAGAAGCCTTGCCCTTTCGTAATTTAAAATAGCCTTAGGAATATTTTTCGCCTTATAATAGGCATTTCCGAGATTATAGTACAGTTCAGCCGATTCGTAACCCTGACTCAGGATACCTTCATATACACGCACTGCGCTGTCGTACTGAGCTGCTGTATATAATTGATTGGCTCGAGCAAATTCCTTTTTAGCCACATCATTGGACATACCAATAGCCGATATTAGGCTAAAAAACAAAAGGCAAACCAAAGTGATTATATTTCGCCAGTTCATTGTTTTCATTTTTTAAAGTTTTGCTCAAACTTACTGATAACCCCGATAGCGTTTTGGTACACCTCCTGCATTTGACTGCTACCCTGAGCTGGTGCATATCGAGCAAACTCGCAATGGTCGATCAACCTCATCATTTCATCGACCATATCGTTTGAAATATTATGCAATGAAGCTACCTCGTAAACTTTCTCACGCGACAGGTCGGCAAGCGGTATATTGAATTTATCGCTTACATACCCCCACAATGCCTTCAGTACGTTTTCATAAAATTTTTCTTCGTGTTGTGCCTCAAGATTTTCTTTGGCAGTTTGTAAACGTTTGATAGCTATCTTATTGGCCTTTCGCAGTTTTACAGTTGCCACATCGGCATTGGCCTTAATTTGTTTTCGCATAAGCCATACAAAAAGACCAAATAACAACAGCGAAAGGGCATACATTGCATCAAACAGGGGCTGAACAATCAAAAACTCGCCCTGACGATTTAGTACAAGATTTTTTGTCTTAATGAATTGAATATCTTTCCCTAAAAACCTTACATCTTCCTTATTGACTCCCTGGACAATAGTAGTTTTTCCCTCATCAGGGCTTCGCTCGACATTAATCACAAGTTCCCCGCTTGAAGCAGTTTTGTACTGCTTGCTTGACAAATCGAACCAGGTAAATTCAATGGGTGGAATTTTAAAAACACCTGAATGACGTGGGATAATGAGATATTCAAAGGACTTAGTACCCTCAATGCCATTTAGGGTAGCCTTAGTATTAGCAGTAACCTTAGGATCGTAGGTTTCGAAATCAGAAGGGAATTTTATATCGAAAGGCTGAATTATTTTCAGGTTTCCATTGCCCGAAATGGTAATTTTAAGATTAATAGCGTCGTTGGTTTTGACGTTTTGCTTATCGAGCGAGACATTGAAGGAATAATTACCCACTGCTCCCTTAAAACTGGCTGGTGCATTAGCGGGCAGGGCTTTTACGGTTATTTTAACAGGTTTACTGCTAACTTTCTTTCGAATTTCTTTCACCTGTGGACCCCAGAAATCATCCCATATGCTACGGGGTCGGCGCGAGACAGGCACCTGGACTATGGCCTGTAATGAAAATGGATCGATAGTTATTTGACCAGCATTTTGCGGAATAAGTACCATTCGCTGTAAAACGCCAGTACCATATACCTGTCCATTTATTACCTCCCGTTCGAGTCGTTGAAGAGGCGGAGTTTCAATATCCTGACGATAAAAACCATTAAAAGAAGGATAGTCAACTTTTTCGATGCTTGATAAATTAAGTCGGGTATATAGCTTGATGGTAGCAATTATTTTTTCACCCTGATAAACATTAGTTTTGTCGACAAGTATACGCACAAATAGGTCGTCGTTCCCGGCCTCAGCCACCACTTCATCCTGATCGTTGGAGGAAGAATTTACCCCCGAGGGCTGTGATGAAGTTGCTGGAGAAGAACCAGCCGAAGCCTTTCCCGATGCAACCACCTCAATAGTTAGGCTGTTGGAAAGATACGACTTACCATCTACCGTTGCCTTTGCCGGATCGATGGTAAAAGTACCGGCTTTGGTAGCTGTAAAATAATAACTGTAGCTATAGGTGACACTTTGTGTAACCTTACCGTTGATAAACTGTATGCTGGTACTACTCGATTGGCTGGGACCACCTATCAGGCTAAAGCCCTTAAATTCTGGAGGGCGAAAACCCGAAGGCTGTGCATTGATAGTATAGGTAATCTCAAATTGTTCTCCTACCTCTACTACCCGTGGGCCACTGGCGGTAAACTGAATATTATCAGCCCACAAGGTATGAAGTGAAAGTAAAATACCTACTATCGAAGAAATATACTTCATGGAATACATTTTTTACATCATCCGTTTATCAATTCTATCAAAATTTTTACCAATCTTTATCCGGACGTACACGTGCTCCTTTTGCCTGCTGCTTTTTTACTTTGTCCTGGGTGTTGTTCTCATCGTTCTGGATGGCTTCCAACAACTGATTGGCCTGTTCTTTAGTCATTCGATTCCCCTGGGGTTCTTGCCCCTCCCTATTTTTATCGGGGTTATTTTGCTGAGGTTTGTTTCCTTCATTATTTTTATTCTGATCCTGATTTTGATTTTGATTCTTATCCTGGTTATTATCTTTGTTTTGATTCTGATTATTCTGATTATTCTGATTCTGTTGATTGTTTTGCGAATTGTTTTGATTCTGTTGAGGAGGATTTTTTAACAATTTCTGGGCAAGAGCAAGGTTATATTTTGTTTCGAGGTCGCGTGGGTTGATTCTTAGCGCTTGCTTATAAGCCTCAATGCTTTCTGCAATTTTTTTCGATTGCAGTAAAGAATTGCCCATGTTGTGATATGCTTTTGCAAGGTCGTTTTTTGCCAATCCACCTGTACCAATTGCCTTCTGGTAGGCTCCAATGGCTTCCTCAAATTTGTTTTGACGATATAGCGCATTACCCAGGTTGTACAGACCTACAGCAAAATTGTCATTTTTTTCCAATCCCTTGCGGTAAAATATTTCTGCGTCATTGTAGTTTTTGTGTTCATAGGCTGTATTTCCTTTTCGAACGAACTTTCTTTCGGACTTCTGTCCCTGTGCAGGAATTACAAAGCAGGCTAATAGTAAAACTATCATCCCAAACGTAATGCTTCGAAGTTGACGCATAAGAATCAAGATATTATGGCAATGGGTATTCAAGTGCAAAAATTTCATGATCACTCCCTCCCACCTGCTTTTTGATTAAAACTATTCAGCGTAAATTCAAAAAGCTTGAAATTAGACCATCGTTGGCTCTTCCGCTCCATTATTATTATTTCGACAAGCAAAAGCAGCAAGGCCATGACAAAAAAATACATAAACTGATCATTATAATCGGAATAGATTTTGGCCTCGTACTCTTTTCGATTGATTTTTTTCAGCTTATCAAATAGGTTGTTGATACCAGCCTGGGCATTATTCCCAGGGATATATTCACCTCCACCAACAGCTGCCATTTTAACAAGAGTTTCTTCATCGAGTTTACTGATAATCGTATTCCCCTCCCTGTCCTTTTTAAAATCATAAGGGTTGAGAGGATTCACTGGTATAGGACTACCCTCTGGAGTACCCATTCCAATGGTATAAATAAGTATCCCTTTTTCCTCGTGCAGTTGCTGTGCAAACGACACGGGATCGCCCTCATGATCCTCGCCATCGGTAATCACCACAATTACCTTTTGCAAATCGGAAGGTGTAAAAGATGCTGCAGCCATTTCAAGGGCTTTTTGAATAGCAGTTCCCTGCGTAGGCACAATGTTCGTATTGATATGTGATAAAAACATTTTGGCCGAAACGTAATCGGCTGTAATAGGTACCTGAATGTAGGCATCGCCTGCAAATACGACCAACTCAATTTTATCGTCCTCCAGACGATCGATCAATTTGGATAACACCTGTTTGGCGCGTTCGATTCGGGAAGGTTGAATATCCATAGCATTCATGCTATTCGAAACGTCGAGGGCAATCATAATTTCAATACCCTTACGTTTAACTTCCTGCAACTTTGCCCCCATTTGCGGCCTGGCCAAACCAAGTATTAGAAATGCCAGAGCTGCCAGAAACAGATAAAATTTCCACACTGGCTTTTTTTGTGAAACATCTGGGGTAAGCTGTTCAATTAACGATAGGTCGCCAAACTCGGCCAGTTTTTTCTGTCTTCGCAATCGGATATAATGAAACCAAACTGCCAGTATAGGCAACAAAATGAGAAAATATAGCATGTATGGATAGGCAAACCGAAACATAGTTTAAACTTTAGGGTAAAGAAACCATATAACCTTGTCGTATTGCAAACGAACCAAGCAAAAGAATAAAAGCAGCCATTCCAAATTTAAAAAACTCTTCTTCCCGTTTTTTGTATTCCTTAATTTCGACACGGGTCTTTTCCATCCGGTCAATTTCTTTATATATCTCACGCAATTTTTGATTATTGGTAGCCCTGAAATATTTTCCACCTGTGAGCTGGGCAATTTGCTGCAAGAGGGGTTCATCAATTTCAACTTCCATATCCTGATATTGGGTACCAAAAGGGGTTTGAACCGGATAGGGTGCCATACCGCGTGTTCCAACGCCTATGGTGTAAACTCGAATACCAAATGCTTTAGCTATTTCGGCAGCTGTCATAGGGGCAATACTACCCTGATTGTTTACCCCATCGGTAAGCAGGATGATGACCTTACTGGGCGACTTGCTATTGCGAAGTCGGTTGACGGCTGTAGCCAATCCCATTCCGATGGCTGTTCCATCATCGATCATCCCCATTTTAATGTTCTTCATCAAATTAAGCAGGGTAGCATGATCGGTGGTGAGTGGGCATTGGGTGAAACTTTCTGCCGCAAATACTACCAATCCAATGCGATCGTTGGGACGACCGGCAATAAACTCTGCTCCCACATCTTTTGCTGCCTCCAAACGATTAGGCTTAAAATCTGCAGCCAGCATACTTCCCGAAATATCAAGGGTAATAACTATATCGATACCCTCAGAGGTTACGTTCTTCCACCGATTGGTCGATTGAGGACGAGCTAAGGCAATAATAATCAAAACTAAAGCCAACATTTGTAAAGCAAATGCCAGATGTCGCAACCATATTTTACTACTGGTTGGTACACCTGTCAATCGTTTGATGTCGGAAACCTGAATTGCGGCAGTTGTACTGCGCCACTTCTTCACATACCAGAAAATAACTGGCAGCAACACCAGTAGCAATAAAAATGCTTTGGGATTATCGAAAACTATATGGCTCATAGCTCTTTCTCTTCATGTTGAGTAGACTCAATATTATCTGATAGGGTAAGCATGGTTTTCGATACAAATTGGTAAGCGGTATGCCATGCATTATCGTTTTCATCGGGAAGAGGTTCAGCTTTGGCAAATTTCACAAGGTCGGCCAACTGAAGCATCTGATAAAGTTCGTCCACATTGGTTTTGGGAATATCCGATATTCCGCTAAGGGTCTGATATATTTCGGGGGTTGTGCTTTCCATGGCAGGTACCTTAAAACGATCCTCTATATATGTTCGAACGATATCGGTTAATCGGGAATAATATTCCTTGAAATGACCCTGTTGCCAGAGCTTTGCAGCTTTTAGTTTTTCCAGTTCCCTAAAAGCTACCACATGGGCTGGTTCAACCGGCTTTTCCAAAAATGGAAATAAAGGTTTTTTCTGCTTCCATCGTAAGTAGGCATATACTGCGGCAGCAATGATTATAAGAATAAGCAGGCTAATACCCATAAAGGGAATCAATTCCTTAAAAGTCAGCGGGAGTTTAATAATCGTTTTGATATCGGCAATTTTAGTTAAGTCCTTTACTGGGATGGTATTGACGGTAAGTATTACGGGATCTGAAATAATAGAGTCAGTAGTCCCCTCATAAAGATATGGAAACACAATGGGACCCACCTGATACACGCCACTATCGAAAGAGGTTACCAGATAACGTTGTTGAATACGCAAACGACCGTCAGCCAGTACAGTGGTATCGACAGGGAATAATCTCAAAATCTCTATTTTTCCAGCCAGCGAATCGCGAAAATTGGGTAATGTAACCTTTACCTCGCGAGGTTGTTCCACGGTAACCGTAAGGTAAATCTGGTCGCCAATCAATATTTGGGCAGAGTCGAAACGCGCATCAACCCGAATAGATGGCCCTGCTACCAGTATTTGAATGGGTAGCAGCATAAGAGCATATAACAAAGTAAAAAGATATCGCAGCATAATGGAAAATTTATCGTTTTTCAAACAATTGTATCAGTGGTCGAACGTAATCCTGACCGGTATAAAACATTGCAGAATCAACGCCTGCTTTTGAGAAAGCATTGTTCAAGTTTTCCTGATGCTTAAGCCACCATTTTCGATAATGTTCACGAACAGCTGGGACAGAGGTATCGATCCATTCTTCGTGGCCTGTTTCTGCGTCTTTTATTTTTAGCAAACCCACATTGGGCAGTGCAGTTTCGCGGACATCGATCACCTGTAAAGCAGCTATATCATGCTTGCGATTAGCTATTTTGAGGGCTTCCACAAACTGGAGTTCGTTGGTATCGGAATAATCGATAAAATCTGAAATCACAAATGCGGTACAACGCTTTTTGATTGAATTGGTGAGATATCGTAACGCCTCAGCAAGATTAGTAGTTCGATGATCCGGCTCATAAGCCAGAAGCTCACGAATGATATGTAAGGTATGTTGACGACCCTTCTGGGGTAAAATCACCTTCTCCACCCGATCGGTAAAAAACATGGCTCCAATCTTGTCGTTATTCTGAATGGCAGAAAATGCAAGCACGGCAGCAATCTCTGCAATAAGGTCTTTTTTTAACTGGAGCTGGGTTCCAAAAAATCTCGAACCACTGACATCCACCAGTAACATCACCGTAAGTTCCCTTTCCTCCTCAAAGACCTTTACAAATGGATGGTTAAATCGTGCCGTGACATTCCAGTCAATATTTCGAATATCGTCACCGTACTGATATTCACGAACTTCGGCAAAAGCCATCCCCTTACCCTTAAAGGCACTATGGTATTCACCGGCAAAAATATTTTTGGTAAGCTTTCGTGAGCGAATTTCTATTCTTCGTACTTTTTTCAGTATGTCATTAACTTCTGCCACAGTCTATGTTTTTTGTTTCACCACAATGGTAAAAAACCATTCCTCCTTCTTAAGTTCAACAAAGAAAACCTTATTCTTGTCAACAAATACCCATTTGTTTTCCCCTGCCTTTTTGTAGTATTTGTTCAATTCGTCGATGCGCTGTTTAAGGTTCGAATAATCGCTCATCAACTTTGTGTGCGTACACACATTATTGTTATCGAGAAAAAACAGATAAGTCTCTTCATTATATTTATCGACAAACTTTATGTAGTTAAACGTAGTATTTTTGGCACCCTCATCCAGATCAAAGCCTGGGTTGTTCTTCTGCATGGTTTTAATAATTTCCTGCTTGCTCATGCCAATAAAATTTATTGGCTGTGCCTGAAGCGAGGCTGTAAACAGCAAACTAAGAACGACTGTTTTCATTTTTTTCGGGATTTGATATATAGCCCGAAAGATAATGAATTTTCGCAAAAGAACGAATTTTTTAGGGTACCTCAACCGTATTCAGTATCTCCGTAATAATATCTTCAGTAGTAATATTTTCGGCCTCGGCTTCGTAGGTCAACCCAATGCGATGACGAAAAACATCGTGACATACCGCGCGAACATCTTCGGGTATTACATACCCTCGACGTTTGATAAAAGCGTAAGCCTTAGCAGCAGCGGCTAAATTGATACTGGCACGGGGCGAACCACCGTAGGCAATCATGGGCACAAATTTTTCGAGCCTGTACTCAGCAGGATAACGGGTAGCAAAAACTATATCGAGTATATAACGTTCAATCTTTTCGTCCATGTACACATCCTTGACTACCGACTTTGCCTTTACAATATCCTCAGGTTTAAGTACTGGTGAGGCTTTAGGAAAAGTATGCGCCAGATTCTGCCGGATTATAAGACGTTCTTCCTCCTTTCGAGGGTAAGTAATCACCACTTTTAACATAAAGCGGTCCATCTGTGCCTCGGGCAGAGGATAGGTTCCTTCCTGTTCAATGGGGTTTTGGGTAGCCAGCACCAAAAATGGCTGTGGAAGCTTATGGGTTTCCGAGCCAATGGTTACCTGCCGTTCCTGCATTGCTTCAAGCAATGCACTTTGAACCTTCGCCGGTGAACGGTTAATTTCGTCGGCCAAAACGAAATTGGCAAAAATAGGCCCCTTGCGTACAATAAACTCTTCACTCTTCTGGCTATAAATCAATGTACCTATCAGGTCGGCGGGTAGAAGATCGGGGGTAAACTGAATACGACTGAATTTTGCGTCTATAGCATTGGCCAGCGTATTGATAGCTAACGTTTTAGCCAATCCGGGAACCCCTTCGAGCAGAATATGACCATCGGATAACAACCCTATGAGCAGGCTCTCTATCAAATGCTTTTGCCCTACGATCACCTTATTAATTTCCATCGATAAAATGTCGACAAAAGCACTTTCCTGCTGAATTCGCTCGTTTAGCTCTTTGATGTTGATACTTGTTTGCATAAGTTACTCCATTTCTTTGCATACAAAGTTCCATATTTTCGAACGTTAGCCAAAGCAAAAATTTCTTACCAGTTGTTAAAATTTCTTAATACAATTAATGAGAATTTGTAAAACTTGCACAATGTTGATGCAAATACAGAAATAACAATACTACACCTTCACTTCTTCGTGGTAAAAACCAGTTAACTATGCTATAGCGTTTGATTTTAAAAATAATCCCTACCTTTGCCAGGTTGATGAAAGGACTATGATTCGGGAAGAAGATATACAAAAAGCTGCCGAATACATCCGGGGGGGCAGGTTGGTGGCTTTTCCTACAGAAACGGTTTACGGACTCGGCGCCAATGCCCTGGATTCCATTGCCGTAGCTCGCATCTTTGAACTAAAGCAACGACCCAGTTTTGATCCACTTATCGTCCACATTGCCAGTGTTGACGAAATATATTCCCTGATTAGCTCGAACGACGAAAGGATACTAAAATTGGCAGAAAAGTTCTGGCCAGGTCCGTTAACGATAGTACTTCCTAAAAGTACACGTATTCCCGATATTGTAACATCGGGACTACCCACAGTAGGCATTCGCATTCCCCATCATCCGATAGCCCTGGCGCTCATAAAGCAAGCCCAGGTTCCCATTGCAGCGCCCAGTGCCAACCGGTTTGGAAAGGTCAGCCCTACCACAGCCCAACATGTCAGAAAACATCTGCCTGGCGTCGATTTTATCCTCGATGGCGGAAAAACACAGGTGGGCATCGAATCGACCATCATTAAGCTTAATGATAAAGGGTTCGATATCCTGCGCAATGGTGTTATCACCCGGGAAGAAATTGAAAAAGTAGTTCCCTATGCACCCGAAACAAGAGATAGCAAAACCATTATCGCATCGGGCATGATGCTTTCGCACTATTCGCCCGATAAACCCATTTTTATTCTTTCCGATAAACTTAAGCTTGAAAAAGAAAAAGCAGGACTTATTTCATATACCGGCAAACACACCGAAGGATATAAAAAAGTGATACGAGTTTCACAAAATGGTGATTTACTTGAATATGCTGCAAATCTATTTGCCGCCATTCACCAGCTCGAGGAATCGGATGTGGAATTTATTGTAGCCGAACCGGTAGCAGAAGTAGGTATCGGAATGGCTATCATGGATAGGTTAAAGAAGGCAGCCTATCGGTATCAGAAGGAACAACAAGAAAATAATTGAAACAAATACCCTTCACTTTGAAATAGGTATATGAAATTGTTTTCCTGAAAAAGTACTAAATAAACCATATCCTCCGTCAATATTACTATACACTGTAGCTGGATATTTTTGCCACATATCGTTATGCGAAAAATCCCAATAACTAATACTTTTTAAATATTTGTAAAAATCCTCTGAAATGCTATAAAAAACTATTCTGATGGAATCAGCATAAGTAATTTTGTTATCTTTTGTTAAATACCGGATATTAACCTGCTTTTGAATGGTTGTACAGACTCCATTTATAGTACCATCATCAAATATTGTTCCCAGTTGTGGATAAAAATTGCTGGATGTATTCAAGTATTCTTCTTCCTTTTTATCACTGGCGTAAACATAATACCAAAGAGAGTAGTAATTTGTTTGAGTTTTATTGTCACAAAATTGTGCCTCCAGATATGATGGATAAACGATGCCTGTCAAAAATACGGTATCTACCATAGGCAAATCCGGCAAAAAAACTGCGCTTGACTTTACCATCGGCAAATTTCTGGCCTCTACCTCAATATGATAGGCAACGCCCTGAATAGCTTTAAAATTTTCAGGGGACACATAAATTCCATCTTCATCTGACTTATTAAGCATAAAGAGAAAATTATTATTTTGAAAAAATTTAATCTTGACCCCTTCAGGCTGAGGAATAATACTGTCGGTTCGTATAGGGGGAAGCGATTGCTTGACAAAAACTTTTACACCATCAATATTTGAAACATATCCCTCAACAAATAATCGAGGTGAAAAATCGTTCCGTAATTCATAGGATATTTCGGTATCGATCTCACAGGCTGAAATACAGATTTCCACAATTAGTACTGTGATAATAATAGTTTTAAAATTCCATTCCATAGGAAACTGTAGGAATTATTGAAAAAAAAGAACGCTTATATATCTTATTATTTTGAATAAAAATATAAGAAGGATTCTTCCGAGCATAAACGTTGTATACATTTACTCTAAAAAAATGCAAATTACCTTTTTTGGTTCTCCATTTTTTTTGCGTCATCAAATCAAGCCGATGATATAACGGCAATGAATAATTGTTTAATTCACCATAAACTGTATATGACTGACTAAAAATACCACTCTCCACAAATGCCTCAGGAAGAGTAACTCGGGCACCAGAATTAATACTAAAAATAATACTACCTGAATACATTTTAGAAATATCGTACTGAATTGTAAGATTTGCTTGATGACGGGTATCGAATACAAAAGGAAAAGCTTTTCCTCCATTCAACTCATCAAATTGTCGATAATTCCATGAAAGTGTATATGCCAATGCTCCAGAAAACCGTTCTGTTTTTTTCTGCATGAAAAGTTCCACTCCATAAGCCTCGCCCTTACCATTTTTGGCAATCATCTCTTCCCAATTATTAAAAAATGTGGATGAGAGTTTACTGTTCTGAGGATTAACAGATTGATAATCAATAAGGTTATACATCTTCTTATAAAATCCTTCCATACCATACTCAAGCTTACACGAAGAAAACATACCCCAAATTCCAGCAGTCACCTGATGAACATACGCAGGAGGTATTTTGGAAGTTGTTCCTACCCAAATTTCTTTTTCAAGCATTTGATAATAACTATACAATCCTTGTAAATATTGGTAAGCTAAACCATATGCCAATTTAATAGACATACTCTCGTTAATAAGACGCCGGTAGGAAATACGTGGTTCTGACCTAAAATAGGATTTTTTCTTAACCTTAACAATCGACATTCTTACCCCTGCATTAATCATACTTTTTTCAGATAAACGGATTTCATCCTCGGCAAAACAGCTTAATTGCAATAACCTAGAATCGCCTTGAAACTGGTAAATGCTATCGTAACTAAGGCCTGTATTATAGTTCTGATTTACAATATGTGTTTTACCCGGTTGATATTCATACCTACTGATTTGTACGCCTGTACGTATATTGTGTCTGTTGCCTAAATTAATAAACAGTTGAGATTTTGTGGTAACATCTTCTATAGTATTCAAGGCAGATTGGTCAACCTTATAATGCTCAATATTATTAAGAAATAGTCTATTATAATAGAAAAATCCTTCATAGCTACTGTAGGATAAAGATGTCTTGAGCAACATGCCTCGACCAAGGTAGTTACTTGAAACTATTGATGCTGACTGATTTATCACATCAAAACCAGATATATTTTTCCAGGCTTCAATATTTGCATTGGCAATAATCATACCATCAAATAGATAGTCATTTCCTCTGTATAGGCTAGCCTCAAGCGTGTTATCACGATTGAATTTATGCGAAATTTTTGCATTCACATCATAAAATGAATAATTGTAAGCACTAGCGTCAAGACTCTTCTCAAAGGAAAGTGGCAATTTTTCTTTTGCTTTAAAATCTCGCATCATGGATGAAGTAATTAAATGAAAATAGCTACTTCGCGCTCCTAGTAATAATGATGTTTTATCCTTTATGATTGGCCCTTCTAAAAGCAGGTTAGATGCGATAATTCCAAGAGAGAATTTACCATGCCAACGATATTTATCACCGTCTTTTAGTTGCACATCAATGATAGAAGATCCCCTATCGCCATATCGAGCTGGAAATCCACCCTTGTAAAAATCGATTGTTTTTACCACATCAGTATTAACTCCCGTAATAAAACCAACTGCATGGTAAGGGCTATAAATTACAGCTTCGTCCATTAAAAGCAAATTCTGATCACGCCCACCCCCTCTAACATATAATTCACTTTTTCCCTCTTTTCCAGTGTTAATCCCCGGTAAAAAAGTCATAGCTTTAAATAAATCAGTCTGCCCAACAAATGATGGTAAATTATCTATTCTCTTAACAGAAATAACCGTTTTACCTGACAAAGCCTGCAAATAAATAGGCTGTTCGTTAGCGACTATTGTAATTTCATCAATTTTCATAGGATTTATAGGCACGGAAAGGAAAGTATCGGAAGAACAAGAAAATTCATAATTATTTCTAAAATAATTAAGATATGTAACAGTAATAGCTACCTTGCCTCGGGGCACCTGCATAAAAAAATGACCATTTTCATCGGAAGTGGTATAAATCATATGAATGGAATCAATGCAAAGAGCGCCAGCAATCGGTTCCTGCGTTACCTCATCATAGATGTAACCTTTTACTTTACACCGCTGTGCAGCAACCTCAAAATATAATAAATTAATACAAATAAAAAACAAATATCTATATAAAGACATTGATTATTTATTTGATAAATCATTCGCATTACTAAATAACTTATATCCAAATGTAAAAAACATGGTCCGATTGTAATAGGTTATGTCATCACTGCTAATATTACCTTGTAGCCTCCAATAGTTAGCAATTTTTATCAGGCTACTATTATAATTAAATTCAAGAAAATACTGCTTATATTCAGCTATGAGCCCTATGACATATCCCAGATCATAACGACTATCATAATTTATAGCACTATCATCGAAATAACCATATTTATTTTTCTTCAAGTTTAAACGGAAAGAATTACTTATACCTGCTTGTATTTTTAGATAGGGAAAAAACTTAAACTGAAGCAATATTGGCAGTTCTGCATAATACACATCTTCACGATATTTTGAACTGAACTGACCTTGTGCAAACAGAAAAGTGCGCATCGCTCCCTTTTGGGAGACACGCAAATCGGCTTTAACATACAAATTTTGGCTAATGATACCCTGCTGGCAAAAAACACCCCCAGTAAAACCTATAGCAGGCGAGTACGTATTATCAATTATATTATCGGTTGTCTTTTCATATATATCGGTAATACCAGCACCAAAAAGATATCCAAATTCAAATTGTGCATAGGTAATACTAGAAATCATGGTAATGATAAGCGAAAAGAACAATCTTGTTTTCATCCGAATAAAATTATTTAATATGTTGAATATTAATTATTTAATCCATTTTTCTATTTCGTTATAGGGATAATATTCCCCATTTTATTCATTGTGTGTTTGTGCTTGAGCACAATCATGAAGGTTTCATCCGAA
>JAKPGM010000064.1 GCA_029550865.1 Bacteroidota bacterium | reverse complement strand
TAAATAATTTTATTCGGATGAATATAAAAACGCAAAGTGCGCTAAGTTTTTGTTAAGAACGCTAAGAACAATCTTTGCGAACTTTGCGAATACTTTGGGGTCTTTGCGTGAAATATTTATAAATTATTTTCGGATGAAACGAGCATGGATAGCAGTATTCACAAACAAGTATGAAAATATTTATCAGTTTCGTACATGCCTATGTATAGAAAGCTCATCACATGCGAGTTCCATCCGACCGCTATAAAAAATTAAAAATATTTTCGGATGAAAAATTGTCTATTAAACTGTTTTGAAAACAATAGAACGTTCTTCATTCGTTCATCTGCTTCTAATAAGGTATTCTTATTCGTCGTATTATCATTCATTTTTTCTTCGCTATTTGGTCAATCCTATACTTATTATGAGTTGTCATCGAAAAATCAAAAACAAATTGCAAGTGCCCGAAAAGAAATAGAAAAAAACCTTGAACAGGAAAACACTTTATTAACGCAACAAAAGGAAAAAGATATTACCGAAAAACTGATAACCCTTTACCGACAACGTATTGGTAGCTACCGTGCGATATATGAAACTTATTCCGCTCACATTTATGAATTCTGGACAAAATTTAAGGGTAATCCCGAAGAAGTATCGGTGGCAGTGGATTACACCACGCAAGCCAGGGATATTTACATTGCAGCGCAGAACGAAATGATTGAAGCTGATCGTGTAAGAGAAGGAACGAAAAAATTGATAATATTAAAGGAAGCCAGTGAGAAATTTAAACAGGCGACTGAACTCATTGAAAAAGCTTATGAAATTTATCGTTCTACCCCTCTGGAATCGGATGCAACTACCAGATCGAAAAATTTACAACGCAACGACTCATTAAAACAAGCCATTCAGAAACAATCCTTTGCAAGATCTCCAGAAGTTAATTCCGAAACAATAGTGCAAAATTCCCCGACAAATCTTGAAATAACTTCATCAGCCATCCAGCAGCAAGACACACCAGCTATAGTAAACACATATACGACAGTTCCTGCGTCGAGCGAGGTCAAAATAGATGCAACCCCTACGATTCAAGATAAAAGTAAAGTCAAGCCTAATACCAGCACGACCTACGCTTTTACCACTGCTTCGAACGCAAAATATTGGGTACAGATAGCAGCCTGTCGCGTACCACTTAGTAATTGGCAATTGAACGAATTAGTCTCGGATACCCTGAGGGTCGTTGAAAAATTTATCGACTTCTGGTACAAATATCGGGTGGGACCTTTTGATTACGAACAGGCTAAGAACTTCGCAATTAAATGCGGTATAAAAGGAGCATTCATTGTTAGTGACCGATAAAAAGTACTTCCTATCCAATTTTGCAGGGACACCTGTTTAAACAATGTATCCAGAAATACTACAAATACATCAATCAGCTACCGATACCATATTGGTATTTGTTTGGATTGTCCAGACCGACATGGAACTACTTATAGTCAGTCCATTATCCTTTTCCACCTCACCCCCACCCTTTCTCCTTTCAATCCTCACCCCCGGCCCCTCTCCTTTCTAAGGAGAGGGGTGACTGGTAAGGTAGGAACAGATTTTATATCAAACAATACGCTATCGGGTAGACCCTAAAAAATTTACCTCTTCCAACCCCGTAGGGGTGGCTCTTTTGGTAGCAATGGGATGGCCACCTCACCCCCATCCCCTCTCCTTTCCAAGGAGAGGGGTGCCCGACAGGGCGGGGTGAGGATGTAGGAGAGAGGTGTCCTGTAAGGAAAGGTCAGATTTTTTATCAACCTATCTATTGGCGGGTATGACCCAAAAAATTACCTCTTTCAACCCCGTAGGGGTGACTCTTATGGTAGCAAAAAGAAAATCAAGC
>JAKPGM010000056.1 GCA_029550865.1 Bacteroidota bacterium | reverse complement strand
AGCAATAATTTGTAATTTTATTTCATAAATTTGGCACATAAAGGAAAATATGGTACGACTACTTAGGTATATTGGTGTTTTTTTGTTTTTAGCATGTTTTGTGTGGCATTCCATCAGTGGGCAGGTGGCAAATTTTTCCATGGATACTACGATGGGATGCGGCAGTTTGCGGGTAACTTTTTTCAACACCTCGGTACCTGATGGAGGGGAAACTCTTGATGAGTATGACTTCTACTGGAGTTTTGCCAACAACACGCGTCGCGACACAAGCAGTGTATCGCATGTATTCAGCAGTCCTTATAGGGATACGTTAATTGTTGTAACGCTGACCATGCGACACAAGAATATTGAGGGGAAAACGGCCACACATAGCGATACTATACGCATTCGTCCCCTGCCCAATGCGTGGTTTCAGATAGTTGACCATCCATGGGATACCTTAATATATACCTTCCGCTCGGGGAAAGCCCCAAGCGATACTATTGTATATCGGTACACCTGGCGAGATGTTACTGCTAATCGTACGATACGAGTACATAATAATGCCAATGCTATTGAAAATTCTGGAAATAGGGTAATCCGAAGGGATACGCTAATTCATGCTTTCACCAGTAATCAGGTAGGTTATCGTACATTGCAGCTTATTGTAAGTGATTGGTATGGCTGTTCTACAAGATTCGATACCTCTTTTCTTATTTCCCCTACGCTGGTAGTACCCAAGTTCTTTACCCCCAACGGCGATGGTCGGAATGATTACTTTTTTGTCCAGACCAATGGGAAAGATCTTTTCAGGCTCGAAATTTTCAATGGAAAAGGTCAGAGAATATTTCATTCGGTATCCCAATCGATCATGTGGGACGGCATCATTGAGACTTCTGGGCAACCAGCCCCTGCTGGCACCTATTACTACTACATCGAGTCAACAACCGGCACCCCGGTTCGAGCCAAAGGTTTTTTTGTACTCTTCCGGGAATAAAGGGTTGCTATAGTCAATCTTTAATATGCTTTAAGAAAAATACATGAACATTCGAAGGGATAAATCTTTTGCCATCATTGCTGCTATTGCCCGAAATTATGCAATTGGATTAAACGGTACTCTCCCCTGGCATATCCCTGAGGACTTCAAATGGTTTAAAAAAAACACCCTGGGACACACAGTAATCATGGGAAAGAACACATTTTGGTCGCTTCCGCGCCGACCTCTCCCTGGTCGAAGAAATATTGTTATCACTCATGCTTCTGAACCTTTCCCTGAGGGTGTCGAGGTAGCTCATTCGTTTGATGAAGCCGTTCGTCTGGCTGATGTCGACAAAGAAAATTTTATCATTGGAGGTGCTTCGATATATCAGCAATTTTTTCCTTTAGTAGATAGGTTATACATCACATTAATTGATAAAGATTTTCAGGCCGATACTTTTTTCCCGGCTATTGATGAGCAAATATGGCAGCTTACAGCAGTATATCCTCAACTTGAGGAACATCCCGATGGACTGCATTACGAATTTCGGATTTACCGTAGAAAAAGAACTTTTTAGCACTTTCTTAATATTTTTTAGCAGAAAATCTCATCCTTTTCAGTATAACTTTGCTGCTGGCAAGAAATGTAAAAGCCAATTAATCATGCAAAGGGGGGAATATAGCATAACATCGGTCGACGGGGTAAATTTGCATTTTCGATATTGGAACTCGGAAAGCGATCATGTTTGCCTTTGTATAGTACATGGCTGGGGGATGGAATCCAGCGTTTATATTCCTTTTGCACAATACCTTGCACAGCAAGGAGTAAACGTAACTGCTATTGATTTGCGAGGACATGGAAATGCTGCCGGTAAAATTAGCAGGATTCGGCATATGGCAGTTCTTGATAGAGATGTAGAAGTACTTGTACAGGAAAGTGAACGACTCTTTCCGGAAAGTAAAAAAATACTGATGGGGCATCAAATAGGGGCACTACTTGCTTTACAATACTATCTCACACACAAAAAGAGTGTTGACGCATTGATTCTAAGCGCCCCCATGTTTAAACCAGCCATAAAAATACTTGCCTCATGGTGGTTTAGAATCCGCTTACTTTCGCATATTTTCCCATTTTTTCTGATCGATGTAAGCAAATATCTGGGTATTACTATTCCCAATGATTTGTTAAAAAGCAGTGATAATTCATTACCTTTTATGCACGTAAAGTTATTTTGCGAAGTAAAGCGCATAGGTCAAAAAATGATAACGTTGGGCTACAAGATTAACGTTCCCACCCTTGTGATGCATGGCACCGAAGATAGTATAGCTCTACACAAGTCGTCGGTGGTATTTGCACGTAATACGGGTTTTTATACCACCTTTAAAAGTTGGTCGGGCAAGGGACATTATTTGACCGAAAAACACGATGTTGAAATTTTAGAATATCTTTTGAATTGGATTCGCAAAACTGTACAACCCTCATCACTAAAAGCATGAAATGGTATACCCCTGTCGACATTATTCCCTCTGTCCATAAAGTTGATCATACTGTTCCGGTGATGATGATGGGTTCATGCTTTGCTGAATCGATAGGGGAAAAGCTTGCAGGGCTTAAATTTGAGGTTGATATCAATCCTTTTGGTATCCTGTTCAATCCATCGTCCATCAAGCTTTGTATCGAACGATTAATAAAAGGGCAAAAATTTGTAAAGGAGGAACTTATTGAACACAATTACCTGTGGCATTCGATGTTACATCATTCGCGATTTTCTTCGATGGAGGCAGAAACTACACTATTGAATATTAACGAAAGATTAGCATTTTCGTCTTCATTTCTGCGAAAAGCCAGGTTTTTATTTATCACATTTGGTACAGCATGGATATACATTTACAAAAAAACAGGACAGGTCGTAGCAAATTGTCATAAACTCCCTGCATCTGTTTTCGAACGTCGGCTACTTTCCCCAGAGGATATTGTTGCAGACTATCGAAAGCTGATCGGCGAAATAAAAAAAATAAACCCGGCAGTACAAATTATTTTTACGGTAAGCCCGGTACGACACCTTAAAGATACCGCTGCAGGCAACAATCTAAGCAAATCTACCCTGATAGTGGCCGTACATCGTCTTTGTGAGGAAGGGTTGGCAACTTATTTTCCGGCCTATGAGATTATGCTTGACGAACTTCGCGATTACCGCTTTTATGCCGATGATGCCGTACACCCCTCAGAGGCAGCTGTCGACTATATTTTTGAAAAATTTTCAACAGCATATTTTGACGAACATACTAAAAGCATAAATAAAGCTTTGCAGGAAATACAGGCGGGCATGTCGCATAAAATAGAATTTCCCGGCCATCCGTCAATACGTAGCTTTGCTTCGGGTATGCTTGAACGCATCCATAAACTCGAAAGGGATTATCCAGCCTTAAATTTTGAAAAAGAAAAAAAATATTTTGAGGATTTACTCCATTCGATCAGGCAAAAATGACCTCATCAACTGATATGTCGTGTGTTTCGACTGGGATGGATGGAAAAATCTGATAATGAAAGCAAACGCCAATTTTATAGCCTTTCTGATGCAACAAAAAACGATCGTAAAAACCCTGTCCTCGACCCAAACGATGTCCCTGATGATCGAATGCCAAGCCGGGAACGATAATCAGGCCGGGGGTAGCAGGCTTTGACCAAATATCCCCGGTGGGTTCAAGAATGCCAAAAGCCCCCTGTACAAGATTGTGCCGTCCTGTATATTGTTTCAAAACAATGTTTTTTCCACTTACTACGGGTAAAAGTAGAGTCTTCGCCCGGTAATAGTTATCCAGCAACGTGGTTAGATCTACTTCGCCCGGCAGAGGGTAATACATCATCACGCATTCACTGCTGAGAAAACGTTCATGCTGTTCAATTTGATGACATATCTGAAAAGATTTCTGGCAAAGCTCTGCGGGAGAAAATATTTTTCTTCGAGATTGCACTTGTTCTCGTATGATAGCTTTTTCCGTCATATGCAGTGTTTAAGCAAAGTTATTAAATATTTAGATTACAAGGTAACCATCAAAGAAAGTCTTATGTTGGTTTTATCCGAAAAAATTTAGTTTACCATCTACTCCCAATTTAAGGTTAAGCAAGCTTTTTAAAAGTTCTAAGTTATCCAAAAAATAATTTTTAAATGGTTTTAAAATGATGATGTGAAACTGGCACACAATAAAGTCTTTACCTACACAGGTACATCGATAAAAAATTACCAAACTCGCTTCAACCATGAAAGTAACCTTCTAGTAGCAGTTTATTTCACTTCTACTCTGTACCCTAACCATTTAAATGGCACACATGGCGAAATGAGGTCTGTTTTTTGACAATAATAATAGAACCGCATGTAATATATTCTGAATTACATGGTCAACCATACAAGTTTGTGTTGTTTAGATCAGCTCGAACATACTTTATTTAGTTTTTTATTGATTTTTAAGAAAAACTTTGCTAACTTTAAAAAGTTAATACCATTTAGGCTATGAGAGGAGATTTAGTTAGCTATTTGCGACAGCGTTATGTCGAAAGCGCAAGCCAACAGCAGGGCGAAGGACCGGTTATTACCATTTCCCGTGAATATGGTTGTGCAGCCAAGATAGTCGCACAAAAACTTTCGGAAAAACTCTCACAAAAAAAAGATAAATGGGGTAAAACGCATCCTTGGAAGTGGTACAGTAAGGAAATACTGGAAGAGTCGGCCAAGCAATTACAGCTGGATCCCTCAGAAATAGCCTATGTATTTAACTACGAAAAACGGAGTACGCTGGAAGATTTCTTTAATTCATTTAGCCATTATTACCATAGCGATAAAAAAATACGCAATACCATAGGCAAGGTAATCCGAGAGATTGCGGAGCAGGGGCATGCGATAATTGTAGGACGCGGAGGTATTGCCATCACCCGCGATATGGCACGTTCGTTACACATACACCTCCATGCCCCCCTTGAATGGAGAGCAAGCAGGGTTAGCGAACGTTACAGCTGTACCCTCGAAGAAGCTAAAGAAAGATGTATTGAAACGGACAAAAAGCGTGAAGAATTTAAAAACTATTTCCAGGGAAAAGGGACGGACTATACGTGGCCCGATTTAACCATCAATGCCATGACCCTTTCGGTCGATGAAATTGTTGAGATTATTATCAAAACTGTTGAATTACGCGATCTTCTCTAAAAGAATCATCCGCCCTTTTGTTTAACCTTGTACCCCTCGGTTACGAGAAGCTGTAATACTTTTTCGACAAAATCACCCTGTATTAGAATTACCCCTTCTTTGACCGAACCGCCTACTCCACATCGAGTTTTTAACATTTTCCCCAGCTTTTCAAGATCTTCTGTTTTCCCTACAAAGCCACTCACAAGTGTTACAACTTTTCCAGCACGTTGCTTTCGATCACGCGAAACATACAACATTTGCTGTTGTGGAGGTAACGTTGCTGCTTCTTCTTCGTGGATATTTTCATATTGAAAATTGGGATTGGTAGAGTAAACGATACCTTCACGATACTTGTTCTTTTTCGACGACATGCTATAATTCTTTTTGATAGGCCAAAACATCGAGTACCAAGCCCAGTTTTTCACCTACCCTTTCAAAATGGGCAACTTTTTTGTAGCCATTTCGCTCAAAA
Source organism: Bacteroidota bacterium (assembly GCA_029550865.1). Taxonomy (GTDB): domain Bacteria; phylum Bacteroidota; class Bacteroidia; order Bacteroidales; family DTGW01; genus JAKPGM01. Next base: position 25,736 of record JAKPGM010000056.1, on the reverse strand, counting down.
AGCTTGATACTGGGGAAATTATTACCTGTTACCAGTGCCACCAAATTTTTGATGCCACTCTCCTTTGCTTCTTTTTCCAGAAACGCAAGTGCTTTAGGGCCAATACCCTTGTCGCAAAATTCGGGACGTAAATACAGGGCAACTTCAGCCGTACGATCGTAAGCCTGTCGTTTTTTAAAATGGGTAAAATAGCAAAATCCTGCCGGTACCTCATCACAGAGTATCATGTAAGAACGATAACGGGGATGATTCAAATAAATGTACTCTTTTAGCTCGCCAATGGTAATCGGATCGGTATGAAATGTGGCAGTAGAATGACGAATATAATAATCATATATCTCTTTAACAACCAGAAGATCTTCTTCTTTCAGGGGGTTAAAAGTAAGTTGATACATCATGGCCAGCCTATTTTAACAAAGTTAACGAATATTTTTCTTTACACTGCAAAAGTAACACAGAAAAAACCTAAATTCGCCACTTTAAGAATATTGTCTGGTAAATTTTTCTGAGAATTTTAGATTATTTCTGAAAATACTGACTATGGAAAATTTTAAGAAGCTAAATAACCTATTCGGTTGGTTAGTTTTTTTAGTATCGGCAATTGTATACATTTTAACAGCCGAGCCCACCGTGAGTCTTTGGGATTGTGGCGAGTTTTTGGCTACTTCGTTTAAATTACAGGTAGGCCATCCACCAGGTGCACCATTTTTTATGCTTCTGGCTCGTTTTTTTTCGATTTTTGCTGGAACCAATTACGAGCTGGTAGCAAGACTGGTTAATTATTCATCGGCACTGGCCAGCGCATTCACCATCCTGTTTTTGTTCTGGAGCATAACACACATTGCGCGCAAAATCGTACTTCACAACAAAAAAGAATTGAATCAAACGGATACAATCCTGATCTTAGGCAGTGGTTTAGTAGGAGCTCTTGCCTATACTTTTTCCGATACTTTCTGGTTTTCAGCCGTAGAAGCCGAAGTATATGCTCTTTCCTCACTTTTTACAGCTTTAGTATTCTGGGCTGTCCTTCGCTGGGAAGATGCTGAAAACGAAACTTCAGCTAACCGATGGCTTATCCTGATTGCCTATTTGATGGGGTTGTCTATTGGGGTGCATCTTTTGAATTTGCTTGCTATCCCTGCCATAGTCATGATATATTATTTCAAAAAATACCCCTTCTCGTGGAAAGGAGCATCATGGGCTTTCCTGATTTCTATTGCCATATTGGGTTTTGTCATGTATGGCTTTATACAGGGTTTCGTTAAATTGGGAAGCTATTTTGAGCTATTATTTGTCAATTCTTTTGGATTTCCTTACAATACAGGGTTTGCAATATATTTTGTCCTGATAGTAGGACTACTGGTGTGGCTACTTCGTTATGCTTATCGCAAGCAGCAATACTGGTTACAGATGTTTGCCCTTTCCCTGAGTATGCTGCTGATTGGATACACTTCGTACGCCACCATACTTATCCGAGCCTCAGCCAATCCTTCGCTTAATGAAAACGATCCCAGCAATGTATTTGCCTTGCTTTCGTACCTCGACCGCGAACAATATGGCGATAGGCCTTTACTCTACGGACCATACTATAATGCACCAATTGTGGATGCTAAAGCGGGTAAGCCGCGCTATGCCGCCATCAATGGACGATACGAAATTATCGGGTACGATTACGACCTTACCTACGACAAACGTTTCATGACCCTATTTCCAAGAATGTATAGCACCAACCCCAATCATATCAAGGTATACAAATCCTGGGCAAACATTAAAGGGAAACCGGTTGAAGTCAACGAAAATGGTCAAATAAGAACTGAATATGTGCCAACATTTGGCGAAAATCTACGATTTTTCTTTACCTATCAGGTTGGCCACATGTACATGAGATATTTTCTGTGGAATTTTGTGGGTCGCCAGAACGACAATGATGATGGCGGAATACTGGCAGGCAACTGGATTAGCGGCATACCCTTTATCGATAAAAAACTGGTGGGGGATGAAACTCTGCTTCCCGATTCGTTACGTCATCATCCTGCCCGGAATACCTATTATTTTTTGCCCTTTATACTCGGATTACTTGGACTTTTATATGTTGTCGACCGTTCAAGGAAGTATGCCTGGGTTACCATGTTGTTGTTCTTTTTTACGGGACTGGCCATTGTTGTTTATCTGAACCAAACACCGTTACAGCCACGCGAGCGTGATTATGCTTACGCTGGTTCGTTTTATGCCTTTGCTATCTGGATAGGTTTAGGCGTACTTGCCATTGGCGAGAAAATACTTCGAGGAAAATATCAACCAGCGAAAGCATCTGCAATTGTAGCCGTTTGCTTGCTTTTGGTTCCAGGGCTGATGGCTAAGGAAAACTGGAACGATCATAACCGAAGCCACCGATATCTGGCTCGTTCGCTGGCCTATAATTATCTGCAGTCGTGTGCGCCCAATGCTATTCTTTTCACCTACGGCGATAACGACACTTTCCCCCTCTGGTATCTGCAGGAAGTAGAGGGCATTCGCACCGACGTGCGCGTGGTGAATACCATGTTACTGAATAGCGACTGGTATATCGATCAGATGAAGCGAAAAGTGTATCAGTCGGATCCACTACCCATCTCGCTGACGCGAGAACAATGCCTGGAAGGCAAACGCGCACGCATATATCTGCTCGACCAGATAAAGGACCCTATTGATATAAAACAGGCTATTGCTTTCGTTGCAAGTGACGACCCTCGTACTAAAACTATCCCAGGCTACGACGAATCAATAGATTTTATTCCTGGAAAAAATTTGTTGCTACCCATTGATACAGCCAACGTCCTTCGGTATCAGGTAATTCCACGTAGTCTCGCAAAGCTAATGGATACAGCTATTATCGTTCGTCTTAAATCGAATTCTATTACCAAAAGTCAGCTAGTAATGCTCGATATTATTGCCAACAATGCCTGGAAACGACCCATTTATTTTGCTTCGCCCTACCCCGAAGGCACTTGCTGGCTCGATGAATATCTCCAGCTCGATGGATATGCTTACCGCCTGGTACCCATTCGCACTCCCTATGATTCTCCACTTGAATGTGGTAGAATTAATACCGATACCCTTTATCACAATTTAATGGAAAAGTTCGACTACCGCCAAATGAACGAGCCCAGAGTTTACATCGATAACTTCCATGCGCGTACTTTATCGGTGGTACGATTTCGCAACAATTTTGTAAGATTGGCCCAGGCCCTATGGGCTGAGCACAAAATGGATTCTGCCCTCAAAGTTCTGGACAGATGTATTACCTTGTTACCCTTTTCAAAAGTCGAGCATGACTATAATTCCATTCTTATTGCACGGGTATACCTGGAATGTGCAGCCAAAGATAAAGCGGTACAGATACTACAAGATTTTGGTAATCAGGTAAAGCAATATCTGACCTATTTCAGTTCCCTGGATAATAATCAACGCTCGATGAGTGGTTATGATATAAATTCAAATCTTTACTATTTACAGCAGATTGCCAGCCTCTGCAACGAATTTAAGCTCGGGGACGTTGCTGGAATACAATCCTTGTTGCTTCAATATCAATTGCTGGAAGATAATCGAAACCCATGAAAATAGTATCGATTAATACCGCAGCGCGGACAGGTGGGGCAGCCATAGCGGCATACCGAATTGCCGAAGCATTAAATCGATTACCCAATGTAGCTGTTACGCTACTGGTACGGGATGGTAATACTGGGATTCCTGTGGTTAGTACCACCCATACACAATGGAAAAAATATCTTAACTTTTACCGTTTTGCTTACGAAAGATTGCTGTTTTACCTTCGGGAACGTACTCCCGAAGTACGTTTTCTCTTTTCCATAGCCAACACAGGAGAGGACATATCCTGTCATCCGTTGATACAACAAGCTGATGTCATTCATCTTCATTGGATAAATGGGGGTTTTTTGTCCTTGAAGGGAATTAAAAAACTCATTGAGCTAAATAAACCCATAGTATGGACGCTGCACGACATGTGGCTTTTTACGGGAGGATGTCATCACAGTGGCCATTGCAATAATTTTCAACTGCAATGCGGCAATTGTTTTTTTATAAAAAAACCGCACAAATACGACTTATCATATCGTATATGGAAACGAAAACAGACAATTTTAAAAGAAGCTCACAACCTCACCATCGTCACCTGTAGTCAATGGCTACAGCAAAAGGCAACCAAAAGTAGCTTACTTGAAGGGAAACCCGTACACGTTATTCCCAATCCCATCGATATCGATATTTTCAAACCAGAAGAAAAAGTTAAATGCAAACAGCTACTTGGTTTAGATCCTGCCAAAAAATACATTCTATTTGCTGCAGCCAATGTAAACAACTATTTCAAAGGCTTTCCCTATTTTGTAGAAGCTATAAAAATTTTAGCTGCTCAATATCCGCAGCAAGTATTGGAATCAGTCGAAATACTGATAGCTGGAAAAGTAAAGGACCCCGACTTGTTTAAACAGCTGGCCTTACCGTATAGAATACTGGGCATAGTGACCCCCAATAGAATGCTTACCGTATACAATGCTGCCGCTTTGTATGTTACCTCGTCTTTGCAGGAAAATTTACCGAATACTATCATGGAATCGATGGCATGTGGGGTACCCGTAGCCGCCTTTGATATTGGAGGAATCCCCGAGATGATCGATCACAAGCAAAATGGCTGGCTTGCAGCATCTCAATCCGCACAATCACTGGCCGAGGGTATTCGTTGGTGCCTCTTTGAGTCAAACTATGAACAGCTATCTACCATGGCTCGAGAAAAAGTGCTAAATGAGTACACCTATGAAAAAATAGCCCATCGATATTTGCAAATTTTTGAGCAAGTCTTAAAATAATGCAAATCCCAGCATCCAGCTTTATCCTCCTTATTGTTTCAAAAATCGAGTTCCTTAAGTAATGTAATCTCTAAACAATTGATTTTGCTCTTCACAACATCAAATCAAAAAATGTTGATAAGTACATACGTTTGTTTGTTTCGTAATTAATTTTGGTTAAGTAAAAGAATTGCAAAATATTTTGATAATTCTTCGTATCTTTACCTAAAGGTGCCCTCAAAAAATGCCGAAATCGCCCAAAATTTATTGCCATGTTTATTGATATTGTTCAAAATATTTCGATTTTACTGGCTTTTGCCCTGCTATACGATTATGTATGGCTCAAATACGAGGAAAAAAACACATGGTTTGTTAAAATAATCACTGGCGGAGTCATTGGTTTTATTGCTGTTGTATTAATGAAAACCCCCTGGGTAATGGTAGAGGGGCTTATTTTTGATGTTCGTTCGGTATTGCTTTCGGTAGCTGGATTATTTTTTGGACTTGTACCCACCCTGGTTGCTGTGGTAATTGCCGCAATAGTCCGTTATTGGTTGGGGGGCCCCGGTATGATGATGGGCATTATTGTAATTTTGCTCAGTGGATTCATTGGAGTAGCTTGGCGAAACTACATTCCCGATGTATTCGGACATAGACGTTTCTGGAAAATACTGGGTATGGGCATAACCGTTCATGTGGTAATGCTGGCATGTACCGTTTTTTTACCTTCCGCAATTGCCTTCGATACTTTTAAAACCATTGCTCCAGTTACTCTTACGCTTTATCCTGTTGCTACCGTATTATTATCGGCACTACTACTTGAAAGGGGGAAAAAACTACAACGCGAAAACCTCATTGCTCAGAGTGAACAGCGTTTTCGTAATCTTTTTGAGAACAGCCAGTCGGTAATGCTAATAATAGATGCGCAGAACGAAAAAATACTCGATGCTAACCCTTCTGCCTTAAAATTTTACGGGTATAATTATTCCACCCTTACCCAAATGTATCTCAAGCAATTATGCTTAGAGGGGAGTGAATGCTTTGAAACCAATACCATCATTGATATTATTGCCAATAAAGATTGTTTACGACTAAAGCAACGACTGGGCGAGGGGCAAGTACGAGAAGTTGAAATATATGGAAGCCTGATAGAATATCAAGAAAGAAAAGTAGTTTTTGCAATTGTACATGATATTACCGAGCGAATACGAGCGCAACAAAAACTTCATAATCTGTATAACATAATTGAAAATGCCCTAAATGAACTCTACATCGCAACAGCCGATACCTACCAAATCCTGGAGGTAAATAAAGGAGCTCTCCAGAATTCGGGTTACCCCAAGGAAGAACTACAACGTATGACTTTAATGAACCTGATGCCCTCATTTTCCCATGATGATTTCAGTGAAACCATCAAAAAACTGAGGGATCAAAACGATGTCGTTGTCATCGAAACCAACTTTCGTAAAAAAAACGGGGTATTATATCCGGTCGAGGTTCACCTACAAAAAATGCAATACGGTGAGATACCTGTTATAGTTGCTTTTGTCAATGATATAACGCAACGCAAAAAATTTGAGCAGGAACTTATTGCTGCCCGCGATAAGGCCGAAGAAAGTGAACGTTTAAAATCATCGTTTCTTGCAAACCTTTCGCATGAAATTCGAACCCCATTAAACTCCATTATTGGTTTCAGCAATCTATTAAAGAAAGAAAACCTCCCGCAAGAAAAGATTGCCCATTATAGCAGCATAATAGCCAGCAGTGGAAGTCAAATTGCCGAAATTATTAACGAAACTGTTGAGATTGCTGAGATAGATGCAGGAACCGTTAAGGTTGAAAATGCTCCATTTAATCTTCATGAAAGTTTGCGGGAAATACTCACAGACATGTCGGCCCTGATACCCAAAGATAGCGCTGTGACATTGTATTGCTACAACGAAAATTTGCAGGAACCTTTTATGATCCTGGGAGATCGCATAAAGATTTCGAAGATACTCTCCAATCTGATCTCCAACGCCATTAAGTATACCTACGAAGGATTTGTCTCGTTTGGCTATACTGTGGAAAATGATAAACTTATCTTTAAAGTCATCGACACGGGGATCGGAATTGAACCTGCAGACATGCAGCGCATTTTCTCACGATTCTATCGGGCTAAAAACATTTTTACCATAAAAAAACCTGGCATTGGTCTAGGAATGGCAATAGTCCAGGCCTACGTTGAGATGCTTAATGGAAAGATATCTGTTGAATCCGAAGTAGCCAAGGGAACTACCGTACGCGTAGAACTACCCTACTTGCCAGTATCCGAAGAACCTTTACAAATAGAAGAACCTTCAGTAAATCTACTATTTCAACATCCAATATTGATCGTTGAGGATGACGATTTTCATTATCTACTTCTTGAGGAAATTCTTACGGTTTCAGGGTTTACCTGTATTCGAGCCAGTCATTCATCTGAAGTTATTGAATTGTATCACAAACACAAACCTTTTCAACTAATCTTATTAGACCTCAGGCTACCTGGTAAAAATGGGATTGAAATTGCATCCGAAATTCGCTCGATCGACAAGCAAGTGCCCATTATTGCTGTGACAGCCTTTGCACAGTATCTCAACCAAGACTTACAGGAACTCGAGGGGATTGATGCCATTATTACAAAGCCTATCAACACTGTTACGCTCCAGAATACCATAAAAAAGGTGCTAAGTAAAACGGCCTATCGTTATCATTGAGGATCCACATCGATGCGAATACTGACGGTTGAAAACTGCTTTTTGATTTGTTCAATGCAGGTGACAATATAACTTTTTACGGAAGAAAGAGAAACCGAGGGAAGAATTTTAAGGTGTATCTCGTAAATGTATTGATTATGCATACGAGCAATGATTGGTTTTTGGGGTCGTAAAACTAGCCTATGCAATTTTTCTGCTAATTTTTGGTAAAGCAACTGTGCAGCATCCTCACATTTTTTTTCGCTGGAATGTCGTAGTTCGAGATGAATAAGCCGAACAAACGGTGGATAAAGAAAGGTCTGTCGTTCCTGTAACTGTGCTCGAAACATGGCTTCATAGTCATGTCGAAGAGCCATTTGAATAATGGGATGTTCGGGCATGAAGGTTTGAATAATTACCTTACCCTGCTGATGGGTACGACCTGCACGACCACCTACCTGTACCATTAGCTGGAAGCTGCGTTCGAAAGCTCTAAAATCGGGATAATTGAGCAAGCTATCGGCATCCAATATTCCAACCAGCCGAACTTGCGCAAAATCGAGTCCTTTGGTTATCATCTGGGTTCCAACCACGATATCAAGTTCTCCCTGCTCGAGCTGAGTAATAATTTCATCAAAAGCTTCCCGGGTACGTACCGCATCCTGGTCCATACGACCGATACGAGCATCGGGGAAAAATATAGCCAGTTCTTCCTCCACTTTTTCGGTTCCAAAACCTCGAATTTTCAGGTCAGTACTCTGACATTGAGGACACACCGAAGGTACAGCAAGTGAATATCCACAATAGTGGCAGGTAAGCGATAACGGAAATTTATGATAGGTAAGCGATACATCGCAATGCCGGCAACGAAAAATATAGTGGCATGCCTGACACTGGACATACGGTGCAAATCCCCGACGATTGTGAAAAAGAAGCACCTGTTTCCCTTCCTCGAGACTATGCTTAATTTCATCTAAAAGTATCCGGGAAAAATGCGACTGAATGTTGCCTTTTTTACGGGCAGCAGCCATATTTACAATCTCCATGCGAGGCAATTCTATGCCTCGATAACGTTCGCCAAGCTTTACCAGACCAAATTTGCCAATTGTTGCATTATAATAACTTTCGAGAGCGGGGGTTGCTGAACCCAGCAATACGTTGGCATGAAACATATCTGCCAGTACTATGGCCGCATCCCGTGCATGGTAACGAGGATTAGGATCGTATTGCTTATAACTGTTTTCGTGTTCCTCATCCACAATGATAAGCCCTAAGTTAAAAAATGGTAGGAAAATCGATGAACGAACCCCTAATACAATCTGCGCTGTATGCCCACTTGTAGCCAACAAACGATGGTATACCTCCATACGAGATTTACCAGTCATTCTCGAATGATAAACCAATACCCTATCGCCAAAAACACGCTTTAAACGTCGAATAATCTGGTAGGTGATAGCAATCTCGGGCAACAAATAGAGTACCTGTTGCCCCTTATTTAGCGCATCGGCAATGAGGTGAAAATAGATTTCCGTTTTTCCGCTACCCGTAACGCCATGCAGCAGTACTACTCGCTTATTTTTAAAGTTTTCAAATACTTCCCCTAACGCTTGCTGCTGAGCAGGCGATAATAGAGGTAAATTTTCTTTTGCATCCTCCTCTTTATTTATCTCCCAGCTTGCAAGTGAATAGGTCTCCAGAATGCCTTTGTCAATAAGCGCTTTTAACGTAGTATAGCTACACTGCGTAACTTCCAGCAATATTTTCTGACTCACCGGTTTAGGTTCAGCACTTTCGCCAAAGGCATCGGCCAACCGGAGGTAGGTTTCAAGTAAATCTTTTTGTTTGCGTGCCCTGGTGAGTTTTTCAAGTGCCTCATTCAAAAATAGCTCGTCGGTAGCCCGTGCGGTAAGACGTACATATTTTTCCCAACGTGGTTCGGCGGGTTCTTCTATGTCTTCGACCAAAAGCACCGCCTGTTTTTTTACCAGAGAGCGCAAAAGGCTTAAGAAATTTGAAATTTTAAGTTTTTTCGCCCCTTCATTGAGAAATACTGGTTCTTTTTCGAGTAAAACCAACAATTTTTTTTCCTCCTCACTAAGTGCATCGATTCCATCAAATGCTTCATTCACCATCACTCTGGTCTTACTCTCAACACGCAAATGAGCAGGCAAAGCAAATTGCATTACCTCGCCTACAGAACACATATAATAGCTAGCAATCCATTCCCAAAAACGAAGCTGTACGGTATTTACTACTGCAACCTGATCAATGACAAATAATATGGGCTTATAATCAATGGCATCGGACGAAATATCGCCTATAATTCTACGAATTATGGCTGCATACATTTTACGACTACCAAACTGCACCAGCACTCTTTTTCCTATTTCAAGTTCCGGCACCATTTCTTCTGGAACCGAATAGGTATAAAATTTGTGCACGGGTAAGGGTAATATTACTTCGACAAATACCATTAGCAGTTTTATAAATACACCCACATTTTACTACAAATATGCGCAGAAAAATCAAAATGAATATAACTATTTTTCTACGAGGGAATAGCATTAAGCTTAAACCACTACGGAACCTTTTTGGGATAAGCCGTGTGGAAAAATTAGTTTTTGGCTATATTGATAGAACATACCTCAACAACTGACCATGAATATTCCGACAAAAACATGTACTTTTGAACACAAAATACGATTTATTATGAATCTGAAAAAGAGGGGGCAACGAATCTACAATATAGCGTTAATCCTTGCGTTTCTACTGGCCATCAACGGAGTATCTGCTTTTTATTTTTTGCGTTTCGATTTAACGCAAGAAAAACGTTATACACTCAGTAAAATCAGTAAAGAGACGCTCCGTAGTCTTCCCGACCAGATAATGGTACGCATATACCTGTATGGGGATCTACCTTTAAGCTTTCGAAAGTTTTCTCAGGCAATTCGTGAGCAGCTCGATGAATTTCGTGTTTACGCAGGCAACAAGTTACAATATGAATTTATCGACCCGTATGAGAGCGGAGATGAAAGACAGATACAGACAACTATTGAAAAACTTTACAAAGCTGGACTGCAACCGACCAGCGTAAAGATGAAAGATCAGAAAGGTGGATACAGTGAAAAAATGATTATCCCCGGCGCCATAGTAACGTATGGGAATCGTGAATTCTCGGTCAATTTGCTTAGCAATAATCCCGCCTATTCGGGCGAAGAGAACCTCAACCATTCGGTTCAAAACCTCGAGTACAACCTGATTAACGCAATTCGATGTGTTACGCAGACGAAAGTGGAAAAAATTGCTTTTCTCGAGGGTCATGGCGAATGGGACGAGTATCATACGGGCGATATGATGAAAGCGCTATCGAATTATTTCCAGATCGACCGGGGACAATTACATGGCAATGTCGATGCACTTAAACCATACAAATGTTTAATTATTGCTGGCCCTACCCAACCCTTTAGCGAGGAAGATAAATTTGTCATCGATCAATACATTATGCATGGCGGCAAGGTGGTATGGCTGCTCGATGCGGTCAATCTCAACCGCGATAGTTTTGCTCAGGGAAATGCCTATGCTACCATAACTCAGCTCAACCTCGAGGATATGCTGTTTCGGTATGGGGTCAGGCTAAATCCGGCATTGGTGCAGGATATTCAATGTGCACTAATCCCCATCGCAACCGGCACATCAACGGGGCAACCAAAATTTGTACCTACTCCATGGCCTTATTTTCCGCTGCTTGTCGGCGCATACGATCATCCTATCTCACGAAATCTAAATCTTATAAAAGTAGAGTTTTGTAGCTACCTCGATACGCTACAGATTCCCAATGTCCGTCATACCGTGTTGCTACGTTCTTCAAAGTACACTCGTATAAAAAATGTACCTGCTTTCGTACGCCTGGCAGAGGTAAAACAGGGTTTCCAGGAAGAAGAGTTTAAAAATTCCTATTTGCCCATTGCAGTACTGCTGGAAGGACAATTTCCGTCGGTATTTCAAAATCGAATGCTTACTGCCCTTAAATTAAACGGTTCCTATACTTTTCAATCGCACAGCGTACCCAATAAAATGCTGGTAGTAGCCGATGGCGACATTATTCGAAATCATGTCCGTGAAACCCCCCGAGGAATTCTAATCTCTCCGCTAGGATACGACACCTATACCTCGCAAACATTTGGAAACAAAGAATTTCTACTTAATGCCATTCAATACCTTACCGATGAGAGTCAGCTCATTGCTTTACGATCACGCAATATTGAACTGCGTTTGCTTGACAAGAGTAAAATACTGGAACAGTCGGCACACTGGAAAATGTTTAACACGCTTACCCCTATAATTCTTGTCATCATTGCAGGAATCCTGTTCCAGCAATGGCGTAAAAAACGATTTGCCCATTCATAATATCCTGTCGTATGAAAACCAGGAGAATTGCCCTATTGATAGTACTCGGCATATTAGTTATCCTTATTGCAATCAATGTGTTTAAAAACCAGGGGACAACGCTAAGCACCCGCGACGCCCAACTGACCTTATCCGACACTGCCTCGATACATCAAATCCTCATACGTCGCACAAACGATACTCTACGCCTCCTGCGCAAATCCAATCAAACATGGGTATTTTCTAACCAGCGGACTGTAAACCCTGCTTATATTAAATTTTGCTTTCGCATTTTTGGTCAAATAAAAATTTCGTCGGTACTACCCAAAAACCAATGGCAGGCCATTCGGGATAGCATTGTACAGAAAGGTGTTGAAGTAGTTCTGTACAACAACCAGCAAGAAGTACTGCAAAATATCTATTATTTCCCTGATAAACAGAATCAAAAAACTTATGCGTTAAAAAAGTCGGCCGAAGAGCCATTCTTGGTGGAATTACCTGGCTACGAGGGCAACTTTTCTGGTATTTTCTACCTTCCTCAAACGCATTGGTATCAACCCCTGATTATCCATTATCTTCCCTCACAGGTACGGGAAGTATTTGTTGAACACACCGATAATCCAAAAAAAAGCTTCACGCTTCGATTAACAGGTAAGCAAATACCCGTTCTGCTTGATTATGAAGACAAACCCTGTCCCTATAGCAAAGAGGCTGTAAAAGCATACCTAACTTTTCTTCGCAACATCTCCGTTGACCGATACCTCGACAATTCGCACCTATACGATAGTTTGCTACACACCCATCCCATCTATCGCATCAGCATTATCGACCAGGCCGACAGTCTGAATCAACTCTTATTCTATCGCATTCAACAACGGGATGAAATTGACAGAAACTTTTGTTATGTGCTCATTTCCAACGGACTGGTAGGAATTCTACCTTACTATCAACTCGACCCGGTGGCACGCCCCATTGACTTTTTCACTACATTTGAAAACAAATAATATTTTTTTATTTAATTGAATAAAAATAAAAGGATTTTGAAAAATTCAATCAAATAAATTGTACCTTTGTGGTTCTTTAAATGATAAGCAAATGGCTGAATTATATGGAGAAATCGTACAGGTAATAGGACCTGTCGTAGACGTGGTATTCAATGTAAAAAGTACAGATCTACCCCGTATTCACGACGCGTTGGAAATAGACCGGGGCGATGGTCGTATACTCGTCATAGAATGTCAACAGCACATCGGAGAAAACACCGTCCGTACCATAGCAATGGACTCGACCGATGGGCTTTGCAGAGGGATGAAAGTGAGAGCTACTGGAAGTCCAATTAAAATGCCTGTTGGAGATCAGGTACGGGGTCGATTGCTCAATGTTGTAGGAGATGTTATTGACGGCTTAAAACCAGTCGATAAAAAAGGTGGCTATCAAATTCATGCTGCCCCTCCTAAATTTGAACAGTTAAAAACCGAAACCGAAGTTCTATTTACTGGAATAAAAGTTATTGACCTGTTGGAACCCTATGCCAAAGGGGGGAAGATTGGTTTGTTTGGTGGTGCCGGTGTAGGAAAAACGGTAATCATCATGGAGCTTATCAATAATATTGCCAAAAAATATTCGGGTACTTCGGTTTTTGCAGGCGTTGGAGAACGCACGCGCGAAGGGAACGACCTTTTGCGTGAAATGATAGAATCGGGCGTAATCCGTTATGGGGAAGCTTTCAAGAAGAGCATGGAAGAAGGCGGTTGGGACCTTTCTGTAGTCGACTACGATGAATTGGGTAAATCGCAGGCTACGCTTGTATTTGGTCAGATGAATGAACCTCCTGGTGCACGTGCCACTGTGGCTCTTTCGGGGCTAACCATAGCCGAGTCGTTCCGCGATGGCGATGAAAAAACCGGAGGACGTGATATACTCTTCTTTGTCGATAACATTTTCCGTTTTACCCAGGCTGGTTCCGAGGTATCAGCATTGTTGGGACGTATGCCTTCGGCTGTAGGATACCAACCCACGCTGGCAACGGAAATGGGTCTCATGCAGGAACGTATTACTTCGACCAAACGAGGTTCAATTACCTCGGTACAGGCCATCTATGTACCTGCCGACGACCTTACCGACCCCGCACCAGCTACCACATTTGCGCACCTCGATGCTACCACCGTGCTAAGCCGTAAAATTGCAGAGCTCGGTATTTACCCCGCTGTCGACCCGCTCGACTCTACCTCGCGAATCCTTACCCCAGAAATCGTGGGTAAAGATCACTACGATACCGCTCAACGGGTTAAATTTATCCTTCAGCGCTACAAAGAGCTTCAAGATATTATTGCTATTCTGGGTATGGACGAACTTTCCGAAGAAGATAAGCTGGTGGTTCACCGTGCACGTCGCGTACAGCGATTCCTGTCACAGCCCTTCTTCGTAGCCGAACAATTTACCGGCCTTAAAGGAGTACTCGTATCAATCGAAGACACCATCAAAGGCTTTAACATGATTATCGATGGTGAAGTGGACAAATACCCCGAAGCTGCTTTCCACATGGTTGGTACCATCGAAGAAGCTATTGAAAAGGGTGAACGTCTGCTCGCTGCAAGCAAATAAGTATAGCTTATGATGACGCTTGAAATTATATCGCCGGGCAAAAAAATTTTTTCAGGTAAAGTTAAGCTGGTTCAGGTTCCTGGGAAAAAAGGAGCTTTCGAAATCCTTAATAACCATGCCCCTATTATTTCTACTCTCTCGGCTGGTAAAGTAAAAATTGTTACTCCCGACGACGAAAAAAACTTTTTCGATATTACAGGGGGTATAGTAGAGGTAGCTAATAACAACATTATCATCCTGGTGAATGGGTAAACTATTGCGCAGGATGTGAAATTGAAAAAAATAACCCACGAATTTTCGTGGGTTTCTTTTTAATATCTAAAAATAGAAGCCTATCCGTATTTGAGGATTATCGTATGGCGAACGATTATCGTTGAGAACATTATAAAGCACTACAAAATTAAAGGAAGATCGTCGACCCAGATGCTGTTTAAATCCTCCCCCTAACAATAACCCATGAACCCAAAAACGACTGGAGGTTCTTACCAGATTGGGATTGGAAAAGTCGCGGTCGAGATTTAGCAACTCGTATTCCACATGCGAAAATAAAGAGAAATTAGGCTTTTGCTTGTTCGACTTGTACATGGAGGTGTAAAATACATATTCATTAAAAATTCTCCCACCATAAATGGAAGATGAAATTCGATCGTTGTACCATTTTTCGCTGTAATATTCATAGCTAAACCCTCCACCTACCAAAGTACGAGGATTAACAAAATAACCCACCTGGGGTGATAGAGCAATCACCGTAACGGTTCCTACCTGTAGAGTGAGATATCCTCCCCACACCAACCGATCCCATTTATTTTCCCGAGGAGAAGCTGTTTTTTTGACTGTATCGACCGGTGCCTGGGACCATACTGCTACCCCCCATAGCACAGAAAAAAACAACAAATACAATCTGTACTTCATATTTTGGAGTCGATTAATGATTCTTTGTAAAAAACAAACAGTTCAAGTTCAATGCCGTAGTATGCCAATTATCCAAAATTAACAAAATTTCTGACTTCAATCTAAAAGACCTCACATGATAAAGCAACAAAAAAATTAAAATAAACGTAAAAAATACACTAAAAAATTACGATAATTGCCATAGAAAAATAAAGCAAGACAAAAATTACAACATACTACTAATCAATATTTTAAAATATTTTTTTTATGGAAATAACAACGATCATTGAAAAATTTAAAAGTTTGTATGGTACGCAACCGATCATAGCGCGTGCACCAGGTAGGGTAAATTTAATCGGCGAACATACCGATTACAATGATGGCTTTGTGCTACCAGCAGCGGTGGACAAGGAGATAGTTTTTGCCATGCAGTCGAATGGTACCACAAGTGTACGTGTTTTTTCGATCGACATGCAGGAAAGTAAAGAATTTGCATTAAGCCAATTAGTTCCCCAGCAAGGCTGGATAAATTACATTATAGGTGTGTTTGCTGAGTTAGCAAAGCGCGATGTGAAAGTAGCAGGCACCGATTTAGTGTTTGCAGGGGATGTGCCCCTGGGGGCAGGTATGTCGTCGTCGGCAGCCCTCGAGAGCGCCCTGGCTACAGGTCTTAATTACCTTTACAATGGTGGACTTTCAAAACTTGAACTCGCTCTTGCCGCTCAAGCTGCTGAGCATAATTTTGCTGGAGTAAAGTGTGGGCTCATGGACCAGTATGCCAGCATCTTTGGTAAAACCAACCACGTAATCAAACTCGATTGTCGTACCCAACAGCATGAATATTATAACTTCGATTTTTCGGAATTTATGCTGGTACTCTGCGACACCAACGTGAAACACTCGTTAGCCTCTTCCGAATACAATATCCGACGCGCTCAATGCGAAAGCGGAGTGGAAATAGTTCGTAAAAAATATTCGCAAATAAAAAATTTACGGGATATTACACTCGACATGCTCAACGAAGTAAAAAAGGACATGGATTCGGTTATATTCAACCGCTGCGAATATGTGATAGAAGAAAATGATCGAGTAGAAAAAGCATGTAAGGCACTTACAAGCAATGATTTTGCAACTTTTGGTCAATTGATGTATCAAAGTCACGAGGGTTTACAGCACAAATATGAGGTAAGTTGTCCCGAACTTGACTATCTGGTGGAACTTGCCCGAAAAAATCCCCATGTACTCGGTGCCCGAATGATGGGGGGTGGCTTTGGTGGGTGTACCATTAACCTTATCCATCGAAATGCTGTAGACGATTTTGTTGAAAAAACAGCCACTGCCTATCACCAAAAAACAGGACTTGAGATGAAAGCTTACCGCGTTAAAATTGGCGATGGAGCCAGAATTGAGAAAATTTAGTGTGATATTTACCTACATATGGGGATGTGGCGCAAGATCACATCCCCTTTTGCTTTACGTATATGCCCCACTAATTTCTATTTACCCGTTTGTAAGTCGACAGTTTACGTAGGAAAAAACAGCCTTTTGATTTCAATATCATATAAACATTAAAACACTAAACGTTATAAGAAACCCTATCGCTAATCCAACATATACCTGTTTTTCGGTATGTGCTTCAAGCCATAACCTTGCCCAAGATACCAGACCTGCAATGATTATTGCAATAGGCATAAGCATGACATTGTCGGAATGCCAACGCCACAGCAATACCCACACAAGTGCTAATAAACCACCTACCCCCATAGCATGACTGCTTATTTTCCAGTAAAACAAAAAAAGAATATTCACCCCAATGGCAAGGCAAGACGATAACACAATATTGGTAACGATAGAAGGGATGTTTAAACGTTGAATCATTAAGTATGTAGAAACAAAGGTTATCAGAATCAACGTATAGGGAAAAATTCGTTCTTTCATGCTATCCAATCGCATATTGGAAATATACTGCATGTGTTTCAACAACTGAAGAATAACCAGTGGTAACCACAATGTCCCCAGGCTTACAATAAAAACAATCCATACAACAACACTCGATGGCCAAAGGGAAAAAATATTCCCCGAACGAAATATTATCACCGTCCCAAGGGTAGGAATCACTAGAGGATTGAAAGCCACAGATACAGCCTGAGCAAAAAATGCTAACATTTTTTCGAATTGCTTCATAACAATCGTCTTAATGTTTATAGTTTTCGTCACTTGTAGCCATTAATCATTGGCAATGCAATGATAGAAAAAAATAGCCATCCAGGTTGTTTTAGGGAGTATTAAAATTGTTTTTTTACCCAAATGCACTTGAAAAAGCTATTAACAACAACCTTGTCATCGTATTTTTGAAAAAAATGATAAACCAAAATTTTGAGAAGTTCTTTTCCCCTTTTGTGCGAATAAGCTAAAGCGCAGCACTCGGTAAAATGTATGTTTCTTTATTTTTGACCATTTTTGTTATATACGTGAATAAACGATTTATAGCATTGAAACCCTTTTGCAACAAAATACAGAAGGATTTTTAAAAGTATTACATGTCAAATCATTTATCTATGGTGATGGATTCAACAACTTTATAATTTTATCAGTACTTTTGCTGACTATTACTAAACAAACTATTTTTCAACATCCTCATTATGAGTAAAAAGATAAAAACGGCACGATTATCCATTTTTTCAAACCTTTTTTTGATTGCCTTGAAGGTTATTGCGGGTTTGGTAAGCGGGTCGGTAAGTATCTTGTCGGAAGCTATTCATTCGGGGATGGATTTATTGGCTTCGCTAATTGCCTATTTTTCGCTGCGTGTTGCGGATAAACCTGCCGATAAGGAACATCCTTACGGTCATGGGAAATTTGAAAATATCTCGGGAGTAATAGAGGCACTCTTAATTTTAGGTGCAGCGGGTTGGATAGTGTATGAAGCAATACACAAACTCATAAGTGCAAATTACGAAATACAAATGCTTGAACTGGGCATTGGAGTGATGGCTATTTCGGCAATTGTCAATTTTTTCGTTTCACGACGATTGTACAAGGTAGCAAAAGCCACCGATTCTATTGCCCTCGAAGCCGATGCTTTGCATCTGAAAACCGATGTTTATACCTCGTTGGGCATTTGTATAGCATTGATAATGATACGGTTGACTGGCTGGAACTGGCTCGACCCGATAATAGCATTGATGGTAGCAATGCTTATTGTCAAAGAATCGTATGTTTTATTAAAAGCAGCGTATGCCCCCTTACTCGACTCTTCGCTTAAAGCCGATGAAGTAAAAGCTATCGAAGATATTTTGCAAAATTATCCGGTACGATATCACGATTTAAAAACCCGAAAGGCCGGCCAATATCGATTTGCCGAGATGCATATTGAATTACCCTCGACATTACCATTGCAAGAAGTGCACGACCTTTGCGACGATATAGAGGAAAAAATCAAAAGCAAGATTGGACCCATTGAAATCAACATACACGTAGAACCCATTGTGCCATGATTTCACTTACGACACTGGGGTGTTTTTTTCGCTTTTAAACGATTGGTTTTCCATCAAACGATAGCTGCCAGGAAGATGTCGTAATCCCCAAAATACAATTAACGAGCACCCAATGCCCACCAAGGCTCCACCCACAATATCGCCAGGATAATGTACGCCTAAATAAATTCGGCTATAGGATACTAGAAAAGCCCAAAGGAAAAAAAGGATAATCCATCGGCGACGTTTAAACAACAACGAAAGAAACATGGCAAGTGCAAAGCTATTGGCTGCATGCGACGAGACAAAACCATATTTCCCCCCGCGATAATCATTTACGATATGAACTCTATGCTGAAGCGAAGGTTCATGACTTGGACGTAAGCGACATACTGCAGGTTTAATAATGCCCGATGAAATACGATCGCTTAAGAAAATGTTTAGTCCAATAGCTATGAGTATTACCCAGCTCATTCGTCGATAGTAATATACAATCCATCCTGCCAGTAACAGGTAAAAGGGAATCCAAACTTTGGTAAGACTAAAAAACCACATTATTGGATCGAGCCAGGGAGCATGTAGCTGGTTCAACCACAGAAAGAGTTGGGTATCGAATTGGTTGAGGATATTTAACATATAGCTTCAAAATTTAACTATTTAGCTCATGCCATAGCATATCCTTAAGCTCATCCAGGCCTGTTTGTGCTACCGACGAAATGAATACTGTCGGCACCGAAGGCAGGTTAGCTTTTTTTTGTTGCAGGGTTTCATCATCCACCAGGTCGCATTTGGTGACAGCCAGCATGCGTTTTTTGTAAAGAAGATCGGGATTATATTTTTTTAACTCATTGAGTAAGATGTTGTATTCGTCGACGATGCTTTCGGAGGTAACTGGTACTAAAAACAGTAGCATGGAATTACGTTCGATATGACGTAAGAAACGTAGGCCCAATCCACGCCCCTCGGCAGCACCCTCGATAATACCTGGAATATCGGCCATCACAAACGATTTAAAATCGCGATAGCTCACCATCCCCAGATTAGGCACCAGGGTAGTAAAAGGATAATCGGCAATTTTGGGTTTAGCAGCCGATACAACCGATAAGAGGGTTGATTTTCCGGCATTGGGGAATCCCACCAATCCAACATCGGCCAGGATCTTAAGTTCGAGAATAAACCATCCCTCCTCACCGGGTTCGCCGGGCTGCGCATAACGTGGGGTTTGGTTGGTAGGCGACTTAAAATGAACATTTCCCAGTCCACCCCGGCCCCCCCGTGCAATGATTTCTTCCTGTCCGTGATGCAGGATTTCAAAAAGAACTTCACCGGTATCGGCGCGGCGAGCCACCGTACCCAGAGGCACCTCAAGGTAAACATCTTCCCCATCGGCCCCTTTTTTCTCGGCGCCACTCCCATTTACCCCATCGGGGGCATGGATATGCTTGGTATATTTTAAATGAAGCAACGTCCATAATTGCTCATTGCCACGTACAATTACGTGACCACCACGCCCTCCATCGCCCCCGTCGGGGCCACCCTTGGGAACATATTTCTCCCTTCGTAAATGGGCACTTCCCGCCCCCCCCTTGCCCGAGCGGATGAAAATTTTTACATAATCAACAAAATTTTCATTCATGCCCTTTACAAAGTTTTAGAATCTCGAATTTAAGCTGTTTCAATAGCTTCGCATAAGGCTGCAAAAATAGCATCGATGCTTCCAACGCCATTAATAGGCTTGTGTTTACCCTGCGCCCGATAATATTCAATTACCGGCGCTGTTTTCTGGTTATACTCTTTAATACGATTCTCGATAATTTCTGGATTCTGGTCATCGCTACGCCCACTGGTGAGTCCACGATTAAGTAAACGTTTTACCAGTTCGTCCTTAGGAACCTCGAGCGAAAGCATACATTTAATTTGCATATTCCTTTCTGCCAGCATACGATCTAATGCTTCGGCCTGCGCAGTGGTACGCGGAAACCCATCGAAAATAAAACCTTTTGCATCCCTATTAGCATCTATTTTCGATGCAATCATGCCAATTACAACACCATCGGGAACAAGTTCACCTTTATCCATGTATTGCTTGGCTTCCAATCCTAACTTCGTCTGATTGGCAATTTCGGCTCTGAGAATATCGCCCGTCGACAGATGCACTAAGTCATATTTAGCAATCAGCTTTTCACTTTGCGTTCCTTTACCGCAACCCGGAGGTCCAAATAAAACTATATTCAACATAATTTTAGCTTTTGAGTTAACATTCACAAATTTAAACCGCAAAGCTATGCTTTTTTCTGTAAAATAGATGCAAAACAACTCACCTCATTTTTCAGTTGATAAACACCCACATTTATGAAAATATCCCACCACCTCAAGCAAATCATGAGAGTAACCTGCTTTGGCAGAAGGATATTAGTGGCTCTTATTTGCAGAGATACAATATAGAATACCTTTGTTTACCAACAAGGCATTACTCTACATATTTTGATACAAATTTTCTAATCGTAGGCATAACAACCATTACAACGGGAAGAGCCACAACAATAGCAAGCCCCCACGCCCTCATCCATTTAACAAAAAAGCCTTCTTGAATTCCATAGTTTACAAGTACGCTAACAAAAGTTACTACAAGAGTCATCACCAAAACCATTAAGGCCAAAGTAACTTTCATTTCATGTTTTTTTGCTATTTTCATAGTTGCTATTTTTTAAATTTTACCAAAATTAAAATACTACAATGTTCCAAATATCAAACCTGTAACAGTTGCCATTACAACCACCAAGGATACATAAACCACTGTTTTTTGTGTTCCAAGTACGCCTCGAATTACTAACATGTTTGGTAATGATAAAGAAGGACCGGCAAGTAATAAAGCCAGGGCAGGTCCTTTACCCATTCCAGCCGCCATGAGTCCTTGCACTATGGGTACCTCGGTTAAGGTAGCAAAATACATGAATGCCCCTACCACCGAGGCAAAAAGATTGGATAATAGAGAATTACCTCCTACCAACATTTGTATCCATTCGTTAGGTATGATTCCGGCAATTGACTTTCCATCGTGTGTTGAACCTAAAAGAAATCCAGCTGTAATAACGCCAATAGCAAGTAATGGCAGTATTTGTTTTGCAAAACCCCAACTGGCAAGTGTCCATTCTCTGTTTTCGGAATTGGTTTTATCGTTGAGAGTAATGATGCTGAGGGCGGTTATACCAACCACCATGGGTAAAAGAGGTGCCATTTTTTCATTTTCGATAAACATCACGGAAACCCATACTGAAATGCCAGTGACCAGCATTGCAACCAATACCCATTTCCATCTAATTTTTAGTATTGCTATTAAAGAATAAACAAGTATCAAAGAAAAAAATCCGGTGATGTACCATTTGTATAACCATATATAATACCATACACTTGAAGTATCTGCTATATCGGGTCTTCCCCAATTGGCAAAGACAAGAATCAATACCAGTGTAAAAAAGTGAAAGACAGTTTGCCAAAAAGGTCTTTTCTCTGGCAAAGCCTGAATAATCATTTGCTCTTCCTTTTTTATCGTTTCTTCTTTTCGATAAATAAATGCCATTATTAAGCCAATTATAATGCTAAATGAAATTGCCCCGACTGTTCTAGCAACCCCCATTTCGATACCTAAAATACGAGCAGAGAGAATTATTGCTAATATATTTATTGCCGGACCCGAGTATAAAAATGCAATGGCAGGCCCCAAACCAGCACCACGTTTATGAATGCTCGAGAATAAGGGCAAAATAGTACAGCTGCACACGGCCAGTATGGAACCTGAAACTGAGGCTACCGTATAGGCAATCCATTTTTTGGCATTAGCTCCCAGATATTTTATTACCGAAGCTTGACTTAAAAATACAGATATTACCCCAACAATAAAAAAAGCTGGCAATAAACACAAAATCACATGCTCCCGCGCATACCACTTCACAAGATCAAGCGAAGCACTTATAGCTGTGTTAAATCGTACACTCTCAATGGGTAAGAAAAATGCTACCCCAAAAATAACTATTATCCACACGAGAATTTTTAGCTCTTGCTTTGTATCCATTTTTTATTGTTTTATATTTCGCAAAACAACGAAATTATATGATAAATTTTTTTATAGGTAAACTTGAATTACATAATATATACCTACTGCTATAAACAAAACGGAAATAATACGTCGAAACCAAAGTTCAAACGTTTTAATCTTATTATACCATTTTGCCACATTTCCCACGGCAAAGGCAATGAACCAGGCAAATATAATAACCGGCAATCCCGTTCCAATGGCATAAATAATGGGTAAATATAGTCCACTAGCGCTTGCCACTGTAATGGGAATAAGCATAACAAAAAACAGAACTCCACTATACGGGCAAAAAGCCAAGGCAAATACAATTCCTAAAAGCAGCGTACTCCAATAACTTTTTTGGCTATTCTGACCAATCCTATCTGTAAGGTTCGAAAAACCAGGCAGTTTTAACTTAATTACATCGAGCATAAACAAACCGATAATAATCAGTAGAGGGCCGAGTATTTTTTCGCCCCAACCCTGGAATATCATCGATATTTTCATCTGACTAACTCCGAGAAATAGAATAATACCCAGCACGGTATAACTAATGGCACGCCCGAGCGTATAAATCAGACCTTTTATAAATACCCGCTTTTGATTCTCTATGTCTCGGCTTATAAATCCAATAGCAGAAATATTCGTAGCCAACGGACAGGGGCTTATTGCTGTCATTAATCCCAGCACAAAGGCTGTTATGAAAGAATATTCGGTGCTTTCAAGTATTCCTCGCAAAAATTCCATAATTCGACCGAAAAGTATGCACGTTAAAAAACTATCTTAATACATTGGCAACCGCCTTACCTATTTCTTCCTTTAGCTTATCGGGTTCAAAAGCATAGAGGAATCCCTGACGAGTAAGATCGATTTTTTTACTGCCACTAACAACAAGCAGGGTTTGTCCACTTACCCCAAGTTTTTCGGCAATGGGTTTTGTAGCAGCATCATTAAGATTCATGGCCTTGAAAACATATTCGCCCATCTTTACCTGTTGAGGATAAAGCGTTTCAAGTGCTTGTTTTGAGTTATCTTCAACTGCATGACAGGTAGCACAACGAGCAGTAAAGTGGAAATAATATACTTCCACTTTGGGAGTTACTTGTTTATTGGCAACATTTTTACTCGTTTGAGCGGTTACAGTTAAAACGCTTAAAAACAAAGTACCTACAATAAAAAATTTTAAGATATTCTTCATAATAACACAATTTTAAATTTAACAATAATATAGTTGGATGGAACTCGCATGTAATGGGTTTTGGGTCTTACCTGGTATGCATGCAAAATTATTTTCATACCCAAAAGATATCTTTTCATGCGTGTTTCATCGTCATAGCATTATTATCTTGAAAAATGAAAAAATTATCCTTCAGTATTTATAAAATCGCCAAATATCTTTTTCAAATTCTCCCAATTCTCCCGATTCAGGCAGTATTTAATGTAGGGCGCTTCTATTTCACCCTGAATAAGACCAGCATATTTTAGCTCCTTCAAATGCTGCGAAAGTGTTGACCTTCCAATGGGAAGTTCCTCCACAATATTACCGCTATAGCAACAAGTATTCATTCCGGCAAGCTTCTTTAAAATATACACCCGTACCGGATGACTTAATGCTTTAGCAAATTTTGCAATTTCGATAACATCTGCCGGAAGTTCTCGCTTTTTATCCATTGAAATTACTTTCAATAAGTTTTTTAATCTCTTCCTTTGAAGGGATTCGCCCACTCACCAGTACTTTTTCGTTCACCACCAAACCAGGTGTAGCTAAAATACCATACCCCATGATTTGCACGATATCCTCAACCTTCTGAATTTGCGCGTCAAAATTATTTTCTTGAACAACCTCGGTGGTCAAACGCTCCAATGTTTTGCACTTTGGACATCCTGTTCCTAATATTTTGATAATCATGCTCATAATATATAAATTTAAATTATCTAATATTTTTATATTTCGCAAAAATACGAAATATATTTTTTATTTGTATCAATTTTTTGGAATATCTTTTCAAGGCTTTGATAAATTTAAGCTGCTAATGCCCTCCAGCCTGGCACTCCTTGAGATTTGTTCTAGCGTACACCAGTCCTGTGTAAGCTTTTGTCCGATGTAGACCTTCACTACAGGTGTAAGGACAATAGCATGCGGCTTGATCCACTTACGTTCTTCGGCCTTGTGATGGGAAACTCATGTCGGTAAGCCCCATTACGGCCATCAGCGTTCCGTTTCACCTCGCGGGTTTTCGTGCTATTAGCAACACCTATAACTCGTGCTATTTCAGTTTAGTATACCCGCTTGACAACACTTTAGAAATTGTGTACCTTGGATCTTGTGTTCAGTGTCCCATCTTGCAACCTATTTCTTGGGAGATTTGGGTGACAAGATAACCCTTAACCATCAGAAACGAAGAGGGGAAAGGACAATTCTCTCTCGTTCTTGAAAAATTAAGTTTTATGCTTCCAAATAAAATACCCCTTTATTTGCATTGAAAATCTATGCATAATATAAGCAACTTTTTTACTATCTTGTTGGATGTCAGGCCTATTGCAACCACATTTACATACAAAAAGATAGTTATCTATTTTCCGAAAAAATATTAACCCTATTGATTTTTATCTATCTGCATTGTAACTTGCATCACAAAAACTTGAATTGATACCTTCATGGACGGCCATAACTTATCCAGGCAAGTGTCGAGGCTGGTGACGATACTTTTATTTTACACGACTCTATGCATAACACTTGCTGCCC
>JAKPGM010000075.1 GCA_029550865.1 Bacteroidota bacterium | reverse complement strand
GATGGATGGTACCATTCCATCAAAACAACCATCGGTCGAAAATCGCCGTCGGTCGTCCCTTCCTTTTGCAAAAATAAACTAATTTTACTATGTTTGTTTAACCTTCTGTACTAAAGTCCGATTTATTGGGGGCTAAACCATTCGACCTATAATACCATCAAAACAGTCGTCGAGGCACATTATTCTTTTGACAAATTTAAAATCGGACCCTATTTTTCGTTCTATAGCTACAACAAAGTAGAAGGCCACCGCTTTAGAATTGGTGGGGTGACCAGTGATGATTTCAGCCAGCGTATACAAATTACAGGCTATGTAGCCTATGGAAGTGACGATGAAAAATTTAAGTATTATGGAAATGTCATGTACCTGCTGAGCCGTCAACCTTACATTAAGCTTACAGCTCTTCATCGACACGATGTTAGCCAAATTTATTTAGCTCCCGGAGAACTGTTGAATGAAAATATCGTATCCTCCTTCTTCAGAAGGGCCGAATTTACCAAACTTCAGATGATAGACAACACTGCTCTCCTACTGGAAACCGACCTACATCCCAACCTCTCTGCCACATTTTCGACCAGCCTTTTTAAGGTACAGTCGAACCAATTTATTCCTTTCATCAGGGCAAGCGATTCCTCCTGGGTTGATCAAATTAATACTACCGAGCTTTCGCTGGGTTTACACTATGAAAAAGGACAAAAATTTTATAATACAACCTTCTTCCGTTATCGTTATCTCAACGAACGCCCTGCTATCGATCTTACTTTCACGGGTGGCATTAAAAATCTACTGGGAGGGCAATACAATTATGCTAAAGTCGAGCTCCGATATAGCCAATATCTAAAAACCAATCCATTTGGATACAACAAATATTACTTTGAAGTGGGAAAGATATTTGGTAACGTACCCTGGCCTTTGCTCAATGTTTATAAGGGTAACGAAACGTATGGATATAATTCCTCAGCATTTAACCTTATGAATTATTATGAGTTTGTTGCCAGTGAGTTTGTAACCTTTTCAACCGAACAACATTTTCAGGGTATATTTTTCAATTATATCCCCCTGATACGACGCCTGAAATGGCGTGAAGTAGCAACGCTTAAAGTTACCATAGGGCGCCTGGATAAAAAAGATGAAAATATTTTTCTTCTTCCATCCTACATGCATGTGGTCAACAGACCCTATACCGAAATTGGCGTGGGAATCGAAAATATTTTCAAATTCATTAGAATCGATGCAATCTATCGCGCCTCTTATCAGAAAAATCCAAATATTGAAAAATTTGGTATAAGGGCTAGCTTACAGTTTATCCTCTAAATTGAACTTAATTGTAAATCATTTGTTTATATAAGCTTCCAATTGCTGTAAAATCAGTACTGGAAAAAATACAACAGCATTTGCCATAAATAAAAATATTATTCTTGTGAAATTATTTTTTTATATTTGTTGAAATAAAATACCTTATCCGCAATACTAACCTGGCACCTAAATTTTATGCTTTTTAACTTTGATGAGTATTACAATAAATTAACTGAGGATGGTGAGGTAATATTAGCCTACCAGGGTACAATTACAGCAGATGGCATTAATGGAGCGCTGGAAGCTGTAGAGGCAAAACTCGACGGGATTGGTATCGATCCCAAAGTAAAAAAGAAGGTTTACAATGTACTGGTAGAAGGTTTACAAAATTTATATCATCATGTCGATGAATTGCCTCAAGACTTTGACCCTAAATTTGCCCATAAATTTGGCGTAGTAGTTGTTCGAAAAAAAGAAGATAGCATAAAAATTACGCTGGGTAACTTTATCAATGTCAAAAAAACTGCATATCTTAAAGATAAAATTGATAAAATCAACTCTCTTTCGGAAGATGAATTAAAAGATATGTATAAATTTATCCTCAATCATCAGAAGCTCTCTACAAAGGGCGGTGGTGGTTTAGGATTACTTGATATGGCAAGGAAGTCGGGGAATAAATTGGAATATTCCTTTTATGAATATAAGACCGAATTTAATTTTTTCAGTCTGGAGATTACCATAAATTATGTATAAATTTACATCCAAAAATAAAAGCAGCGTGTTATGGAACCATTGATTATTGAAGGAACAGCCAAAACCCCAACCGTGAACTTTAATGCCTCGGAAGGGCTCATTGAAATTAAAGGACGTTCAATCCCCGAAAACTCCATAGAGTTTTACAAGCCTCTGGTCGACTGGTTAGAAGAATACTCCAAATCTCCTGCCCCGCATACCACCGTCAACATTCAACTGGAATATTTCAATACCAGTTCGTCAAAATGTATTCTGGATGTATTTAAAAAGCTGGAAGCCATTTATAAAAATAAGAACGATGTAAAAATCAACTGGTATTACGAAGAGGATGACGAAGACATGCTCGAAGCTGGTGAAGACTACGAATCTATCATACGCGTGCCATTTAACATGATTGAGATTGTTGATTAATTTACTATTGGATATTTTGATCTGCATTTCCATTCATTGAATTTAAGTATACATAAAAAATACCTAAATCAAATAACGCTTAGCCCCTTGGCTAAGCGTTATAATTTTAAGGAAAATTAAATGCGCCTGGAAGAATCATTTCGGCTCAATATGTTTTTTCGAAAGTTATTTCCCATAATTTCAGGGTCAGATGAAACCCGTATGTAATGCCCCGAACATCCTGACATGTAAGATTTTTTAAAATACATTTTTATTCAGCTTTACAGGTTTATTTCAACATCAGAGATTGTCCTGCTATGTTTTAAGATGCAGATTTGCAAATAAGTTGCTTACAAAAAAGGTAAAGAGAAGAACTTTTAAACAATTATCTAATTATCAAACATTTATATTGTTTGCCAAAATACAGCTAGCACTTTTGAGCATATAAACTGCTATGCATAATACCCTTTTCCCATCATCTCTGTTATAGAAAAAAATTACCCCATCCCACGTGTCCCTGATAAGATGAACATTTGATAGGATGGGGCAATAACGATAGAGCAACCTATGTCAATAATTCTAATATCCAGGATTTTGTGTTAACACTCCCCCAGGCGTACCATCAATAGCCGTTTGCGGAATAGGCAGTATGATAGCCCTGGCATCTGAGGGGTCGGGTTTTTCCGACTTAGGTAACAGGAATGTCCCGAAACGAATCATATCTTGCCGACGGTGTCCCTCCCAGTAAAGTTCAAGTCCTCGCTCAATATAAATTTTATTCAACATCTCCTCTTTCGAAGTTGCAGTAATAGTAGGGCTATTGCGTTTGGTGCGAATTTGATTTACAATATTCAGCGCACCAGCAATATCGTTTTTAGCTCTTACCAGACATTCGGCTTTCATAAGCAAAACGTCGGCGTAGCGCCATATGATAAAATCATTGGGACAACGAGCAGGGTTAACAGGCTTAATTCGGGGTGGATATTTCAACACACGCACACCATTATATTCGGTTGCATTCTGGAAAGGACATTCGAAGGTAAAAATAAGTGGGTTTCCATTACGATCTTTCAAAGGTTCACCCGAAGGGCTGTACTGCTGACCATAGTTGAAACCCAGGTTTACTCCCAGATCCTTCTTAATACGATCGTCGCGCCAACGAACATCGGTGGCAGTATCGGTTCCGTTAATCCACGTATTTATCAAATAATCGTAGGGAGCAGCACATCCATTCCAATTCGAAAATTCAACCAGCTGATTGTAATGAAAAGTTGTTTTCACCCATTGTACCTGATCATCAACCCCATAATCCTGATCGTCGTTGTAAACAGCAACAAAGATGGCCTCATCGTCAGGCTTCCTGTAATTTGCATCGTTGTCGACAGCAAAAATACGCCAGTAATCGTTAGCTAAATTGTAATGTCCCGACTGAATGATCTTGTCGAGATAAACCAAGCAGGAATCGTAGCCAGGCTTACCCGTGTACACTTCTTGATTAAGATACAGTTTAGCAACCAACATAATGGCAGCATCGCGGTTGGGTTCACCATATTTGGCATCCTCGCGAGGAATCATTTTAGGTATTATCGATTTTGCCACCATCAGCAATGTATCGTACCCCTTTTCACCACGATAAATTTTAGGAGCTTTTAAGAAATCGAGGTCAAAGGGACTGCGAGAAGGGAACGTCCGATATAAATCAAACAGCAAATACTCATAGAAAGTGCGAAGAAAAGTGGCTTGAGCACGATACTGGGTGAAGATAAGAGATTCTCCGGGTTTTTCGGCCCCAATGTTCAATAGAGCAGTATTAGCGCTCGAGATTGCATTATTAAGCTTATTCCATGTAGCCACCACGTCGCGGTGGGTGGGAGTCCAGGTATGATAGTAGTCGTCCCTCCAAACCCCACCATCAAACCAGTCGCTACCACGGGTAGGGAAAAAGCACTCGTCGGAAGTAGCTTCCTGCAACCCCCATACACATTCCCGGTACCAGAAATTGCGCAACTGACCTAGTGGAGGCGCCATAATATTGGGCAACAACGATGGGTCCGACTGTATTACCTGCGAAGTAATCTCGTCCTTGATATCTTCGTCAATACTACAGGAAACAAATAAAGGGCTGAGCAGTATTGCCAGCAGTAACGTATATATGATCTTGTTTTTCATGGTATGCATTTTTTAGTAGTTTTTTAAATACATTTTTCTAAATCTTTAAAAAGTAACATTTAATCCGACCATGTAAGTACGAGCCTTTGGATAGCTGGTAATGTCGATACCAAATGAGCTTACCGAATTCAGTCCTTTATTCACATATACGTCGGGGTCATATCCTTTGTAATTGGTAATGAGCAATAGATTGGAACCCGAAGCATACATTCTCAGCGATTTTATCCATTGATTTTTCAGTTTGAAAGTATAGCCAAGCGTTACGCTGCTCAAACGTACATAAGACCCATCCTCAATGTACCGGTCGGATATAACTGGCGTGTAGGTAGTAGTCTTTACCTCATCTTCGATAAAATATTTCAGGGCATTTTTGGCCTGCCGCAGATTGGTTTTATCCAGTAGCAGCGCAGTATTGTTGAATATCTTATTGCCATAAACCCCTTCTACAAAAATGTTCAGGTCAAATCCCTTGTATTTAAATGTGTTGGTTATGCTCCACAAAAAATCGGGATAGGGTGAACCTAAATACATGAGTGTATCACGGTTATTGGTCCCTTTTTTGTAAAAAACCCTGCCAGTAGGACTAATAGAATCGACTTTGTAACCATAGAATACGTGCATGGGCTGGTCGCTGGTAATAATTTGGGCATAGGCATCGGTAAGTCCCTGGCCGGTAGCAGCCCCCGTTTTGTACATCTGAACGGGAAGATTTTTAACGATGTTACTCATAAAGGTAAGGTTACCCGTAACTTCCCAGGTAAATTCCCCCGTTACCGGAATAGCCGTCAGACTAAGCTCCAGACCTTTATTAATTATTTTACACGAGTCGATATTTTTTACTACCGTCGACGTGGGTGATCCCGGAGGAGCAGGAACTTCGAGCAGAAGGTCGGTGGTTACTTTGTTAAAGTAGTCGATGGTACCAGATATTCTACCTTTGAACAATCCATAGTCCAGCCCCAGGTTGGTTGAAGTGGTGGTTTCCCAGGTAATATCAGGATTGGGCGTACGAGCTATTTTCAGTCCAATAATGGTTGCTCCCCCTATAATGGCTTTACTACCATTATCGGGTGTGTAGAGATATTGTGAGTTTTTAGTACCAATTTCGGAATTACCTGTTTGTCCCCACCCAATACGCATTTTAAGGTTCGATATAACCGAAATGTTGCGCAAAAATTCCTCTTCCGAAATACGCCATGCAAAAGCGAGCGAAGGGAAAGTACCGTATTGTTTGTTTTTACCAAATTTTGATGAGCCATCCACACGAACGGTAGCGGTAAGCAAATAACGCTCCATCAGATTATAGTTGACGCGACCAAAATAGGATTGGAACTTGTAGTTATCGAAATATGAACTAATGCTTGTGTAGGTATTAAGTCCAGCGCCTATTTTGTTAGTGTATAGGATACCATCGGTTGCATAGCCGCCTCCTCTCATATTTGAGCCTCGCACCGTGTATTCCTGGTACGAATAGCCTAACATAGCCCCAATACTTTGATTAGTGAATGTTTTTGAGAAATTGAGGGTTTGTTCGACAATGTAGTTGTATAGTTCCTTATTATTGATTTGACCACTTCCGCTGGTACTTACCATGTAGGAGAGTTTCTGGCTCTGGTCGATAAATCTGTTGGCGTTAGCATAGTTGGTACCGAAACTCAATTTATACGAAAGACCATTTTTAAAATCAATCATACCGGAAACACCGGCCAGTATGTTAGTGGTACGAGTAAGGTCTCTGGTATATTCGAGCATGGCAATTGGGTTACGTTCCTGTGAGGTAAAAGCAGCGTTTTTGGTTCCCTGAAAAGGTTTCCCCACGGAGTCGTAAACTGGCCAGGTTGGATTAGCCTGTAATGCGTTGAGCAGCAAATCGCCTTCAAAACCTGTAGCACCGACAGGAACGCGGTTTTCAATAATTTGCGAAGCATTAATATTGGCTTCGACAATAAGGTAATCGTTAAATCCCTTTTGCATAAGGTTCAATCGGCCGTTGTAGCGCTGTAGGTCCGATTTTTTAATTATCCCCTCTTGATTGGTATAATTGAACGAAGCACGGTAGTTGGTTCTGGAAGTTCCCCCTACAAGCGACAGGTTATGGTCGTAACTAATGGCGTTACGAAAGATTTGATCCTGCCAGTCGGTATTTGCTCCATAATTATATTCGGTAATGCCAAGACTATCTTTTCGAAAAGCGACCCATTCACTGGCTGATGCAACGGGTAGTTTTTTGGGTAGATGCGAAGTACTAACGGAAGAAGCATAGTTGATTTCGCTGGTTCCCTCTTTTCCTTTCTTGGTAGTAATCAGGATTACTCCATTAGCAGCACGAGAGCCATAAATGGCGGCAGCCGAAGCATCCTTAAGAATGTCAATGGATTCGATATCTGCCGGATTAATTGCAGTAAGTGGGCTGGTTGCTGGCGCCCCACCCAGTGCTGCCCCTGCTATGCCATCGGGCGAGGTTGACTGCATATCGAGTGGAATTCCGTCGATTACATAGAGCGGTTGTGCATTAGCACGAATAGTACTGGCTCCACGTACCTTAATTTGAGTACCAGCGCCGGGTTCGCCATTGTTTGATACAATTTGCACCCCTGCAATCTTACCCTGAAGTAGTTGTTCGGGTGTCGATGCCCCTGCCTTTGTAAGCTGGTCACCTTTTACCGATGCAACCGCACCCGTGAGATCTTTTTTCTTACTGGTTCCATAACCAGTCACCACCACCTCCTCGAGGTTCATTACATCGGCTTCGAGCGAAACATTCACCTGACCCGATTCATCCACTTTTGCCTTCTGGGTCACATACCCCACAAAAGAAAATACCAGGGTCGAGCCTGGCCGTGCTTTAATGCTATAGCTTCCTTCTGAATTGGTAACGGTACCTATCGTAGTCCCCTCTACGACCACATTGGTGCCTGGAATTGGACTTCCGTCGGCGGCATCGGTGACCTTGCCGGTCACTGTAACTTCTTGTGCGGATAATCTTAAAATTGCCCATCCGCAAAAAAACATTATAAGTAGCTGTCGTTTCATAGTTAATGGTTTATGATTAAAAATGGTTAACTTTAATACTTAAAGTTAAGTAAAAAAAAGCATGACATATTCCTCAATTTCCTTTTTTTCTAAAAAAACCCTTGTAAAAGGGTGTTTAGAAAGCATAAAACCTTGTATGCAAACGTTTGAGGAAAAGTTTTTAAAAATCCTACATCAAAAAATAACTGAAGTTTTAAGAAAACGTAGCATTATTTTAAATTTGCGCACAAATTCCGAAGATGCGGGTATATCGTACTGTATTAACATTTCTCGATCAACAGCGGTCGAAAATTCTAGCATTTCCTTTTGAAACGCGAAAATTTATCACATCCAATTTTTTCTTTGGGTTGTTCAATCCTTTTTATATTATATTTTCAAACACCTTTATTTTTCAGGCTACCCAGGGCAATCTGGGTGAAAATATAGTGTATTGTATCTTCACATATCTTGGCATACTGGCAGGTTTTGTTTTAAGTGGATTGGTGGCCTCACGAATATCCTTCCGAAACCTTTTGATAGGGGGGGTGTGGCTTATGTTTGTAACAATTTTTCAGCTTTTTTCCATTAACCCTCATCGGGTCAATACATTAATTGTAATATTGGCAGGATTTTTCACCGGTCTGGGCAGTGGGGTTTATTGGTCGGCTCGGAATTACTTGAGTTTGCATCTTACTACCGATAGCAATCGTGACTTTTTTAGTGGAATAGACTACATTCTTATCAGCGCAGGCCGAATACTTACTCCGCTTATCATAGGGATATACATTGGTTTAGGGATTAAATATCACTGGTTCAGCGCTTCCTTTGCCTATCGATCGGTACTTA
The DNA here is from genome assembly GCA_029550865.1 of Bacteroidota bacterium. Classification (GTDB taxonomy): domain Bacteria; phylum Bacteroidota; class Bacteroidia; order Bacteroidales; family DTGW01; genus JAKPGM01. The sequence continues at coordinate 71,014 of JAKPGM010000075.1, read as the reverse complement.
CTGTTGCTCTTGGATTGGCTATTGTGGTAACCTTATTTACCTTACGAGTACCCAACAATTTTTATCGAAAAGAGGGTTCATTGATAGTTAAAACAAATTCCCTGTGGACGGCAGTTAGAAAAATGTTTTTCTACCTGGGATTTTATCAGAGCGCTTTTTTTGTGGTACCCACTGTATTTATCATGAAATTTATAGGTGGTGAGAACATGGTGGGAACGCTAAATGCCTTGTGTTATGTACTGGCTATTTTGACTATTTATTACCTGAGTAGTAGATCGGCCATAGAACATCGCACCCGTATTATGCGAACAGGATTTTACATTTTTCTAACAGGCACCCTGTTATTTTCGTTATTTCTACCCTTTGCAGCGGCACTGGGGACCTATTTTCTTATCTTTTTCATGTTTTTTACCGAATCGATTCTTAACTATCCTGCAAGAGCAACGATGCTCAAAGCCACTGAAGAAATTAAGGCAAGTGTTGATGCAGATGGTTACCAATATCTCACCGATATTGAATTATTTGCTGAAATAGGCCGCATTGTGGGTTTAATAGTATTCTTCATCCTATACCATTTACTTCCCTATTATATATCGCTACCTGCTTATATTGTTTCAACCGCTGCCATACAATGGCAGACGGTTAAAATGTCGAAACAAATCAACGGGATGTAATTTTATTGTGCACTATCTTTTTTTTCCACCTGATCCGTTTCGTTGGGATTGGGTTCAAGAGCCAGTTGCAAAACCTCCATTACATTTCGTACATAGTGAAAGGTCAGCCCTCGATAGTATATTTCATTGATTTCCTCAACGTCCTTTTTATTATCAACCGAGAGAATAATATCGGTAATACCCGCCCGCTTAGCAGCCAGAATTTTTTCCTTGATACCCCCGACAGGTAAAACTTTTCCTCTGAGCGTAATTTCACCAGTCATGGCAAGATTTTTACGTACTTTTCGTTTGGTAAATGCACTGGCTATAGAGGTAGCAATGGTAATACCAGCCGAAGGCCCATCTTTGGGAATCGCCCCTTCGGGAACATGTACATGTACATTCCATTCATTGAATGTTTCGGGGCTAATGCCCAGTTCATCGGCATGCGACTTTACATACTCAAGAGCTATGACAGCCGACTCTTTCATCACTTCACCCAGGTTACCAGTAAGGGTGAGTTTCTTCTCCTGTCCCTTACTCAAGCTAGTTTCCACGTAAAGTATTTCACCACCCGTTGCCGTCCATGCCAGGCCTGTTACTACCCCAATATAGTCGTTACCCTCGTATTTATCCTTCATGTAAATGGGTACACCTAAAATTTTCTGGACATCCTCGAGGGTTAAGTGTTTCTTAACTGGCTCGTTAAGTGCAATCTGTCGGGCAATGTATCGACATATTTTTGCCAGCCGCTGGTCGAGTTCCCGCACACCCGATTCGCGCGTATAATTTTCGATGATAAAGGCAATAACCTCGTCGGAGAGGGAAACATGGTTTTTCTTAATTCCATGATTAGCCAATTGTTTTGGCCATAAATGACGTTTGACAATCTCAATTTTTTCCTCCACAATGTACCCGCTCACCTCGATCAACTCCATACGATCGCGTAGAGCCGGATGTATTGCATTGATATTGTTGGCTGTAGCAATAAACATCACCCGCGACAGGTCAAACTCCATTTCGATGTAGTTATCGTAAAAAGCATTATTTTGCTCGGGGTCAAGCACTTCGAGCAAAGCCGATGAGGGGTCGCCCCGAAAATCATTGCCCACTTTGTCAATTTCATCGAGCACGAAAACGGGATTTGCCGATTGGGCTTTTTTCAAGTTTTGCAGAATACGTCCGGGCAAAGCGCCAATATAGGTACGACGATGACCGCGTATTTCAGCCTCATCGTGCAGCCCACCCAATGACATTCTGACATATTTTCTTTTGAGCGCACGCGCAATGCTTTTTCCCAATGAGGTTTTACCTACCCCCGGTGGTCCATATAGGCACAGGATTGGGGCTTTCATGTCGCCCTTGAGCTTAAGCACTGCAAGATGTTCAAGAATTCGTTCTTTGACCTTTTCCAGCCCAAAATGATCCTCATCGAGAATTTTCTGGGCACGTTTTAAATCGAAATTATCGGTAGTGTATTGCCCCCATGGAAGCTCGAGCAAGGTTTGTAAATAATTGAGCTGTACCGAAAATTCAGGTGCAGCCGGATTCATGCGCTGCAACTTATTAATTTCTTTTTCAAAAGTGGCTGCTACCTGTTTGCTCCATTTTTTGTGCTTGGCCTTCTTGCGTAGCTCTTCAATCTCCTGTTCAATAGGATTTCCACCCAGCTCATCCTGTATGGTTTTCATCTGCTGTTGAAGCAGATATTCGCGCTGTTGCTGGTCGATTTCCATTTTAACCTTCGCCTGAATGTGGTTTTTCAACTCAAGCATCTGCACCTCACGGCTCAAATGCCCAATCAGCTTCATGGCTCGTTGCTTAAGATTATCGGTTTCCAGCAACTGCTGCTTATCCGGCGTGTTGATGTTGCTATTGGAACTTACAAAATTTATAAGAAAAGCAGGGTTTTCTATGTTTTTAACAGCAAAAGAAGCTTCGGGTGGTACATTGTTGGATAACTGAATAATACGTAACGACAGATCCTTTATAGAACTTACCGAAGCTATATATTCAGGATCTTCTGGTTCAGGAAATTCATCGGGGCGAATACGAATTTTGGCTTTATAATAGGGGCGTTCATGTACAATTTCTTCAATTTCGAATCGACTGCGACCCTGTATGATTACAGACGTACCCCCATCGGGCATTTCCAAAATTTTTACTACCTGAGCAATAGTCCCAACCGTATAAAGGTCTTTCAGCGCAGGTTCTTCGATACTGGCGTCCTTCTGAGCTACAGTACCAATTATCTTATTGCCCCGGTAAGCATCGCGGATGAGCCGCATAGACTTCTGCCGGCTCACGGTAATGGGAATAAGAACCCCCGGAAATAGCACAGTATTGCGCAATGGTAAAATAGGTAACACTTCAGGAATATCGTCCTTATTAATCATCGAATCCGGATCATCGGAAATAATCGGAACAAATTCCACGTCATCGGAAAAACTATTATCGTCAAAGGAACTGATATAAATATGTATTTTGCTCGGATTCATTTTTTTTGAGTCCTTTTTCATAACCAAACGTTTTTTTACTGACATTCTGACATACACACAGGTGACTTCTGCCCCTCAAAAAAACCAATATATCTAATGATCAATACGTTATAAATCGTCAAAAGTTATAGTGGTCTCTATAATCAAGGGGTGTGCCAGAAAGCCAATCTAAAAACGACGATATTTTTCGGTAATCATATAAATGTGTTGCAGGATACGCTTATCGACTTCAGTGAATTGTTGATTCCTGCGAAGCATAACTTTTTCAGCTGTTTCAAAAGCTTTCTGCAGGGGGTATACCGATAAACCCTGGTATCCACCCCAGGAAAATGAAGGGATAAAATTACGGGGATAACCAGCCCCAAAAATGTTGGCACTAACACCTACCACGGTACCGGTATTGAACATGGTATTTATGCCACACTTGGAATGGTCGCCCATGATTAACCCACAGAATTGAAGACCGGTGGGAAGAAATTTTTCGGCGGTATAGTTCCACAGTTTAACTTCACTGTAGTTGTTTTTCAAATTCGAGTTATTACTGTCAGCGCCAATGTTGCACCACTCGCCCAGCACGGCATTGCCCAGAAAACCATCGTGTGCTTTGTTGGAATTACCCCAGATCACAACGTTTTGCACTTCTCCTCCTACCCTACAATTGGGGCCGATGGTAGTTGGGCCATAAATTTTAGCCCCCATTTTCAGTTGTGCATGATCACAAAGAGCCAAAGGACCCCGAATCATACAACCTTCCATAATTTCGGCGCCCCGCCCTATATACACCGGGCCGGTCGATGCGTTAATGATTGCATATTCCACCCGTGCCCCCTCTTCAACAAATATATTTTCGCCCCCAATAATACCATTGCTCGAACTAAGGGGCACGCTGGTTCGCCCTTGCGTAAGCATTTTAAAATCCCGTTCAAGTGCCTTACCATTTAACATAAAGATGTCGTAGGTATATCTTATCTGTAACACCTCAGCCGAATAGGTAATTATATGTTCGGCATGGGCAATATCGTTGGAAAAATTAGCTGCAGCTGTTTCCCCCAAACGTGCAGCAAGAATGGTATTGGCTTTTACCAGGTATTCCCCTTCGCTTAATGCAAGCATCGCATTGACCAACGATTCGTCGGGCAATACCGACCCATTGATGAAATAATTATCCTCCCCGATGATGGCAGGAAACTTCTCCCGCAAATAAGGTTCCGTAAAAAATGAAGCAGATGACTGCAGGTATCTTTCCCATTTTTCCCTGATGGTTAATATTCCTACACGCAGGTCGGCTACTGGTCTTGTAAAGGTCAACGGAAGCAAATCGCTCCATCGATCATCAAACAGAATGAAATGTTTCATATGTAAAATACTATTTTTCGAATGCCACGTAAATTACTACGTTGCAACAAAGTTAGCCCATATCCATGAACTAACAAATTTACGCCTGATTATTCATTTATGAATTAGCAATAAAAAGTAGATATTTTGAAAATATAAGCAACTACAAATAATTGTAAGCTGGTTTCATAGCTGATTGAACTTTTTGCAAACCTCATCCAGAGAAATTTTAAGTTGTTTAAATGATTAGATAAACTCGCAGGTAATGAGTTTTGTTCACACACGTCTTTTCCTAAGCTTAGGGGGGATCTTTTTTAGTGATTGCGCCTCACCCCCGTCCCCTCGCCTTACAGGAGAAGGCATCCATGAGGATGTAGTGAGATTCAATAGGTATTTGTAAATAATGGAAATTTTTCAGTTAATGGGCATAAAACAATGGCAAGCGCAAACGAAATTGTTATCATTGACGCAAGATTGCTAAATAAAAAAGGGACACTTTCATGTCCCTTTTTATAACTATTGCCTTACGATAAGGTTCTGACTTATGATTTGCTGTTTGTATCGGGTGCGTACCACATAGGTTCCTTTGGGAAGATTGGACCCATCCCAGGTAATAGAATACTGACCAGCATCCCTATAGCTACGAACCAAGGTAGTAATAAGCTTACCATATAAATCGTAGATTGTAATTTCAACTACTGCAGCACTTTCCAGCCGGTAACGTATATTCAGGACCCCATCAAATGGATTAGGATATACCGAAACCTGATTGGTAAGACTTGCGGTGGTGGTCACCACTGTTGGGGAGGTTTGCACCCACTGACATACCGAATCCTTCTGATGTGTAACAGGATCAGAAACTTCGTAACATACATAATATTTCCCTTCTTGCTGATATACATGGGTAGGGGTATTAGTCGTGGTATCGATAGAAGGTACGCCATTGATAGAATCGCCAAAGGTCCATTTAAGTCTTGCCTCGTCACCCAATCCAGCCCCAATAAAGTCTACAGGATAACCTCCAGCTTTTTTATTGTACTGTTGTCGCTCATAGGCAAATCCTGCTTTTAATTTACCCACCGAAGCTACGTTAATGAGCTTATAGGTTTTGCTGGTACAGGCTTCAGCAACATTGGTTACTGTGAGTCCTACCAGATAATAACCGGCCTTACTATATGTATAGCTGGGATGTTGGGTATTATCTGTTTGCCCATCGCCAAAGTTCCACTGCCATGTATCGTGCATACCGTATGATTTATCCGTAAAAATGACTTCACGCGTAAGGGAATCAACCACATAGGAAAAATCGGCCCGACACAACAGCTTATTTTCAGGGTTAACTACTACCGGCTTACATTTAATATGAGTCTGATAGTTTTGGTTAACCACCAGCAAACACACATTTTTATATCCCGAGGTATTGAAAGTATGCGTAGGATGTTGATCCGATTCGTAGGTACCATCGCCAAAGTTCCACAGGTGTCCAATGATGTTACCCTGTGATTGGTCAAAGAACTTCACGGTTCGAGACCCCGATTGAGGCACATACGAAAAGTCAGCCTCGCAGTCATTCAAAGAATTGCCCACCAGGAGTGTTTCCTCGTAATAGTCGCTACAACCATTGGAGGTGTTCATAATGGTAATTCCAACTTTATAATAACCGGCAGCAACAAAGCGATGCGTTGGATTTGCTTGTGTCGAAAACTTGCCATCGCCAAAGCTCCAGAGAAGATTATTGTACGAACCCGTAGAGCGATTGTTGAACCTGACTGAATGCGTTGCTGAATCAACAAAAAAGCTGAACAATGCCTTACAATTGGCATCCCCCACCTGAACCTGTTGAGTCTGGATATCCTGGCAACCGCTTACAGTGTTGGTAACAGTTAGCGAAACCCGATAGCTACCTTGCTGGGCATAAGTATGAGTTGGATTGGCATCAAAACTATAATTGCCATCCCCAAAATTCCAGAAATAGGCATTGTTATTTCCAGTGCTCTGGTTATAAAAGCTCATTTCGCCAGTACCAGGTTGATACTGATAGGCAAAACTTGCCCTGCATGGTACAATACCTACCTCTATATAAGCAGAGGTATAGTCGAAACAGGAAGCATTTCCCACCGACAGGCTAACCAGATATTTTCCGCTTTGCGCATAAGTATGTTCGGGTTGGAAAGCAGTAGAGGTAGTTCCATCGCCAAAGTTCCAGAAATACTGTAAGTTAGTTCCCTTCGACTGATTGACAAAGGTTACCCGATTGGCTGTATCGACAAACGCATTGAAGTTAGCTGCTATTTTGCATAGGGTATCCCCTACGAGCACTGTTTCGCAGTAGCGGTCCGACTGTTTGGTACTTGAATTAGCAACCTGCAGACAAACCTCATAAGCACCATTGGTGGTATACTGATGTTCGGCATCCTCGGTCGACACATAGCTACCATCACCGAAAGTCCAGTAATACGAGTTGGCCTCGGGCGAAGAATTATTGCTCAGATACACCCTCTTAGAAGCATGATCGACATAATATACAAAATAAGCATTGAAAGGGGAAGAGGTTGGATTACCAACAGTGATCTCCTGACAGCTTTGTTCATAACAGCCCAGAGATGCGCTTTTAATAGCATGACAAACCCGATAAGTACCTGCCTCACTATAAGTGTGGCTGGGATGCTGTTGTTTACTGGTCCATCCATCACCAAAATCCCATAGGTATTCTTCCATATCCTGCGACTGATCTGTAAAATGCAGGGTATTGGAATTATTGGTATCGACAGTATAACCAAATACACTCTTGCATTTTACCGGACCTACCACAATATCCTTGCAAACTCTTTTCAAGCATTTGGTACTCGATTCATAGTTTGTCATACATACACGATACTGACCATCGGCCTTAAAAGTATGAGAAGTATTCCTTACATCCGATAAAGTACCATCGCCAAAATCCCATCGGGTACCTGTACTGGCCACCGAAACATTGTAAAAATTGAAGGTACGACCATTATCATTTTCATACACAAAATCGCCCAGACAACCCGAGACTTCGTTGGTGGCAACTATATGCATAACGGTATCGGCACACTTGCCTACATTTTTGGCAACAAGCTGTATGTCGTAATTGCCCAGGGACCCAAATACAAAAATAGGTTCGAACTTTGAACTGGAAAGCTCATTACTACCCTCCTTATAGCTCCATACATAGGTGGTAGTTGTATCACCATTTTGAGTGGTATTACGTACCTTAAAAGGTAGGTTGACGTACACCGTAGAATCGATAGCAAAGTCGGCCTGGGGCAAAACATCACAGCTAGTAAAGTCTTTAATTTTTGAAGGAAACCCATACTTACCCGATTGGGAAATCCCTGCCACATAAATCTTATAATCCTTTGCCGGCTGGTTCAAGTTTAGGCTCAACGTATCATTAAACACCGATGCTTTGACAATACCCAGGGTACTGGTTGGACCATCCATGTGTATGGTATCATCCACATAAACAGCAAACTGCACCATGCTATCCACTGGTTCTACCTGTATAGTATTGAACCAACGTACTCCCGCTGGACTACTTTTACCTAGGTCGTCGCGCAAAGCAACATTCAGTCGATGACTACCTGTTGCTGGCAAAGTAACGCTCAAGCTGAGAGAGGTGTCAACTTTCGAACCTGTGGAAACGGAAACAAACTGTTTTGAGGTAAGTGCATCATCGTAATAATATTCAAGCAAAGGGAGCTGGCTTGCTACAGGCTCAGGTGTAATAGCTGAATATGCACGGGTATAAGGTTGACTCCATATACCATTGTTGCCACGAAAACGAATAGACAACTGCTGAGTACCTGGCGCTGGCGTAAGATTTGGCTGAAGGATAACTACCGAATCGGCAGAAATAGGCAGTGAGCTACCATTGCCCTGACCGGGATCTGCTCCAGTCCAGTATTCAGCTGCTACCAGCTGATTTACAGAAGATTCAGGTAAATAAATATTAAATACACGGGTTTGCTGCTGACTCCAACGTCCCGAATCGTCGCGACAACGCAATACGAGTCGATGGTGTCCAACAGAAAACGCTGAAACATTAATTTGTGATGATATCTCTATCAACGTATCAGCAGAAAAGGAGAAAGCAGTACCCTGTCCCAGACCTGGGTCATTGTCGATATAGTACTCACAATAATTGACTTGCTGTGCACTAATCAACGTCACCTTTCCCCAAAACACCAAACCCGCCACTATGATTTTAACAAATGTTCTCATATCGATTGGTTTTGGGGATTTTTACTGCTGTACCTTAGCCTTGATATAGATTTTAAGCGTACTATCTTTATGCAAAACAGGATTTTTTATATAAAAACTTTCAATAACAGGAAGATTAGGCATACCGGTGAAACCAGGCCACGGATAACTGCCACCATAGATGCCTATGTCAGTACCATCGCTACCAGCATTTTTACCGGGGGAGGTTGCCTGTAAATGCCAGTCGTAGTCTTTCAGATTGACCATTGCAATGGTTCCCGACCCAGGAGCCGGTATAGTAGCCTGCGAAACAAACTTAGGATCGGTTTGCTGTATATTTCCAGTCCCCGAATTACCAGCAGGTGGTAAGGTATAGTTACTCGTATTGTACGAAATATTATTATTAAATACATTATTAATTGAATTATACACGGCAACCGAATTAGCGTAAAAAATATTGTTGTAAACATTCGCATTGCTTACACTACTAAATTGGTTCGATGTATAATAAAGAAACAAATTATTTATCACATACACCGACGACTGATTGGAATAATATAGGTAGCTCTGATAAAATACGTTATTGGCTATAAAAATATTTCCGTAATTTCCAATATCAAGGGTGCCACCAATAATATTATTAATTATATTCCAGTAATTTCCTGAAACATATATGTAACCATTAATCTTGCAACGTTTTATGGCAACATTGTCGATATACCCCCTGTCGCCCGAACTATAATAAATGGTAGAAATCGATAAACCAATCAACTTGACGCCATCTATGGGCCCACTCAAGGTGCTATCGAGATAAACAGTACCTACAGTAGTAGCTAAATTATAATCGGTACCCAATACATCGTAACCTGCCCCTATGATAGTAAGCCTTTTTGGGATAGTAATGTCACCATAAGTAGAATTGGAACCCAATAAATAAATGGTATCCCCAACAGACGCGGCTGTAATAACTGCCGAAACGGTACTGTACTGTGCTGGTGCAGATGGATTATTGCTAACCGTTAAAACTGCTCCTTTGACATACACAGAAAACAAAAACAGGCTAACAACCTGAATACATATCAATTTTTTCATAATAATTTGATTTAAAGGTTATTTTTCAAAGGTACTCTATAAAAAAGATAATAAGATTAAAAAATCGTTAAAACTGCAGAATGGATTCACAAAACAAAATACGCCACATCATAAAACTATTGAAAAAGCTAAAAGAAACAGAATAGTGTAAGAAAAAAAATGTTGTCTCAAATTATTATTGCAGTCTCATTTAGTTCCCAGTCTTAGCAACCTATAAAAAACACCTTGGACGTTACAAAATAATTCCTTAAATTTATAATCATTGAACATCATGAGCATGACAAAGAGAAATAAATATTCCGTTATCGTTACCAGTCAACTCAATACATTGCTGGAAAAAATAAAGAATTTTCTTGAATCAGAGGGTATTCCAGTAGAGCATGTCGCTGATATAGAAACTTTTTGCGCAAAATTTAGAAACAATACTCCAGAGTTAACCATTATCGATGACTCTTCCCCTTTGCATAAACATTTCGAAGAACTGCAAATCTTTAAAAAAATAGTAGACCAGAGTCCTCTAAGTATTATAGTTACCGACACACGCGGCACTATTTTGTATGCCAATACCCGATTTGCTTCCTTATCAGGGTATGCGTTAGAAGAACTACTTGGCCAAAATCCTCAAGTGATTAAGTCGGGGTATCATAGTAAAACCTTTTATGAATCGCTCTGGAAAACCATTCTGTCGGGCAACGACTGGGTGGGTGAATTTCTTAACAAGACAAAGTCGGGCGAACTTTATTGGGAACGGGCACTCATTTCGCCAATAAAAGATGAAAATGGCAAAGTATTTCGAATAATTGGCATTAAAGAAGACATAACGGAACGAAAAAAGATGCTTGAAGAACTTGTGCAGGCAAAAGATAAAGCCGAACAATCGGACCGACTGAAAACGGCGTTTCTGGCTAATATAAGCCACGAAATACGCACGCCCATGAACGGTATCATAGGGTTTGCTGAGCTTTTAAAACGACCCAATTTATCACTTGAAAAACAATTGGAATTTGTTGCCATCATCGAGCAAAGCAGTAAGCGAATGTTAGGCATACTCAATGATATCATCGAATTGTCGAAAATCGAAGCAGGAATTATTAACATTGAGTTAAATGAAGTAAATGTCAATAATATACTTGAGGAACTGACAGAGCATTTCAAGAAAGAAGCTGAAGAAAAAAATCTGTTTTTCGAATGCAATAAAGGGCTGAATGACGATGATGCCATCATCATCTCCGATTACAACAAATTACGACAAATTTTAACTAACCTTATACGAAATGCTATCAAATTTACCCACAAGGGTGGAATTAAAGTAGGCTATCGTTTAGAGGGGAATTATTGGCATTTTTATGTTGAGGATACCGGAATAGGCATACCAGAAGAATATCACCAGATTATTTTTGATCGCTTCCGGCAGGTTCAGGAAGGTACTGCACGTCAATACGAAGGTGCGGGAATAGGACTGGCAATTGCTAAAGCCTTTGTTGACTTACTAAAAGGAAATATCTGGGTAGAATCGAGCCGTGATACTATTGGCGCTACTTTTCATTTTACTATACCCTATCAACCCATAAACCATAAACAAACATCGATGGAAAAAACTGGAACATTACAAATTAAACGTCCCATTAGCATCCTGATTGTAGAAGATGATGAAAAAAGTGCCCAATTGTTGGCGGAAATGTTTGCCAATGAACCGGTAACCATACACACCGCAACGGACGGCAAACAGGCAGTTGAGCAAGTTATGAAAAATCCGATAGATATAGTTTTGATGGATTTGAAGATGCCCGAAATGGATGGTTTCGAAGCCACTCGGATTATTCGTTCCCGCTTCCCCAATCTGCCAATCATAGCCCAAACAGCTTACACCTTTTCCGACGAACGCAAAAAAGCTTTTGAGGCTGGTTGTAACGACTACATATCAAAGCCTATATCCATCAATAAATTGTATGAAATCATCAATCGCTTTATTAACTTAAAATAGCTCTAAATTATCACTACTTTTTTTTCAATGATGGCGTATGATAGACGTCCAATGCGACAATCATGGCAGTAAATCCCCAAAAAAGAGCCGACAGCTTGTCGCCATCGAGGAAATTATTCATAATCCCATGAACATAGTAGGTCATCAACGATAACAACAAAATAAGCGCCATTAAACGCACCTTTCGACGCTTAGCACGAAAATAAAGCCTTGAGGCAGTAGCCATGGTAGTGATGATGATTAGGACAAAAGCAAATGTTCCCAAAAAACCCTGTTCGGCCAGGGGTCCCAGGTATTCACTATGCGCATTCCCCACATCCCCACGACGAGTACTTATAATTGTCATTTCTGATCGTTTCTGAAACGGTGCGTACTGAAACTGATATGTTCCCGGGCCCCACCCCCATATGGGTCGTTCCTTAAACATGCGGATAGCACATGCCCAACGATTAAGCCGTTCACGATTCGAAGCATCCGTAGAAATATTGGTAATCGATGAAATATGACGACTGAAATCCTTGTGCGAATCCTGCTTATTCCGCTCCAGTGCTATAAGAATATCGGTACGAAAAGTAAAAAATAAAGCAATGAGCGTACCCAATATTATAAACATTACTCTTAGTCGTACTTTCAACCTAAAACCTACATAAAACCCAAGGGCAACCAGGACACTCAACCATGCTGCACGAGTATAGGAAAAAATTAAGCCCACTGCAATAAAAACCGACATCCCCACGTACAGGCTTTTAATGAGTACCGACGCTTTACGTCGAAGGAAAAACATGCCCACTATAAAGATAAGAATCATCGCCAGTGCCGCAGCATAGTCGGTATGATCGTTGAAAAAGGGACGAACCACCTTACTGGCCACATGCTGACTGGTGATGCCTTTTACAGCAAGCTGAGAAAATGCATAAATGACTATCAGCAGCAAACCAACAGTGTAATACATTCCATATCGGACTATATTCTTATACCTTACAAACAGCTGGGTAGCCAGAAAATAAAAAACACTGATAAACCAGAGTTTAGCGGTCAAAAATTTAAAGGAAACAAGTGGCATCTCACTGGTAATAGAGGTAAGTAGCATCCAGCTTAGATAAAAATAAATAGCCAGTGAAACAGGATGTAACAGAATACCCTTGTCGAAACCTTTTTCAATGAGCACCTTGATATACAAAAGGATCATCAAAAGAATAAGGATGGGTTCGGAGGGAATCGATAGATTTACAGGTAGTTTTGCACTAAAATAGGTTAAAGGCACGGAAAAAGGTACCAGAAATGCAAGATACAGCAAAAGCTTGTCCTGATGAAAAAAAGCTAAATACAGTATCGCCATTCCTATTGGGGCAAGAAAGAGATACTCAAAACCATGCAATAATAGAAATGCATGCAAAAAAACATACCCTACCGATACCAGAAAGACACCGATGTACTCTTTCTTACCAAAATACCTTTCAATATATGTAGTATATTTACTAAAAATGTACATGCAACCGTTTAAATGTACTTTTTGAGTGCATCAACAAAAACCATTAGTAATAGGGTAAACAGAAACGCTCCCAAAGTAGAAGTAATAACAATAATACTACGTCGAGGCCATGCTTTTTTATCGGCGGGAATGGGATGCTCGACAATAAATTTATTGGGCAGTCGTTGTTCAAGTGCTGCACGCGCCTCGGTGTACTTGTAATGGATATCGCCACGCTGAATCCGAAGCACTCGCAAATCGTAATGCAATCCTGTATATTCCACCCCATAGCGTTCGGCAATCTCCATTTTTTGCTTAATCTGGTTAGCCAACTCTGTCTTTCCAGACTGAAGTGCTTTATAATACGCCCTGGTAAGTTCTTTACTCTGGTCATCGTATTTAAATACACCCATATTGGCCAACTCTATCAGACGACGCTCCTTAGCTGCAATAAGCGAATCCATGTCCTGATATTCCTTCTTTATGACCTCAAATGCTTTTAATGCTCGCTCTCTAACTACACGACTGTAAAGGCTATCGGCCAATCGTACCACCTCACTGGTTAACGTAGCAGCAAGCTGCGGGTCGGTATCATAAACATTGATGATGATGGAATTGTATTCGCTCCGACGAAATCGAAAATTATCGTCGTATGCATCGTAGTAACGGGTCAAAGCATACTTATCATTCGGATTGATCCCATAATGCTGCATCAAACCAAATTTTACATTCATTGAATCTTTCAATTCTCGTGAAAGAAACACCTGTAACAATTGATCACATTCATCCTCAAGACCAAAATTTAAAATATCGGCTCCTCTTGAGGTAACATATTGGGTGCTCATGATCGATTTCGCTACCGAAGCCGGAGAGGTTGGAAATACTATCGCTGTAGAACGATACTTGGGCTTCAACATCAACGATACTACTACTGACACAACAAAAGCTATTAGGGTGACAGAAAGTAATATGCGTGAACGTTTTATGATGTACTTGATGACATTACCCATGTCAAAATCAGACTTGTGTTTATTTTTACCCATATTTTAAGGTTTTTGTGTTATTTGACAACAATCAGTTGATAATTTTTTTTGCCTTTTTGTACAAGCAGATACTTATTGTTCAAAAGCCGATGTGCATTGATTTTTTCATCGGGTGCATTAATTCTTTCTTTATTAATGGATAAGCCACCGCTTTCAATCAGTCGCCGAGCTTCACCTTTGCTTGGGAATACAGCTGTTGCCTGACATAATAATTCTATGACGGTTGGCTGTGCTTCAATAACGGAACGGTCAACTATAAATTGTGGTACGCCATCAAATATTTCCAGGAAATCTTTCTCACTCAACTGGCTCAAGGATTCAAAAGTACCTTTGCCAAAAAGTATTTCCGAGGCCTCAACAGCCTGACGAAAGGCTTCTTCCCCATGCACCATCACGGTTACCTCCTGAGCCAATTTTTTTTGTAAAGTTCTCAGATGGGGTTCCTGACGATGACGTTCAATAAGATCGTTAATTTCGTCCACTGGCAGCAAGGTGAAAATTTTAATGTATTTCTCAGCATCAATATCCGATACATTAAGCCAAAACTGGTAAAACTGGTAAGGGGAAGTATATTGTTCCGACAACCATACATTTCCTTTCTCGGTTTTACCAAACTTTCCCCCATCGGCTCTGGTAATCAGGGGACAGGTTAGTGCATACGCTTCCCCTCCAGCAATGCGACGAATAAGTTCGGTACCCGTAGTAATATTTCCCCATTGGTCGGAACCACCCATCTGCAGTTTACATTGGTAGTTTTGATAAAGGTATAAAAAGTCGTATCCCTGTACCAGCTGGTAGCTGAATTCGGTAAATGACATTCCTTCGCGTGAGCCGTCAGCAATTCTTTTCTTCACCGAATCTTTTGCCATCATGTAGTTGACCGTAATGTGTTTTCCTACATCCCTAATAAAGTCGAGGAAAGAAAATTTCGACATCCAATCGTAATTATTCAATAGGATGGCTCGGTTGGGGATATCTGAGGTAAAGTCGAGAAAACGGGAAAGTTGTTGCTTAATTGCCTCCTGATTATGGCGTAATGTTTCAAGCGAAAGCAGATTGCGTTCTTCGCTTTTGCCCGATGGGTCACCAATCATGCCTGTAGCTCCTCCCACCAATGCAATGGGTCGGTGACCATGACGTTGCAGATGTTTTAAGAGCATTATAGAAACCAGATGCCCAATGTGTAAAGAATCGGCGGTTGGATCAATACCCACATAAGCTGTTACCTGCTCGCGTTCGAGCAACTCTTCTAACCCAGGTGTAAAATCGTGCACCATCCCCCGCCAACGTAATTCCTCAAAAAAATTCATACCTATTACAAAATTTTATTTTCATGTCGTGCGGGCAAATATAGCAAAAATATTTTCGGTTCGATTACGATTCTCTATGCACGGCAACTCAAAGAAAAACTGTTAAGTATCAAAATATTTTCACAAAAATCGTTTCACAAATGCCAGTTGATGGGTATAATCTTGTCCACTATCATGAAGTATTCCACGCTCATCGAAAGCACTTATCCGTACAAAATTTGAAGCATGAATAATCTGCGATGACGATAGTAATATCCCCACATGAATGATTATTCCGTCGGCATTTTTAAAAAAAGCAAGATCGGAGGGACGAATATCTTCGAAATCGTTTACTGGCTTACCAAGCATAGCTTGCATCCGTGCATCGCGGGGTAAATCAATACCCACCACTCTAAAACAGGTTTGTACCAAACCCGAGCAATCAATGCCAAAAGTGGAACGCCCACCCCACAGGTATGGAACATTGATCAGCCGAAGTGCGGTTTCCAGAATAATTTTCGCTGATTCATCCATATTTGAAGATTGCGAAAAATTGTCCTCATAGGAATATTGCCGGTCAAGGAAGCTAAATGTACGTTTATTGGGCTCATGATTATAAATACAACATCCAGCTGTAAGGTAAATAGGGTGCTGGTTTTTAGCCTCACGAGCAGTCAATATGGGAATGTTAACAATGCTTTGGGGCGATTGCCGTAACAACAAGTATTCCTGTTCGCTCAAAAAGGTAAGAGCTGGTTTAAAAACCCATCCTTCATACCCATCGAAATCGCAACGTACCTTCACCCATTTTTCGGTCTGTGCCATCACCTGACAGGTTTCCCCAAACAACAGTTGACTGACCATTTCCGAGGTATCGGAAGCAGCAGCACGAATGGGAATGAATGTTTGTGCGCAAAGAGCTTTCATTTTACAATTGACCCTCCTTTTAAATCCCAACAAAATAATATAACTTTAAGCCAAAATAAAAAGGATTCTCTTGAAAAAAAACAAACTCATAAAATTCGTTGAACAGCACTGGTTACCTATCACCTTCATACTTTCAGGTATCCTGTTGCTATCGTTTTTCCCGCGGGCTGGAAAATTTAAGTATGAGTATCAAAAGGGAAAGCCATGGCTACATGAAGTACTGATTGCCCCCTTTGATTTTCCCGTTCACAAAACCTATGAAGACCTGACCAGAGAAAAAGATAGCATTATACGTAATTTCCCCGCATATTTTGTCTATAATCCACGGATATGGTCAGAAAAACAAAAGCTTTTATCAAAAAAAATAGCAGCTGCCTGGGATGAATTTGTATCTGGCTACCCATCCCCTATTCCTGCAGATATTCGTGAAAAAACAGAACGCAAGTTATTCGACCTTTTAGAAATGATATATCGACATGGCATTCTGGAAATTCCAGAAGATAATTCTGCTTTTTCGAAAGAATCACCAACGTTGAATATCGTCAAGGACAATGTAGCCCAGGAGACCGATCGGTCAACCATATTTACCCCTAAGCAGGCATACGAATACGTGCAACGCCAGCTGGAAAGCTATAACGATGAAATCGTTTTTTCCTCGGGTATCAACCTGATGCCTTTTTTCCAAAGTTTACAACTTAACCAGTATATTGTTCCAAACCTATTTTATGATGCGGCAACTACTGAGAAAGCACGCCAGAACGCATTGGATAATATTTCGCTCACCGAAGGAATGGTAATGGCTGGAGAGCGAATAATTTTTACAGGCGATATTGTCAATAATCGCAATTTCAAAATCCTTGAATCGCTCAAAAAGGAATACGAAGAAAGAATGGGATTTTCAACAGGTTATTTGATAGTTATAGTAGGACAGCTAATAGTAGTAGTATTTTGTCTCTTGCTCATCTATTTTTATTTCCGGAAATATTTTCCGAATTTACTTTATTCGCCCAATGCCATCATATTTATCTTATTCATAGTCGTTTCCTTCGCTTTTATCACCCATTTGATTGTACGATATCGGCCGGTAGGACTTTACATGGTCCCTTATGCCATCATGCCCATATTATTAAAAACCTTCTTTGAAGCACGCATAGCTTTGTTTGTATATCTTATTGCCATGCTGCTAACAGGATTTATTGTCCCCAATAGCTTTGAATTTACCTTTTTAAATGTTACTGCGGGGATAGTAGCTATTATGAGCTTGAGTAATGTATACCGCCGAAACAAGATGTTTTTAACTTCAGCCTGGGTCATCTTTGCCTATTTCTCGGTGTATATAGGCATATCGCTATATCAAGAAGGCAATTTACTTAAGCTAAGCGTCGACAACCTTTTTTATTTTGCCGGCAATGGCTTATTGATCATGTCAACGCTACCCATGATTTATATTTTTGAAAAAATATTTGGCTTTTTATCCGATGCCACCTTACTGGAGTTGTCGGATACCAACCAACCTCTCCTACGCATGCTGGCAGAGAAAGCACCTGGAACCTTTCAGCATTCCTTACAGGTTGCTAATCTGGCCGAGGAGGCAGCCTATAAAATTGGCGGTAATCCCCTACTGGTACGAGCTGGAGCTTTATATCACGATATTGGTAAAATGGAAAATCCTGCCTATTTCATTGAAAACCTATCCGACCAGTCGAACCCACACGAAAAGCTAACTTTTGAAGAAAGCGCAAGAATTATCATCGCACATGTGAGCAAGGGTGTTGAATTGGCCTTGAAATACCACTTACCCGAAGCCATTATCCACTTTATTCGCACCCATCATGGTACCACCATGGCACACTACTTTTATCATGCTTATATTCGTTTGCACCCCGATGCAGAAATTAATCCCGAAAAATTTACCTATCCTGGACCAAAACCATTCTCAAGGGAAATGGCAGTAATAATGATGGCCGATAGCATCGAGGCTGCCTCACGCAGCTTGAAAAAATATACCGAAAAAGATATTCACACCCTTGTCGATTCAATTGTAGACAATCTTATGAGAGACCGACAATTCGATGACACCAACCTGACACTTAAAGATATTGATATCCTTAGAAATACCTTCAAGCGTCGTTTGATGAATATTTATCACACGCGCATCGAATACCCTGGCGTTGGGGCGCGCACTACTTGATCATACCAGCTCCTACAGTTTCATTGGTACCCTCATCAATGAGGATAAGACTTCCTGTGGTTCGATTGATATGATATGAGTTATACACAAGTGGCTGTGAAGTACGTATGCGTATCTTCGCAATTTCATTCATTTGCAAGGTATTTCCACCTGAAAGCTCTTCGAGCGTATTGATATCAACCTTATAAATAATTTCCTTAACTATGCATCGCATCCCCGTAGTTGTATGACGCAGATAGTATTTATTCCCCACTTGCATAGGTTTTTCGTTGAGCCAGCATATCATCAACTCTACATCCTGTCCTACCGTTGGCAAATTATCCGATCGGACCAACATATCCCCCCGAGAAATATCGATATCGTCCTCAATCTGAATAGCCACCGACTGAGGGGCGTAGGCTTCCTGAAGACTTTCGCCAAAAAAATCGATAGACTTAATTCGCGACGTAAAACCCGACGGTAAAACGGTTACTGCATCACCTACACGAAATATTCCACTGGCAATGCGTCCTGCATACCCCCGATAATCGTGAAACTCATCAGTGTTTGGCCGAATAACATATTGCACCGGAAAACGTGGATCATCATAGTTGATATCGTTAGTAATATGAATGGTTTCGAGAAGATGCATCAAGCTGGGGCCATCGTACCAGGGCATTTTGTCCGATTTATTCACCACATTATCACCTTTTAGCGCACTAATGGGGATAAATCGAATATCTTTTACCGAAATCTTGGACGAAATACTCTCGTAGTCCTGGCAAATTTTGTTGAAAATATGCTCGCTGTAATCAACCAGGTCCATCTTGTTAACACATACAATGATGTGCGGTATATTCAGTAGTGAGGCAATGAAGGAATGTCGGATAGTTTGCTCTACCACACCATTACGAGCATCAATGAGAATAATGGCAACATTGGCGGTGGAAGCTCCTGTTACCATATTGCGGGTGTACTGAATATGTCCCGGTGTATCGGCAATGATAAACTTGCGTTTTGGGGTGGAAAAATAACGATAGGCCACGTCGATGGTTATCCCTTGTTCCCTTTCAGCTTTCAAACCATCGGTAAGCAAAGCCAAATTAATTTGCTCCTCGCCCCGACGTTTACTGGCCATTTCAAGTGCTTCGAGCTGATCGACAAAAATGGCCTTGCTATCATAGAGCAATCGACCAATGAGGGTACTTTTGCCATCATCAACACTGCCGGCAGTGGTAAATCGAAGCAGTTCTCGGTCGAGATATTCTTTTACCAATTCATTTATCGTTCCCATTGAATCTACGTTTTTTCAGTTAATTAATTTTAATGTACATGCACACAAAGCGGCAAGAAACCATTAGAAATAACCTTCTCTTTTCCGGTCTTCCATAGCCGACTCGGATCGTTTGTCATCCCAACGCGTACCCCGTTCGGTGGTTTGCGAAACAGCTACTTCCCTGATGATATCCTCGAGCGTGTTGGCCGGTGACTCAACTCCACCGGTACAGGTCATATCCCCGATGGTTCGGAAACGCACCTTCTTTTTGACAATTTTATCGGTAGGTTTCAGCATTATATACGGACAGTGCGGCAAAAGTACACCATCGCGCAGAATCATTTCGCGTTCGTGCGTAAAATATAGGCTGGGGATTTCAATGTTCTCGAGGTAAATGTATTGCCAAACATCAAGCTCAGTCCAGTTGCTCAACGGAAATACACGAAAATGTTCGCCTACATGCTTTCGTCCATTAAAAATATTCCACAATTCGGGACGCTGATTCTTTGGGTCCCATTGTCCAAACTCATCGCGATGAGAGAAGAATCGTTCTTTCGCACGGGCTTTTTCCTCGTCACGACGTCCTCCGCCCAGGGCTGCATCAAATTTAAACTCTTCTATGGCATCGAGCAATGTTACTGTTTGAAGAACGTTACGGCTCGCATTGGGTCCTTTTTCCTCAACTACCTTACCCGCATCAATGGTATCCTGCACATAGCGTACAATGCAGGTAGCACCTGTTTTTTCCATCAGTCGATCGCGAAACTCGAGCGTTTCGGGAAAATTATGCCCAGTATCGATATGTAATAACGGAAAAGGTACCTTTGCTGGCCAGAAGGCTTTGCGCGCTATATGAAACATCACAATCGAATCTTTACCACCACTAAATAATAAGGTAGGCCGCTCAAACTGTGCTGCTACCTCTCGAATTACATAAATGGCTTCCGATTCCAATTCTCTTAAATGATTAATGCGCCAATTTTTTCTTTCCATAATATTTTATACCTATTATTTATTGCCTCTTTAAAATTGCTTGCGAAAATAATTAAAAGCATGATAATCTTTTGGGCAAACATTAACATTTTTACACAATAAACTGATATTCAATGATATAATTTTATACAAAAAAGTATTAAAATATTTTTTTACAAAATTAATAAAAAATACATTATTCATATATGGATTATATGAATTTTTTTTTATTTTTGTCCAGAATTTAATATTAGCCCTATATGGAAAATAGGAAAAGAAGTTTGTTAAAAGCTATTTCGTGGCGCATGCTTGGTACCCTCGACACCATGATTATTTCTTGGATTATCACGGGTAAACTTGTATTAGCTATTAGTATCGGCACTACCGAATGAATTACCAAAACATTGCTTTACTATACGCATGAACGGATGTGGAACAAAATCAAATTTGGCAGAAAAGCTGACGAAGATTATGTTATTTGATTGATCAAAAGCCTGGTAAGTATTAGAATAACATGCAAACATTTAACACAAGGTATTATGAAAAAGTCATTCATGCCTATTTCCATTGATGTAAACAACAAGAAGATATTGCTGATTGGCGGGGGACGGGTAGCCTATCACAAAATACTCAGCTTGATCCCTTATGCCAATAGAATTCATATCGTTGCCCGTGAAATAGACCCTCGAATCCGTCAACTCAAAGAAGTTAGCTGGCAGGAAAAAGAATACGAACCTTCGGACCTCGACGATGCCTTTTTGATCTATGCCTGCACCAACGATCACGAAACTAACCTACGCATTAAGGAAGATGCCCATCAGAAAGGCATACTTATTAACGTGGTGGATACTCCTGCCGAATGCGACTTTGTATCGCCGGCCATTTACCGCAAAGAGTACCTGAGCATTGCGGTGAGTTCTAATGGAAACGACGTCCTGCGTTCTATTTCGGTACGCAATCTCATTCGACGTTTTTTTGAAATACCCAGCTAAAAGGCAATCGTATGATCCAACTTCTTCAATACAATGTTCGCCATATCGACCCTTCCCCGTGGGTTGATAAGTTTAAGTCCGAGGATTACACGGTAATCATTAAAACTTGCTGGCGACTCGAAATATACCGGGGAAGTGGCGAAGTAGCCCGAGAAACAGTACGACACCTTTACAGGGTTGTTGCCGGACTCGACTCGCCCGTACCCGGCGATGGATCTATTCAAAACCAGGTAAAAACAGCTTACCTACAGGCAAGTCAGCAAAAAAAACTTGACAAGTTCATGCACCGACTCTTCCAGAGTGCTTTGCATACCGGAAAGCTGGTTCGAAGTCATACAAACATTGGCAAAGGCGCGGTAAGCTATGCCAATGCAATATATCATATCGTTGCATACTACGAACAACTGAGCCTTGATACTCCAATTTGTATTGTAGGGGTAAACGAAATCACGCGTAATGTCTGCCGATTTCTTTTAAAAAAGGGATATCGTCAGCTAACCCTTTTCAATCGCAGCCTTTCGCGTGCCGAAATGCTTGGAAAAGAGCTCAATATCTCTTATGCACCTCTGAACCAGCTGACTGAAGGTCTTGCTCATTCCAATATATTGATAGCGGCTGCCGCAGCCCCCGAAAGCTTCATCGATTCTTCATACTTTAGTCAGAATGCCTACAAAATTATCGATGTTGGCGTTCCCCCCAATATCGATCCGGCAGTAGCCAGCAGATACAATGTGCAATATTATGGTATCGATACCATCGAACAGTTTATCAACCGAAGTTTTTCGTTCCGCCAGAAAGAATCGCTGGAAGCCATGCACATCATCGAAAGGCAAGTTGAGGAATTTTTACAATGGCAGGAAGCTGAGCTTTCGCGCACAAATGTTACCCAATTGCTGGCAAATACTTAAAACACAAAGATATGAAAATCAGGGTAGTTGCAAGAAATAGCCGATTATCCCTCGCTCAGGCACAAGAGGTAATGGCAAAAATAAAGGGTGTTGATTGGAAGTTAATTCCTTTAGCTTCCTACGGTGATAAACATTTAGAGATTCCATTGACAGAAAATACGATGCCCGACTTTTTTACCAAAGAACTTGATGAAGCCATACTGAATGATGAAGCCGATATTGCTATACATTCGGCAAAAGATGTTCCCTATCCTCTTCCGCAGGGGTTGGAACTGGTAGCACTCACAGAATGCCTGGCTAATGCCGATGTATTGGTCTCGCGACGAAAGGAAAAATTATCGCAGCTTAAGCCAGGTGCTAAAATTGCTTGCAGTTCGCCCAGTCGTCAAGAACAGATACGTCAACTCCGCCCCGACCTCGAAATTGTAGATATCCGGGGCACAATCGACCAGCGACTTGCCAGGGTCTTTAATGGCGAAATTGACGCCCTGGTTGTTGCCGAATGTGCGCTTAAACGGCTCGAATTGGAAGAATTTATTGCAGAAACGCTTCCTATCAAGACACATCCCTTACAGGGGCATCTGGCGGTCGTTGCCCGAGTCGGTAATGCTCAGATGAAAAGCCTTTTCTATCCGCTCGATATCCGCAAAAACTATGGTAAGGTATATCTGGTTGGCTTTGGCCCTGGAAATCCCGATTTACTTACGCTACGAGCTTTACAGGCAATTGACGAAGCCGATATAATTTTTTACGATGATCTGCTCGATGCCTCATTCTTACTTAATGTCGAAGCAGAACTGGTGTATGTTGGCAAACGCCGCGATAAACATGCATTCGAACAGGATGAAATTAATGAAATGATATATCGTGCTGCTATAGCCGGTAAACAGGTTGTTAGGCTCAAAGGCGGCGATCCTATGATTTTTGGACGTGGGGGTGAAGAATACGATTTCCTTGCTTCAAAGTTTGTCCAGGTCGAAATTATACCAGGTATTACTTCAGCTTTGGCTGCTGCTGCAACACAGGCAATCCCCCTTACACGCCGTGAATTAGCTCGAAGTGTTAGCTTTTGCACTGCACACGACCCTAACCATCTGCCCATCCCTAATACCGATACCATTGTATACTATATGGGCGCCCATAATGCTCCGATTATTGCACAAAAATTAATCGAATCTGGGAAAAAAACCGATACCACAGTAATTATCGTCGAATCGGCAGGAAGCGAAAACGAACGTTCCATAAACACTACACTTCAAAATTTAGCTTCTGGAAGCCTCACTGTAAATTCTCCTGCACTTATCATCGTAGGTGAACATATTAATCCAACAAACAATGCCACACCAAGCAAACAAAACAAAATATTGGTAACCAGCTCATCTACAAAACCATACGAACATCTTGGCAAGGTAATCCATAAACCACTCATCCAGATCAAAGAAGTTGATCCCAACGAACAGCTTCTGCAGATAATTCATAAAGCTGATCAATATAACTGGTTGATATTTACAAGTCGATGGAGCGTTGTGCACTTCCTATCCCTTCTCAACAAAGTTAAAAAAGACATACGCATTTTTGCTAAAGCTCAAATTATCGCTATTGGCAAAAATACAGCCAGTGTGCTCGAAAAATATCACCTACACGCCGACTGGATAGCTTCCGATGAGTCGTCGTCGGGGATTATCGACCTTTTTATGAATCACTCGCTGGTAGGCAAAAATGTATTTATTCCACACTCAAATCTTTCACCTAACACGATGCCCAACCTGCTCAGAAAAATGGGCTATCAGGTTGATACGCTTGTGGTTTACGAAAATGTGCTTCCTGAAAATGTCCAGCCTGTCGATCTGTCCGAAATCGACATCATCGCATTTGGTTCACCATCGGGGGTGAAGAACTTTAAAAAGATTTATAAAAGCATACCCGCTCACATACAGGTAATAGCCAAAGGCGATGTCACCAAAAACGCGCTCTACGAACAGGGGCTACTTCCTTTCGACGACTGGGTGATTTAATGCGAATTTAAACAAACCGTAAAATAAAAAAATATGGAATTTAAGCGTCACCATCCATATCGATTAGATGAAGCATCGCGCAATCGCCATGCGGAAGTGCACCTTACCGCCGAAAACTTTATTTATCCATTATTTGTTAGAGAAGGAATACACGAGAAATTACCTGTAGAAAATTTCGCTGAAGTTTACCACCACACACCCGAAAGCCTACTGAGAGAGGTAGAAAAAGCTATTTCGCAGGGAATCAATAAAATTCTTTTATTTGGCATTCCCGACGAGCATAAAAAATCGGAATATGCCGAGTATGCCTACGATGAACAGAACATTGTCTCGCGTTCGATTGTTACGCTAAAAAAACATTTTCCCGAGTTAATGGTCTTTACGGATGTTTGTCTCTGCTCATACACTTCGCATGGGCATTGTGGTATTATTGAGAACGAATCCATCAATAACGACAAAACCATTGAAGTGCTGGGGCAGGTAGCTGTTTGCCATGCAGCAGCAGGCGCCGATTTTGTGGCACCTTCGGCCATGATGGATGGTCAGGTATGGGCCATTCACAAAGCATTGCATTCGAATGGGTACGACAAAACTCGTATTTTAGCCTATGCAGCCAAATATGCTTCAGCCTTCTACGGACCCTTCCGTACTGCTGCCCTTTCTACCCCTGCCTTCGGCGACCGTAAAAGCTATCAACTCGACTATCGTACTATCCGACAGGGAATATCGGAAATCGAGTCCGATATTGCCGAAGGGGCCGACTGGATTATGATCAAACCTGCTCATACCTACCTTGACATGATCCTTCGTGCACGCCAGTTGTTTCCCCAAATACCCCTGGTAGGATACCATGTTTCTGGCGAATACATGATGCTCCATCTACTTGCCGAGAAAGGAATAGCCGATGCTTTATCGGTACTGTGGGAAACCCACTATGCTATAAAACGAGCAGGAGCCGATTTTATAATTTCTTATGCCTCAACCATATTAGCCAAACAACTATTAAAATATGAAGGTGTTCAATAACATACTATCCCAAAAGGCCTTTGCAGAAGCCAACCGATATATACCTGGCGGTGTCAACAGTCCAATCCGAGCATGGAAGCAATTAGGCGCCTCCCCATTTTTCGTTCAAAAAGCAAACGATGCATTCCTATGGGATATCGATGGAAATAAATATACCGATTATTGTCTGTCGTGGGGTGTTTTTATTCTGGGACATAGAAATCCGAAAGTAATTAAGCGTGTTAAGCATGCCTTAAAAAAAGGAACCAGCTTTGGTGCCCCCACACAGGAGGAAACTGAACTGGCTCGCCTTATTTGCAATCGTATACCTTCTATCGAAAAAGTTCGGCTGGTCAATTCCGGTACCGAAGCTGTAATGACAGCTATACGACTAGCCCGGGCCTATACAGGTAAAAATATTATCGTAAAATTTGATGGTTGCTATCATGGACATTCCGACGCATTGCTGGTGAATGCCGGGTCGGGCGTAGGCTCTCTACCACAGGCTTCGAGCAAAGGAATACCCGACGATACCGTCCGACACACCATTAGCCTACCCTTTAATGATGTCGACCAGATTACCCATTTCTTCGAACAACAAGGACAAAATGTAGCAGCTATCATTCTCGAAATTGTACCAGGAAATATGGGCGTTATCATACCCCAGAGCAATTTCCTTGAACGTATTCAGCAATTGTCTGAACAATATAAATGCCTTATCATCGCCGATGAGGTAATTACGGGTTTCCGACACCGTCTGGTGACTGCTCAACAGGAATATGCCTTTAAAACCGATCTTACCACGCTTGGCAAAATCATTGGAGGGGGCTTCCCTATTGGCGCGGTGGGAGGAAGAAAAGAAATTATGGATTTGTTAGCACCCGTAGGACCCGTATATCAAGCCGGTACCCTATCGGGCAATCCTATTGCTATCAATGCTGGCTTTGCTACCCTTTCCCTGCTTGCACAACCACGAATTCTTAAAAAAATTCATGATAATGCAGCATATTTTTCAAAAAACATGTCATTGCTGGCCGACAAGTACCAATTCCGCTTTCATAGCTCGGGTACTATGTTTAGTATTTTTCTGACTCCCGAAAAAGTGGAAAATTTCCTGTCGGTAGCGCAAATTTCCGACAATCTCTTTGCAGATTTTCACCATCAACTGCGAGATCTCAATGTATATCTTGCTCCCTCAAAATTCGAAGCCAACTTCATTAGTCTGGCGCATAACCAGAAAATATTAGATGACACTTTGAATAAAATTGAATACACGATAAAAAAAGTATATTCCCATGGAAAACACAACTAATAACAAACCTGCCCTAAAAATTATGGGCAATAACGAGTTTATTGAAGAGGTAATTAAGAAAGCCAGCATTGAAGAATTGTACTGGCTGCATGGCTTACTGAGTGGTATTATTGGTACGCGTACCCAACAGATTGCACAAACAGGTACAACTACCGTCTCCCCCCCTACTACCTCCCCAGCTGGAGCCACTGTGCTGGTCGAAGAAATGCTTACTGTTACAACCACCGAAACGTATACCGTACTATTCGCCACACAATCCGGTAACAGCCGTAAGGTAGCCAAAATGCTCGAAGCTAAAGCAAATGAAAATAATATCGCTGTGAATGTTCTGGATATTGCCGATTTCCCACCTCATCAGATTAAAAAAGAAAAAAATCTTATTATCATCTGCAGCACGCAGGGGGAAGGTGATCCTCCTTTATCGGCCGAAGAGTTTTATGCGTATATCCATAGCAACAAAGTCGGTAAACTCGACCATTTACAATATGCTGTGCTGGCACTGGGCGATAAAAGTTATGTCAATTTCTGCAAAACAGGTAAAGACATCGATAATCGCTTGCATGCCCTGGGGGCCAAAAGAATTATCTCTCGTGCCGATTGCGATGTAAACTTCAAACCTACTGCCGAAAAATGGATCAACGAACTGATATCGACGCTAATTGAAAAAAATAATCGTCCCCAGGTATCGTCGGCTACTACGTATGCAACCTCAAGCAAATCAACTGCAGCAGAGGTACGAAATATCGATATTTTCACCCGTGAACAACCCGGCACACTCGTTGTCAGCGACATTATCCACCTAAATGGTCGAGGTTCGACAAAAGATACCCTCCACGTAGAACTCATCGACGAAAAACAACAAATCATCTATCAGCCTGGTGACTCGCTGGGAATCTACTTTCGAAATGCTTCTTCACTGGTAGACGACATTCTCAGTTATCTAAAAATCGATAGCAAAGAAATGATCATTTATCAAAATGTTCAATTATCCGTTCGCGAATGTCTGGAACAAAAAACAGAGCTGACCCTGCTTAACCGCGAGTTTCTTGGAAAACTGGCTGAGGTCGCCCGTAAAGAGGAACTCAATACCATCATTAACGATAATGCAAAGTTGAGTGAATTCATATATGGTCGAGATGTTTTAGATGTTTTGCAAGAATTTAAGGTAAAACTTAAAGCTCAGCAACTGGTCGACATGCTGTATCCTATTCAACCACGCCTGTACAGCATTGCTTCCAGTCCGCTATATCAGGAAGGTGAAGTGCATTTGACCATTGGAAAACTGCAATACCAGTTCAATGGACGCCCCAAAACAGGCATGTGCTCAGGCTTTGTAGCCAACGACCTTAAAGGTGGTGATGTAATTACAGCTTTCGTGCATGAAAACGAAAGTTTCCGACTCCCTTCCGATGAAGCGCCCATCATTATGATTGGGCAGGGTACCGGCATAGCACCCTATCGGGCATTCATGCAGGATATCGAAGCCAATGGGCGGCACAACAAAACCTGGCTCTTCTTTGGGAATCCCCACTTTACTACCGACTTCCTGTATCAAACCGACTGGCAACAGTGGTATAAAAAGAAACTGCTTACTCGTATCGACCTGGCCTGGTCGCGCGACCAATCAGAAAAAATATACGTACAACATCGCCTACGTCAAAAAGCCAGAGAGGTGTTCGAGTGGATCGACGATGGTGCCCACATTTACCTGTGCGGTGGTAAAAAAATGGGAAAAGATGTACAGGACACCCTGCTGAATATCATTCAGGAAGCCAAAAATATCAGCAACGACCAGGCAAAAGAATATCTAAAAAATATAAAACGCCAGCATCGTTATCACGAAGATCTCTATTAAAAAAACCTTAAAAACGTTTCAACCATGGCAAACAATAACAACCAATTAAGTGAAGTTGAAAAAATCAAAGCAGCCAGCAATTATCTGCGTGGAACGCTTGTAGAAAGTCTCAATGAAGAAATAACGGGCGCACTGGCCCCCGACGATACAAACATTCTCAAATTTCACGGTAGCTACCAGCAAACCGACCGCGACCTATCGAGCGAACGCAAAAAACAGAAGCTTGAGCCGTTGTATAACTTTATGATTCGTGCCCGTCTTACCGCTGGCATCATCTCAAGTAGTCAATGGCTCACCATTAATGAACTAGCCGACAAATACGGAAATGGTACCATGAAACTTACCACCCGTCAGACTTTTCAACTGCACGGTATCCTCAAAAGGAACCTAAAAAAAACCATCCAGGAGATTAATCAGATTATGATTACCACCCTGGCTACCTGCGGTGACGTTAATCGAAATGTGATGAGTAGTCCCAATCCCTACCTTTCGCGGTTACATTTCGAAACTTTCCTGGATGCCGTTCGCATCAGCAACCATCTGTTGCCTAAAACCAGCGCTTATTACGAAATCTGGCTCGATAAAGAAAAAGTTGCTGGTAATGGTTCGGACGAAGAACCTATCTACGGTCCCACCTACCTGCCACGAAAATTTAAAATTGCCATTGCTGTGCCCCCTTACAACGATACCGACGTTTTCTCAAACGACATTGGACTTATTGCCATTGCCGAAAATAATCGTTTGGTCGGCTATAACGTTTTAGCAGGTGGTGGCATGGGTATGAGCTTTGAAGATCCCGCCACTCACCCACGACTGGGTGACATACTGGGATTCGTGCCTAAAGACAAAATGCTGAAAATCGTTGAGGAAATTCTCAAAATCCAGCGCGACAAAGGGAATCGCAGCGACCGTAAATTTGCCCGGTTGAAATACACTATCGAAACCATGGGGCTCGATGCATTCAAAAAAGAGCTTACCGAACGTTCGGGTATTGAACTGGAGCCAGCACGCCCCTTTGAATTTATTTCCAATAACGACCGCTTTGGCTGGACCCAAGGCGATGACAACCTATGGCACTACTGTCTTTTTGTCGAAACTGGTAGAATTAAAGATGCGGAAAACTATCCATTAAAATCAAGCCTAAAACTTATTGCAGAGAAATTTCAACCCACCTTCATCATTACTGGTAATCAGAATATTATCATTGCTAATGTAAACGAAAATGCTCGAAAAGAAATAGATGCCATTCTCCAGGGTATCCTTTCCCGCAAGCCGCTTACAGGACTTCGTCAGCATTCACTGGCATGTACCGCTCTCAATCAATGCCCTCTGGCTTTTGCCGAAGCCGAACGCTACCTTCCTTCGCTCATCGACAAAATCGACCAGATACTTTTCGAACTCCATCTCGAAAACGAGCCCATTAACATTCGTATGACAGGATGTCCCAATGGCTGTGCACGACCTTATCTGGGTGAAATAGGCCTGGTTGGTCGTACCATAGGAAAATACAACCTATACCTTGGTGCAAATGCACAGGGCTCACGGCTCAATGTACTCTATCGTGAAATGGCCGACGAGGATACCATTTTAAACATACTTCGCGATATTTTACAACAATATGCCACCCAACGTCTCGAGCATGAGCGTCTGGGCGATTTTATCGTCCGAACCAAACTGGTACAGGTACCCTATGGGGTGCAGAATATATGAAAAAGCACGTTCACCCCTTATAAAAATAAGTATTCACCCGGCTACCCTCACCTGGGCAGGAATATACGGCTATTCCTCTTTCTTTGGCTATATCTGCCAGAGGGGCTGGAAAAAATGGTGCAATAATTAAAAGTACCTTCCCTTGGGGCAGTTGGTCGAGCATCCTGAGTACCAGACCCAAAGGATGCTCGCCTGCCTCTATAAGAGAAGTGATATCAAATTCAGTATGAATTTCGGCAACCCCAAACCATGAGGGAACAACAGATTGATCATGTTGTTCCAAGATTCCTCCCATTTCTTCCTGACCAGCCGATTTTCTTAACGTATTCACCAGCAGCTCTACCGAGATGCCTGCTATCTGTGCCGCCTGCTGCAGGGTGGCAATTCAAGCTACCGTACGACGCAGCACAGGGTTTTTCAAATGCCCAAATTTGGGTGATAGTTCCAGCAACTTTGCTTCGAGCTGTGGATAGGCCTCCAACAATTCACCCACCTTGGTCTGCGGCGTTATAGGTATCATAACTTCATGGTTTTTCATAACTTAAAATTCTTCGTTCACCTTCCAACGAACGTATATGCGTTGCATCCTGGGTAAATTCAAGTGTTCCCAGATATTTCCCCCCCTTGTCCCTAACCGCAAAATATTCGATGTAAACAAATCTTCCCTGAAAATTAATCCAGAAAGCGGCGCTATTATGGCGCCCCGATTTAAAATCGGAAAGAATCTGCTCTACTACATGCACACTTCCTGGAGGGTGACAAAGGCGTACATCCCTACCCAGTATTGCCCTGGTACGCGGGAAAACTCGATCGGCCGAATTGGAAAAAAACTTTACCTTGTCGTCACTATCAACAAAAGTTATATCAATGGGCAGTGTGCTAAGGATAGCTTCCAGCTCCTCTACCCGCAACGCACCCGTACTCAACATAATTTTATCGGTCGTAATCCCCCGATGCTCATCAACCACGATCCCTTGGGGACGCCAGGCTACTGGAGGATCATATAAACAATATCCAATCTCGGGAATCTGACGGTATATCTCATACCATTCCTCTTCAGTAAGGGTATCCATACACATGGGAAAAAGTATCTCCTCCTCCTTCATAATCATTTCCTCAATAGCAACAATAACTGGTCGAACTGCCACTTGCATCAATACAGCAAGCTCTTCATGCTCTACCTTTCCCTCAACTATCAATGCTTCCCGAGCTGTTTTTAACAAACGACGCACCTCATCGTGCTTCCCCCACATTACTTTGGGCGGACCAGTAAGTCCATGCCTTTCCATGAAAGGAAAAAGCAGATGCTCTTTCTTTAGATAATGTTTTTCAACATCCGACAGGTTATTCAACGTAGCCCGTATCTGCAGGATAACTGCCTCCCAGTTGGTCGAACGCCTATTTAACACCGTATCAACTAAAGCATTCAGGCTTGCCAGTTCCTTTTCCAGTGCCCTGTTCTCCTGTTTAAAAATATCCACCGGATGGCCTGCAGGTATTTCTCTGGCCATGCTGGTATCGATGCTACCCTCCAGGACCTGAGTATGTACATCACAAAGCTGTAAGATATCCTCCACCGGTATTCCCTCAGCAATGAGCTGCTGTTCCACCTCTACTACTTCATTGTAAGGTATCGATGGTAGTATAGCTTTCAATCGTCCCTTTACCTGTTCAGGCGCCTCACCCTGATGCAATTGAAGCAACATATGCTTTAGCAACTCCTTACGCTTCGCCGAATTATTAATGTATTCACTCATAAAATTTCTATTTAAGTATTTAAGTACGCAAATATATTTTTAAATTTTCCATTTTTCTAACCTTTATCAAAAAAATTAATTCTAAATTTATACATACTATAAGCTATTGATTACATGATAATTGATGATCCGTTTTACCTATCTTCAAAGCTTAGTGCATGAAATTTTAGCGAAATTTTGTAAAAATCAATATAATTGTACCAAATACACTTAAAAACTTAGCCATGAAAATAAGTAGTAAAACATTCACTAAAAACAGATGGGCACAAGTGCTCATCGGCATTGGTATTGTTGTAGCCGGCATATTTAACGCTACACAGGGGATTAGCCAGGAGGTAAATACAGCCACGCTCGATGCCACACAGGCAAAGTACCGTATTAGCAAATACATTTATGGACATTTCACCGAGCATCTGGGGCACTGCATCTATGGGGGAATATGGGTGGGTGAAAACTCAACAATTCCCAACAAGAATGGGATTCGTACCGACGTAGTAGAAGCACTAAAGCGCATAAAAGCGCCGGTAATACGCTGGCCGGGAGGATGTTTTGCCGATGAATATCATTGGAAAGATGGTATTGGTCCTCGCAACCAACGTCCAACCATGATCAATACCAACTGGGGTGGAGTAACCGAAGACAATAGCTTTGGAACTCACGAATTTCTCGATTTTTGCCAACAGGTAGGCGCCGAACCATACATCAGTGGGAATCTGGGCAGCGGCACCGTGCAGGAAATGTCGCAATGGGTTGAGTATCTTAACTCCGACAACGTGAGCCCCATGACCGAACTACGTAAACAAAATGGCCGCGACAAATCGTGGGGGGTTAAATTCTGGGGGCTCGGCAACGAATCGTGGGGATGCGGAGGAAACATGCGTCCCGAGTACTATGCCGATGTGGCCATGCAATATGCAACCTTTTTACGCAACTATGGCAAGAACACGCTGAATAAAATTGCTGTAGGTCCAAGCGACGACAACTACTACTGGACCGAAGTAATAATGAAACAAATGAGCACCAGTATTTGGGGACTCTCGCTACATTCCTACACCTGGGGGAACAACGAAACAGCTACCAACTTCGATGAATCCAAATGGTTTGGCATGCTGCAACGCACCATGCGGATGGAAGAGTATGTAACCAAACATGCTGCCGTAATGGACAAATACGATCCCTCAAAATCTGTTGCCCTGGTGGTAGATGAGTGGGGTGCCTGGTATAACGTCGAACCAGGAACCAATCCTGCTTTTCTGTATCAGCAAAATACCTTACGTGATGCTCTCATTGCTGGAATAAACCTGAATATTTTTAACAACCACTGCGATCGCGTAAAAATGGCCGCAGTAGCACAGTTGGTCAACGTATTGCAGTCTCTCATCCTTACCGATAACGAAAAAATGGTACTTACCCCTACTTACCATGTATTTGACCTTTATAAGGTTCATCACGATGCATTAATGGTACCCATTGACCTGAAAACTAATTCCTATACCTTCGGCAACAGTAGCATCCCGGCATTAAACATGTCGGCCTCTATCGATGCCAATGGTACCCTGAATATTACCATCTGCAACACCGACGCAAAGCAGATGCAACCGCTGCTGTGTAACCTCAAAGGTTTTAAGGCTACCTCAATTAGCGGAAAAATAATTACCGCCGATGCTTTAAATGCCCACAATACTTTTGATAATCCCAATGTGGTGAAAATTACTGATTTCAAACAGGCATCGCTGAAAAACGGTAATATCGAAGCTAAAATCCCTGCTCATTCGGTGGTATTACTACAGGTGGAAGGAACTTTTGAGGGTAGAAAAGCCGTCACACCTCCTCAAAAGCTTCAACAGGGACTACAGTACAAAATATATGAAGGGCAGTGGAACAAGTTGCCCGATTTCAATTCGCTTACCCCTGTTCGTTCAGGAGTAATTAAAGAAATCGTACTGCCTGAAAATATGCCCGCCACCAACGTTGGTGTAGTATATGAAGGATATTTGAAAGTCGATCAAGATGGAATATATGAGTTTTCAATCATTTCCGACGATGGATCCCGCATCGAAATTGATGGTGAATCGGTAGCTATCAACGATGGCCTTCATGGAATGATTGAAAGAACGGGAAGTACATTCCTCAAGAAAGGATATCATACCATTCGAGTCGAATTTTTCCAGGCAGGTGGCGGTTGGGGACTTAACGTATTAATGGCCGCTCCTGGAGGCGAAAAACGTCCCATCAGCAGTTCATCACTAAATTGTCCATGATCTACCATAATATTTTTTAACCAAACGCACAAATACCCCTGGTGTTTTATAACCCCGGGGGTATTTTTTGTTCAATATATTCTAAAATTAATAAAAAAACCGGCAGGCCCAAAAAGACACTACCGGTTAACAAGAAAAGGAGGAAATAACTATACTTGTTTTGCCTTTGTTTTTTCAACACTTTGCTGGTGCACCTCATTGGCACGTCCCGATGGGTCGGTATTTTTTTGCCAGCGAGGAATCCATTTATACACCGATTTGATTGCCGACTCGGATGGATAGTATTTTTCGAATATTGTACGATAATAGTAAGCCTCCTTAGTGGTAGGAGTGTTATACGGGAATCGTTCGGCAGCCTTTGCAAATTCCTCGTCCGATACCTGCCTATTGCAAAACTCCACCAACGAGTCAATCCAGCTATACCCTACTCCATCGGAAAATTGTTCTTTTTGTCGCCAGAGTATATCATGGGGCAGGTAGGGGTCATTAGGGTCGTCAAAAGCAGCGCGTAGGATATATTTTTCGGGTTTACCCTTCGTTCTATCAGGACGTTTATCGGCACCACGAATATTCATTGCCACATCGAGGAAATACCTATCGAGGAAAGGTACCCGAACCTCCAGGCCAAAAGCCATAGTCGATTTATCGGCACGCAAACAGTCGGCAGTGGAGAGCAAGCCTACCCGTCGGATAGTTTCCTGGGTAAATTCCTCATCGGAAGGGGCATTATGGAAATACAGATAGCCTCCAAACACTTCATCAGCGCCTTCGCCCGAGAGTACTACCTTAAAACCATGCTGCGTAATGTAGCGAGCCAGAAAATACATAGGTGTTGAAGCCCGAACGGTAGTCACATCGTACGATTCGAGGTGCCAGATTATTTTCTCAATAGCGGCAATACCTTCCTCGATCGTATAGGTAACCTCATGATGCGTGGTTCCAATAAATTCGGCTACTCGTCGGGCGGCTTTCATATCTGGCACATCGGGATTGAGTCCCACCGAAAAAGAGTGAAGCTCCTGCTTGGTACCACGCAACAGGCGTTTAGTAATGGAAGAAATGAGGCTTGAATCGAGCCCACCCGAAAGCAATACGCCCAGTGGTACATCACTCATCAAACGCTTACGAGTAGCTTCAGTAAGAAACTCACGCAATTTTTTCAAATCGGCCGGGTCGGTACATTGGGTATAATCGTGATATTTAGGCTTGTAATACTTCACCAATCCCGTTTCGCCCGTGTAATAATGCCCCGGAGGAAAAGCTTCAAACCAGGTACACTGGTCTTCAATGGCCTTTAATTCCGACGAAAAATAGATATTACCATTGGCATCCTTACCATAATAGAATGGTTTAACCCCAATAGGGTCGCGTGCTGCCATAAATTTATCGCCATCGACCACCACAAAAGCCCAGTCACCATCAAGTTCATTGCAAAAATCATATCCATATTTCTCATACAGATGAACTATTACCTCGCTGTCGCAGGTGGTTCGAAAATGGTGATCGGCCAGCTTGGTACGCCGTAAATGCATGTAATTGTATATCTCACCATTGTGAATAACGTAAGCATTGTTTGTCCCACGTATCGGCTGCCTACCGGTATTTAAATCCATGATCGATAAACGTTCATGGCTCAAAATATATCCATTGGGCAATTGAAGAAAGCCACTCTCATCCGGACCTCTATGTTTCATTCTTTTCGACATCTGCCTCACAACTTCAGGGTCCTTTTTTCCTATTACTGCTAAAATACCACACATATGAAAGAAAAATTTAAATTTGTAATCATGTTAATTAACCAACTATAATTTTAGCTTTTTTTTATTATCAAAAACAAAACAAAAGTATTATTTTTTAATTTTATCAGCAAAATTATTTAATATTTTTAATTAAATAACAAAATTTCAAAACAATTTAAAAAATTTTACCATGGAAGAACAAATTCAAATTGATAGCCTTGACAAAAAAATTTTGTCAATAATTCAGGGAAATGCACGAATTCCATTTTTGGAAGTTGCCCGAGAATGTGGGGTGTCGGGGGCAGCAATTCATCAACGTGTACAACGACTTATGCGTCTTGGGGTGATTACGGGTTCGGAATTTGTAGTAGATCCGAAAAAGTTGGGATTTAATACCTGCGCCTATATTGGCATATATCTGGAAAAAGCGGGATTATATAAAGAGGTTGTAGCTCAGCTAAAAGATATTCCTGAGATAGTCCAATGCGATTATACCACTGGCAATTATTCTATTTTTGTTAAGGTATACACCCGAGATAATCTGCATTTGAAAGAGATCCTTGCCGACAAGATTCAGTCAATACGGGGTATTGCACGTACCGAAACTTTTATATGCCTGGAAGAGAGCTTTGTACGACAACTTCCTGTGTTATAATATTGATTTATAAATAAATAATTTCAGGAAAAGATTTTTTATTCCAACTGTCGAAAATCTTTTTTTAGTTTTACATTTGCATGACTGATGAAAAATGCAAACTTAATAACAAGTTCATTTTCCTTCAGGAAGTTGCAAAATGTAAAAAAACGCACCCATGGCCAGAATTATTTCAATTGCAAATCAAAAGGGCGGGGTAGGAAAAACTACCACAGCAATTAACCTGGCAGCAAGTTTTGCTGTATTGGAAAGAAAGGTACTTTTGATCGACGCCGATCCACAGGCAAATGCAACATCGGGTTCGGGTTTTGATACCCGAAGCATTCAGCGAAGTATTTACGAGTGCTTCATTGATAAAGCCGACCCCAATGAGCTTATCATGCAAACAGAAATTAAAGGGTTCGACCTAATCCCCTCGCACATCGACCTGGTGGGAGCTGAGATAGAAATGCTGAACCATCCCAACCGTGAAAAAGTACTAAAGCAAGTGATTGCTAAAATTACACAGCCCTACGATTATATATTAATCGACTGCTCGCCTTCACTGGGATTGATTACGGTGAATGCACTTACGGCTGCTCACTCGGTAATTATTCCGGTACAATGCGAATATTTTGCCCTAGAAGGGATAGGAAAATTGCTCTCAACCATCAAATTAATTCAAAGCCGTCTGAACCCTGATTTAGAGATTGAAGGTTTTCTGCTTACCATGTACGATCCACGTCTTCGATTATCCAATCAGGTAGTCGATGAGGTAAAAAAACATTTTCAGCAGATGGTATTCGAAACCATCATTCAGCGAAATATTAAACTCAGCGAATCACCCAGTTATGGAAAACCTTGCGTACTTTACGATGCTGAATCGAAAGGAACGATCAATTACATGAATCTGGCGAGGGAAATCATGCAGAAAAACGAAACCGCACAACTATAGCTCTAAACCTATTGGAATTATATGAACGCTAAAAAAAATGCACTGGGAAGGGGGCTGGGGGCTTTGATTGATGATGCCATACTTCCCAAAGAAATAGTACAGGCAGTTGAGGCAAGTAATGAGGTTAGCATCGACCTTATTGATGTTAATCCTTTTCAGCCACGGCAGGATTTTGATGAAGAGGCACTGGAAGAATTAGCAGCCTCCATACGGCAATTGGGGATTATACAACCTCTAACTCTAAGGAAACTCGACAATGGCCGTTTTCAAATTATAGCTGGCGAACGCCGTTTGCGCGCTGCAAAGATAGCCGGACTTAGAACAGTACCCGCATTTCTCATCACCACCAACGACCAGGGCATGCTCGAGATGGCTTTGGTCGAAAATATTCAGCGTACCGACCTCAACCCAATTGAAATTGCTATTAGCTACCAAAGACTCATCGATGAGTGTAATTTAACCCAGGAGACGCTTAGCGAACGGGTGGGTAAAAAACGTGCAACAGTAGCTAACTACCTGCGATTGCTGAAACTACCCCCCGAAATTCAGGCAGGCATTCGGGAAGAAAAAATCTCGATGGGACATGCCAAAGCGCTATTAGCTATTGATGATGTTGAGCAAATGATTGAGGTGTACCATCAGATCATCGAAAAGCAGCTCTCGGTCCGAGAAGTTGAAGAGATGGTTAGGGTAATCAATCAGCCTGCCGAAGCTATTGAGCCTATTGAACTCAAAACAAAAGCAAAAGAAGCGCAAAGTCAACCAACAGAATACGCCGAACTAAAAGCTCAGTTAAGTCAATTTTTTAACAGTAACGTCGAATTTAAACGCAAGCCCAACGGTGAGGGTAAAATTATTATCACCTTCAAGAATGATGCTGAGCTGGAAAAAATTCTCTCCCTGCTCGACTCTAAAAAAGATTGAATCCCCTTTATCGGCAAAAGGGTGTAAAAGAGATATGATAAGAGTTCCATTAAAATGTTGTCTCGCATAAAAATTTATTTGATTTATTTTACTCTATTGATGGGTAGTTTACAGGGAATGGCTCAATTAAGGAGCGATTCCCTGTTTTATTTATCAAGTGATAAAAAATCCCCTCGCAAAGCATCTTTCTACTCAGCTGTTTTACCCGGAATGGGTCAGGTATATAATGGAAAGGCATGGAAGGTCCCCATAATTTATACTGGAGCTGCTGTTCTGGTTTACTATTACAATTTCAACAACAACAAATATCACGAATACAAGGACAACTACCTGCGAAAAATTGCAAACGACCCCAATAATCCTGTCGACCCAAAATTCAGATATGCTTCAGAAGAGCGAATTTTGTACTATATGAATTATTGGAGGCGAAATCGCGATCTGTTGGTACTTGGAATCGTTGGTTTGTATCTGGCCAATATTGTGGATGCCACAGTAGATGCTTACCTTTATGATTATAACATCAGTCCCGATCTTTCCCTGCGTATTACTCCGGTTTTAGAACCATTTTCACCACAGGGCACAACCGGAATCAAGGTTTCCTTTAGATTTTAATTTTAAATATCTGATTATTAATAAATTTGTTGATAAAATATTTATTTTTGTCAATAAAAACGAGGAATGGAAAGGGAGAAATGCTTGCATTCATTGATAAAAATATTATTTTTACCAACAAAATGATATAACCATTTCAGGCATGAGGAACCACAAAATAGGCATGTTTTTAGTAGGACTGATTTTCAGTCTGTCACAGGTAAGTGCGGTAGGTTTACAGGATAGCTTATATCTTGATGATGTAGAACAAACACAACCCATTTTCGAAGACAATTTAGATAGTTTGCTCAATCTATATTACATGCAACAGGGCAATACCTTGAACAACGACGATATGTTGATTGATACTCCTGACGAAGACTCATTAGTTCAACATTTGCCCGATTCGGTATACATCAGCAGGCTACAGGCAATAAAAAGTGGTGTTCCTCTTACCTACAATCAGATTGTTCGAAGATATATTGAGATGTATACCCAGCGAAAGAAAGATAAGGTACAGCGGATGGTTGGACTGGCACAATATTATTTTCCACTTTTTGATGACATTTTCGACTATTATGGGGTTCCCAACGAACTTAAGTACATGTCGATAATTGAGTCGGCATTGAATCCGCGGGCAAGGTCACGTACACGAGCTGTTGGGATATGGCAATTTATGTACGGTACGGCCAAGCTCTATGGGCTTACCATCAATGGGCTGGTTGATGAACGCAGGGATCCGATTAAAGCCACCCATGCCGCAGCCCAGTTCTCAAAAGACCTGTATGAGGTATTTAAAGATTGGCAATTGGTAATTGCCGCTTACAATTGCGGTCCAGGCAATGTATCTCGTGCCATACGTCGATCGGGTGGAAAAAGAAATTTCTGGGATATTTACCCATATTTACCCAGGGAAACACGTGGGCATGTACCTGCTTTTATTGCAGCTGTTTACACCATGAACTATTATCGCGAGCACAACATCATTCCCCAACAAACAGGATTTCCCATCAAGGTTGATACCATTGTGATTCACGACGACCTTCATCTTATGCAGATAGCCGAAGTACTTAACATCTCTATTGATTTGCTGCGCGATCTTAATCCACAATACATCCACGATATTATTCCCGGTAAGGGGGCAAGCTACACTTTAATTCTTCCTTCAGATTACGTAACAAAGTTTATCGATCAGCAGGATAAAATCTTTGCTTATAAAGACTCGATATACTTCAACCCTACTGACATGTTAAAAGAGCCTAACTACACCCGATATGCCTATAAAAAAAGAGGTAAGTTTGTGGCACCCAAAGGTTATGCGGTCGTTACCTATCGTGTGAAAGAAGGAGACAATTTGGGTTTTATTGCCGACTGGTTCGATTGCCGTGTAAATGACATACTCGACTGGAACGAACTGTATAGCTCCCGCATTAGAATTGGCCAGAAACTACACCTACTGGTTCCTGCAAGTAAAGCCACCTACTACCGAAAAATTGATCTTTTGAGCCTTGAAGAAAAACAACAGCTAAAAAATGGCAATATTAGTAAGGTAAAAGCTGGGGAAGAAAATAACAAAAAAGAAATTAAACCAACTGTATCAAACAAAACTAACGAAAAAATAGCAAACAGCAATAGCAACATTGTATATTATACTGTAAAACAGGGAGATACCCTATGGGAAATTGCTCGTAAATATCCAGGGATTACCCTTAAGGATCTTCGCGAATGGAACAACTTACCTCCCAATGCCCATATAGTACCAGGCCAACAATTGATTATCAAGATAATGTAATCAGTAAGCTCTTTGATTACGGCCCTCGATAAAGTTAATAAACGAGGTATTAACCACCTTATTTCCTCCCGGGGTAGGATAGTTGCCCGTAAAATACCAGTCACCTGTATGATTTGGGCAGGCCTTGTGGAGGTTTTCTACTGTCTGATAAACAATTTTAATTTCAGCTTTAATATCAGGTGAATGCAGCATTTGGGCAATCTTGTCAGAAATCTGTTGATCGGTAAATGGAGCATAAATTTCTTTTACATAATTCACAATTTCTTCTTTGGGAAGATTCTGCTGTGCTTTCGATTTTTTGTATACCTCGTTAATGATGCTTTCACGCCCAGTCTCTTTCAACAAAGCAATAGCGGCACGAAACGCAATAAAGTCGGATAATTTAGCCATATCAATGCCATAGCAATCGGGGTAACGAATCTGAGGGGATGAGGAGACCACAATAATTCGTTTTGGATTTAAACGGTCAAGAATACGGATTATAGAGCGTTTGAGCGTGGTTCCTCGAACAATGGAATCATCGATGATCACCAGATTATCTTTTCCTTCGCGTATGGTTCCGTAGGTGATATCGTATACATGCCCCACCAGGTCGTCACGTCCCTTGTCCTGGGCTATAAAAGTTCGGAGTTTAATATCCTTATGCGCAATTTTTTCAATCCTGGGTCGAATCGACATTAACTGTTCCAGACGCTCGGGGGTAAGATTTTTCCCTTCTGTTAGGATTTGCTGTTTAATTTTTTCTTTCACATAATTATCGATACCCACAATCATTCCATAAAAAGCCGATTCAGCGGTGTTGGGTATGTACGAAAATACAGTATTTTCGATATCGTAATCAATTGCCTCGAGGATGGCGGGGGTAAGCAATTCTCCCAACTTTTTTCTTTCGTGATAAATATCTTTATCGCTTCCTCTGGAGAAATAGATTCGTTCAAAGGAGCAAGCTCTTCGTTCCTGTGGGGGTCGAATTTCTTCAGTAGAAATGAAACCGTCTTTTCGTACAATAAAAGCATAGCCCGGTTGAAGTTCGTGAACCTCTTCGTAAGAGGCATTCATTACTGTCTGGATTACTGTTCGCTCCGAAGCAACCACGGCCACTTCGTCATTATAAAAGTAATACGCAGGCCGAATACCGTTTGGATCGCGCATAACAAAAGCATCGCCATGACCTATAATTCCGACAATAGCGTATCCCCCATCCCACCGTTTACTCGACTCGCGCAATATGCTTTGAATGTCAAGATGTTCAGCAATTAATTCCGAAATTTCCCGATTGTCGTATCCCTGGGTTTTAAAAAGAACAAATTTGCGCTGAACTTCCATGTCGAGAAAATGTCCTACATTTTCGAGGATGGTAACAGTATCGGAGAAATCTTTGGGATGCTGCCCCAGCTCAAGCAGATGATTAAAAATCTCATCCACATTGGTAAGATTGAAGTTGCCTGCAAGCAAAAGATTACGCGTTTGCCAGTTATTCTCGCGCAGTACAGGATGAACATTTTCGATATTATTACCACCAAATGTTCCATATCGCAAGTGACCCATATACAATTCGCCAGCAAAAGGCAAATTGGCTTTTGCCCAGGTAGGATCGTTTACCAATTTATCATCGTAACGAGCATATTCGGTGTTGATGGCTTGAAAAATAGCTTCGATGGAGGAAGCAGAGTTGGATCGTTGCCGATCGATATAAGGAGTACCGGGTTGTGCATTCAGCTTAACACAAGCAATACCAGCTCCATCCTGCCCTCTGTTGTGTTGTTTTTCCATGAGCAGGTACAACTTCTGAAGCCCAAAGCGCCAGGTACCATACTTAAACTGATAATATTCCAAAGGTTTGAGTAGCCGTATCAGAGCAATTCCGCATTCGTGTTTTATGAGTTCACTCATGGAAAATTAATCAATTTTGGGTAAATTTATATTTGCAGGAACAATAAAAGCATTCTTAAAATCAACGGATACTTGTTTAAAAACTCGAAATGCCTCGTGCCTATTACGAAAATCGCCAATATACACTTTAAAATTTGGAGCCTCATATTCGAGATAGATAGGATAGCGAGGATATAATGATGCGAAACGGTCGCGTTCGGCATAAGCTCGGGTACGAGCCGAAGAACCAGATGCCGAAAATATTCTTATGCGATAGCCCGAAAGCTGCGTAAAAGTATTTCGATAAGCAACATACCTAAGCATAAGTTGCTCAATACTTTTATCCTGATGAATACTGACTTTTCCCTGCTGTGGGAACGGTTGCATGAGGGTGGAAAAAATATTTACCTGATGGGAGGAAGTCTCTGAATTCTGGGCAAAAACCAGCGTTGTAATAAACACGCCAAACCAGCTGAGGAATATCTTCATCCGTAAATATTTTTAATTTTTAAATAACGGTCGAATGATTGTTTAAGCATGAAAGCATGGTATACTCCACTTATTGATATTTTGGAATACAAGTTTGTAACACAATCACAGACATCTACATTAATGCTTAACTTTTTGCCTGTGTTTACTACTAACATGCTTCAGCCATTCGACTTTTTTACAATGAATGCAACACTTAATGCTTTGTTGCTAACTAAAAGCATAAAAGTGTTTCATTTTGCCCAGCAAAGTTAGCCAAAATTATTTGACAATGGTTTTTTCGATGGCAATCTTTCGCTGAAAAATTATGGAACGAGCGTTCACAGTTCCACGAATAAAATACGTATTTCGTCGCCCCATTAGGGCATTTACCGCCATATGGGTACTGGCTTCAGGATTTTCGAGCATCAGGTGTAACTTAATGGGATAAGTCCTCGTACCCCACGATGCTATACGTACCGCCTCGGTAATGTGAGCACTCCCAATACGCTCGTTTTCAAAATAAGCGCTTAGCTCCCCTTTTTCAACCGTAAAAGGAAATATTGAATGGTTGGTAATGGGAACATCCATACTGCAAGATATCGATTCGGTGGTTACACGCTCTACACGAAAATTTTCAATTTTACCCAATTCAATGGGCACCCTGGTACAAGAAAGAAAAAATGTAGAAACCACTATCCATGCTATTTGTAGCGAATACACCTGCATGCTTCCCCCTCTATTTTTTCTGACACGAAATTAGTATCGAAAAACGAAATAAAAAAATGTAAAATATTGTGTTAATAATTTTTTTTTAAAATTTTAAAAAAAAACATGTAGGTTTGCAGCCAAATTTTTTTG
Source organism: Bacteroidota bacterium (assembly GCA_029550865.1). Classification (GTDB taxonomy): domain Bacteria; phylum Bacteroidota; class Bacteroidia; order Bacteroidales; family DTGW01; genus JAKPGM01. The sequence continues at coordinate 26,426 of JAKPGM010000075.1, read as the reverse complement.
AAATGGCAATAGTTAAACCTTTTCGTGCTTATAGGCCGTTAAAAGAACTGGCAGCTAAAATTGCTTCACGTCCTTACGATGTACTAAATTCGGAAGAAGCCAGACAAGAAGCGCAGGGGAATGAATATTCTTTTTTGCATGTCACAAAATCGGAGATTGATTTACCCGCTGAAATTGACATTCATGCTCCAGAGGTCTATCAGAAAGCCAAGGAGAATTTAAATAAGATGATACAAAAAGGCTGGTTTTTTCAAGAATCCAAGCCTTGCTATTACATATATGCCCAGACCATGTGGGGCAAAACGCAATATGGCATAGTAGGTTGTGCTTCCGTAGATGATTACATGCAGAATATTATCAAGAAGCATGAGTTGACCCGTGTTGATAAAGAGGAAGATCGTAAGAATCATATACGTATCACCAACTTCAATGCCGAGCCCGTATTTTTTGCCTTTCCCGATCATACGGAGCTATGGTCTATCATGGAGCAATACATTAAAAAACAGCCCGAATACGATTTTACGCTCGAGGATGGTGTTGGGCATCATCTATGGGTGATAAATGAGGACAAAGATATTGAAAGAATTGAGACGCTGTTTCGTACAGAGATTCCTTACACCTACGTTGCCGACGGACACCATCGTACTGCAGCAGCCGCACATGTTGGTCTGGAACGTCGAAAGGCTAATCCTTTTCATACTGGAAACGAGGAATACAATTATTTTATGGCTGTTCACTTTCCAGCCAGCCAGCTTACTATTATCGACTACAACCGCGTAGTAACCGATTTGAATGGATACTCTGCCAGCGAGTTTCTTGAAAAACTTTCGCAGTCATTCATAATTGAGAACAAAGGAGCACAAGAATATAAGCCCCAACGGTTACACAATTTTAGCCTTTATCTGCAAGGCGAATGGTATTCGTTAACACCCAAAGAAGGACTTTACAACGATAATGATCCTATTGGTTGTCTTGATGTAACGATACTCTCGGAATTGGTGCTTACGCCCTTATTAAACATTACCGATTTGCGAAATTCGAAACGTATTGACTTTGTTGGAGGTATCCGAGGACTGGGAGAACTCAAGCGACGGGTCGATAGCGGTGAAATGGCAGCGGCATTTGCCCTTTATCCAGTTTCGATGAAACAACTTATCGATATCGCCGACACCGGAAATATTATGCCTCCCAAGACCACCTGGTTTGAACCCAAGTTGCGCAGTGGCTTATTCCTACATTCGCTCGAGTAAGTATTTATTGCTCAACACATGCGATTTTTATAATCGTTGTAGTCGAAGGTACGGAAAAGTTTAAACTCTCCATCACGTGTCCACATGCCAATGTGGGGGTGACGCACTCCATTAAACATGGTAGTTTTTACCATGGTGTAATGGATCATATCGTTGAAAATTATTTTTTCGCCGATCGACAATTCATGATCGAATGACCAGTTACCCATATAATCACCAGCAAGGCAGCTATTTCCCCCCATCCTGTAGGTAGGTAATCCTTCCAGTTCGTCGGTAGCTCCTAATATTACAGGCTTATAGGGCATTTCCAGACAGTCGGGCATATGAGCAGTAAACGAAACATCGAGCATGGCGGTTTTTATACCATGATTTTCAACGATATCGAGAACCGTCGCCATCAGATATCCTGTTTCCCAAACAAAGGCTGCTCCAGGTTCAAGGATAATTTCGAGGTGAGGATAACGATCCTTAAAATTGCGGAGTACCTTAACCAGATGTTGGCGATCGTAATCTTTTCGGGTCATCAGGTGACCTCCTCCCATATTCAACCACTTCATCCGATGCAGATATTGGCCAAATTTTGTTTCAAAAGCTTTCAAAGTATTTTCGAGCGCATAGGAGGTAGATTCACAAAGAGAATGAAAATGTAACCCCTCTACTCCATCGGGTAAACCTTTTTGCCCAAGCTCATCAGCACTAATTCCCAAACGTGATCCCGGGGCGCAGGGATTGTATAGGAGTGTTTTGACTTCAGAGTACTCGGGATTAACGCGCAATCCAAGGCTTATAGTCGGATTAATGGTTCGAGCAGTAGCAGCAAAGCGCTCGTACTGCGATAATGAGTTAAAAGTTAAATGGCTACTCATTCTGGCAATAGCCTCAAAATCAATGTCAGCATATGCCGGGCAGTAGGTATGTACCGGTGTTCCCATGGTATCAAAGGCCAGTTGAGCCTCATTGTATGAGCTGGCAGTGGCATAGATAAAACCGTATTCCCGTATAATGGGAAAGACTTTCCACATAGCAAAGCCTTTCAGCGCAAGTATAATGCTAACACCGGCTTCTTCCCGTACTTTGGCAATTGTTTCAAGATTTTTTCGAAGCAATTCCTCGGATATAACATAAGCTGGAGAAGGAATTTTTTCCCAGTCAATAGGCGTATTGTTTTGCTGCATCACGATACATTGTTTAGCGCTGCAAAAATAGGCAATTATCATGAATTGATTCATGACTTTTACTTAACCCAACTACAACGGTGGTATTTGTGTAGGCAAAAAGGAATTAAGGATTTATTAAACTTTTTTGTCCTAAATTTTGTTAATGACATTAAATTTCAAGTGTTACATGGGCAAGTTTTCTATAAAGGATTTAGAAAAACTAAGTGGTATAAAAGCACATACAATTCGTATATGGGAAAAGCGGTACGGACTTATACAACCCTGTCGTACCACTTCCAACATTCGTTATTATAACGATCAGGAGTTGAGACGCTTATTGAATATTTCCATCCTGGTTCGTCATGGCTTTAAAATCTCGCAAATAGCAAAACTTTCAGAAAATGAGATAGGGGAAAAGGTGTTAATGCTTTCCCAGCAGTCGGGCAAGGCCGATGATGTTATTGAAAATATGATTGTGAGCATAATGGAATACGACGAGGAAAATATAGAACGTTATTTACTCAATCATATTTTGAAGTATGGATTAGAGGAAACATTTATCAAGCTCATTATACCCCTTCAGAATCGACTGGATATTCTCTTGCAAACCAATACCCTCTCTATTCCACAGGTGAAGTTTGCATATTATCTTATACGTCAACGACTTATAGTTGCTATCGATTCACAGAGGGAAAAATACAATCCATCGGCCGATCGACCCCTGGTCTTTATTTTTGAACCGGAAAAGAACGAAATATGGCCACTTTTTTTGCAGTACATTTTGCGAAAAAATGGTTTCCCAAGCCTATATCTTGGTCGTGTTGCTTCTTTTTCAGACCTTGAAAAACTCATTGAACAAAAAACCTTTCATCGGATAATTACCAGTCTTTCCTTGCCCATTATTACAGAATCGTTTCAAAATTTTCTTGTCAAACTCGCACAGTTAACCACAGCAGATATTTATCTTTTTTTAATACATTCCATCGACTACAGTGATTTTAGTTTTCCTTCGAATATCCGTGTTATTGATTCATTTTCAAACTATTCCCTTTTAATTGGCAATGTGCAGACGGTTCAGGCCACATAGCATGAAGTAGTATCAAATTACATAGCTCATAACACCATAAACTTTCAGGTGTCGTATAAGATAAAACTAATATTGTTTATTGTTGGTTCTCTTCCTCTTGCGAGGGTTTGTCTGGAGTTATTCCTTTAGCATATTCTCGCGGAGATACGCCAAATTCTTTAATAAAACATTTGCTAAAATATTTAGCATCATTAAAACCGACCATCAAGCTTACCTCCGAGACGGGCAGTTTTTGTTTTTGTAATAGTTGTGCAGCTTTTTTCAGACGTACCGAACGGATAAATTCAATTACATTAGAACCGGTTAGGGCTTTCACCTTTCTAAATATTACCGAGTGGCTCATGTTCATCTCATCGGTAAGATGCTTAATACCAAAATCAGGATTAGCAATATTTTTTTCAATCACCTCCATCAGTTTCATCATAAAACGTTCGTCAAGCGAAGTAGCAACAACTTCACGGGGTTGTAGAATAATATTTTTGCTAAAATTGATTCGTATTTTCTCCCGTGATTCAAGTAGCGACTTAACCTGTGCCTTTAAAATGTCGAAGTTAAATGGTTTTTGAATATAAACATCGGCACCGGCTTCAAGTCCTTCGATATTGCTTTCTTCGGTTGTCCGAGCGGTAAGGATGATAATGGGTATATGGCTGGTACGCAGGTCATTTTTTAGTTTTCGGCAGAGTGTTATTCCGTCGATATCGGGCATCATAATATCGGTAATGATGATATCGGGGTTTTTCTCAACAGCCAGCTGAAAGCCTTTTGTACCATTATCTGCCACAGTAACGTGATATTTACCTGAGAACCGATTGGCAAGATAATGCAACAAATCGGCATTATCTTCCACGATAAGCATAGATTTTTTGACTTCACTCATTGACGACGACCAACCCGAATCGATGGTAGCAGACAATGCATTAATAAGTTGGGCAGTAGCTTCCTTATTTTCATTTTCTGTAAGCGTATCGGGAGATAGCTCAATAAAATCTGTCAATTGTTCTTTTCGAAGGGGTAAGATAACCGTAAAGGTAGTTCCATGACAGGGGATACTTTCAACGGTAATTTTACCCTGATGAGCTTCGACATATTCTTTCGAAATAGCCAGTCCAATGCCTGTACCTGCCTTACCATGCTGGTGAGGACCTTGAACCTGGTAAAAACGATCAAAAATATGGGAAAGATACTCTTTTTCAATCCCAATGCCCTCGTCAATCACTTTAACTGCAACAAATGAATCGATATCCCCATCGGAAGAATGCAAACGCTCGATTTCAACGGTTATGGTTGAGTTATCAGGCGAATATTTGAATGCATTAGAGATGATATTGAAAAACACGGTAACAATTTTTTCCCTATCGAGCCATAAAATTATTTCTTCATCCTTGTGCAAATATTGTAGGTTGATATTCCTTGAAGTAGCGTATTGTTCGAACGAATTACAAATTTCGCCAAGCAATTCCACCAGGTTGGTCTGGGTTATTTTCAACTTCAACTCGCCACTGTCAATTTTTCGGAAATCGAGCAACTGATTTACCAGTTGAAGTAGTCGATCGACATTGCGTTGAATTACCGAGAGTTCTTTCTTAACAGTGGCATCTATTTTTTTACTGGCGAGCAAATCCTGAAGTGGGTTACTGATAAGGGTTAAAGGAGTACGTAGCTCGTGAGAGATATTTGTAAAAAATTGAATTTTCATTTTCGATAGTTCCTCTATCTTACTTTTTTCGAGGCTATCGATAACGAGTTGATGTTTACGGGTGACTTTAATGAGGGTATATTTTTTAAACAGTACAACAGCCAACGCAAACAATACGGCATAAATAAGGAATGCCCATATTGTAAGCCAGGGAGGTGGCAGAACTTTAATTTTCAGCTCTCGCGGTTTATCGGGCCAAACACCATCATTGTTCGAGGCCATTATTTGCAATACATAATCGCCCTGACTGAGGTTTGTATAGGTAATCGACCGATATTTGCTGGGTATTTCCTGCCATTTGTCATTGAAACCCACCAGACGATAGCGGAATTTGTTTTTCTCGGGAATAGCATAGTGCGTTGACGAAAACTCCAGGGTAAATTCTTTATCCTTGTAAGTAATGACAAGCTCTTTTGTATAATTGATTGCTTGCGAGAGTACCACCCTACCATTGATTTTTTGATCAACATTAACCTCGTTGCCTTGAATTTTTAAAGCCGTAAAAATTACCTCAGGAACAAAGGGATTGTACTGGATAGCATTAGGGTCGAAAACTGTAACCCCGCCACTGCCACCAAAATATATTCTACCCTTATTGTCCTGCATATAAGCATTAAGATGAAACTTGTTCGATTGAATACCGTCGTGAATATCGAAATTGGTAAAAACAGACTGTGTAGGATTAAAACGAGAAATACCTTTATTGGTACTCATCCAGAAGTTACCCTCTTTGTCTTCAAGAATTCCGTAGACGGTATTATTGGGTAATCCATCTTTTTCCATGTAAGCTTTAAAGAGCACGCGCGTACCTTCGGGTGTATGCTTAACAATCATTTTATTAAGGCCACCGCCTGTACCCAACCAGAGGTCACCTTTTGAACTTTGCAAAATACAATAAACATCATTATGCGAAAGACTTGTGGTATCATTATACCTATTGGTATAGGCCTCAAACTGTAAGTTATCTTCATTGGCATCATTCATAATTCTGCACACCCCCCCTCCTTTGGTGCCAATCCATAGCTGGGCATTACGGTCCTCGTATAGCGCAATTACAATATCACTGCTCAAAGAGGTGGAATCCTTGTAATTTTTTCTAAAATTGTCGAGTCGTCCATTTTTTTTGTCGTAACGATACAGACCACTGCCCCAGGTACCCAGCCATACCATCCCATTGCTATCCTCCAAAATGGAAAATACGTATCCAAAAATATAATTATAGCTTACCTGGCCAGTATTAAGATTAACTCTACCAAAGGCATTGCGGGTTGAGCCAAACCACAGGGTTCCTCCCTCACCTTCGTATATGCTAAGAATATTCTTATTTAGCAATTGATTATTCCAGGCGGGTTTTTCAACCATATAAGTTCCGTCCTTAAACATCACTCGATCGATACCACCCCCATCGGTAGCTACCCAGATGCGCTGATCGTTACGCCCCATCAGTGCTGTAACATAATTATCACTGAGCGAATACTGTTGCTTAGGCGTTTTTCGTATTGTAATAAACTGCTTTTGATACAGGTCGACTCTATTGACACCACTATTTTCGGTACCTATCCATACCACCCCATTGCGGTCCTCGTACACCGAACTCAAACGGTTGTCACTCAAACTGGTACGATCGTTGACATCTGCAAAATAAATGGTATGCTGACCAGACAGTAAATTAATGCGTCCAAGCCCCTGACGCGAAGCAATCCACAAATTTCCAAATCTATCAACAATCATTTTTTCGATGCGTTTAAGGGGCATATATATTTTGCTGTTTGGAGAAGCCATTTCTTCTACTCCAATAACATTCCCACTTTTATCAAAGTTAACATGGTAAACCCCATCCTCAATGGTACCCAGCCATATATCATCTTTCTTACCCATGCAAATAGTCGTCACCATTTTGTAGCTCACGATGGGAATGCTCACAGGGCTTAGAAGGTTGCGCGATAGATCGAGTTGATATAGTCCGGAAAGCGTACCAACATAAAAAACCTGTCGTTCGTCCTGGAACAGGCAACGTACCCAAAATCGCTGGTTGGGAACAGAAGTACTAAAATTATTGTATTCTTTAAATTGTATTTTAACTATTTCGCCCTCTTTTTCACTCACCTCAGCCCGATACAATCCATCGGAGGTACCTATCCACATTTGATTATCCTTATCGAGATACAAACACCAAATTTCATTGCTGCGTATGCGCTGGAATATCTGAGGACTATTCTGAGCATGAATAATTTTCTCCGATTCAGGCAAATAAATATTTATACCTCCTCCCAACGTAGCAATCCATAGGCGACCCTTATTATCAATGGCCAGTGATAATATCTGATTGTTTGAAAGACTATTTGGATTATTTGGCACATTTTTGAAAATCTTAAAGTCATAGCCATCGAAACGAAAAAGCCCATCGTGAGTACCGAGCCAGATAAAACCCGCTCTATCCTGTACAATAGTATTGATTGAAGTTACTGAAGCACTGGCTGTTAAGGCGGAATGCTCAAAAATTACCCTGTCTAATGGCTGAGACAGCACTGCTTGACTTATCCATCCAAAGGCAATGAAGACCATTAAAAGGGAACGGAAAATATGTACATATTTACCCAGCTTTACCATAATCCAAGGGAGATAAAATTAATTGTCAAAATAACAACATTTTTTTTAAAATTTCGCCCGGAACAACATTATCCTGATTATTTCTGAGTAGCACTTTCCAACTGCATTTTTGGGATTATACAAAAAGTACAATCGAATAAATTTGAATATTTCTTTTGCAAAAAATATTCTTTTTTCTACCTTTGCAGCGCACAAGTCGGGGGATTAGCTCAGTTGGCTAGAGCGTTTGCATGGCATGCAAAAGGTCAAGGGTTCGATTCCCTTATCCTCCACAACCTCCTCGAATTGCACCAATCCACTCTATCTTTTCTATATTATCAAATAATTGATCAGGGTTGCATTGTTGGGTGAATTTTATTATTTTTGAATCAAGCAAGCATGCCATCGGACAAAAAAGCTGTTTGTTCAATAGTTATATAGGCAAATAATAATTGAAAATAATTCGAATGCGATAACAAAAATATTCCTATGACGACCCCCAATAAAAAAACCCAGATATTTATCGTTGACGACCATAAACTTTTCCGCGATGGTTTAAAGTTTATACTACAGGAAAGCGGGGACATTGAGGTCGTTGGCGAGGCCTCAGATGGTAAAGAATTCCTTGACCTACTCAACTATATTGTTCCGGACATAGTTCTTATGGACATTAGTATGCCAGGGATGAACGGTGTAGAAGCTTCGAAGATAGCCCTTGAGAGATACCCCCATTTAAAAATACTGGTTTTATCGATGTTTGGTGATGATGCGTATTACAATTCGATGATCGACATTGGGGTAAAAGGGTTCATTCTTAAAGATTGTGATGCCAACGAACTAAAAGATGCCATCAAAACAGTACTCAATGGCAAAAGTTATTTTTCCCAGGAATTGTTACTTAAGCTTATTCGTGACAAAAATGCCACACCAGCCATCAAGCTGTCACGAAGAGAAAGGGAAGTGCTCGAATATATTTGTAGAGGATATTCAACCATGCAGATATCCGAAGCATTACACATCAGCCACCGAACGGTAGAACGACATCGTGCCAGTTTGCTCGAAAAAACCAATTCGTCTAATTCTATTAGCCTGGCCATATACGCCATCAAAAACAATTTAGTACATCTGGAATAATATTCAGGAAAACAAAAATTGGGTGATTTTCCTCATTTTTTTTCGGATAATATCAACGATATTTGATTGACAAAACATTCCACCTATGCTTCCGCTAAAAAAATATAATATACTACTTGTTGATGATAATCAACATTTTCGTGAGGCATTGCGATATATGCTTGAAGAATCAAACCCCGATGGGATAGAAACAATTTTTGAAGCTGGTAGTGGTAAAGAAGCACTCGATCTCATTCGACAACACCATATTGATATGGTATTTATGGACATTGAAATGCCCGACATGAATGGGATAGAAGCAACGCGTCTGGCTACCGAACAAAACAGATTTATTGTCATTATTGCGCTCTCCTTCCATAAGGAAATGCAATATGTAATGCAAATGCTTGAGGCTGGTGCCCGTAACTATATCATTAAAGAAGACATTAACACACAGGCACTAAAAAAGATTTTCGAAAACTCGCTATCCTAAAAATAAAAACGCTAGATTGCATCTAGCGTACCTTTTTATCTTATCCCTCTTTAACTTTTGCGGAGAGCGAGGGATTCGAACCCCCGGACCCACATAAGCAGGTCAACAGATTTCGAGTCTGCCCCATTCGACCACTCTGGCAGCTCTCCTGATTTTGCTGCAAAATTAATATTATATTTTAACCCTGCAAAATAATCGCACAAAACTCCCCGTTTAATTGTATATTTGGCGGCAAACATAAGCTTACGAGCAGATATCAGATGTTTGTCATTATCACATAACAATGTTGCTATGAGTTACCCGATAAAATCTCGCCAAAAGTACCACTGGCGTTCCTATTTAAAGCTACCCGACATGTCTTATGGTTTATCATTCCTGATACATAAAAATTTGTTACTACTCAAAACATTGTTTACGCTATCCCTTTTGTCATTTGTATCGTGCCAAAGAAATGCACCCGAAAAGTTTCACATCGATGGATTCGTTGAAGGGGCTGCAAACCAACTTCTGCTTGTCAAGAAATTTGATGGGGAGGGTTTTCAGCTTATTGACTCTGTTTGGGTTCGAAATGGCGAATTTAAGTACAGTGGAAAATTAAACCACCCCGAGCTATTCCGATTTTATCTTGCCAATAGCGACAACTATTTCCCGGTCTTTTTAGAAAACAAACGTATCGTTATCAATACATCCTTACGCAATTTTCATGCGGCAAAGGTAAGTGGTTCAACGAGTCACCAACTATATCAGACATTTGTTAACCATATCGATAGCATCAATCAAGTCGCAGAGCCTTTGCTGAAAACCCTAAAAAGCAATACTAAATTGAGTAATGGCGATAAAATTGCCTTAAAAAATCGTCTCGATAGTCTTGGCCAACAACAAGTCGAATACATTAAAAAGTTTGTTCTTGATCATCGTCAGTCGGTGGTGTCGCTGTATATTCTATACAAATATCTTTCGAACGAGCTGTCGGTAGAAGAATTTGAACAAATCTACAAGCAGATGGACACCACGTTATACGATTGCCGATATATGGACTATATCGAGCATCAGATTGATATTATGAAACATAGCCGGGTGGGACAAAAGGCGTATAATCTGGTACTTCCCGATACAACCGGCACAAGTATTGCCCTGGAAACGATTCATAACCGATACATTCTACTGCATTTCTGGGCTTCGTGGTGCGATGCCTGCAGAGCAGAAATCCCCGAGGTTGTTAACCTCTATCGTCAACACCAAAAATATTTAACCATTGTGGGAATATCGTTAGATAACAACTATAGGCGTTGGACAGAGGCTATTGTCAGGTTTCAACTGAACTGGCAGCACATATCGGACTTAAGAGGCTGGAAAAATAAAGCCGCCAGTATCTTTGGCGTAAGGGCTATTCCCTACTACATCCTGCTGGATGAAAACAAAACCATACTTTACAAGGGAAACAGCCTGGATGAGGTAAAAAAAATTATTGAAAATGGCAGGTAATTGCCAAATAATATATTTTTGTTTGACTAAATTTTTCGGGGTTCAGTTATGAACATAATATTACAACTATGAAACCTATTAAAAGTGCCCTTGGTATATCGGTATGGTTACTAAGGCTTTCGTTTTTGTTCTTAGTTCTGGTTACTTTTGGCGAAGAAGTAATAGCCTTCGAATATCGTAGTCGAGAATTTATAGTGGCAGCCATTTTTGTACTACTGTCAGTTTTGATTTTCCTGGGAGGTTTTTCTTCTAAACCCACCCTTACGGTGCTTCCAGGATTACTTATATGCCTTTTATCGTTATACACCATAGCGATGCAAGTGATGAATGGCTTTAACGCCTCGCTTGCTACACTCTTTGTATTCTGTACACTTGGTTTTTTCTTTGCCTGTAAAGGAACAAATAAATGAATGCAATAGGTCTGAGAATTACTGCATTAGTGCTTTGTCTGGGAGTATTTACTGTGCCTGCAAAGGAATTATTGTGTCAAACCAAAACAAACGAGATAAAAGAAGCAACCGTAACATATAAGCGAAGCAGTACCCAAACACAGGCTACCAAAAACCAGACTACCCAAACCAGCCACCCTCCTACCACGCAAGCCATGTCAACCAAAGAAACACCTAAGCCAGCGGGTGAAAAAATGGATACCATTATAAAACTGGGGGGAAAGCGAATTATTTGCCAGGTGAAAAAAGTAAATCCCACAACCGTCACATATAGCCTTCCCAATTCCAACGTTCAGCTTGACATTTTACGAAAAGATATTGAGAAAATAATCTACAAGACGGGAAAGGTTGATATTTTCAATAAGCCTATTTTTTCGGTGGTTGATAAGCTCGATTGGCAGGCAGTGATGATTACCGAAAACCCTGCTGATGTAACAGGGCTATATCAACGCGGGGTAATTAAGGCAAATGCATCATCGGGGAGTCGCAGCCCTAAGGCAGCCAAACAAAGTGCCATGATTCGGCTACAAAAAAAGGCAGCCAACATGGGAGCACTGATAGTATTACTGGTTCGTTCAGAGATGAAAGGCGGATATGGCGAAATACCTGGCTGGGAGCTTGAGGGCATTGCCTATAGCGATACCCCTCCCACCGATACAGCGGCTGTTAATAAAGCTATCCGTGAACTAATAGAACGTACCAATCAGAACAAAAACAAAGCCGGACAATAACTTATTCATACCGGCTGTAAAACCATATCTTTAATTCAGGATGTTGCTGAGTTATTTGAATGTATTCGTTTACCGCTTTCTGTCGATCGACAAATGAAGCCAGAGACACACGAAATAACGTATCGTTAAAATTTAACACCTTTGGATTAAAGCCCAATTGTCGCAGACTTGCCAGACCGTGCTCAGCATTAGCCCTATTTTTATAACTTCCTGCAATAATATAGTAAACAAGTTGTCTGGAAGGAACTTTCGATGTAGTATCGGTAGGGACTGACACAACAGTATCGGCCGATTTCGCTGGAATAGCAAGCGCCTCACGGTTTTCTCGTCGTAATTCCTCTATACTGGGATTTGTACGACTTGTCCATGGCAAAGCAGAAATCCATCCTTCAACTGTCCCCCTTATCTTTGCCCAATCAATATTTTCAGAAAGATTGGTTTGAGCAAGCAGAAAAAATACGATAAGGATTACACCAGCAAGGGATAAACCTATTTTGACAAACAAAGGAATGGCACGTTGACGTTTTACCTTTGGCTGAGAACCGACGGTAACGGACGAAACTGGTTTTTTAGACTCTTCCGAAATAAACTGCGTCGGTGGCGGAGGCAGTTGAACATCCTTATTTCCAAGATTATATGACAATAAACGACTTTCTTTATCTTCTTCAAACACTATTTTATTATCGACATACCGAAATGTACCCAATTGGCTGAGATAAAAAGACTGATGTGCGGCAAGTTCTTCCTTGCACTTTGACAGGAAATTCGCAAAACTTTCCTGAGCCTCCGATTGAGCAATCTGAAACGTTTTTGATAAAAACTGTACAAAATCGTCAGCAGATTTGTCAACATCAGGGAAAAACTCAATTTTATAGCGTGGTGGTAATATTCGCCGCGTATATCGTAATACCTCTGCAGGTTGATAGGTATAACGAATAAGCCCTATGCCTGGTAAGGAGAGCTCATGCTGTTGCTCAAGAAAAGTTACAATACAACGTTGTATGTCCAGCATATGGGTATGATTTCAAAAAGTTGAACAAACTTAGCTTTTTTTTAGAATTTTCGGTAAAGTAATCGAAATTTCAACAAAACAACAATGGTTCAAAACTATAAATACATACCATTACATGATTTTAGGCGCCATTGAAGAAGCTGTGATTTTTTATATTTTTTTTAACAATATGATGTTCTCCTTTGATATTCGGCATGTTCAAGAGTTTTTATCCCACGAAATCATAAAACCCTCAAAAAGATTTTCACACATTTTGTGTCATAATAATGTTAAACATTCAAACGAAAATTTGAACCATATGATCCAGAAATTTTTTTTGTGGAGAGAAATTATGTATAAACATTTGATGAAGAATGATATGCTATCGAATCGATTAATGTTAAAAGCTTTTGGACTAATAGTAACAATGGCTGTTTTTTTGAACGCAAGTGGGCAAAGGCCAAACATTCCTGCCGGTGAAAGGGGTATTATAGTAGGTAAGGTAGTCGATGCTACAAGCAACGAGCCCATTGAATACGCTACAATAGCCGTACTACGTATACGCGACTCCAGTGCGGTGGGGGTGGGTAGTACCAATAGCGATGGAAGTTTTGCTGTACAGAATATTCCACCGGGACGTTATGTAGTTAAAATAAGCTTTGTTGGGTACAAAAATTACTTTGTCGATTCGCTGCGAGTTACTCCAGGCCAACCAGTACATTTAGGTACTATTTCTTTACACTCCACTGCCGAAGAGATTGGCGAGGTAGTTGTTAAAGGCGAACGACCGATGATTGAAAGTAAAATAGACCGAAAGGTATTTTACGTCGATAAAAACGTACTTGCGCAGTCGGGTAATGCTACAGATGTACTGCAACAGGTACCCTCAGTACAGGTTGATGCCGAAGGTAATGTTTCACTACGTGGATCAGAGAATGTAAATATCCTAATCAACGGTAAACCTTCAATGATTGACAAGACAGTATTGTTACAACAACTTCCAGCCAGCACTATAGAAAAGATTGAAGTTATCACCAATCCCTCAGCCAAGTATGACCCGGAGGGTACTGGTGGTATTATCAATATCGTGCTTAAGGAAGGTTCGAATACTGGCACCAATGGTTCGGTTGCTGTAAATGCTACCACCAATGAGCAATATAACGCCACTGCAAATTTGACGTATAATCCTGGCAAATTAACGCTAAATGGTTCGTTCAGCCTGCGCGACGATAAAAGAAACTCAGATGGCTGGAGTAAACGCACCTATCTTTTTGACAACTCCATTCATAATACCGATAACGTTGAAAAACGGCACATGCAGTCACAAATGGCTCGTTTGAGTGTAGACTATAGCTTTTCCCGTCTCTTCTCTGCAGGGGTCGGTACAAATCTTAACTGGGGGGATAGGCTCAATGATGAAAAGGTCAACTACACCGACATTGTGCAATCGTACCAGAATCTATGGCTCAGAACCTCCGACGAAAAAGAGAATATGTTTCGTAGCGAGTACACAGCTTACATGCTGAAAAAATTTGACACCAACGGCCATGAATGGCGCTTCGATTACAGCTACAATTCCGAAAATGAGGACGAAAACAATTTGTACCTCAACCAATATTTTCTGAATGATTCGATTTTTGGTAATGAAAAGGAGGCGAACTCCTCGAAAAACAAACGCCATACCATTCAGAGTGACTATACCTGGCCTATCAACGATAAATTTAAACTTGAAGCGGGTATAAAAGTCATGCTGCTCCAAACAGAAAATATCCTCGACGGCTGGCTATATGATTTTAATAATCAAATCTATACCATAGACACTACACGCACTTCAGCCTTTTACTATGATGAAAACAACTATGCTGGCTATTCAACCCTCTCATATATGGGCGAAAAAATAGGAGTCATGGTGGGGTTACGTTACGAGCATTTCGTTAATAACTTTCATTTACGTAATCAACCTTCGTATACCAATACCTTCCCTGGCTTGTTTCCCACCATTCACACCTCATACAAGTTTAACGAAAACAATGAGCTTACCCTTAATTACACACGCAGGGTAAACCGTCCACGATCCATGATGATTAACCCCTTCCCTGATTATACCGATCCCAAGAATCTCCGTATCGGTAACCCACACTTACATCCCGAATACATCAACTCATTTGAAATAGGATATAACTACAAAATAGGTAAATGGAACTGGCAACCCACCCTGTTTTATCGATACACCGACAACATGTTTAGCCGATTGGTGACCGTCGACACCATCAGGCAAATAAGCGTAATATCGTTCCAAAATTCCCAGAAATCCTCTTCCTGGGGATCTGAACTATCCATTACCTACCAGCCGCTGCGCTTTTGGTTCATCAACGCCGGAATATCGGTATACCAGATGGAGTTGAACTCCTCCAATCTGAATAATGCGGTAAAACAGAAACTGGGTTATAACGGAAAAATTATGTCGAACACCATGCTACCAGGAGGGCTGGCCATCCAGCTTTCGGCCTTCTATCGTTCACCTTTCATCACCCCTCAAGGTGAATCCGATCCCTTTTATGCCATTAACATGGGGGTTCGAAAAGACTTTTTTAAGGGAAAACTCACAGGAACGCTCGCCTTTAACGATGTATTTCGCACCATGCACTTCGGCATGAGAATGAGTAGCGATCAGCAAATTGGCGAACTTTACCGTCAATTCGACTCACAGGCCATTGCCGTTGGGTTAACCTATAAATTCGGTCAGAATAACAATAACCGCAACCAAGCCCGTAAAAATAACAACAACGAACCCTCGGACGATATGAATCCCGAAATGATGTACTAATCATATCACATCCTCTTCTTTTAAAACGCTGTCTACAGGACAGCGTTTTTTTTCTTTCATACAACAACATGATTAGTATCCCGACCTTTTGCCAGGCAATACATCTACCGGAAAAGACTTAATAAAGCCCATACAAACCGTATTGGTATTCGACATCCAACCATTCAGGTGATTTTCAAACCATACCTTGCTTATACTTAAAAACGCCATTTAGCAACTTTAACATAAAGTATTATTTTGTAAAACATAACCAAATTTTTAATTACATACAAAAAATGATTTATTTTTATACCTTGCAATAAAGGACAATTTGATCATTGTAAAAATAATCTCTAAATTATATATTGATGCTTTTTTGATTTAGTTCCCCAAAAACGTGCAAACCATGAAAAAGAAAAAATGGCTCTCAATTATCACCCAACCTCTGTTGAATCAGACAACAAGCACCTACACATTGTGTAAATTACGCAGGTTATCAAAAGGGATGTACTATTGGTTTATATTCTTTGTATTAAGCAGCTGTGCCAGTGACAAAAAAGAAACCGACCGATATTCTTTTTGGAAGGGCGATATTGAAAACTATTATTACATTCTCGACATGAACAACCAACCATTACAAAAGGTAGTAGGAAAACCATACATGATAATGGAATACAATCCCATCAATGGGTATCCTATCAGCGTTGAATTTGGCTTATACGATGCGCGTAATGAATATCTTGAAGGTGTAGAAGGCGCTATTCCCGAACCGTTTCTGTCGGCTGGCAACTTCGGCTATTCCTCCAGGCTTGGCCTGTACGGGTCGGTTGACTTACTCTGTAACTGGGAAAATGTAACTTCTGTAAGCAAACTTCCTTCGGGCGATTTCGAGTTTTACATCGATAAGGGAGAAGACTTTTCGGGACATGAGATATTTCATTTCACCTATACTCCCGATGGTATGGAAGGTGAAATCATCAATTCTTCTGCTGTCTGGGGCGGACGCGTTTCCGATACTAAAGCCTTTAAGTTACTCCGAAAATTTAATAGCTCTACGATAGAATAAATGTTGATTTTTCAAAAATTCACCTTTTTAAGGTGGTTAAAAAAATTTTTACCATGAGAACTGCATTATTGGATATTATAGCAATACTCCTCATATTCGCATTGAATGCTTGCGATAATAAAGAAAATACGACAGGCAACCTACCCGCTGCACCAGATAATCTTCAGTATTCTGTAACTTCGCAGAAACTTGTTCTAACCTGGCAGGATAACTCAACCAACGAGGACGAGTTTCGTATCGAACGCAAAAGCGACTTCGACGATGATTGGGTAACTATCTGGCGTACGCCTGCCAATGTTACCACATACGAAATGAATGTAAATCAGGTATATCCTCACCCATCCTTCCGGGTAACAGCATGGAATATATCAGGTGAATCGGAACCCTCCAACATCATCTATGTGCCTACCTACGAATCAGCCACCCTGATGATATATCTTTGCCCCAATTTTTTTGATGGTTGCAATGCAAGCTACATTGTCATTGATCAAAACTGCCGAAACTTAGATAATGCTATTCCGGGGGAATGGTACAATACAGGATTTTTATTGACAACAAGTCATAGTTATGCCTTACAATTCTGTGGAGGTTGTATCTCAAACTGTGGTTCGGCTTCCGCCTTCACAACCCCAAAAACTTTCCTGACAAAAACCTATTACAGCACTATCTATGGCTATTGTAAAAATTCATGCAGCCCACCCGAAAACTCCTTTAAATAAACTAAATATTTTCATTTTAAGCTGAAATAGTGTTACTTTGCATAATAAGTGTGCGTTATTATGCAAAAGATTAAAAATATTTGTCAGCTAATCATACTTAGTACATTGATGATAGCAACGGGCTGTAAAAAAGAAAAAGAACCCTATGCCCGCATTCAGCTATACCTAAAGGATAGTCCGGCTGACTTCGATTCGCTTCTCATCCGTATTTTTTCAATTGAACTCATCTCCGACAGCTCTCGATATAGTGAGAAAATTACAGTTAAACAGGCAAAACCCATTAACATCCTGCAATATACCAACGAAAAAGATACATTGTTAGGCGAATTCTTTTTCAATGCCCCTTCGTTGGAACGTATTACCATCACTTTTGGATCATCACATACCCTCTACCGAAAAAATAAAAGTATAGCCATTAACCTAAAAGATAGCATTTATACCCTCCTGCTCAATAAAGCCATTGTGCTTAAAAATGCAGAACTCAACAAGCTTTACCTTGATTTTGATTGTTACTTTTCTTTACAAAAGCGGAAAGACACCTGGGAACTAAATCCGGTAGTAAAGTTACGAACTGCCGATAGCACTGGCTCTGTAAGGGGAAAGGTAAAGACATTGGGAAAAATGCCCTTTGTTTGGCTCATTTCGACCTCAGATACTTTAAGCACACTTCCACAAAAAGATGGATTCTTTCACATACTTTATGTACGCCCTGGCAAGTATTCGCTCTGGCTATTGATATCGGAAGATGAGGAAGATGCCACACCCACAAAGATTATAGAAGAGATACAAGTAGAACCCTCAAAGGTCACGGGGGTTGGTACGTTGTTAATTAATTGACCATGACCCCTACACGGCATAAGCAAAGACGACCTTTTGTATTTAAGCAGTTTACCATATATCACGACCGATGTGCAATGCCACTGAGCACCGACAGCGTACTGCTGGGGGCATGGGTTGACGTGAACAATGACCAACATCTACTTGATGTCGGTTCGGGTAGCGGAATCGTAAGTCTTATGATTGCACAACGCAACCCTAACTGCACCATCGAAGCCGTTGAGATTGACTACGAAAGCCACCAGCAGGGACTCGATAACATACGCAGAAGCCCATGGGCAGACCGTATCTATACCTTTCATCTAAGTTTTCAAGAATTTGTTCAGCAGACCTTAATAAAATACGACCATATCGTATCCAATCCACCCTTCTATCAGCAAGATTTACAATCCCCCCATCCACATCGCACAATTGCTAAACACGCCCATTTGCTTAGTTTTAGCGAACTGATAGAGGGGGCAGCAGCCATACTGTCGGATAAAGGAAAACTTTCGGTAATTATCCCCTTTGCTGAAAAAGATTATTTTATACGGGAGTGCTTAAAACGGGAATTATTTTGTATCCGCTACACCAGCGTACGTTCGACCACTCAATCGCCATTCATTCGGAGTCTTGTCACTTTCGGCAAAGAGCCTCAACCCATCGAGGAAGACAGCCTTACGCTTTACGAAAATAACCCGCAAGAACCCACCGAAGCCTACCGACAGCTTACTTATCCATTTTACCTTAAAATGCCTCATTATATTCCCAACCAATATGAAAATAAGGCGAAGATTGACACTGGTTACCTGGATAAAGCAGAATAATTTTATGCCAAATGCATTAGTACAAAAAAGATTCAGCTAAATTTGCAAACCATTCATCAAAACAATTTACCTATGTACCGAACCCATACCTGTGGCGAGCTTACGATGAAAAATGTCGGTCAACAAGTTACCCTGGCTGGCTGGATTCAACGTATTAGAAATTTAGGAGGCATGACCTTCATCGACCTGCGCGACCGTTATGGAATTACCCAGCTGGTATTCAACATGGAAAAGAATAGCCAGCTATGTGAGGAAGCTCGTGCCCTTGGTCGCGAATATGTGATTCAGGTAATAGGCACCGTAGCCGAACGCGAAAACAAAAATCCCAGGCTCGCGACAGGCGACATTGAAATTTTGGTCGAAACCTTAAAAATTATCAACCCCTCAGCTATTCCGCCTTTTACTATTGAAGATGAAACGGATGGTGGGGAAGAACTACGAATGAAATACCGATACCTTGACCTACGACGTAATCCATTAAAAAACAACTTACTGCTACGCCATCGCATGGCGCAGGAGGTACGTCGATATCTCGATGGGCAGCAATTCATTGAAATAGAAACGCCCGTGCTGATGAAATCGACCCCCGAGGGTGCCCGCGACTTTGTAGTACCCTCGCGTATGAACCCGGGTCAATTTTATGCCCTACCCCAGTCGCCCCAAACACTCAAGCAAATACTCATGGTAGCCGGCTACGATCGCTACTTCCAAATTGTAAAATGTTTCAGGGACGAAGATCTACGAGCCGATCGTCAACCCGAATTTACCCAGATCGACTGCGAAATGTCGTTTGTCGACCGCGACGATATCCTTGTCACTTTTGAAGGACTAATCAAGCACCTATTCAAAACCATCAAAGGCATCGACTTTACTGAACCCTTTCAACGCATGAGCTACGCCGATGCCATGGCTTACTTCGGAAGCGACAAGCCCGACATCCGCTTCGACATGAAAATTGTGGAGCTTACCTCGAAGGCTAAAGGAAAAGGATTTGGCATTTTCGACCAGGCCGAATACATTGGTGGAATCAATGCTACTGGCTGTGCCGACTATTCCCGAAAAGAAATTGACGCGCTGACCGAATTCGTAAAACGACCCCAGATAGGCGCTTCGGGTATGGTATACGTCAAATATCAGAGCGACGGCAGCATTAAATCTTCGATCGACAAGTTTTACACCGCTGACGAACTACGTATATGGCTCGAAGCTGCCGGTGCAAAGCCTGGCGATCTGCTACTAATCCTCAGCGGAGCACGGGAAAAAACGTTGAAAGCCCTGGGTAATTTGCGACTTGAAATGGGTGATAGGTTAGGCTTACGAAAGCAGGATATTTATGCGCCCCTTTGGGTAATCGATTTTCCATTGCTTGAATGGGATGAAGAAATGCAGCGCTATTTTGCCATGCATCATCCCTTTACTGCCCCCGTGGACGAAGATATTCCCCTTTTCAACACCGATCCATCCAAAATACGTGCAAAAGCTTACGATATGGTAATCAACGGAGTAGAAGTCGGTGGAGGTTCGGTACGTATTCACCAGAAGGATCTTCAGGCCAAAATGTTCGAAGCACTGGGCTTTACACGCGAAGAAGCAGAATATCAGTTTGGTTTTCTCATGAACGCCTTCCAGTATGGGGCACCCCCTCACGCGGGTATAGCTTTTGGTTTCGACCGATTGGTAAGTCTTTTTGCCGGACTCGAAAGCATCCGCGATGTGATAGCATTTCCCAAAAATAACGCAGGCCGCGACCTTATGCTTGATTCCCCATCCTATCTTACCGAGGCCCAGCTCAATGAACTGCGAATTAAAGTGGTAACTGACGAGAAGAATTGCTAACCTATTCAGGCAAGCGACTTAAATTCTTCGATAGAGGACTCAATCTTCCTGAGTTCAACCTGAAGGTCACCGATGGTTCTCATGATATTACCATAGGTCTGGGCACTATTATCTTTTTGTGTAATCATAAAAGTCTGTTGTTGGGCTAACGACTCAAGAATGTCAGAAATTTGCCCTATACGCTCGAGAATATGGTGTGAAATACTAACAATTTCATTAGCAATAACTCTAAAACCCCTTCCCTGCTCACCTGCCATGTGTGCCTCAATGGAGGCATTAATGCCCAGTATCTTTGTCTTTTCCGATATTTCCTTAATAAATGCGAGAATCTGGTCGGTTCGCTCGATAAACATATACATCTTATCAATAGACCGATACAGATTACTTAGTTCATTCTGAAAAGCCGTTAGTTGCCCCCTTAACCCCTCAAAACTATCAATCATCATATCAACCTTATGAACTAACTCATCACTCCGTGTAACACGCTGATGTATATCTGTATCGATGGTAGCCATATGCTGGATATTTCCCTTCTCATCAATTACGGGAACCAGCGCAGTTTGTGTCCATATTTTCTTTCCAGTTTTAGTAATATTTAAGGCCTCATAACGATAGGGACGTTTGAATTTTTTGATGAAAGTAATTCGTTCCTCGACATTGGGACTGAACGAAGTTTGTCGGTAATTCTTTCCAAGTGCACGTGTAAATTCGCTGTAATTGTACTCATACATTTTTGTAAATCCCTCATTTATCCACAGAATATTGCCATCATCGTCCATTAGCATAATGGCATTAGGACTTTGAATAACCAGATCTGCTAATATTTTATAGGAATCTCTTTGTTGTATTAACTCTGCTATCTCTTCTTTTAATAATTGTAACTCATTACTCATTCGTTCTTTCTCATTTACCAGATTCAAGTTCCTTGTAATTAATTTCCGGTTCCTCAATAATAACCATAAAGACATTCCTGATAACCCAAACAATAAGAATACAAATATCATTTTTATATATTTTAAAAAAAATATCATTCTTTTTAACAAATCAAATATAATTTCACAAATAAATTAAAATATTTAACCATTTTTTGAATTGTTGTTACATTTTTAAATTTATCAAAAAACATACCAAGAAGCCCAAAAAATTAGCAACAAGCAAAATAATTTCATCCGAAAATAATTTTAAAAATTTTTCTTAAAAGGCCGGATGGAACTCGCATGTGATGAGCTTTCTACACATAGGCAAGTACGAAACTGATAAATTATTTTCATACTCGTTTGTGAATACTGCCATACATGCTCGTTTCATCCGAAAATAATTTTAAAAATTTTTCTTAAAAGGCCGGATGGAACTCGCATGTGGTGAGGTTCCTACACATGGCAAGTACGAAAATGATAAATATTTTCATACTCGTTTGTGAATACTGCTATACATGCTCGTTTCAACAGTCTATAACTTTTGGGATAAATATAACATGCAACTTTTGGTTAAAACGCTAGAAGACAAGTCTAAATAACGGATAGACGCATCGAAGCGCACGTCTCAATGGAGTAATAATCAAAAACAATGGGACTTCAACATTTCGGGAAAATCATAACAATAATAAGTTGCTATAATTGGAAGCCTTTTTAATGTATGTATTACGAATTGATTTGAATTTTACTAAAGTGTGGGATGTACCCTTTGCTTAAATGAACATGCCTATTTAGAAATCAAGCTGAATTAGAACATGCATACCTACTAACCAATATTAAAATTCAGCTTTGATGTATTGTCGGGGTACCTGGACTCGAACCAGGGGCCTCCTGCTCCCAAAGCAGGCGCGCTAGCCAACTGCGCCACACCCCGATTTTTCGCTGCAAAGTTAATGAGACTAACGAATATTACAAGAGCTTCTATCATTTTTTTTATCCTTTAGGAGCACTATTAATTTCTATAACTAACGACACGGCATAAAATCTATTTTTACAGCCATGCTTTATTAGCCGTCTTTTATCTATCTTTGCTGCGAATTCGGCAAAACATATAAAATTGATTCTTAGCAAGCTATCGTTGGTAAATTTCAAAAACTACGAGCAATTGGCCATTGAATTTTCCGACCGGATTAATTGCTTTGTAGGAAACAACGGGGTAGGAAAAACCAACCTGCTCGATGCTATTTACTATCTATCGATGTGCCGTTCGTACTTCAGTAACATCGATCAATACAACATCCGGCATAACGAGGAGTTATTTGTAGTACAGGGGGAATATATTACCCAGACTGGTTATACCGAAGAAATCCTCTGTAGCTACAAAAAGAACGGACGAAAAATTGTAAAACGCAATAAGAAAGAATACGATCGACTTTCAGAACATATTGGTCTTATTCCGGTAGTAATGATTACCCCTAACGACAGCACCTTAATTACGGAAGGAAGCGAAGAACGTCGTCGATTAATTGACACGATCATATCGCAATACAATAAAAATTATCTGGAACAATTGATTCTATACAACCGGACTTTACAACAACGAAATCGCTTGCTGAAAGATATTGCCGGCCAGTCGTCTTCACCACTGCTCGAAATGTTTGATATATATGATGAACAGCTTGTTAATGCAGGCAAAATAATTTATACCGAAAGGAAGACATTTATCGACGAATTTCGTCCCATCTTCCTGGAAATGTACCAACAAATAGCAGGGAAGGCAGAGGCTGTAGATTTATCGTATCAATCGCAACTCCATGAGGAGGATTTGCTACAATTATTGCGAAAGAATTTTTCTAAAGACAGGCAACTTGAACATACTTCAGTAGGCATCCACAAGGACGATCTATTGTTGCTCATCGATGGTATTCCCGCAAAACGCATAGCCTCACAGGGACAGCAAAAAACATTTCTGGTGGCGCTTAAGTTAGCCGAATACAGCCTAATATACAAACATAGCCAGAAAAAGCCATTGTTGCTGCTCGACGACTTGTTCGACAAATTTGATCATCAGCGGGTCGAACGCCTCATCGATCTTACCCAGAATAGCCTCTCGGGACAAATTTTTATTACCGATACCGATATCAATCACCTGATGCCCATCCTCAAACGAGTAAGTAACGGACATCATGTATTTCATGTAGAAAACAATCATGCTGTAAAAATGGAAAAGTTTTAATATTTTTTATTTAGAATAAATAAAAATTGATTAAATTAGCCGATTGGAAAAATTATAAGAGCCATGGTAAACGAAGAAGTGAAGGAAACGGTAAAAAAACTTTTTACTGAATATTTAGAAAGAAAAGGGCACCGCAAAACTCCAGAACGCTATGCTATTCTGGATGAAATATACTCTCGTACAGGGCATTTTGATATAGAGAGCCTGTATGTTTTCATGAAAAACAAAAACTACCGCGTCAGTAGGGCTACCCTGTACAATACTATGGAATTGCTTTTAGATGCCAATCTGGTAGTTAAACATCAATTTGGGAAGAACATAGCCCAATTCGAACGTGCCTTCCAATGTTTGCAGCACGATCATCTGGTAGACATGCGAACGGGTAAAGTGATAGAGTTTTGCGATCCTCGCATACAGCTCATTATCAAAACGGCCTGCGAAATGAATAATTTTACTCCTTCGCACCACACCCTATACATTTATGGGTATAGCAATGACAATGGTGAAGAAGTGATGCCAATGAAAACACTTGAGCTCAATAGCACAAACGCAGAAAAGAAAGCATAACTGATCAAATTCCACCACCAAACTCAAAAAGTGTTTCACGGGGTCTGCCTTGAACTACTTTTGAATAGGGGGGTAAATCCTGGGTTATCCATACGTTACCACCAACAACAGAACCTTTTCCAATAGTAACACGTCCCAGGATAGTAGCGCCAGAATATATCACAACATCATCTTCAACAATAGGATGACGGGGTAATCCACGCATCGGGTTACCTTCGCTATCGAGCTTAAAGCTACGGGCACCCAACGTAACTCCCTGATAGATACGAACATTGTTACCTATAATACAGGTTTCCCCGATAACCACGCCGGTACCATGGTCGATGACAAAACTTTCTCCTATCTGCGCCCCCGGGTGTATATCTATACCCGTAGCGCTGTGGGCCATCTCCGAAATAATACGAGGAATGATTGGTACCTGCAACTCATGCAAACGATGCGCTACCCTATAATAGGTCAATGCCTTAATGCCAGGATAGGCAAAGATAATTTCGCCATACCCTTTCGAGGCTGGATCGTACATATACATGGCTTTTACATCTTTCGATAACTTTTCGCGTATCTCGGGTAACGACTGTATAAAGGCTAATGAAACCTCTTCTGTATCAATTTTACACGTATCGCATGTCTCACAATCATCGGAAGTGCAGTCAAAACAATATCCTCGCTTTATCTGGATCATCAACAGCTTGAACAACCTATCGACATTTACACCCATGTGAAAGCGCATGGAATGAGGCTTGATTGAAGTATTGCCAAAATATCCAGGGAACAAAATCCCCTGTACTATTTCCATAATCTCTTTTATCGAATCAATGGAAAGCATTTCCTCGTTCAAGACGGGTTTATGATATACCTGCTCGTAGCTTTGAGGGGTTGATAATTGTTCAACTGTATTATCAATAACACGAATTATTCGCTCATTATAATCAATGGTCATGGCAGAACGTATTAAAAATTTCAGATACAAAGGTATGAAAAATATTGCCCTATTTTCTGGATTTTAGACAAAATTCATACGAAAACATTTTTAATTTTTTGTAGCGGTCGGATGAAACTCGCTTGCTATGAGTCTTTATCAACGTTGACGGGTAGTAATGGAATATATTACAGAACGTGTTGCACCCCCGTAGCGTAACGTTTTAGTCGAAAGTTGATAGCACCTCATTTCCAAAACCCTCTCCCTTTCAATCCTCACCCCCGGCCCCTCTCCTTACAAAGGAGAGGGGTGCCTAGTAAGGAAAGGTCAGATTTTATTTCAACCTATCCTTTGGCGAGTACGACCCTTAAAAATTTACCTCTTCCAACCCCGTAGGGGTGGCTCTTTTGGTAGCCGTATGATAGCACCTCATTCCCAAAACCCTCTCCCTTTCAATCCTCACCCCCTGCCCCTCTCCTTACAAAGGAGAGGGGTGGCCTGCCAGGTCGGGGTGAGGATTAACCCGCTATCCATCTTCGTCTCAGCCAATATTTTCTTTCCTCTACTTTCTTGTCTTGATACAAGAAAGTAGCAAAGAAAATCAAGCACAAATGATCCCCCACCCGCTCTGGTCAAAACGGAGTATGGCAGGCAGGGTAAGCCAAATCGTTGGCCG
>JAKPGM010000070.1 GCA_029550865.1 Bacteroidota bacterium | reverse complement strand
CTCGTATTTCCCCGACCCGCCAGAGTATGCAGGATCGACCAGGATGGGATGGTTGGAAATCAAGCGCAACCGATTCAATGCCTTTAAAATCATGATGGAAGATTTTTGAAATCCTTTTTGTTCAATGGCAAGCATAATTTCGTTGCGTATGGCCGATTTTTCGCTTTCATAGAAATCGAACTGTTCTTCGGTCATATCGCAGTATACTACCTGTTCGCTTAGCGAAGGTAGGTCTTGTAGCACATCTTCCTTGCGACGACGAAGAATAAAAGGTTGAATAAGCTGACGGAGTTTTTCTTCCTTCCTGGTATCGTGATGACGTTCAATGGGTAAAACGTATTCTTCTTTAAAAACTGGTAAACTAAGCAACATATTACGGTTGAGGAAATTAAGCTGTGCCCATAAGTCCGTAAGCGAGTTTTCGATTGGGGTGCCCGTTAGTACCAGCCTGTGTTGGGCATTGAGTTGCAGTATAGCCCGGTAAATCTTTGATTCGGGGTTTTTAATTATTTGGCTTTCGTCCAGGATTACATACTTGAAAGGTAATTCTT
This sequence comes from Bacteroidota bacterium, assembly GCA_029550865.1. Lineage (GTDB taxonomy): Bacteria > Bacteroidota > Bacteroidia > Bacteroidales > DTGW01 > JAKPGM01. The sequence goes on along the minus strand of JAKPGM010000070.1, from coordinate 1,417 downwards.
TCAATTGTTCTATTTCGTTGCGGACAATACCATACGAGGTTAGCACCACGTCGGCCTGTAATAAATCTGCCACATTGCGTGTTCGCTGGCTTCCAAAGTATTTTGCCAGTTTTAATTGGGGAGCAAATCGGCTGAACTCATTTTCCCAGTTATGCAAAAGGGATACCGGCATAACAATGAGTGAAGTAGATGATACTGGCTGTTTTCCTGCCTCTGATGTTGAATTATCGTTTGGTGTAGACTCGCTTTCTTCTTTCGATTTTACCAGTAAGGCAATGGTTTGAATGGTTTTGCCAAGTCCCATGTCGTCGGCTAAACATCCACCCAGGTTATTTTTCTGTAATTGATACATCCAGTAATAACCCATCTTTTGATAGGGGCGTAACTCAGCCTGTAAGTTTTTAGGGAAAATCTGTGATGGGATAGGGGCATGGTTGGTTAGTTGATGAAGGTTGTCGGCAAAGTTGATTTGCAATTCCGGATGACACCACTGTACCACCTGAGCATGGCACTTGCGTAATCGTAGGTTTTCTTTATCGCCGGTCGAAAAGAGGAAAAGTTCGCGATATCGGGTAAACCACGAAGCTGGTAAAATCACTATTCGACCATCGGGAAGGGTAAACTCTCTAATGTTATGTAGAATATTACGTTTAAAACGAATAAAAGGTATTGCATACCCTTCGAGCACAACTACTGTTTTTATATCGAACCAGTCGATTCCCTCTTCGACACGGGTATCAAGTGTCAGCTCTCCGGTATAATATTTTTCGTAGTTGTTGTTTACAATTACATCAATGTGTTTCTCTTTCAATGCTGACGCATGTTGGTTTAGCCACGTAATGGCTTCATACATTTTTTCGGCCAGCTCATCCGATTGGTAAGCCATCTTAAAAAAGCTTCCCTGGGAATGTATTAGCCCAAGGCTTTTCAAAAAATACACCTGTGTTTGCTCCCAATCGAAATTGCGAACTATTTTCGTGAAAGCAAACTTATCCTCTTGCTCGTGCAAAATTACCTGGCAAGGATCAATGTCGATATCATAACGGAATTGCACCGAATCGTACTGAAATACAAGTCTAAAAGCAGGTTCCCCCGACAGGTCGGGCTCGAAATGCAGAATAGCACGCCCATCGGGAGATTTTGTTGAAATGTGAAAGCCTATCGAATTTACAGAATATTTTGCGATAGCACTGCGGACGAAAGTTGAAAGATACTTTTTGACATTTTTTTCTGGAACTACTATGTAGTCCTTGGTGAAAAAAGGTACGATCTTTTTGGAATCGATGTCATCGATAAGATAAATCGTTTTATCGATGAGTACCGACAGGGGATGGTCGGTGAGTATTGTAAACGGACGATTGAATAGTTTTATCGTGGATGTTCCATCGCTTAATGATAATGAGTATTTAAATTCGGT
>JAKPGM010000014.1 GCA_029550865.1 Bacteroidota bacterium | reverse complement strand
TTTTATTCGGATGAATATAAAAACGCAAAGTGCGCTAAGTTTTTGTTAAGAACGCTAAGAACAATCTTTGCGAACTTTGCGAATACTTTGGGGTCTTTGCGTGAAATATTTATAAATTATTTTCGGATGAAACGAGCATGTATGGCAGTATTCACAAACGAGTATGAAAATAATTTACATTCTCGTACTTGCCGTGTGTGTGGTAACTCATTCATGCAAGTTCCATCCGGTTCTTGAGAAAAATTATATTCGAACAAAATATTTATGAGCAGAAAAATTAAAATAACCGAATCGTTTGAAAATGTTCATGTGTGGGGTATTTCGACTGCTCTTCCGATATTAAAGTTGGTTTTACTGATTAACAAGAGTTTACATGTAAATTTTAGGAGGAGCATTAAAGTGATGAGTCGAAGTGGAATACCGCCGGAGGGATTTCAGACGTTTACCTACTTAAGCGAGACATACGACACGTCGGTAAGGTATGTTTTGTTTATGAATCGTATGGGAGGACATGCTCTTTTTTCGAGTTGTAGCCAATTCGACTATTTATTGGTAGTACTTGGATCTTTTTCGTCGCATGAATTGAAACGTACCACCATGCAATTGCGTTCGGTCGATGGAATCAATGCGTTGATTCCAATAGCGGTGGATACCTTAAAGCAAGATAGGGAACTATTCTTGTTGTTTGATTAGCAATACAGGGAATATATCATTCACCAATACAAAATCTTCCGAAGATACCGAGGGGTAATTTGCGTCCCGCTCTGTCGGCTACACATAGTTCCCCACATTCGATTGGGGTGGGGGGCTGAAAAAACGAGGTGAGTAGGTTTTGTGCGATCAAGGGTGAATAGCCCATGGAATATAGATTGAGTAGTACAAAAGCAGCAGGTTGGGGTTCAAATATTTTATGGCAAAGTTCCATCAATTCAGCAATCGATTGTTCAAGTACCCATTTTTCGCCCTCGGGACCTCGTCCGTAGGCAGGTGGGTCGAGAATGATGCCATTGTATTTGTTTCCCCTTTTAACTTCACGACGTACAAATTTTAATGCGTCGTCGACAATCCAGCGAATATCGGCAAGATGGCTTGCCTGCATGTTGTCATTAGCCCAGGTTATCACCTGCTTTACCGCATCCACATGGGTAACCCTTGCACCTGCTGCACGGGCTGCCAACGAAGCACCACCGGTGTAGGCAAATAGGTTAAGAACCTTGAAGTCTGCTACTTTCGATTTCTTGATGCTATCGTAAATGAAATTCCAGTTTTCGGCTTGTTCGGGAAAAAGCCCTACGTGTTTGAATGATGTTAGGGCAAGCCTGAATTTTAAATGCATATGTTCGTACTGATATTGTACGTACCAGCTTTCGGGCATATTTTTTTGTGTGAGCCACTCACCCCGGTCGAGGTTATCCACGCGATTGTTGTTTCTTTTCATTACAAAATGAGCATGAGCCAGCTGCTGCCATTCTGTTTCTGATAGATGTTTTTTCCATATCGCCTGTGGTTCGGGTCGCGATAGGATGTATCGACCAAAGCGTTCGAGCTTATAAAAGTTGCCGCTATCAATTAGCTCGTAGTCGGTAAAGTGCACTGGGGTCAGAAGAGGGATCATGCTACACGAATTTTACATTTTGTGTTTTCGAAGCGAAAGCTTACGAAGCACGGGGTTAATTCGGGCGGTTATGGCTGCAACAACAAGAGTCATGCTACCGCCGAATATCACAGAGGGGACGAGTCCCATAAGCCGGGCTGCTACTCCCGATTCAAAAGCGCCCAGTTCGTTTGATGAACCAATAAATATACTGTTGACGGCCGATACTCGACCCTTCATTTCATCGGGGGTAAATATCTGAAGTAGGGTACCACGAATGATTACGCTGATGCTATCGAACATTCCACTGGCGAATAAAAAGGCAACTGATAACCAGAAAGTTCGCGAGAGAGCAAAACCTATGATGCACAGGCCAAATCCCGTCACCGCCCACAGTAAGGTTTTGCCCGTATGTTTAAGCGGTGGATGTATGATAAGCCATGCTCCCATAAGAATAGCGCCGATGGAAGGCGCTGCTCTGAGTATCCCAAGTCCCTGCGGACCCACATACAAAATATCTTTGGCAAACGCGGGTAAAAGGGCAACGGCTCCACCAAAAAGTACGGCAAACATGTCGAGCGCAAAAGCTCCCAGAAGAATAGGGCTGTTGAATACAAACTGTATACCTTCGCGAATACGGGTGAAAATTCCTTCGTTATTTGTTAGCGTTACTTTACCCTGAGAAGGAATAAGGCTGATGGCAAAAAATGACAGAATAAATAAAGTGAACACCGTAGCGTACGCAGGTAATTCTCCACCTGCCCAGCCATATACAAGGCCGCCCAACGAGGCCCCAATAACAGCTGCAACCTGCCATGTGGTTGAATTCCAGGTAGCGGCATTGGCATATAATTCCTTGGGAACAATTTGCCCCAGTAGGGCATTATGCGCCGGTGCCAGAATACCTCTCGAAAATCCAGTAAGCGCTATGGTGATAAAAATTGGCCATACCCCCTGCTGCGAAAGAATGTTAACGCCGGGAAGACAGTATGTCACCAACAAGCCCGATCCCACCATGAGTATAAAGGTTGTGCTTGTAATTATTTTTTTGCGATCCCCCAAATCGATAAAATGACCTGCAAATAGGGCTATGCTTACCTGGGGAATAACTTCGGCCAAACCAATCATACCCAGAGCAAATACACTCCCTGTTAACTTATAGATATGCCATCCAACTACCACCGATTGCATTAGCGTGGCCATAGTAACCAAAGAACGGTATATCAAGAATAGCAAAAAGTTACGATTTTTTATGACCAACCAGGCATTTTGCTCGTTCATGGCTTATATCTCCCCTTCATTATTTACACCAATATTTCGTACGCTATTTATTATCAAATTTATCCAGTCTTTAATCGGCAAAAGTTTTAAAATTATTGCCAGTATCAACGATAAGAAAAGCGAAACAGTGAATGAATAATACCATACTTGAATAAGATGTTGAGAAAAATATAAAACCACTAAAGAAAATGTCAACCACAAGGCCAGGTTAAAAAATTTCGACCAGGAAAAAATGGGTATGTTTAATATTCTTGCAGCCAGGATGACTTGTATTGTTCCTGCCAGGGTTTGCGTGATAAAACTGGCATAGGCCGATCCTTGAGCCTGCCATTTGGGAATAAATAGTAAATTAAGGGAAACATTGAGCACGACCATCGAAAAAGCCATAAGGTTAAGTTGACGAAAACTACCGTTGGCCGTTAACAGGGTGCCAAAGATGTAAGTGAGGCATATACCTGGAAAACCCAGAATAATTGTGCCAAAAACATTGCCACTGGCAGGATTGTGATAAAGGAATTGTACCCACTGATGCCGGTAAGCAAAAATATGTAAGGTAACAGCTAATGCAGGGATAATAAGCATTGAACTGGCCGTACGAAGCAGGGGAATAATATTTTCCCGCGTTTTTAGCATTCGAGCAAAGAGAGGAAGTAGAAGCGCAGAGAACAGCAAAGCAAAGTTGGACATTACTTCCAGGATGCGAAATCCCTGTGCATACAAACCAGCCTGTACGTTTCCATGGGGTAATAAGCGTTCCAGAAAAACAGGTTCAAGACGATTGTACATGCCCATTAAGAATACGAGCAAAGTAAAAGGCAGACTTTTTCGTATGATTACCAGAATGTGTCTAAGATCAATTCTTGGGTTAAAATATTGGCAGTGTTTGCGGACAATCCAGCCAGCCACGATGAATGTAAATGCATATGCAACACTTTGTGCATACACAAAAATCTCTATGTTGAATGGTATCGATAAAACATTTCCCCACAATATTAGGGATAGGAAAATAATCATCAATAACTTATCGAGTACAGAAAGAATACTGTCGGTAACAAACATGAGCATGGCATTCACATTGGAACGTAGGTAAAGAATCATGGACGATAAAAATTGGTTTACGACCAATAGCGTCAGCAGGAACAACGACTTTCCGTTAAATCCAACTACTGTTCCCACCGACAGACAGGTAAGAGCATAGAAGAGTCCAAAGATGATTTTTATGCCAATGATATGCGAAAAATACTTCTCGAGTAAAATTCGGTTGCGGGCTATCTCGCGGTTGTTGAAATTAGTAATGCCAAAGTCGAGTAAAAAATTGAACAGAATGGTAAAACTCAATAGGGCAGCGTACATACCATAGACGGCATTACCCACCCGGTTTTGCACGGTTATTTCAATGCCAAAAAACCAGAAAGGCTTAATGAGCAAATTAAGCCCAATGAGTAATATAATATTGGCTACAAACTTTCGGTTCAAGGGAAAACAAATGAATGGCAAAAATACATAAAGTTAACTATTTCGTCGAAGAATTTCTGATATGTGCAAAAGCCTTGCCTATTGTTTTGATGATATCTGAGGCTACGAGAGCTTCGAACCCCATTTCATGGGCAGCAATATCGCCTGCCAGCCCATGCAGATAAACAGCATACAAAGCTGCCTGGTAGGGTGCATACCCTTGTGCCAACAATGACAGGGTCATTCCCGTTAGCACATCGCCACAGCCAGCCGTAGCCATACCCGGATTACCCGTTGAATTGAAATAGCAACTACCATCGGGTAGGGCTATGGAAGTATGATGCCCTTTTAATACTACGATAACGGAGTACTTTTGAGCTACCTCTATCTGTTTCTGAAAACGATCCCAGCTGTTGGTAGACTTACCAAACAGACGGTCGAATTCGCCGGGATGAGGGGTAAGTATTGTATGGGGTGGCAACAAGGCGAGCCAATCGGGATGTTGAGCCAGAATATTCAGGGCATCGGCATCGATTACCATGGGAATAGATGCCGTTTCAAGCGTTTTTTTTATCAGCAGGTGGGTAGCTTCGGCTGTTCCAAGGCCAGGACCAATGCCTAATGCCGTATATCGGTTCAAAGTGGGTAAGTTGGTTAAAACATCTGCATGCGAATCGTAGCTGGTAATGGCTTCGGGAACAGCTGTTTGGACGATAGTGCCACCATGGGCGGGTACATGTACCGTTACCAAACCACAACCCGTCCGAATGCATGCCGTAGCCGCTAATACAGCAGCACCCATCATCCCTTTTGAGCCCGCCAACAATAGGGCATGTCCCCATTCGTTCTTGTAAGTATAAGGCGAACGATTCTTAAGAGCGATGTCTTTTGACTCTATATAAACACAAGTTGTGGGAAGAGTAGTTAACAATCCAATGTCGATCAAAAACCATTGTCCCACATGGCGATGATTTTCGGGAAAAAGGAAGGAAAAAAAGGGGAATTGAAAGGTGAGCGTGTAATGTGCGTTAAAAATAGGTGACTCGTCGCCCCATATTGCTTCGCCTGGTAACCCCGAGGGAATATCTATCGCAATTTTGATAGCGTCCGATTGATTCAGGTAGCTGATAACGTCTGCTAATAATCCCTTTACGGGTTGGTTGAGCCCCGAACCCAGCAATGCATCTACGATAACATCGTCGGAGCCGAAAAAAGGCAGTTGCGCAGGATCGCTAAGGTAGCTAACAGTAACGTTTGGCATATTAAGTACGCGGCGATAATTGGTCAGTGCATCATCCGAAAAATGTTCGGGAAGAAAGGGGTGGTAAACCGTAACTTTATAATCTTCCCGGGCAAGATAACGGGCAATAACCCATCCATCCCCACCATTATTGCCTTTGCCGCAAAAAATAAAAATAGAATGCGAGCGGGAATAGTTCGACATGATCCAATAGGCACACTGCTTACCTGCTCGTTCCATCAACTCAATCGACGAAATACCCTGCTGCTGAATCGTGTAAGCATCGACACGCCGTCGATCGGCCGAACTGTATATTTTGATTGCCATATTTCAGTTGTTTTACACAAAGATAACGATTTAAGGAATTCAACTTTTATTTACTTGCTTAAGGACAGGTGGACAATAATTTTTATCTGACTTCAATTACATGTTTGCATAAGAAAAGGCTGAGAAGAGGTTAAAAGATAAAATATGTAATTGCAAAATTAAGCTAATAAGGAAGCGGAAGGATTATGAATCATTGAAAAGTCGTCATGTTTTTTTTGAAAAGATTCCAAACACCCGGTTTTTATATGGTGCTGGTTGGGTTAAGGAAACTTTAGCACAAACTATTAGTCCCTTCATCGCTTGCCAAATTGGTGGGTGTGAGTTATCTTTGCTTAATGAGAATCCGAGTAAAATGCCTTGTAGCGACAATGAATTGGCAATGGAATTGGAAGTTGTAATGTATTAAAATGCACGTTTTTTTAATTTTGAAAGAAAATGAAAACTCATCATAAGATAATACTTGGTGATAGTCGACAAATGGCAGAATTGCCTGATAATTCTGTGCATTTGGTGATTACCTCGCCACCTTATTGGCAATTAAAGGATTATGGGACAGTAGAGCAAATTGGATTTCATGAAAGTTATGAAAGTTACATTAACAACTTAAATTTGGTATGGAAGGAGTGCTACCGTGTTCTTCACAATGGATGTAGACTTTGTGTAAATATAGGCGATCAATTTGCTCGTTCTGTATATTATGGACGATATAAAGTTATTCCCATTCGAGAAGAGATTATCAAATTTTGTGAAACTGTAGGATTTGACTATATGGGGGCCATTATCTGGCAAAAGATTACTACTTCTAATACCACAGGAGGAGGAGTTCAGATGGGTTCGTATCCATATCCAAGAAACGGAATCATAAAATTAGATTATGAATTTATACTCATTTTTAAAAAGTTAGGAGAAAGTCCTAAACCCACAAAAGAACAAAAAGAACTCTCTAAAATGACGGCAGAGGAATGGAATACATTCTTTGCTGGACATTGGAACTTCCCTGGCGAAAGACAAACACACCATTTGGCAATGTTTCCAGAGGAATTACCACGAAGGTTAATTAAAATGTTCTCTTTTGTAGGCGAAACTATACTCGACCCTTTTGCGGGGAGTGGTACCACATTACTTGCTGCAAAAAAACTAAACAGGAATTCAATTGGATATGAGATTAATCCTGATTTCATACCTATAATTCGGGAAAAATTAGAGGTTAATCAGCCAGATTTGTATGGGACAACCTATGAATTTGTTGAACAAAAATCAGTTAATAGCGATTATAAAAGCGAAATATTAAAATTACCATACATTTTCAAAGACCCGCATGCATTTGATAAAAGAATAGATGTAAAAAAATTGCAGTTTGGTTCCAAAATTGACAAAAACAGTGCTTCGAAACGTGAAGAATATTATATTGTAAAAGAAATAATTAGTCCAGAAAAACTTCGATTAAACAACGATTTAGTCATAAAACTTATTGGGGTCCAAGAAAATCCATCCTGCAACGGAAAAGCAGTTTCATTCTTAACTGAGAAGACGAAAGGAAAACGGGTGTTACTCAAATATGACGATATAAAATACGATAGTGATAATAATCTTCTATGCTATTTATATCTGGAAAATAAAACATTTATTAATGCACATCTCATTAAAAATGGATTGGTAAAAGTTGATACAGAGTTGAATTACAAATACAAACAAAAGTTTTTAAATTTAATTCAAAACGATGGCTAAAGAATGGATATTGAATTCAGCAATGAATCGTTTTCAGCTCAATTTCAAAAGAAATGTTGGTTCCACTTCAGAGTCGATAAGAAAATGTGCTCCTAAAAGTATAGAAGAATGGAGGGAATACTATTTTAAAAACGTGAGACCCAAAGAACACATCATTGAGCTTGGAAAAAAACTGTATATCAAAATTAGTGAAGTTATTCAGGCTGAAGTAGCTGAAATTACTGAGCAAGATTGTATTGATTACATGATGCAGCTGGTCATTGATCGTACATATGAAGGCTATGTTACAGAAATTCAGACAATTTATGGTCAATTACAAAAGATTTTAGGAGTAAAAATTGAACCAGCACCTGACGAATGGGACAGGCTATTTAATGTTGATTTCTTCATAAAAATCAATGACAAATATATTGGACTGCAAATTAAGCCTGTTAATAGCGGTATCCAGTTGCCAGAAATTTTTAAGGAATACAATTTACAGTCCGAATCTCATCAAAAATTCACAGAAGTATTTGGTGGTAGGGTTTTTTATTTATTTTCTGAAAAAGTTGGTGAACGCAAGGAGATTAAAAATAAAGAAGTTATTGATGAGTTGAAAGCGGAAATACAAAGACTAAAAAAATTGTAGAAGTAGTATAAAAAAGTTTGTGTAAACACCTCAAAATGCATTTTAATTTAGTTTACATCTGTTTTCAAAAATAGTCAAAAATTGATGAAGGATAATGCCCCAATTTTGGATGGGCATGCTTCATTTTTTTCAATATTCGTAATAGCCAAATAAACAGCTTTTTGCACAGCATTATCATCGGTAAATTGCACTTTTGTTTTGGTGTATTTTCTTATCCCGCGGTTGAGATTCTCTATGGTGTTGGTGGTGTATATTATCGTTCTGATTTCCAGTGGATAATTAAAGTATTGGGTCAGGTTTTCCCAATTGTTTTGCCAAGACTGTATGGCGTATTTATATTTTGTACCCCATTTTAAATCCATTGCAAATAGGGCTTTTTCGGCCATTTCAATGTTAGCTGCTGCATAAATTTCTTTAAGGTCGGCACAAAATTCTTTCCGGTCCTTCCAAACAACGTACTTACAACTGTTCCTTATTTGATGCACAATGCAGAGCTGGGTGGTAACATCGGATATTTTGCCTTCACTAACATCTATGCCGTATATTTTTACTTGCTGGCTGATGTCGGAAGTGGTCATCCCCCTGCTATACATCCCTGTTATAGCTTCTTCGGGCTTATCGCTCATCCGTTGACCTTTGGGGATGAGTTGGGGCTAAAATTCGCCATTTCGGTCACGGGGGATATTTAGCACCATGTTGCCAGGACTTTCCGTTTTTAAACTTCTTACTATAAAAGCCATTGCGGCTATTGCCAGAACCGTAGCCTTTTTTACTGTACTTCTCATAGCTAAGGTAGGCTTCCAGTTCGGTCTTTAATTTCTTCGACCCCTTGTTTAAAAAGGTCATTAAAAAAAGAATGGAAATCTTCCTTACTTTTAAATTGCTTGAAGAAATCTTTTGGAATAAGGTTTTTGTACTCTTAGTTTTTAAATTTTTACAAAGATAGTGCTGCTCTGATACATTTCGCAGGGCAGCATTATATGATTACCTAATTATGAGTGTTTACACAATCTTTTTTATACTACCTTTTCCAGATATTTTTGTTTATTTGTAGGTAATACAAACAGGTTGCTATATGTCGAAAATTTCCTCACTAATCGTGATGGCTTTTCCCTTATGGGTATTGCTTGGCGTTGTGCTCACGCTTATAGAGCCATCGCTTTTTACGTGGTTTACAGGCGATTTAATCACCTATGGGTTGGGGATAATCATGTTGGGGATGGGTATGACGATAAAAGCCGAAGACTTTGCCAATGTATTGAGGATGCCTCGATGGGTGATGACAGGTATAGTACTGCAATACACTGTAATGCCGGCATTGGGTTGGTTTTTTGCATGGGTTTTTAGTTTGCCTTCCTATTTTGCTGCCGGCTTAATTGTGGTAGCTTGTTGTCCTGGAGGCACAGCGTCCAATGTGGTTTCGTACCTGGCTCGTGCCAATGTTCCCCTTTCGGTGACGATGACCAGCATTTCGACGCTGATGGCCATCGTACTTACCCCTCTTTTGTGTACCTTTATTATTGGTAGTAAGGTAGAGGTGAATGGCTGGGGACTATTTTTCGATACCCTGAAAGTAATTTTAGTGCCTGTAGGCGCTGGCGTTTTGATGAATAAGTATCTGCCACGGCTTACACGAGTGGTGTTGCCCTATGCACCGGTGGCGGCAACTTTTACCATTGTGCTTATTGTAGCCAGTATCATAGGGGCAGGTAAGTCGATTATTCTTACCAGTGGTTGGAAATTATTGCTCTCGGTTATAGGATTGCATGCAGGTGGCTTTTTACTGGGTTATCTGTTTGCTATGCTTACGGTAAAGAATGTACAAGCAAGGCAAACCATTTCTATTGAAGTAGGTATGCAAAACTCGGGATTGGGGGTGGTTCTGGCCCGAAATAATTTTCCCCATCCGGCTACGGCAATTCCGGCGGCAATATCCAGTGCAGTACATAGCCTCATTGGAAGTATTCTGGCGGGTATCTGGCGATGGAGAAACAAAGAGGTTAGCTAACTCATTTATTGCTCAAAATAAACTCCGAAAAAAATTGATACTTCATTGGATGATGCCTATATTTGCATAGGGGTAAAAAAAAGCTAATCTACTCATGAAAGCATATCGATTCGTACACCTATTTTTCTTCTTAATTTTTATGATGCTAACCAATTTATCGGCTCAAACCGATCAGACATCGGTGCTCGATACTATTGTTAAAAAGTCCGGTGTCACTGTCATAGGGAAGGTTGAGGGAAAAACTAAATTTGAGGTTCTACTTCGCGTTCCGGGTATGAAGGACCTGCAACGTGTAAATAACAGTGTTATCAAGGAGATTCGCTATGGTAATGGGACCATCGAAGTTGTTGAGGCCAAAACTGGCCAGATGAGTAAGGAGCAGATACAGGGCAAACAAAAAAGTAAGGACTGGACCAGCATTTTGGTGGCGAACGAAGGAAGCGATTTGAGTGGATATACCGAAAAAGGCGAAATTGAAGTCCGATACGATGCTACGCGAATTAATATGAGCAATTCTGAGCTTGAGCGAAATGCCATAGTGTTACTTCGCAAAAGGGCTGCTACTATGGGCGGAAGCGTTATTAAGGTTACAGGAAAGAATATCGTTCGGGAGTATGGTTCTTTCCCTTTCATTACCATGAAAGCAATGGTGTATAGCGTTGACTGAAATATCTGATGAGCTACATTGATACACAAAAATGACAGTTTCTGAACTAAAGTTTAGTTTCCCTTACAATTTAATTTAACAAGATGAAACGAGCATGTATTGCAGTATTCACAAACGAGAATGAAAATAATTTTTCATGCCTGCTTGATTTTAGAGCACAAAACATATTACATGCGAGTTCCATCCGACCGATTTAAAAAACATTTAAAAATATTTTCAGATGAAGTATACGCTTGTCGAAGTTACCGATAAAAAGTTGGCCAAAGAATTTGTGCGATTTCCTGTAAAGCTTTATAAAAACGATCCTAATTATATTCGTCCGCTCGATGTAGACGTGGAAAAAGTATTTGATCCTAAACAAAACAAGCTATTCAGGCAGGGGGAGTGTATCCGATGGATTTTACGTGATGAAAAAGGAAACACAGTGGGACGTGTAGCAGCTTTTGTCGATCATAAAAGTGCGGTAAAGAATGATCAGCCTACTGGTGGGATGGGATTTTTCGATTGTATCGATGACCAGGAAGCAGCCTTTGTCCTTTTCGATGCCTGTAAGCAATGGCTGGCTGCTCGGGGAATGGAGGCCATGGATGGACCAATCAATTTTGGGGAACGTGACCGTTGGTGGGGATGTTTGGTGGAAGGTTTTACACCACCCAATTACTGCAATAATTATAATTTTCCATACTATCGAAACCTTTTTGAGGCATACGGATTTCAGGACTATTTCAGGCAGATTACTTATCATGTCCCCATTGACGATAGCAGGGTACATCCGGTAATTCGCGAGAAGGCAAAGCGAATTTTCGCTAATCCCCATTATCGCTTTGAACATATTCGCAAGGGTAAGGATGATAAATATGTGAAGGACTTTTTGACCATATACAACAAGGCATGGGCTAAATTTCCCGGTGTAAAACCCTTGAACGAAATACAGGTGAAAGCTATTTTTAAGGCAATAAAACCTATTATGGATGAAAGGCTGATATGGTTTGGTTATTACGACGACGAACCTATTGCCTGTTTTCTTATGATTCCCGAGATTAATGCCATCATCAAGCATTTGAATGGTAATTTTAACCTCTGGGGTAAGCTTAAATTTTTGTACTATAAATGGCGTGGTGTGTGCAAAAAATCTTTTGGTTTTGTATTTGGTGTAGTTCCCGAGTATCAACGCAAGGGGGTGGAGGGTGCTCTGATAATGGCATATGCAGCCGAGGCTGTTAAACCCGACTTTCCCTATACCGAATTGGAACTGAACTGGATTGGCGATTTCAACCCTGCTATGATGCATCTGGTGGAAGAGGTGGGTTGTACCCCGGCTAAAATTCACATTACCTATCGCTATTTATTCGACCGCACCAAAGAATTTAAGCGCTGTCCCAGGGTTAGTTGATTTATCCACGTTGTGATTCTTAAATGATGACGTGTATATTAGGGATTTTATTTTGACACTAAGGTAGTTACCATCTCCAGTACATTTGCACCGAGACCTCTGAATTAGTTGATGAAGTATCGGTGGTGACGTTTCTGCTGCTATAGTGGGTCGTACTATATCGAATCCAACAACGTAATTGTCGGCTGATGTCGACTTTTAGCATGAGCGCAGTACGGATGCCTTTACCGTAGTAGAGTGCAGAGGAGTATACACGCCAGATATTTTTTTCATAAGCATATATGCGCGAGTCCCAGTCGTCGGTGTTAAATATCGCATAACGAGCTGAAAGGGAAAGGCTTCTATGAAATTTCCAGTCGATATCCTGGGCAATCAATGTGCCTTTTGACCCTGCAGGTGTTGGAATCATATTAAAATCGATACGATGATGTATTCTTAGACTTTCCCAAATCTGTTGCCAGACCTGCATTGTGATATGATGCTGTTTCGTTGTAACTGTTTCGCCTTCTTCCGTAATATTTCCGATGTTACGGTTGTATCGATATCGGAACGATGCCTTAATAGATTCATTTTCATAATTTTGCTGTAATAATAGGCTATATCTATTGGTGGGTGCCCTTTCTGCGTATCGTAGCCATAGATTGTTTGCAAAATCGAGTTGAATGATGGTTGTATGTATATCGTTGTAATGATAATTTAATGCCATACAGTACCCTTTTTCATTGCTTGTCTTGGTATTTAAGGCATAGGCGTTGGCATACGGCGAAAAGTATCCTGGAGTATAGTATCGATAGAGCCAATTTAAGGTTAGATCGGGTAGGGGCATGTAGCATACACCTCCAATAAAAGCGTAATTTTGTAGTGTATTGGAAATAGCGTTTTCGGCGTAAAAAATTGCCTGGCGGGTATGAAAACGCATATAACTACTGGTTACCCATATCCGGTTTCCTGCAAAACTATATGATTTGTAGGGCAGAGAAGAAGGTAGGATATTGGCCGAGAATGTGGTTTGATATCCACATAAACCCCACACAAGATTTTTCCAGGTATAATGAGCATCTCCGCCCCATACCATTTCACGTACACTGTGTCGATTTTTAAGCTGGTTTGCGGTGGCATGGGTGCCCGACGACAATAAATTACTGATGGAAAGTACGTTCCCGTTGCTATCGACGCTATTGATGGTAGCATCTCTGTATTTCGAACTACCCCAGGCAGTGAATTCCCAACCATTCGCACCAGCTGTTATGGATAAACCCCTGAAAAAATTATTTTCCTCGTAGCTTCGATGCATTGTTGAGCCACTATTAATCCGACAAAGGTTGGCCGTATAAATATTTTGCGAGATATCCCATCGATTCCATACAGCAAGTCCCTGGCCAAACTGACAGGTATAATCGCCGACAGTTATTTTACGGATAAACTTATTGGGACGATACTCGAAAGCTGCCGATACATAGTCGAAGGTAGTTATTTGACCAGAAAACCAGGGTTCCCCTTCGTCTTTTTCAGTGAGTAGCCTGATGGATAGCTGTGGGGCTTCGAAACTATAATTGTTCCTGAATTTAAAACTACTGCCCAGGTATTGATTGCTGGAATCGTTTTCGAAACGGTTTTTCCAGTAGGATAGCAGTTCATGTTTACTCCGGGATAAACGAGTAAAGGGTTCGGTTTTTACATATAAAAAGGGAAGAATCTGACGAAGCGTAGGTTCGGTTATCCCATTTACTGCTATGAGCTCGTATGTAGATAAAAAATCGCCGTGTTTTTGACGGTGTTGAAGAATGGCTAAAATTTGCGCAGGGGTTAAAAGTCCGAGTTGTGCCCAATCGTGGTATGTGGCAGTATTGATATCAATTTTATGCAGAGATAGATCGATAGTGTTTTCACTTTCATCCTCTCGATTGGTATTCTCTATAAGATTTTCGTAGGCTTCTTCGTATACAGGTTGTGAGCTGATATCGGGAAAAGTATCGGTTACCTGGGCTATGGCCTGCCATATCGATAGAAATTGAATAAAGAGAATGCAATAAAGATTTCTATTTCCGGCCAAAGCTATAACTGATCTGTAAGGATGGGTTAATACCCAGTTGAGGGTGTTGAACAACGGCCAGTCCCAATTCATAATTGCTTATCCTGTAATTAAAACCAAAAGAGATGTTGTAAGCATAATCATGGATTTGTGCTCCGGTAAATATGAACAGACGATCGGAAGGTTTAACTTGTAGGGCGCCAATCCACGAATACCTTGAGGTACCTGTTAGTTGCATTTCCGACATTACCTGTATGTTTGTACTGATGGTATAGGCAACACCAATTCCCATTATGGTAGGTAGCAAATTATCTTGACCTTTGCGTACTTTTGTTGGAATTAGAGAATGAATATAACATCCCAGTATAAAATTTTCGTGCAACCGACTGATAATGCCTGCATCGACATTGTACATCACATATTGATTTAAACCCTGACTCATGTAAGTATTGTAGCGATTGAATCGCAGACCACCGTAGAAATTCTCGCCAAATTTTCGAGCTGTGCCCAGGGTGATACGATTTTCACGGTAGCTGTTATTCCCAAAAACCTGCCACGAAAAACTCATGTGGAGAGGGCGGGTCGGATATACAACGGCTATTGACTTATCGGCCAGTTCGGATAGCATAAATCGTTGCCGGTAATAGGAGGTAAGCACTGGCGATTGAATATCGGCAATACCAGCCTGATTACCCCATACCTGCCAGATACCAATGGTGGTGGATGTGTAACCAGCAAGGGCATCAGAAACAGCACCATATGAAAAATAATTATAACAAAGGCATGCAGAAATATCGACAAAAAGGCCTATTACGATAATAATACATTTACGCATAGGGTTATTTTTATCTTAAAGCAAGATAAGAAAAAACCCAATGCAGACAAATTTTTTTTGCAGGTCATCATTTGTTTTTTTCGCAGGGACATGGCACAGGCTTGTGCCGATGGTATTTCTTTGTAGCACAGCCTTCGGAAACTACGATCAGACCAGTAATTATGATGATTAGAAGACTAATATAATATCTTTTCATCATGGGATAAGCGTAAAATATCTATTTCACGTTATTGTTAGTTTTTTCAAAAATGATTTTTACAATTTTCATTCCTTTGGCTTCGGGTATATATCTGGCCTGATAGCCAGTAGTGGCATTGATGGGTACATAGAATAGGTCATCGTCGGTGGTGTTGAAGGGGTATCCTGGGTTAATGGGTTCTCCCCAGCTACCATCGGGCTGACGGATACTCAAAAATATGTCGAACCCCCCAATGGTGGTATGACCCTGGGAGGCAAAATATAGGGTATCGCCCGTTACCGATAAAAATGGGGTTTCTTCATTCAGGGGTGTATTAATTATAATTCCCACGTTGCGTGGTTCCGACCATTGGCTGTCGGGCAAAAGTTCGCAAAAAAATATATCAAGTCCCCCGATGGACGACGGTTGGTTACTGGTAAAATATAGTGTTTTACCGTCGGACGAAAGGCAGGCATGCGATTCCCAGTATTTAGTATTAATTTGTTTAAAAGGGACAGCGGGAGTATAACGTTTGCCATTCCATCGGGAAATGTAAATATCGCTTTTGTCAAGCTCAACATAATTTAGTAAAAGTATTTTTCCATCGTCGGACAGGAAGACAGGAAACATATTCCCATCGCTTAAAATTGCCGTATTAAGTAAAACGGGTGATGACCATTTGTCATTCTTTTTTTGCACCCAATATATGGCATTATAAAATTTTTGTTCTACCGTATATACCGCCATCTGTTCATTATGGGTAAACACCGGATTCATTTCGTTCGTTTTTGTCCCAAAGGGTCGCCCCATGGTAGTAAAGGTAACTGCTATAGGATTTTTTACAGCATCCTGTGCTCTTTTGCAAGCAGCTATTTGGCTTTGTACCCATTCCTTCTCGAGAGAAGAAATTTTCAGATTTTTCTGCAGGTATGTTTCATAGGCTTCGATGGCTTTTTCTAGCTGCATATTGATACGATAAGCATTACCAAGATACAGCCAGGTATCGAGGGGGGCATTGGTCTCTTTCAAACTACTTTTTTTATAGTTAATGCTTGCTTTCTGACTGGCTTTTTCGAGATAACCAATGGCCTGTGCCTTTTCTCCAGGGATATTCAGATAGCAAATCCCAACGCGATATATTATATTGGCGTTATCGCGATAGTTACGCTTTAAAAGCTGAAGATATAACGGTAATGCGTCGCGGTACGATTCGGTAGCAAAAAAATATTCAGCATCCTCAAAGGTAGTTTTCTCAAACTTGCTCTGTGGAAATAAAGATGTTGTAAGTGAAAGTGCAAGAATGATATGAAAAATTATCCTCATCGGGTTATGGTTAGTTAATGCAAATATAAAAAAATACCATTACCCCGGGTAATTTTAATTATTCCCCACATTAAAAAATGATGCTGAATAGTACGATAGCTAATACCCTAACGCACAACAATTTGTTCTCGTGCTGGTCCAACCGAGATAATTTTAACCGGCACTCCTGTATTTTTTTCGATAAATTGAATGTAATGTTTAAGATTATCGGGTAGTTGATCGTACTGATTAACGGCGCAGATGTTTTCTTCCCAACCTGGTTGTTCTTCGTAGATTGGTTCTATAGGTTGTGACAGGTCGTAGGGTAGTTGGTCGGTTATTTTTCCGTTGATCTTGTATTTGGTGCAAACTTTAATTTTTTCAAGTCCTGTAAGTACATCGGCTTTAGTGAGGATAATCGAAGTAACTCCATTGATCATGATCGAATAATTCAGCGCTACCAGGTCGAGCCAGCCACAGCGGCGTGGGCGACCAGTAGTGGATCCAAACTCAACTCCCTTGTTTCGTAGCCATTCGCCAGTGCTGTCGAGCAGTTCGGTAGGGAAGGGTCCTGAACCTACACGTGTACAGTATGCTTTAACAATCCCATATACTTCACCAATGGTACGGGGTGCAATCCCCAATCCTGTACAGGCTCCAGCACAGATAGTATTCGAGGAAGTTACATAGGGATAGGATCCAAAATCGATGTCAAGCAAAGTACCCTGTGCGCCCTCAGCCAGAACTTTTTTCCCTTCCTGAAGAGCACCATTTATTATGTATTCACTGTCGACAAGATTAAAATCTTTCAAAATTTCAATGCTTTCCATCCATTCTTTCTCGGCTGGTTGTAGATCGTATTCAAAGGCATATTGTCGTAAAAGTTCTATATGCTTGCGCTTTAAAAATTCATAACGATCTTTGAAATCCGACAAAAGGATGTCGCCTACCCGCAAGCCGTTTCGTCCGGTTTTGTCCATGTAGGTAGGTCCAATACCCCTAAGTGTTGAGCCTATCTTGGTCGATCCTTTGGCTGCTTCGGAGGCAGCATCTAAAAATCTATGCGTTGGAAGTATTAGGT
The DNA here is from genome assembly GCA_029550865.1 of Bacteroidota bacterium. Classification (GTDB taxonomy): domain Bacteria; phylum Bacteroidota; class Bacteroidia; order Bacteroidales; family DTGW01; genus JAKPGM01. The sequence continues at coordinate 6,086 of JAKPGM010000014.1, read as the reverse complement.
GAGCTTTTTTCGAAATAACCAGGTTTTTTCTTAAATCAACCCCCAAAGCCTGTAAAGCAGCATTTTCTTTCTGGAAAACTACTGGATCAAGCACTACGCCATTACCTATCAGATTTAGTTTATTGTCGTGGAAAACCCCCGACGGTATCAGGTGAAGTACGTGTTTGATTGAGTTAAATTCGAGCGAATGACCCGCATTGGGTCCACCCTGAAAACGAGCAATGACATCATAGTGCGGGGTTAATACGTCTACTACCTTTCCTTTTCCTTCATCGCCCCATTGAAGTCCTAGCAAAACATCAACCTTCATATAGATATTTTTTGTAACACTATTTTCCAAAAACACGGCAAGTTATAATAAATTTTGGTGATTTGGGAATAGTGTGTGAAATTTATTTTAACATGTTTAAACGTGCATGTATAACAGTCTTCCGAATGCTCGTCTAATATCCGTCCTGACGGGCACCTCTCAACAATAACCTCATCTCGCCCTAACGGCCAACCATCTCTTTATCAAGGAGAAGGGACGGGAAAAAGGTGGGCATCCCATTGCAACCAAAAGAGCCAACCCTACGGGGTTGGAAGGACTAAAATTTTAGGCTCGTATTTGCCAAAGGATAGGCTGAAATAAAAACTGACCTTTCTTACCGGACACCTCTCATCTGCATCCTCACCCCGCCCTGGCGGGCACCCCTCTCCTTGGAAAGGAGAGGGGACGGGGGAGAGGATTGAAGAGACAGCGCAGGGGCTAAAATTAAAACATAGATAGGCTTTGGGGGAAGAAGTTTTAACGGCCTTGAAAATTAGCACAGGCCATCATCTATGCTTTGTGCGGTGGGTGGCACAAATGTGCGGAGGTGCAGAGCGGGTAGGGGATCATTTGTGCTTGATTTTCTTTGCTACTTTCTTGTATCAAGACAAGAGAGTAGGGGAAAGAAAATATTGGCTGAGACGAGGATGGATTGCAGTTAAACCTCGCCTTGCCCTGCAGGCACCCCTCTCCTTGGAAAGGAAAGGGGACGGGGGTGAGGATTGAAACGGCGAGGGGAAGGAATGAAATTATATAAAGTTCGTTCCTGCAGGGTTGTAGTCCGCCTGGTAGGATTGTTAGCGAGGAAAAACTCATAGATAGGATTCATGATTATCCGATAAATTAATGATAAAAATGCTGCTAACCGCTCAATATATTGGGCATGGAATTATTTTTAAAGTTATTATAGAAAAAGATGTTATATTTTTTTTCAATAAAAAAATACTGGGTGAAAAAAAAATATAAATTGCGCAATCAATTAGAAAAGGATGAATACAGAGCTATTACTTGGAGATGAAGCCATAGCGCTTGGTGCTATTGATGCAGGAGTTTCAGGGGTATATGCTTATCCAGGAACTCCATCGACTGAGATAATGGAATATGTTCAGGAGTATGTAAAGAATTTCCAGGAACCTATTCAGGCTTCGTGGTCGGTAAACGAAAAAACTGCTTACGAAGCTGCACTGGGGATGTCGTATGCCGGTAAGCGGGCAATGGTGTGTATGAAGCATGTCGGGCTTAATGTGGCATCGGATGCTTTTATTAATTCGGCTATTACAGGTGTTAATGGAGGACTTGTGTTGGTTGTAGCGGATGATCCCTCGATGCATTCATCTCAAAACGAGCAAGATTCGAGGTTTTATGGCAAGTTTGCCATGATTCCCATCATTGAACCAGCTAACCAGCAGGAAGCTTATGAAGCAATAAAGTATGCCTTTGATTTATCGGAGAGCCTGAAATTGCCTGTAATGCTTAGAATTACTACCCGATTGGCTCATTCTCGCTCATTACTAAAGCGAGGTCATCAACGTGAACAAAATCCTTTAAACCCTGAGAAAAATTTGCGTAGGTTTGTTCTTTTGCCTAATAATGCTCGAATCAATTACAATTACCTCATTGAACAACAAAAAAGTATTATCGAAATTTCTGAGAATTCACCCTTTAACAAAATATTTGAAGGTACACATCTTTCGAAAGCCATTATTGCATTTGGCATTGGATTCAATTATGTTATAGAAGTATTGCAGAAGTATAATCTCAGTATCCCAGTGCTTAAAATTGGACAATATCCTTTGCCCGAAAAGAAAATAAAAATGTTTTCCGATAAATATGATAGCGTGCTTATTGTTGAGGAAGGGTATCCTATATTTGAAGAGATATTGAAAGGTTTTTTTGGAAATGATAAATTCAAAGGTCGGCTCGATGGCATACTTCCGCGGACAGGCGAGCTTAATCCTGATATCATTTCAAATGCATTATCTATTAAAACAAAAGTATATTATGAGGTACCTGAAATTGTAAGGCCTCGTTTACCCCAGTTATGTCAGGGATGTAGTCATAGAGATTTATTTGACTACTTAAAAAAGATATTGAGCAATTATCCTAATTATCGAGTTTTTTCTGATATTGGGTGTTACACACTCGGCGCATTGCCTCCTTACGAGATTATTCATTCTTGTGTTGATATGGGCGCATCGGTTACTATGGCAAAAGGCGCTGCTGATGCTGGATTTAGACCTGCTATTGCAGTAATTGGGGATTCCACTTTTACCCATTCGGGTATAACAGGTTTGATTGACGCTGTTAACGACAATTCTCCTGTAACTATTATAATCTCCGATAACAGAACCACTGCTATGACCGGAGGGCAGAAATCGTCAGGAACCGACAGGATAGTTTCAATTTGCAAAGGGGTGGGCGTTGAAGAAAATCATATAAGAAAAATCGAACCTCTTAAGAAAAATGAAGAACTGAATATCAAAATAATTACAGAAGAAATTGAATACAATGGTGTATCTGTAATAATTTCCGAAAGAGAGTGTATTCAAACAGCTGTAAGAAAAAAAAGACAACAATCATGAAAAAAGATATCATATTATCGGGGGTAGGGGGGCAAGGAATATTGTCTATTGCTTCAGTAATCGACCTTGCTGCTATCAAAAGTGGGTTGAATGTAAAGCAGTCGGAAGTACATGGTATGAGTCAGCGAGGTGGTGCAGTTCAATCGCATCTTAGAATTTCCGATGGGATTATTTATTCCGACATCATAAGTCTTGGAACTGCCGATATGATTGTCTCGGTTGAACCTCTTGAAGCTTTAAGATATCTCTCGTTTTTAAAACAAGATGGTCGTATCATTACCTCTGTCAATTTTTATAAAAATATTGAAAACTATCCCGACGAGACCGAGTTGATTGATGAACTCAACAGGCTAAATTGCCTAATGATTGATGCCGAAAAAGTAGCTCGTGAGGTAGGGAATGTTAAAACCTCTAATATGGTAGTATTGGGTGCAGCTATGCCATTTTTGGATCTTCCTCAACAAAATATTGAATTTGCTATTGCTGAAATATTTAAAAATAAAGGACAGAATATTATTGATGTAAATATAATGGCCTTGCGCAAGGGTATTGAACTAATAAATTTATAGGTTATGATATGGAATGAATATATAGAATGCATGGAACGTGATTCCTTGCAAAAGTTACAGGGAGAGCGGTTACGCAAAATGATAGACCGATTGTATTTTAATGTTCCATTCTATCGAAAGAAACTTCAGGAAATTGGTTTTTCGCCTGGTGATGTTACCAGTGTTGAGCAGTTAAAAGATCTACCATTTACTACCAAGGATGATTTACGGGATAATTATCCTTTTGGTTTATTTGCGGTCCATCAATCAGAAGTAGTTCGTGTTCATGCGTCCAGTGGAACTACAGGCCGACCAACGGTAGTGGGATATACCCGCAAAGACATTGATACCTGGAGCGAAGTGATGGCGAGAACATTAACTTCGGCTGGCGCAAACAGAGAAGATATTGTACATGTAGCATATGGATATGGACTTTTTACGGGTGGTCTTGGGGTTCATTATGGCGCCGAAAAAATTGGAGCAACCGTTATACCTATTTCGGGAGGCAATACCAAGCGTCAGATTCAGCTGATGAAAGATTTTGGTTCGACTATTCTTGCCTGTACCCCATCATACTCTTTGTTTCTTGCGGAAGCCATGCTTGAAGAAGGGCTGAAACCTTCCGATTTTAAGCTTCGAGCTGGTGTATTTGGAGCCGAACCCTGGACTGAAGAAATGCGAAAAGAAATTGAAGAAAAACTAGGCATTCTTGCCATTGATATTTACGGTTTGAGTGAAGTTATTGGTCCCGGCGTTGCTGCTGAATGCCCTCATAAAAAGGGGTTACATATCTATGAAGACCATTTTATCCCCGAAATTATTGATCCCGTGACTTTAAAAGTACTGCCTTATGGCGAAATTGGTGAACTAGTTTTTACAACAGTTACCAAAGAAGCATTGCCTCTCTTAAGATACCGTACGCGCGATCTTACACGACTTACCCTCGATAAATGCGAATGTGGGCGTACCCTTGTTCGAATGGAAAAATGTCTTGGTCGTTCGGATGATATGCTTATTATTCGGGGAGTAAATGTGTTCCCTTCGCAGATTGAATCTGTCCTTCTCGAAATGAGCGAAACCAAACCCCATTATTTACTCATTGTCGATAGAGTTAATAATCTCGATACCCTTGAGATTTGGGTAGAAGTCGATGATCAGTTTTTCTCTGATGAAATAAAACAACTCGAAAATTTGAGAAAAAAAATTCAATACAACATCGAAACTACCCTGGGTATTGGAGCTATCATAAAATTGGTCGAACCTAAAACAATTGAACGAAGTGAAGGAAAAGCTAAAAGAGTAATTGACAAAAGAAAACTAAAATAATATTGGGAGGGTAAGAACATGATAATAAAGCAGCTTACTGTGTTCCTTGAAAATAAGAAGGGACGCCTTACCGAAGTTACCAAAGTATTGAGTAACAACAAAATTAACATTTCGGCGCTTAGTATTGCCGATACCGCCGATTTTGGCTTATTGAGAATGATTGTTGACAACCCCGAAAAAGCCGAAGAACAACTTAAAAGTTCAGGGTTTGCTGTTCATGTCAACGAGGTTATTTGCATGATAGTACCTGATGAACCTGGTGGTCTTTATCGAGCGCTCGAAATTCTTACCAATGCAGATATCGGTATTGAATATTTGTATGCCTTTTCAAGCGAAAACAAAAAGGCCTCGGTAGTCATACGAACGGATGAGGTTCAAAAAACTATCGATATCCTTCAAGAAAATCAAATTCAATTAATAAAGGCTAACCAGTTGTATAAGTTATAAAATGCAAAAATGATAAGATTTTCAAAGCTAACAAGCGAATTCAGGTCTTCTGCCATTCGAGATTTAATGAGTATTGCCACACGACCTGATATTATTTCATTTGCAGGTGGTATGCCCGATAATGATTTGTTCCCCATAGAAGAAACAAATGAAATTTTCAATAATCTTACTATTGCACAAAAAAAGATAGCATTTCAGTATGGACCTACCACAGGACTTCCATCGTTATTAGAGTCTTTATCTCTTTTTCTCGAAAAAAAAGGACTGCCCGTAAAATCCAACAAGCTTATCATTACCACGGGTTCTTTGCAAGCAATAAACATATTAGCCAAGGTTTTAGTAGATCAAGGAGAGAGAATACTGGTCGAAAATCCTTGTTTTATTGGGGCTCTCTCTGCCTTTAAATCGTATGGCGCTATACTTGAGGGTATTGATATCGATAACGATGGACTCATTATTGAACAGCTGGTAAACAAAATCAATGCAGGCAGTCTTCCAAAATTTCTTTACGTTACACCTTACTTTCATAATCCAGCGGGCATAACCTATAGCATTGAACGAAAGAACGAGTTGATAAATGTCTTGAAAAATAAAAATATTCCTATCATTGAAGATGATGCGTATGGTGATTTGTGGTTTTATGAAGAAGATAAAGAGCGCATAAAACCGATTAAAGCCATCGATCCAGAAGGTATAGATGTTTGCTATACGGGTTCGTTTTCAAAAATTTTTGGACCCGGATTAAGATTGGGCTGGATGCTCGTTCCAGAAGAAATGTATCGGCCATGTGAACTTGCAAAACAATGCTTTGATGCTTGCTCGCCAAGCTTTACGCAAGTTTTGGCTGATGCATTTATTCGAACAGGTATGATA
>JAKPGM010000001.1 GCA_029550865.1 Bacteroidota bacterium | reverse complement strand
ATATGGTGAATACTATCCTCTTCGGCATTTATTTCCTTCATTGTTTTTCCCAGAACTGTTGTATCGGGATGTGAAACGTAAACACTACCGTTCGATAGCAGAAATGCATAGCTGTTTTCAAAAAGTTTTAGCTTATCAACTCGATCTTTGATTTCTGTCAGGGTGATGTCGCAGCCAACAGTACCTACCAATTGGTTACCGTACGAAATAGGGCTTACTAGGCTTGTCATTGGGATTTTTACCTTATCGGAGTTGGAGTACTTCCAGTAGTAAGGTTCAAGTATGGTGTTGCCTTTTATATTTTTTGTAACCCAAAGGCTTTTGCTCGAGAGATTATCAAAAGTTACAGTATCCTGCCGATATTTTAGCACATCATTTTCCCAGTAAAAGGTACACCGCAATCGTCCTTTGCTTTTGCCTGTTTTATCAATCTTTGATAAATCCCAGTTCACCCAGAGCGATTTTATGTTGTGATGCTCTTTAAGAACATCGGAAACCATTCTGTTTTGCAGGTCAATCCAATCCTTTTGGCTTGTATTATTGAATGCACGAAAAGCCTCAGCTAGTGTTCTTGTTATACTCAATTCCTGGTTGAGCTGATCCTCAAAACTGCGGGCAGTTTCCTTAACCAGCGTGTTTACATAGCTATGAGCATCCTTAAGGTTATCGTGCTGTATGCTCTTAATGATGAATACGAAAACAATCAGATATACAATGGCCGAGATGCCAACTAGGAGGATTAGCATCTTACTCTGTAAACGCCTTAAATTTAATGGCTTCATGGTCAATGATTTAACACTCTGTGAGATAGGGAAATATCCTTGCCAAAATAAATTTTTAACATAACTTAAGCAAATAATTCGATTTTTTTTGTAATTTGTAAAATGCATTTTTTGACAGGTGAAGAAAACTCTAAAGTTTAATATTTAATGAAAAACAGATTAAATTATTTTCCCATTTACATTGGTATAACCTATACTATTACGATGCTATCGTGCGGTAGAGCATTGCCCACTAACGATGATTTAAAGTCTGAAATATTAGATGTAGAATCACAGTTTTGTGATTATGTTATGCGGCATGGAATTGCTGAAGGTTTTGCATTTTTTGCCGATGAATCTGCAACAATTCTTTGTGGTAGAGATAGCTTAATTAAATGGAAGAACGCTATTTACCATTACTATTCAGATACTCAATACAAGGGAGCTAAAGTCGAATGGAAACCCGAGTTTGTTCAAGTTTCAAAGTGTGGCGATATAGCATATACCTATACTACACATGGAAGGTTCCAAAAACAAATGCCGATACATTGGTTGTGCAAGGAATATTTCATACGGTTTGGAAGTGCCATTCCGATGGAACCTGGAAGTACGTTTAGAATTAACTTATAAAAGCACGATATATGGAACCTGAAAAGCAATTTTGGCAATCGTCGAGCGGGAAAAAGCTATTTGCCTGGCATATAAAACCCGCAGCAACACCCAAAGCAATTATCCTGATTGTTCATGGACATGGAGAACATTCATTGCGATATGTTCCCTGGGCAAAACGGTTTGCTTACCATGGCTTTATAGTCCAGTCGTGGGATCATATTGGTCATGGCCAATCCGAAGGCAGAAGAGGGCATATCAGGTACTTTGAGCAGTTGCTTTTTGAAATTGATTTGGCTATTACCAAAATTACTCACGATTACCCAAAGCTACCAATAATACTCTACGGGCATAGCATGGGAGGAAACATTGCCCTGAACTATGCCATAAATAGACCAACCAAACTTGACCTTCTGGTTGTAACCTCGCCCTGGTTGAAATTGGCAGTTCCACCATCACCGGTAATGGATGTACTTAGCAAGTTTATGAATTTGGTTGCACCCTTTATTCAAATTAAGTCAACTGTAAAACCTGATCAAATCTCTCAAATCCCTGAGGAGGTTGAGAAGTATGCTACCGATCCACTCAATCACGGGCTTATTACTCCTAGGCTTTACACATCAATCACAAGTTCTACCAAGTACATTTTTGGCAATGCCCAAAAGATAAGTATTCCTACCCTGCTCATGCATGGAAGCGGCGATACTATTACCTCGCACAAAGCTACCGATGAGCTATCGCATATAATTCCTAAGGCAACCTACATTGAATGGAGCGGATGCTATCATGAATTGCATCATGAGCAGGAAAGGGATGAAGTTTTTAATTCAATACTGAACTGGATTAATGAGCAGCTCTAAAATTGATTTCCGTACCGAGGTTACCGTAAACAATTTCCCTTTCCGTATTAGCTACCAAACACCTGTGCTGTTCTGCGGTTCGTGCTTTGCCGAGAATATAGGTGGAATTATGCA
>JAKPGM010000004.1 GCA_029550865.1 Bacteroidota bacterium | reverse complement strand
CATAATATTAGTTTTTAAATTATTACAAAGATAATGCTGCCCTGCTACATTTCGCTCCGGCTACGCCTGCGCTTCATTTCGCAGGGCAGCATTATATGATTGCCTAATTATGAGTGTTTACACAATCTTTTTTATACTACCACGAGTGCAGAAGAAGTGTTAAGTTTCTTTTGAGCAGAAATATCATTTGGGGCGATGCCTTAGACTTCACCAACCCTGTTACCAAAAAACCAATTATCTTTTCTAAATGGAGTGCCGTAAACGGATTTATGCTGAAACGCAGAGATTATATGTTTATATTTTTGGTGGAGAAAACTTACCAGCTTTCTTTATTCAATGACGAAGGTAATGTAGCAGCCATTGATGAGCCTGTAAAAGATTATCCGCTAATTCATTTTTTAAAATTGGGCGAAAATGAATGAAAATGAAATTTCTTATAAAATAATTGGCGCAGCATTGGAATTGCATGAAACTTTAGGCCCAGGGCTACTTGAGTCGGTTTATGAAAATGCACTCGCCTATGATTTAAAAGAATTGGGTTTCGATGTAAAAACTCAGGTGCCAATGCCATTAGTGTATAAAGAAGTAAAACAAGATGTTGGGTATCGGATTGATATTCTGGTTAATAACTTAGTAATAGTTGAAATTAAATCGGTTGAAAATCTTGCTCCGGTTCATTTTGCTCAAACTTTAACCTATTTGAAATTATCTCAGAAAAAGTTGGCTTTGTTGATAAATTTCAACACAATCCGATTAAAAGATGGGATACACAGGATTGTCAACAACCTTTAATGGTCTCATACAAAGGCCGCTGAGCTTGTTAGTAAAGGATAGCAAAGTTTTAACCTGTCTGCGTGCTTTGCGTGACAAATATTCTTTGCGCACTTTGGGCGAAAAGGGAAATGGTTTCACGCAGGGGACGCAAAGTTTTTTTGCAAAGGATAGCAAAGTTTTAACCTGTCTGCGTGCTTTGCGTGATAAATGTTCTTTGTGCTCTTTGGGTGAAAAGGGAAATGGTTTCACGCAAAGGACGCAAAGTTGGTTCGCAAAGGTTCGCAAAGTTTTAACTTGTCTGCGTGCTTTGCGTGACAAATGTTCTTTGCGCTCTTTGGGTGAAAAGGGAAATGGTCTCACGCAAAGGACGCAAAGTTTTTTTGCAAAGGATAGCAAAGTTTTAACCTGTCTGCGTGCTTTGCGTGACAAATATTCTTTGCGCACTTTGGGCGAAAAGGGAAATGGTTTCACGCAAGAGGACGCAAAGTTTTTTTGCAAAGGATAGCAAAGTTTTAATCTGTCTGCGTGCTTTGCGTGACAAATATTCTTTGTGCACTTTGGGTGAAAAGGGAAATGTTCTCACGCAAAGGACGCAAAGTTTTTTTGCAAAGGATAGCAAAGTTTTAACCTGTCTGCGTGCTTTGCGTGACAAATATTCTTTGCGCTCTTTGCGTGAAATAATATCTCTGTGTTCTTTTAGTTAAAAACAAAACGAACTTGATACAAACCAACTACAACCCCGACGTGCTGACTTGGGTTGTGTAAATTTGTTTCTGTAAAATAAAAAAATCCACGGCTGATTAAGAGAAAGAAATTATTAAATTTTAACAAACCAAAAAATTAATCAGCCATGGAAACAAACAATGTTGGAAGTAAAATTACAAAAGATTTATCAAACCGGCGAGGATACAGGAATGGCTATAAAACGAAGCAATTAAATACACGATTAAGTAGCATAATGCTGATTATACCGCAGACAGGGTTTTATCCGAAGATTTTAAAGAAATCCGTTTAGCACTCTGTTTTCTAGACATTTTTTAATATGATTTAGTATAAATTCCATGTATCCTACTCAACGGTAGGATATTATCTTACACACCTCTCGTTTTACTTTTCAAATGCTTTGATGCGCATATCGTGCCGATGCTATTGCAAAGCCAGGTCTTCGGGGTACACGGGTGGTAATACTTGCTAGCTCAGGTGTCATACTACGCAGTTGTAAATGGTATAATTTTTATATTTGTTTACAAGCCTTAAAACAAAAATGTGATGAAAAACATTCTCTTCTCTGTTTTACTTTTTTCATGTGGTAAACACGAGGAAGACACTAATCCTGTCACTTCTCCTTATTGGGTAACCGACGGTGTACTTCATGTTCGGGGCGATATGTTTTTTGCAATTGGCGAAAGGCTTGTAAATATGAGTGATGCTAATTTTATCCAAGCAACGAAATGATATATTGTCCTGAAATAGAGTTATCTTACTTCAATTTACAGTCGCAATTAAAAATAAAATCTAAGTATTCTGTATGTAATTGGGTGTGTGCATATAGCTTTTCGGATAAGTATTAACAACTAAAAGATTGTCGTATGTTGTCAAAAAAGTTAATCATTGTAGGCATTTTGCTAATGACATTCATGAAGGGGTATGGACAGCTTGAAGTTGGTGCACGATTTAGTACGGGAGGTTATTATTACCATGTGGGGGATAAGAGTATTTGGAACTCCTTTGATGATGGCAGATATTTTCAGGGAGGATTTTTGGGTCGTTATGAATTGATAAAAAATTTATCTGCAAAAACAGCACTTGAACTCCAAAATGTTACGATTACAGAATATATAGATGTGCCCTATCGTAAACATCATTTGCTATACTTTTCAATGCCACTTGCATTAGAATATCATCTTTTCTGGGGTATACGAGTCGATGCTGGTTACCAGTTCAACTACTTATTAAAGCGTTGGCTTACTGATTATCGTGAGCCATTGGACAATTGGTTTTTTTATACTTTAAAATATAAAAATAACCCTGCATGGTTTTATGGAGTTAATGTGACAGTATTTAAGTATGTTGAATTGGGTTATCAGTGGTTTCACTATCAGCGCTTTTTTACTACCAACCCTCCCATTAAAGGTGAGTATAAACATATGTTCTATCTAGCGTTAAAATACCCCCTTTCCATACAGCATAAAAGCGAGATGCATGAAGAAGGAACTACTCATGAATAGCCAATTGATCAAAAGGCTGGTTTGTATAGGTATTATTAGCTATATATACTTGTGTCAGTATGCCCAAACGGTAAGAGTACACGGATATATCATTGATGCTACTTCGGGAGAACCCATTTCGTATGCTTATTGCCTCGATACAGTTGCGGGTAGTTATACATTTAGCAACGAGTCGGGGTATTTCAACATGACCTGTGTAAAGGGTAGTTTGCTAAAATTTAGCTATCTGGGTTACGTGCCTTACTACTGGAATGCAACGAGCGATAGCTTTGTAACTATTTCGTTGCAACCAAGGGTGATGGAGGAGGTAAGGGTATATCATCGCGAAAGGCTGTATTTACAAACTTTGCAGGGTAAGACAACGATCCCCATTGCAAAGATGAAAACTATGCCCATGTTTGCAGGTCAAGCGGATATCATAAAAAACCTTACTTATTTGCCAGGCGTTTCGATGGGGAAGGAGGGATTTTCGAATTTGTATGTACGCGGCGGTAATAGAGACCAAAACTTGATTTTGATTGATGGGGCGCCCCTATTTTCGTACAATCATGCAGGAGGGCTTGTATCTTCCCTCAATACAGAGGGGATTCAAAATATCGATTTTTACAAAGCCGGGTTCCCTGCTCGTTTTGGAAATTTTGCTTCTTCGGTAATTGATATAAAAATGAAAGATGGGGATGCTTATCAACGAAGATATAAGGTGCAAATAGGGACACTCGTATCGGGGTTTTCTGCCGAAGGCCCGCTGATAAAGGAAAAAACAACTTTTTCTGTTTCAGCTCGGACTACCTATTATGATCTGATTAATCTGCCCAATTATATCAAATACCTCGATACAATGACCTACAATATGGATTTACAAAGCCCCACCGGTATCAGTTATGTAAGTTATAACGCATTTGACCTGCATATGAAGATTACTCATACGCTTTCCGAACGACATAAACTATGGGTTAGCACATTTACGGCACAAGATTATTATACCAATAAGTCGGAAAAACGATATGCTACATCTGGTTATACCACCCGCAACACATTTGCCCTTAAAAATTACCTTGTATCTATAGGCAGTAGAAGTGTTCTATCCGAAAAGATTTTTTTAAATAATTATATGCACTTCTCGAGGTATTCAAATGACTTTGAAAACGACGATTTTGAATTGGTGTCCGCTGATTCTGTGAGTTTTTATCGTAACGAATATTCGAGTATTAATTATCTGGCCTATCAAGGAATAACTGATTTTAGCCTTGGGTCGAGGCAGACAATTAAATCGGGCATCAGCGTTAGCTACTACGCCCTTAAACCGCACGTAGTTTATCAGCATACTCGGGAAAGAGGCATACAATACGATACCTTGATTGGTAACTCTCATATCCATCATGCCTATCAGGTTGCAATATTTGCAGAGGATGAGATAAAAATTAATGATTGGTCGATTAATGCAGGGGTTCGACTGGATGAATATTTAACATCCAGTAAAAACTATTTTTCTACCCAACCCAGACTTTCTGTGAAACGAATGCTTAATGATAGGTCTTCCCTGAAAATATCCTATTCCTTGAATCAGCAATTTTTATTTTCTGTGACTCGAACTTTTCTGGATCTGCAAAAGGAAATATGGTTTACGGTTGATTCGCAGTTATCGCCGCTATTGACCCATCATGGTTCAATAGGTTTATTTGGGGTATTCAATGATTTTGAATACGGACTCGAGGCGTACGCAAAAAAGATGTTTAATATGGTGGAGTATCGAAGTTATTCGATTCGTACAAACACAGCAATCATCGATTTGGGTTCCTATTACCGTAATGGTAAAGGAGAATCGTATGGCTTAGAAGCGTTTGTTGGTAAGGAAGTTGGCGATATTGTCGGTACTCTTTCCTACACGCTTTCATATACCTATCGTCAGTTTCCCGAATTAAATAATGGACGGCGATATCCCTATATTTACGATCGTCGACACGTAATAACCTTAACAGGCAAATTTCCCATTGACCGGCTATGGTCGGTTTCATTAAACTTTGTTTTCATGACGGGGCAGCCACTTTCTGTGGCTCAAAGTAAATTTTATGGAAACCAATTTTTCGAGGGTTATAACATTTATTCAAGTATCAATAATTACAGGTTGCCTCCCTACCATCGTCTGGATTTATTGTTAATGCGAGCCTGGAAATCGAAACGCAACTTTGATCGTAATCTGAAGATAAGTATTTATAATGCTTATAATCGACGAAATCCTGCGTATGCAAGTGCCAACGATAATGGAGTGACTATATATTCTTTGTTTGGTATTATTCCTACAGTAAGCTATGAGATATATTTTTAAACATGCATACCTTGTCTTTTTAGCGTATTTTTTAGAGGCCTGTGAAACTCAGATTATCTCTACCTCTAAGGGGTTTCCTCCATACAGGGAAGAAATGCTAGTCCATGGTCTCTTTAGCATTAATAACGTTCATGTGGCAATACAACGTAGTATGCCTTTTAATATCACAGATGTAGGGGACACTGTGCATGGATTGAGAGTGAAATTGTATGCCGATAACAGCTATTTATTGACCCTGGTCACGCAAGATGATTACAATTATTTTTTACCCGAAGGTATATTGCTAAATGACAATAGTTTTTTCCATATTGAAATAGAATGCCCCAACCAAAAAATATTGAAATCAAAAAATGTAAAGATTCCAGCTACTCCCGTTATAGATACGGTAATAGTCAATCCGTATTGGACAGGAGAGGGGGGCGAGGTATTATTTGCATTTCAAAACATCTCCAAAGAAACCCATCATTATTGCGTTAAAATACTACAATATGTTAACGATGTGTGCGTTTCGAACGATTCATTGACCTTTGGATGGAATGAGGTGATAACCGTTAAAGAACAGTCGCGCATCGAGGGTAAACAAATTTTAGTGTGGCAGGATCGATCTGTAAATAAACTTGAGGTACGAGTTTATCATTTGTCTGATGAACTGGCTCGTTTTTTAAATAGCATGCTGGAAAATCTTAGAACAGAAGGTGATGCTTATTCTGAGGATGTAGTGCCTGTATTTACTAACCTTGAGAATGGCTATGGTATATGGGCCTCATATTCTTATGCATCAAGAATTATACTACTAAATCCTGGGCAATAAGCGTGAAAAGTCCTGCTGTGTTCACTTAAAAGTATTAGGAATTTATTGCGAAGTCGTGTTATTGTGCTTCTTGCGATAACATGCCATTGCTGGCATCTTGAGGGGGATAAACTGATCCTCAAAAACACATCCAGGAAATCCTCAACCCCGCATGGGCACAAATTGGCGGAAAAAGCGTTTCCCATATTTATAAAAACTGATAAGTGGTTGGGGAATTTTTAAGATAAAATTTGTAGAATTATCTTCCTGTCCTCTTCGAGCTGTTGTCGGAGTTCGGTAATGCCTGGAAATTTAATTTCGTCGCGGGTGCGTTGAACAAATGTAACGGTAATTTCCTTACCATAGAGGTCGCCTTCGAAATTAATCAGGTGTACCTCAAGCGTTTTTTCTTTGAGATGGGGTTGTATGGTAGGCCGAAATCCAATATTCATCATTCCCGGATAGGTATTGCCGTCGACATTTGCCCATACCGCATAAACTCCTACGCGGGGGAGCATTTTATAGGGTTCGACCTGTAAATTGGCTGTTGGAAAATTTAATGTACGTCCCATTCGATTGCCTTCAACCACTTTCCCTTTTACGAAAAAAGGATACCCCAGAAGTTCTTTGGCGGCTTCAATATTACCAAGCTCAAGGTGCAATCGGATGTTTGTGGAGCTAATTACTTCTTCCCCATGGAAAACGGGGGGTAATTGTACTACCCTGAATCCAAACTGATTGGCCTCTTGTTTTACCACATCGATACGTCCTTCTTTATTATGGCCAAAATGATTGTCGTACCCCAGCACCAGATAGGAAAGATCTAACAAGCCTACCAGTCCTTGCCTAATAAAATCACGGGCAGGAATACGCGCAAACTGCTCGTTGAAGTCGATCAATATCACTTTACTAATTCCTTGCTTTTCGAGCAGGGAAAGTTTTTCCTCAAGGGTGGTCAACAGTTTAATAGATTTGTCGGGAAATAATACCATCCTGGGGTGTGGCCATAGGGTAATCACCACTGCTTCTGATGCTTCCCGCAAGGCAATATTTTTAAGTTCGCGTAGTAAGCTTACATGTCCCCGATGGACACCGTCAAAAATACCAATTGTAACAATCGATTTGCGAAAATAACCTGGCCGTAATTCACTGTATCGGTAAATTTCCAATATTTTAAAATTTTAGAAGTCCAACCCACTATTCCGTTTGCAAAAGATCAATAGAAAGTATAAACATACACGCTTAAAACTTGTCGTTTGTAACGAGCATAATAGCTGTCAACGGTCTTACAGAGCCCGTTCGTATCGTAGGTATAGGTGCTGCGCGAAAATTCTTTATTGGCCTCTTCGCGCCATTGAAATTCTTTCAATTGATCGTTCTCATCGTAAACATATTTGCTGATAAGGAAACGACTATTTTCTGGGGTTTCCTTATAAATTTCGGTCAGTAAGCCTTTTGCATTATACTGGTATGTGATCTTATGGAGCAATTTTTCGTTAATGTATTTAATTTCGCCAACTAAAACACCATTTTTGTCATAGTTGTAAATGATTCGTTGCGAAATGGTATTATCGTTTTCAATGCGGGTTTCTTCGATTACCTTACCATCTTTGTTGTAACTATAACGTAACATATATTTTTGCGTACCAAAACCATCCAGAATTTTCATGTTGGTTGATTGGTCATCGGCGCTTACCACCACTCGTTTTTCATCGAGACGCTTGCGGAGGAAAAAATTAACTTCAGCAAGCTTACCTTCGCGGTTATAATTGTATACATTCTTGAAATCTTCCACCCCGTTAAAGCCAGTCTCGAGCATTTTGTTGCCTTTGCTGTCGTAACGCACCGAGAGGGAATAGTTTAATACCATTCGGCTCTTATCACGATCGTCGGTGCTTTGTTTTAATATTTCAATTTTATTGCCACGGCTATCGTACTTGAAAGTGGCGATGCTCATAATGCTGCCGTCTTCCCGGTAATTTATCTGCAGAACTTTCTGTCCCTGGGTGTCAAAGCTGTCTAACTCTGCTTTAATTCCCTTTGCCTCGGGCTTGCCATTTACATAGTCGTATTCGAAAAGGGTTACTGTACGAATGCGAAATTTTTGCACACGTTCTTTTGTAAAAATATCGATTTCTTGCCCATACGTAGGATTTAAAGCAAGTAAAATCAGACCAAGTATGAAACCCGCTATTCTTAAAACCATAACAACATTTTCCGTTTTGAATATCGACGCTAAGGTAACAAATTTAAATATTTTTTCTTAACTCGATACAATAACCGTCGTGCCTGAAAAATTCTTTTGTAGGCTTGCCTCCTGCGTACCCTTCATCCAATGGTCTATGAAAAAATTACGAACTACCAGTGAATGATGCCAAAAGACTTTTGCATGAAAGTTTTATGGCATTTTTAAGTTATCATGTTATAAGGATGGTATGTGTGCTAATCGATAGGTTGTAACTTTTAGGGTAACTTTTCCGTCACATGAAAAACCTGTAAATGAAGTAATATGAAAACTGTTGTGAAATTGTTCTTGATAAGTTTTTTCATAGGATTTTCGTGTATATCCTATGCAGGTACCAAAACTTTTACTTTGAAAAACTTTAAGGGAATAGATGTTAGTAATGGGTTGAAGGTAACGATTTATCTGGATTCGGTTGAGAAGGTGATACTGGAATCCGATAACGATCAGTTTGACGATATTGAGTTGAAGGTAACCAATGGGGTGCTTAAAATACGCAAGAAAATGTTTGGTAAGCATAGTAGTAATCCCCATATTATTGTGCATGCGAGCTATCTCGAAAGGTTTTATGCCTCGGGTGGGGCATCGATAAAAACAGTAAACGATTTAAGGTCTGATTATCTAAGTTGTGAGGTATCTTCTGGAGCAAATATTTCGTTGAACGCCAGGTGCAAGCTTTTTGAAGGGAAGCTGTCGTCGGGTGCCATGATGAGTATGGAAGGTTCTGCCGAGGTTGCTAAAATTAAGGCAGGTTCAGGGGCATTTTTAAAAGGAAATGATTTTTCATGCAATACAGTTGAGGTGGACGCTTCAAGCGGTTGTCGTATCAATATGAGTGTAACTGAGGAGATTTTAGGTAACGTGAGCTCTGGTGCATTTGTCTCCATTGAGGGAAAACCAGCTAACCATGTAAAAACTTCCTCGGGGGGACTTGTGCAGTTAAAATAATTGGTTGGGTAGTATTATTTTTTTCGATTCGACAAAGTGTCTTTCCTCATTGAAGGTTAATTTGAATAATAAAAAAAGTGCTCACCGAAGCGAGCACTTTTTCTTTAGCTTGCCATTTTACTTAGCGGGTTGTTCTTTTTTAGTTTCAGCAGATTTGCTGTCACTTTTGTCTTTTTTGCAGCATTCCGATTTGGTTTCGCATTTGGTTTTGTCCTTACCTTCGCCGGCATAGGCCGAAACAGACAAAGCCAACACAAAAGCTGCAGCGCTTAAAAATATTCCCAGTTTTTTCATAGCATTTCTTTTTTTATTGTTCAAGTCAAAATTATATAAAAAAATAATTTAAGACCTTTAAATCTTGTTAATTAACAAAAAAATAACAGCTTAATTATTGTATGTCCATTGGTATTTTTTCAAACACCAGGTGTGATAACCGATGCAAAAGTACGGGCAGCACTTCAAATAAATTTTTCTGAGCTTGTTTGCTGTCGTGGAAAACGACTATTGAACCATGGGTGATATTTGAAATTACGTTGTCAATGATTTCATTGGCCGATTTTTCTTCGTCGTAATCTTCGGACATGATATCCCATAAAACGATTTTAAACCTTCTTTTCGCCCATTGATATTGAATGGGTTTCATGCGTCCATAAGGGGGACGAAACAATCGCGATCGGCTCAAGAAAAATCCTTTTTCAGCATTTTTCAAAAATTCATCGTTGGTACATTTGAAACCGTCGAGGTGAGTATAACCGTGATTGCCAACGGAGTGTCCTTGCGAGAGGATTTCGTTAAAAAGGGTGGGATATTTCTCAATATTCTGTCCCAGACAAAAGAAAGTAGCCTTTGCGCCGAATCGGTTAAGCAAGTATAATATCTGCGGTGTCACCTGGGGGTCGGGTCCGTCGTCAAAAGTGAAGAAGACTGTGTTCTTTTGTTTTTCGAATCTTCGAATTGCTGCAGGGTAAACCAATTTACTTATCGAGTAAGCTGCTTTCACCGTTTTTTTTGTCAAAAATAGACAAAAATATTGGGTTTTGCCCAACCGCCATCGCCTGGTGATATACGGGATTATTTTGTATTGATGATTGAGGCGCGACTGATGGCAAAGGCTGCAAAATATCCCATGGCTTTACTCGAAGGCTGGACATTTGTGGGGATATTAGCTGATGGCCCACTGAAAAGAGGGGATTTTGGACCGTATTCTTCATCAACGCCACGTAAAAAGTTATAGTAATCAAGATCGATTGCGAGCATTTCGAGCATTATCGTGTCGTTTGGAGCTATCCGCTCATCTTCCTGCTGGTCGTTGAAAAATAGAAAAATATCGCCGTACACATAATTGGTGTCGATATTATTGGTTGTGGGAACCTCATGTATGCTATCTGTAATGAGTTGGTTGTTTTTATAAACGTGAAGCATATACTGGGTTAGTTCTTCAGGAACCTGGCCATAAACCTGCAGGAGATGGCCTTTTGCGCGGGTCGAAAATTGAAACGGAATAAGCTTGAGGTAATCCAGACGGAATGGCTTAACCATCCGGGTTACAGCAGTATATGTTTCGTATGTGCCATCGCCATCGATATCAACCTGTTCGATGGTGAGCGTATAGGTACGGCCTACTACTCCATAAACATTAGGTTGGGTTCGATAGTGACCCTTTTGCTGAGGATCCTCGCTCAGGTAAAAAGTTTGGATGCTATCGGAGATGGTTACCATCGCGCCACTGATGTATTCAATAGGTTGCCGTCCGTACGCATCGGTAGATTTGCTGAGAATAACCGTGTGACTGGTGGTATCGGTGCTGATACTACCTTCAACAACCAGTCGTTGATAGGTTGAGTCCAAAGGCCATTCAATTTTTTCGCGGCAACCCAGTAGCATTAAGGTAAAGGCAGTAAAATATATTGTTTTTTTCATGTTCATACTTGTTAAAATTTTACATTTAATGTCACACTTGGGAAAAATACGAATGGCAGATACCAGCGTTCTGCAACTTTGTATTGTGAACCATTTTCATCTTCATTCAAAAAATTTATCATCCAATCGTTGTGACGTCCATAGGCATTGTACATGGCAAAAACCCATTCGGTTTCTACCCGGTTGTTGAGATATTTTTCTTTCGATTTAATGGTAAGGGATAGGTCGAGTCGATGATAATCGCGCATACGGGATTCGTTTCTTCCGCCATAAATAGGGAGAAGATCATTTCCATACTTAAAGCTTCCCACAGGAAGGGTTACGGGTGTGCCCGTGGCGTATATCCAGCTGGCAGATAAGGAAGTGAATCTGGTAAAGTCGTAGTTCAATACAACATAGACATTATGCGGTTTATCGTAGGGCGCAGGATATTCCTTGCCTGCGTTTATTTCAGGGATTTTGCGTTTTGCCCGTGCATAGGTATAGCTAATCCAGCCGTTGAGGTGGCCTTCATTTTTTCGAAGCAGTACTTCTACGCCATAACTGTAGGCTGTTCCTACCCTTACATCGCCTTCGAGCCGATCGTTAAACAGTAGCTGGGCATGGTCTTTAAAGTCTATGACATGGTTCATGTCCTTGTAGAAAAGTTCAACCGAAAATTCACTGGCAAATTTTGAGATATTCCGTAACAACCCAATGGCATATTGGTCGCTTTGCTGGGGTTTGATGTTTGGACTGGCTGCAAACCAGTAATCGAGTGGCATTCCACCATTTGAATTAGAAGCCAGCTGAAGATACTGATAGGTACGAGCGTAACTTGCCTTAATCGACATATTGTCGTTCAGGACATAATTGAGGCCAAGCCGGGATTCCCAACCTGTGTAGGTGTGATATATCTTTCCTGCAGGGTAGGTCGTGGTGTGGGTATAATTATAGTTTTCGTCAAAATAGTTTTGTACGGTTTTACCTATGTTCTGGAAGATGGAAAGACGTAGGCCATATTTGAGCGTAAAGTCCTGGGTAATTTTCAGCTGGTGACTTGCATAAATACCATGTTCCAGCGAATGATTGATAAGCGAAGGGAAACTTGAACTGGCGGTATCTCCTTCAATCCATGCCCTGATAGGATCGATGGTATGATATGTAGAGGTGATTCCAAAGCGAAACTCATTATTGGGATTAGGGTATAAATTGAAGTCAATGTTAGCGCCTAAATCTTTTATCTCTGATTGCCAGAAGTATTTGCGGTCGTTGATATTCGAATTCAGATCGTAAGAATAATCTGTGAAATAGGCAGTCACATTCGACATTAAAATTCCACTCAGCTGGCTATTCCAGCGGAGCGATACAGCTTTATTTCCAAAACCAAAGTCGGAAAGTTTCTTCTGACCAAAACGATCGCGTCCAAGGTATCCTGACAGGAAGAAACGATTACGACTATTGAGCTGATGCGTAATTTTAAGGTTAAGATCGTAGAAATACAGGTAGCTTTTCTGTAAATCGGTGTCGGGAATAAATGGGAAAAAAATGTCGGCATAGGTTCGGCGGGCAGAAACGAGGATAGAGGTAGTGTTCTTGATAATGGGTCCTTCGATCATAAAACGGCTCGAGATAAGTCCAATTCCAAAGTTACCGGTCTATTGTTTCATGTTGCCATCTTTGGTTTTGATGTCCAATACCGAGGAAAGACGTCCTCCATAATTGGCGGGTAGGTCGCCTTTATACAATTTTACATCCCGTACAATATCGTTATTAAATACCGAGAAAAAACCCATCAGGTGTGAAGCATTGTAAATGGTAGCTTCGTCGAGAATGATAAGGTTTTGGTCAATACCACCGCCTCGGACGCTAAATCCCGATGTACCTTCGGCGGTTGTTTGAACACCAGGTAACAGCTGTATAGCCTTTATCAGATCGGTCTCACCCATCAGGGCGGGAATTTTTTTGATCGCCTTCGATTCGAGTCTCGAAACGCTCATCTCGGGTTTTCGGATACGCTCGGCAGTAGAGCCGCCTTTGACAACCACCTCTTCAATTTCTGTGACATCCTCTGTTAGCTCCACATCCAGCGATTGGTTTTCTTTTAATTCTATTTGCAGCGCATAGGTTTTATAGCCTACGTACGAAAATTCTACCTGATAAGTACCCGGCGTAAGGCTTACACTGTAAAAACCATAAATATTTGAGGAACTGGCAACATTAGCATTTTTTACAAAAATGGTCGCTCCGGCCAATGTTTCACCGTTGTTTGCATCGCGTATGTATCCGCTTAACGTTTTGAGTTTGGCAGAGCTTGCTGTGCTTTCTGAGGGTAGCTCCCCAGCCATTAGATACAGAGAGCCATACCCCAAAAATATTGTCATCCATCCTCGTAGTAAAATGTGTCTCATTAGTAAGGGTTTTAGTTTGTTTTTTCGTATGTTCATTATACTCTTTGCGGTAAAACAATAATCATTCCTTTCATTTGATGGTTTTGTCCCCCAAATGTTTTTAAAAGTTGGAAGATGTTTTATTGTTAGCAAAATTACTAACCCCAACCTTATCTACAATTTCTTTTCGGTAAATAAGGGATATTTCACGGTAAAAACAGGATATGAGTAGTGTCTGCAATATATGTCTAAAATATATGTGACGTTACAAGTAATAAGCAATTCTCAAAATTAACATGTGTCCTCAAAGTCGTTTAAAGAAATAATTTAGCTTGATTTTTTCAGTAACGTTTCCATGAAACGAGCATGTATAGCAGTATTCACAAACGAGTATGAAAATATTTATCCGTTTCGTACATGCCTACGTGTAGAAAGCTCATTACATGCGAGTTCCATCCGACCACTATAAAAAATTAAAAAATATTTTCGGATGAAACGAGCATGTATAGCAGTATTCACAAACGAGTATGAAAATATTTATCCGTTTCGTACATGCCTATGTGTAGAAAGCTCATTACATGCGAGTACCATCCGGCCTTTTAAGAAAAATTTTTAAAATTATTTTCGAAAAAAATGACTCTTTAGGGAGAAAGGGTTTTGGCGGTAAAAAACACTACAAGCATATGGAATGGTAGAAGGAATCCAAAATTCCATGCTTTTTGTGAATAGCAGACCTTTTTGTCCTCAGGGCGCTGTAAAAACCAGGAATTCCTGGTACAGAAGAGGTTATACGTTAAATCGGAAGTGCATAATATCTCCATCCTGAACGATATAGTCTTTACCTTCGATAGCTATTTTACCAGCTTCGCGGCAGGCGGCTTCGGAACCATAGTGAATGTAGTCGTCGTATTTAATAACCTCGGCTCGGATAAAACCTTTTTCAAAGTCGGAATGAATAATTCCTGCAGCCTGAGGGGCTTTAGTGCCTTTGAGGAAGGTCCATGCTCTTGTCTCGTCGGGGCCGGTGGTAAAAAATGTTTCGAGTTGCAGTAGCTTATATGCTTCCCGAATAAGGCGGCTAACGCCCGATTCTTTCAATCCCAGTTCTTCCAGAAACATCTGACGCTCTTCGTAGCTTTCCAGTTCGGCTATTTCGGCTTCGGTTTTTGCTGCTATCACCAGCATGGGAGCCTGTTCGGGTTCAATGCATTTTTTTACCTGTTCGACATAGCTGTTGCCCGTCTTAACCGATGCCTCGTCAACATTGCATACGTAAAGAACAGGCTTATTGGTGAGTAAGAACAGGTCATGTGCCAATCGTTGGTCTTCTTTATTGTCAAGTACTACCGTTCGTGCCGAGAGTCCTTTCGATAGTACCTCTTTGTATTGCAACAATAGTTCGAGCAGACGTTTGGCCTGTTTATCGCCCCCACTTTGAGCCTGTTTTTGTACCTTAGCAATGCGGTTCTCGACGGTTTCTAAATCCTTTAGCTGCAATTCGGCATCAATTATTTCCTTGTCTCTTATCGGATTTACCGATCCATCGACATGGGTGACATTGGGGTCGTCGAAGCAACGAAGTACGTGAATGATGGCGTCAACCTCCCTGATGTTGGCCAGAAATTTATTGCCCAGTCCTTCGCCTTTGCTTGCCCCTTTTACCAGTCCTGCAATGTCAACAATTTCGATAGTTGTGGGGATTACCCTTTGAGGTTTATCGATTTCGGCGAGTTTTATCAACCGTTCATCAGGTACAGTTATTACGCCAACATTGGGTTCGATGGTACAAAAAGGAAAATTGGCAGCCTGTGCCCGTGCATTCGAAAGGCAATTAAAGAGAGTTGATTTACCAACATTGGGTAAACCTACGATACCACATTGCAATCCCATATACTGTTATTTTAAAGGCTGCAAAATTACATTTCTTTTTCGTTAAGTACGCACGACAGTAAAATACTTATTTTTAAAGATTGACTTTTTTGTCGATCAAATAAGTATTACGGTCGGATGAGGTGCGTACAATCAGCTCGGCCAGAAATCCAGAGAGAAAGAGCTGAGTTCCGAGAATCATAGCAACCAGTGCCAGGTAAAAATAGGGATTGTTGGTAACCAATGGGGCTTTGATATGGTGTTTAATGGCATATAGTTTTTCGGCGCCCAGGAATGCAGCCCATATAAAACCAAATAGAAACATCAAGGAACCCAGTACCCCAAAAAAGTGCATGGGGCGACGTCCGAATTTTGTGATAAATACGAGCGTAAGCAGGTCGAGAAAGCCCGTGACAAAACGTTGCCATCCGTATTTGGAAACACCATATTTGCGTTTGCGGTGCTGGACTACTTTTTCCCCTATCCTTTTAAAACCAGCCTGTTTGGCCAGAAAAGGAATATTCCGATGCATATCGCCGTAAACCTCAATGCTTTTGACAACTTGCTGTCGGTATGCTTTGAGGCCACAATTGAAGTCATGCAATTTAATACCTGTAACCCATCGCGCAACGGCATTGTATACCTTGCTGGGCCAGCGTTTTGAAATGGGGTCATGTCGTAATTTTTTCCACCCCGAAACCATATCGTATCCCTCATCCACAATCATTCGGTAAAGGGCAGGTATCTCATCAGGGCTGTCCTGAAGGTCGGCATCCATGGTAATGACTACATTCCCTTGCGAAGCCTGAAATCCACATTGAAGGGCAGCCGATTTACCGTAGTTGCGCCTGAAACGAATGGCTTTCAGATATTGACGGCTTGTGGACATCTTTTCAACGATACTCCACGAACGGTCACTACTCCCGTCATCGATCATGATTATTTCGTACTCGATCTTCTGCTCGTTCAAAACACGTTCAATCCACTCTACAAGCTCCTCAAGCGACTCTTCTTCGTTGTAAAAAGGAATAACTATTGAAAGATCCATTGTTCAGTATACTATTCGTTTGTTGTATTCTCGGAAAATGGGGATGGAGTTTTCTTTAAAACAGCAGCGGTAATCAGTGAAATGAGGGCCGACCAGAAGGCCATCGAAAGAATTCCCCCAATAAATAGAAAGATTGGTGTCATCCATTTCTTTGACATGTTTATGGCAGCTTCCACCTGATCTTCGCTCATTCCTTTCGCAAGAAATTGTTGCTCCATCAATTCTAACTGTTTGTCGACCAGTCCTGGGTCAATATAGGTGAGTAATATTACGCTGAAAAATGCAGTAAGTACTCCTGCAAATACCCCTGTTAGTAGTCCTACCGTAAACCCCTGTCCATAGGTGAGAACCCCTTCATTAACTTTGTCGCGATATTGCTTTGAAAAAAGATAAAGGCATATGGCCAGAATTACCAGCGATAGATATCCCAGTGTTTTATTCAAAGACTGTCCAATAATGTAGGTGAACAACGAGTAAGCAACGAGAATAAGTCCCGTAACAAGCCCATAATTGGCAACCTGCTTGAGCATTGATTTTTTTTCCATGATTATCGACTTTAAAAGTTGGGTAAAATTAATGAAAATACCTGATAAAATAGTTTTGTGGATGAGAATACGAAAAATTAATTAATTTTGCAGCGGGTAAGTCTTATACGACCAGCTCCTGCTGAACCCCCCAGGACCGGAAGGTAGCAAGGGTAGGCGGTTGTAGCGGTGCGATATAAGTAGCTTACCCTTTTTTGTTGTAACCTACTTGAGAAGACCTTTGATTAATTCGTCTATTTTAAGTTTCTAATTTTTCGGGCAATGAGTTTTTTTTTACTTTTGCCCTACTTGAAATAGCAATCGACAAAAAGTAGTTACATGAAAATCTCGTATAACTGGTTAAAGCAATATCTTCCGGTAGAATACTCACCAGAGGAGTTGGCTCAGATATTGATCAATCTTGGCTTAGAAGTAGAATCTTTAGAGCGTTGGCATTCGGTTCGGGGCGGGCTTGAAGGGTTTGTAATAGGTCATGTACTTACCTGTGAAAAACATCCTCAGGCCGACAGGCTTCATGTTACCACGGTAGATGTTGGCAAGTCTACGCCATTAAGAATTGTGTGTGGTGCACCCAATGTAGCTGCAGGCCAGAAAGTAGCGGTTGCGCTTCCGGGTGCTAAAGTATATACGCCAAAGGGTGAATTTGAAATACAAAAAACCAAAATTCGTGGTGAAGTTTCCGAGGGCATGATTTGTGCCGAAGATGAGATGGGCATAGGGGATAGTCACGAGGGTATTCTGGTACTGGATGCACAGGCGCCCGTGGGTATGCCCGCCAAAGATTATTTTCAGGTGGTCGATGATTGGGTATTTGAAATCGGTCTTACCCCCAACCGTATCGATAGTGCCTCGCATTTTGGAGTAGCACGCGACGTGGCAGCCTATCTCAAACAAACTGCAAATATAGCGTTGAAACGTCCCGATATAAGTAATTTTAGGGTTGATAATCACGATTTACCCTTTGAGGTAATTATCGACAATACGGAGGCGTGTCGACGGTATTCGGGCATTGCCATTAAAGGGGTAACTATCAAAGAATCGCCCGACTGGCTAAAAAACCGGTTGGCAGCCATTGGGGTACGGCCTATCAACAATGTGGTGGATGTGACCAATTATGTGCTACATGAAATGGGACAACCCCTCCATGCTTTCGATGCCGATAAAATTATAGGTCGTAAAGTAATTATTCGTACGTTACCAGCAGGAACTCCTTTTGTTACCCTCGATGGGGTTACACGCGAGCTGGCCGATACCGACCTGATGATTTGTAATGAAAAGGAAGGTATGTGTATGGCAGGTATCTTTGGCGGGGCAGAAAGTGGAATTACCGATAAGACCCAGAATGTATTTCTCGAGAGTGCTAACTTTAATCCCGTTTGGATTCGAAAATCAGCCCGTAGACACGATTTACATACCGATTCGTCATTTCGTTTTGAGCGTGGCTGCGACCCAAATATTACGGTGGTAGCACTGAAACGTGCAGCCATGCTGATAAAAGAATTGGCAGGTGGAACCATCGCTTCGGAGGTAATCGATGTTTATCCTGAACCAATACAACCCAGGCAGATAAAAATTAACATCAACCGCATCAACCAGTTGATTGGGAATAATCTTCCAAAAGATGTTATTCGAAACATCCTGCTTTCGCTCGAAATAAATATTTTAAGCGAGGATGCCGATGATATGACGATTGAAGTGCCTACTTATCGCGTAGAGGTTACCCAGGAAGCCGATATCGTGGAGGAAATACTTCGTATCTATGGTTACAATCGCGTGGAAATTTCGGGTAAAACTACTACTACACTTACCTATTCCAATCCTTTAAACCCCTTGAAGGAGCAGGATAACATTTCGGACATGCTTTCCTCTCAGGGATTTTTTGAGATAATGAATAATTCTCTTACCAAAAGTGCTTACTATGAGTCGTTCGAAGAATATCGCAACCATATTGTATATATCGTAAATCCGCTAAGCTCGGACCTGAATTGCTTGCGGCAAACGCTTATTTTTGGAGCTCTTGAGGCTATTGCATACAACATCAACCGTAAAAAGTCGAACCTGCGTTTTTATGAGTTTGGCAATTGCTATTTTCTTAAAACGTCTAAGTCATCAACCAATCCGCTTAGCAAGTATCACGAGCACGCACGTTTGGGTTTGTTCATGACAGGTCTGGTAGAGGAACCCAACTGGATTACCCCAAAGACCAATAGCAATATTTATTTCCTCAAGGCTTATACCGAGCAGGTATTGCGTAAGGCGGGTATTAATCTCGACAAGTTAAAATTGTCGAGTACCCAACATCCACTTTTTTCTCTTGCGTTTCAATATACGTTGATGGGAAAAACGATTGGCGTACTGGGTATTGTGAAAAAACAAATTCTTCAGCAATTTGATATTTCGCAGGAAGTATTGGCTGCTGAGCTCGACTGGGAGCAGATACTCGAATGGACCACCCGTCGAAAAGTGCAATTCAAGGAATTGCCTAAGTTTCCTGAGGTGCGTCGTGACCTTTCGATGGTGCTGGATATGCAGGTAACCTACCAGCAACTCGAAGAATTAGCCGAAAAGGTTGAACCCCTACTGATCAAAAAAATTAATCTTTTTGATGTGTATCAGGGCGATAAAATTGAAAAAGGTAAAAAATCGTACGCTATCAGTTTTACCTTGCAAAGTGAGGAAAAAACCCTTACCGATGAAGAAATTGACCGTGTAATGCAAAAACTGATGGAGGCGTACGAGAAGGAACTGGGAGCCAAAATTCGTATGTAATATTCATCGTTATGGTCAAAATTACCCTACTTCAGGGCGACATCACCCGGATGGAGGTTGATGCCATTGTAAATGCTGCCAATACAACCTTACTGGGCGGCGGGGGAGTAGATGGAGCCATTCATGCGGCGGCAGGCCCAGATTTACTGGCCGAGTGTCGAACCCTTGGCGGATGCCCTACCGGCGAAGCCAAAGTGACCAGAGGGTACCGTTTGCCTGCCCGTTACATCATCCATACCGTTGGACCTATCTGGCGAGGCGGCCATAATAACGAAGAAATGCTCTTGAGATCATGCTATGAGAATGCGCTCAAAAGAGCCGAAGAGCTTCAAATCGAAACCATTGCCTTTCCAAATATCAGTACGGGAGTATATGCTTTCCCCAAGCAACGAGCAGCCGAAATAGCCCTCGATGTCCTCAATCAATATGCTAAAAAGAAAGACACTACTCTTAAAGAAATTTTTCTGGTGTGCTTTGACCTGGAAAACTATCAGATATACAAACGATTGATGAATATTTGATGATTTATCGTGCAAAGACCCAACGCTGGTCATCCGAATATTGGGCTATGAAACTGTATCGTTCTTCGTTAAATAGCTTTATTTCCTCGGGGTTGGATATTCGGTTTTTGATGATAAATGATGCCATGAGCCCTCTGGCTTTCTTCAGAAAAATGGATACTGGCTTAAGTTCCCCTTCCTTAAGTTCGTAGAACATTGGCGTTATAACTTTTGCTTTGAGTTTCTGCCAGTTTACCCCCTGTGCATATTCGTTCGACGCCAGATTGACCAACACAGGTGAGTTGTCCTGTTTGAGTGTATCGTTCAGCATGTCGGTAATTTTATCTGTCCAGAACTGATACAGGTCGTTGTAATGCTCATAACTCAAAGGAGTACTCATTTCCAGTCGGTATGGTTGAATAAGGTCCAGCGGGCGTAATATGCCATATAGCCCCGAAATGATTCGTAAATGTTCCTGGGCAAATAGCAAATCGTCGGGCGAAAAATTTTCAACGTTCAGCCCCTTGTATACATCACCTTTATACAGGAAAATTGCCGGGATAGCATTGTCCTCGTTAAAGGGTAATTTCCAGCGTGAGAATCGTTCTGCATTTAATTGAGCTAAACGGGCGTTGATTCCCAGTATTTTGCTTAGTTCACCAGGGGTAAGGGTACGGAGTTTACTTACCAGCGCCTCTGCATCTTTCAGGTAAGCGGGCATCGTGTGAGTGGGTGCTTTTAAGCGAGTATTTTCTGCAAGGGTTTTTGCTGAGGAAATGATAATGACCATAGTTGTATGTTTTATAATGTAACAGTCAGCAGCGCTGAAGGTTTATTGAAGAACAATTTTTTCCCCATTTGCTTGCAATAAAAAGGGGTGCGAAAAATGCACCCCTTGCATGTAATGTTTTAAACCTTTACAGGGGTATATTTCCATGTTTTTTAGGAGGCGCGTTTTTCACTTTATTTTGAAGCATCTCGAGCGATTGAATAATTTTCATACGGGTATGCTTGGGTAGGATAATATCGTCGAGATAGCCCAATTCTGCGGCCTTATAGGGATTGGCAAAGGTATTGCGGTAATTTTCGATAGCACGTTGGCGTTCTTCCTCGGTTTTGATTTTACCCTTATAAATGATGTTAGCTGCCCCTTCGGGACCCATTACAGCAATCTCGGCTGTGGGGTAGGCAAGGTTGATGTCGGCAGCCAGATGTTTGCTGGCCATCACAATGTAAGCACCGCCATAGGCTTTACGGGTAATAATGGTGATTTTTGGAACGGTAGCCTCGGCGTAGGCGTACATCAGCTTTGCCCCATGTCGGATGATACCGCCATATTCCTGAATAGTTCCCGGCAGGAATCCCGGCACATCTACAAAGGTGATGATGGGTATGTTAAAAGCATCGCAGAAACGGACGAAGCGTGCAGCCTTAACCGACGAGTTGATATCCAGAACACCCGCCAGATTATTGGGTTGATTTGCCACAATACCTACAGAACGACCACCATATCGGGCAAAACCAACGATCATATTCGTGGCATAGTAGGGCTGAACCTCAAAGAAATAATGATTGTCGACGGTTTCGAGAATTATCTCCTTCATGTCGTAAGGTTTGTTGGGATCGTCGGGAATGAGGGTTTGAAGTTTTTCACTTTCGCGATTGATATCGTCGACGCAGGGCTGAACAGGCGGATCAGCCAGATTATTGGAGGGGATGAAACTCAACAACTCACGTACCATCATCAGGGTGTCCTCATCCGATTCACCCATAAAGTGTGCTACACCGCTGGTGGCATTATGTGTTGTAGCACCGCCAAGTTCTTCCATAGTTACTTCTTCGTGGGTCACAGCTTTAATAACATCGGGCCCTGTAACGAACATGTAGCTGTTTTTCTTACTCATAAATATAAAGTCGGTAATGGCTGGGGAATACACTGCACCCCCTGCGCAGGGTCCCAGGATCACGGAAATTTGCGGAATTACTCCCGAGGAAAGAACGTTGTGATAAAAAATATCGCCATAGCCAGCAAGACTTTGAACACCCTCCTGAATACGAGCGCCCCCTGAATCGTTTAGCCCTATGATGGGCGCACCCATACGCATAGCCATTTTCTGGAGCTTAATAATTTTGTCGGCATTGGTTCGGCTGAGGCTTCCACCAAAAACCGTAAAGTCCTGCGCAAAAACGTAAACCAACCGCCCATCAATTTTTCCGTAGCCCGTTACGATACCATCACCCGGTATTTTGTTTTCTTCCATCCCAAAATCGGTACACCGATGTACAACCAGCTTGTCGATCTCAACAAAGGTGCCAGGATCGAGTAACGAAAGGATACGTTCGCGGGCTGTAAGTTTACCTGCTTTATGCTGTTTGGCAATACGTTCTTCACCGCCTGCCACTTCAGCGGCTTTCATCTTTTCTTCATATTGCTTATATCTTTCCTGTAAAGTCATATCTTTCTTTTTTTTAGTTAATACTTTGTTTACTCAATGGTTATAAGGGGTTGATGACCATTTATCACTTCCCCTTCTTTAACATGCACCTGCTTGATAACGCCATCTTTGGTCGCTTTGTATTCGCTTTCCATCTTCATGGCCGAAACAATGAT
Source organism: Bacteroidota bacterium (assembly GCA_029550865.1). GTDB lineage: Bacteria > Bacteroidota > Bacteroidia > Bacteroidales > DTGW01 > JAKPGM01. The sequence goes on along the minus strand of JAKPGM010000004.1, from coordinate 27,184 downwards.
AACCGTTTGTCCCAACGTTACCGTATCCCCTTCTTTAACCAGGATACGAACGACACGACCTGGCATAGGCGAAGAAATAACATTGCCTCCTTCTATCTCCTTGTTCTTGTTTCGACTTTCGAGGTAGCGGTATTCGGCATCCACAATGTCAACCTCAAAACTGTTGTGGAGCGTATTAACGACCATGTGTTTTGGATTTTCACTCTCCAGAATCTCTACGTTGTACGATTTCTGATTCCATAGTATCGAGTATCCAGCCTCCACCGCTGCAATATCTACCTCATATTTTTTACCGTCAACATCAAACAGGATACGACTGCCAGTTTGTTTCAGGATTTTGATTCTGGCAAGTCTTTCGCCAATTTTTATATCAAAATTTTGATTCATGTATGTTTTTTTTTAGTTCGACGTGTATAGTTACGATACCTTGTTGAACTACCTATTGAGGTAATTCAGCTACCATCGAAGCGTCAGATTCGAATGACATTTTTTCTTCGTCCATAATTTTTCCAATAATCGTGTGTTTTTTCGATGATGTATATGTTTTGTATTTTGTTAACCCTAAGGAAGTGGTGGTAAAATGCCGCAATAGCTGCAATATCCTCGGTTGTTGGGTTTACCTTCGTCTTTTCTTTCAAGTAGTCGATGTTTTTGGGGATAAAATGGGTATCGTAGTTTCCATTGACGAAATCGGGTGTAGTCATGATTCTTTCGAGGAAGGGGATTGTGGTTTTAATACCGCTTATTTTATATTCGTCGAGTGCTCGTATCATGCGTTGTATAGCATCCTGGCGGGTGGTTCCCCAAACGATCAGTTTGGCAATCATGGGATCGTAGAAGATGGGGATTTCATAGCCTTTATACACATAACTATCGGTTCGTACACCAAAGCCTGTCGGTTCGGTAATGTGCAGGATAAGTCCCGGGTCGGGCATAAAATTGTTATCGGGGTCTTCGGCGCTAATACGGCATTCAATGGCATGCCCTCTTTGCACGATATCGGACTGTTTAAAGCGTAGCGGTTCGCCAGCAGCAATACGAATTTGTTCTTTCACCAGGTCGGCTCCTATGACAAGTTCGGTAATAGGATGCTCTACCTGCAGACGTGTGTTCATTTCGAGAAAGTAGTAGTTCAAATTTTCATCGACCAGAAATTCCACCGTACCTGCACCTTCGTAATCGACAGCTTTTGCCAATTTAACGGCAGCCTTACCCATTTCTTCGCGCAATTCGGGGGTCATGATGGGGGAAGGGGTTTCCTCTACCATCTTTTGATGGCGCCTTTGAATAGAACACTCGCGTTCGCAGAGATGGATCACATTCCCATGCTGGTCGGCCAGTATCTGAAATTCGATATGGTGAGGGGAGGTAATGTATTTTTCGACATATACCGAGTCGTCCCCGAAAGCAGCCATGGCTTCACTTTTGGCCATTCGCAACATGTTAGCCAGCTGACTTTCTTCTTCGACCAGTCGCATGCCTTTTCCTCCACCTCCTGCCGAGGCTTTTATGATAACGGGAAAACCAATTTCGCGGGCTATCCGCATGACCTCCTGCTCGTTTGAAACAGGATCGGTAGTGCCAGGGACCACCGGCACGCCACACTTGATAGCCGTTTGACGGGCAATAATCTTGTCGCCCATCATGGAAATAGCATGGGAGGAAGGGCCTATAAAAATTAAACCCGCCTGACGAACCATCTTGGCAAATTCGGCATTCTCGGAAAGAAAACCGTAACCCGGATGGATGGCATCGGCGCCGGTTAGTTTGGCCGCTTCAATGATTTTGCTTTTTACCAGATAGCTTTCGTTGGAGGGGGAGGGGCCAATGTATACCGCCTCGTCGGCATATCGTACATGCATCGACGTACGATCCACATCCGAAAATACGGCAACAGTTTTTATCCCCATTTCTTTGCAGGTTCGCATTACTCGAACCGCAATCTCTCCACGGTTGGCAATCAAAATTTTCTTAATCTTCATTCGATAACTGTTTAATTAATTCAAGGGATGATTTTTTAATTGCGGGCGAAAAATATAACAAATTATTTATTGTACAAGTGATAGATATTTTAGCCTTTTTTATGGAAATATAACCCAAAAATCTGAAATTCTCGTACCCTCTCATTATATTTGCCATCTAAAAAATTAAATACCATGATACAGCGCATTCAATCATTGTTTCTTTTGGGGGTTCTGTTGTTGATGTTTCTGTTTCTGTTGTTGCCACTGGGGGCATTTAGCTCTGATAATACTGACGTTTATTTGCTTTTTCATCATGGACTGATAAAATATTTTACTGCAGGGAAAGTAGCTGTTTATTACAATTATGCTCTTAGCATCCTTTCCATATTGAATATCTTCTTAACAATTATAACGATTTTAAGTTTTCGTAATCGCTTATTTCAAATCAAATTGTGTGGAATAATATTTTTTTTGTTAGTTGTGATAGCAGGTTCAGAGCTCTGGCAATTTATTCAAACGGCAAAAAGTTTTTCACACTATACCCTTAAAATTGCTTTTTTCTTTCCCTGGATTTCCATGCTACTTGTTCTTTTGGCCCGAAGATTTATTCGTAAGGATGAGGAATTGGTACGTTCGGCCGATCGCATTCGCTAACTTTTTCTGGGTGCGATTGTTGTATTGATAACAATGAGCAAATTATGAAAAATTTTCCTTTTCTCATCTTCATTACCACATTTCTGTTTATTTACCTTATTGGACATTTCTATGTCTGGCAAAGAATAAGGTTAATCTGGCCATATAGCGAACGGTATTTCTGGTTTTTTACCGCAGCCTATATTTTAGTGGCTACCACCTTTGTGCTTGGTCGCTTTATGCTCCATTCCCAGGGTATGCTGCATGAGATGGTAGCCTGGGTGGGTTCATACTGGTTAATTGTGGCATTATATCTATTGATTGCGTTTTTTCTGTTCGACCTGTTTCGATTGGTCAATTGGTTTTTGCCATTCTTTCCTCCAAAAGATTCTGAGGCATATCTGCACTTAAGAACATGGCTTTTTTATGGAATATTCGGTGCTATTGCATTAGCTGTGTTGCTTGGACATTGGAATGCGACCATTCCTCGTTTAAAGGAAATTTCGATAACAACCTCCAAGGATATTGGGCTTACACGTCCCCTTTCGATAGTGGTGGTATCGGATTTACATATGGGAAGTCTGGTGGGTAAAAAACGGCTGGAACGTATGGTTGATCGTATCAACCAGTTAAATCCTGATATTGTGATACTTGCAGGTGATTTGCTTGATGAAGCACATGGCTATATCTTTAAACGTGATATTGGTGCACCTATACGGAAAATTAAAGCTTCTTACGGCGTTTTTGCTGTACCTGGTAATCATGAATATATTGGTGGCATCGTTTCGTCGGAAAAATATATTCAAACACTATCCTTACACTGGCTAAAAGATACGGTATTTCGTGTCAACGATCATATAATTATTATTGGTAGGGATGACCGTCAGGCTTTTCGGATGCATGGTAGGAAGCGTATGCCTCTGGACGTATTACTGGCCAATGTTGATACCAATAGCTTTAATATCCTTGTCGATCATCAGCCTGGCCAAATGGATGAAGTCATAAAATATCCTGTTGATCTTCATGTGTCGGGGCATACACACAATGGGCAATTTTGGCCCTTTAACCATGTGGTACAGTGGGTATATGCATTACCCTATGGTTATGCAAAAATAGGAAATACCCACTTTTATGTATCATCGGGCTATGGAACCTGGGGTCCACCCGTCCGCATTGCTACCGTTCCCGAGATCGTTCATATCCGGGTAATTGGCCGTTAATCTTGGGATTTAGCTTGTTCCCAGATAGCATCCATTTCTTGCAGAGACATTTCTTTTAGGTTACGTCCCTGTGCACGCACCGCATTTTCCAAAAATTTAAAGCGTTTGATAAACTTTTTATTTGTTCGTTCAAGAGTGGTTTCGGGATCCACCCCATGCAGACGGGCTGCATTCACAAGTGAAAAGAAAAGATCGCCAAATTCTTCTTCAATGCTTTGAGCATTATTGTTGGCTATTTCGTTGCGCAACTCTTCCATTTCTTCCGAAACCTTATCCCATACCTGCGAAGGTTCTTCCCAATCGAACCCCACTGCACGTACTTTCTCCTGAATGCGGCTGGCCTTAATCAGGGCTGGTAATGATTGTGGTACACCTGCCAGAACCGACCGATTGCCTTCACCTAATTTAATCTCTTCCCAGTTTTGCTTTACTTCTGTGTCGTCTTTAACCTGTACCTCTCCAAAGACATGGGGATGACGACGAATAAGTTTTTCACAAATACCATTCAGCACATCAGTGATATCAAAGGCGTTCTCCTCAGAGGCCATTTTGGCATAAAATACTATATGCAGTGCCAGATCCCCCAGCTCTTTTTTTATTTCGTCCATGTCGCGATCGATGATGGCATCGGCCAGCTCGTACACTTCTTCAATGGTAAGGTTGCGAATCGATTCAAAAGTTTGTACTCTGTCCCACGGACACTTCTCGCGCAGTTCGTCCATGATGTTGAGCAATCGCTCAAATGCTTCTAACCGTTTGTCCATACTCTTTTTTTTGCAAATATCACAAATATTGATTGAAAAAATGGAAAAACTGCAAATTACTGAAAGCTTGCAATGCAAACGTTTGAAAACAACAATTTAAGCATTTTGTAGAAAAATGGCACGGATGTTATGTTTTTGATATTCAATGTATTGATGTTTTGGTGGTATTGAAAAATAAATTAATTAGATATCCATTTTCTGCCCGAAAGTTTATAAAATAGCTGTACCAAAAAGTTAAAAAAAGTTTTCTATGAGAAGAGAGGCGATTGTATCATTATTGATGTTATGGGCAGTAGGAGTATTTGCCCAACAGCGTATAAGCGAGCAAATAGGTGGTGTTGAATCCGTGAGTGTAACGGAACGGGGTGTATCCATCACCTGTAGTAATGCCAGGGCAATAATTCAGCCCTATACCGACCAGATAGTAAGGGTGAGGGTGGTGAAAAATGAGTTTGGGCCCGATTTCTCTTACGCAGTTAATATGGCTCCTATGGCAACCTTCACACAAGTTTCGGACAATGATCAGGAGGTTGTTTTTAGTACTTCGAAAGTACGGCTGGTAGTACACAAAAAGCCCTTCTACCTGAGCTTCTACAATCAAAAAGGCGAATTAATCAATGCCGATGATTCCTTGTTGCGCATCAGCTGGATGGGCACGGAGGTCACCAACTATAAAAAGCTTTTTCCCGATGAAAAGTTTATTGGGCTGGGCGAAAAAACCGGTGGACTCAATCGTCGGGGAAGTTCCTATCAGAATTGGAATTCCGATGTGCCTGGCTATGGATTGTATCAGGATCCGCTGTATGCTACCATTCCCTTTTATATCGGCATTCACAGTAAACTGGTATATGGGATTTTCTTAGATAATACATATCGTACGTATTTTAATTTCGGTGCCTCTACCGATGACCAGATAATGAGTTTTGGCGCTGCCGATGGTGAGATGAATTATTATTTCATTGCTGGCGATAACGTAGCAGATATCATTACCAACTATACCCAACTTACCGGCAGGTCACAATTACCTCCACTGTGGAGCCTGGGATATCAACAATGCCGATATTCGTATTTCCCCGATAAGGATTTATTAAATATTGCCCGAACCTTCAGGGAAAAACAGATACCGGCCGATGTGATATATCTCGATATTCACTACATGGACAATTATAAGATATTTACCTTTCATCCTGAGTATTATCCCAATCCGTCGGCCACTATTGCAGAGTTGAAGCAATTGGGTTTTCATACGGTAGTGATTGTGGATCCGGGACTGAAAATTGAAAAAGGTTATCGTCCCTATGAGGAAGGAGTAAAGAATAATTATTTTGCCAAATATCCCGATGGACGGGATTATATCGGCAGCGTATGGCCGGGACGTTCGCATTTCCCCGATTTCACCAATCCTAAGGTTCGTGAATGGTGGGGTGGTTTCTTTGAAGCTTACACGAAGGTAGGGATTATGGGTACCTGGAACGATATGAATGAACCCGCAGCCTGGGGGCAAAATATTCCTAACCTTATTGAGTTTGATTACGAAGGGCATCGTACCACGCTTGCACAGGCACGCAACGTGTACGGAATGCAGATGGCTCGTGCTACCTACGAAGGTATGCGAAAATTGTTACCCAATACTCGCTTTTTAAACATAACCCGGGCTACTTATGCTGGAGGACAACGTTATTCCACCATCTGGACCGGTGACAATGCTTCGTACGACGACCATATGTTACTTGGTGTTCGGCTGGTCAACAGCCTTGGTGTATCGGGTTTCCCCTTTGCAGGTCCCGACGTTGGCGGATTTGTTGGCGAACCTTCGGCCAACCTTATGATTCGATGGATGAATATCGGTATTTTTACCCCGTTCCTGCGTAATCATGTGGCTTACGACCGCAATCATCGCGAACCCTGGGTATTTGGGAAGGAACCCGAAAAAATATTCCGTCGCCTTATCAACCTTCGCTATCAATTGCTCCCCTATCTCTACTCCTGTGCGTACGAGGCTACACAAACCGGTATGCCTGTAAACCGTACCCTTGCTATCGATTATACCTTCGATGAAAACATCTACAATTACAATTTCGAGAATGAATTCCTTTTTGGACCATTTATGCTTGTTACGCCTGTGGTAAGCACTCAGTATCTGGCTAAAGTATACCTGCCAGAGGGTAAATGGTACCGTTTCTCAACAGACGAGGTATATGAGCAAGGAACTCACCTGGTGGAGGCACCCATTGATGATATGCCTGTATTTGTGAAAGGCGGTGCTATTATCCCCATGCAGTCGGTTATTCAGCATACGCAGGAGGCTAACGACGGCATTCTTTACCTGCATGTTTACGCTGGTAATGCCGAAAGTTCGTTGGTGTTTTACGAAGATGACGGCACAACCTATAATTACCAGAATGGCGAATACCATAAACGATTGATTAGCTACAACCCCACCAAAAAGGAAGTAACCCTTTCAAAGGCTGAAGGTTCTTTCCAAAGCCGATACCGTCAGGTGAAATTTATTCTTCATGGATTTGGAAAGGTACAGAAGTTTACAAACAAACAAGGCCAACCAGTAAACGTTACAGTTGGAGATAAAAATGTATATGAGATTATGATGCCATACGGCAATGATGCTCTTGGACTGACGTGGAAATAGCCTTTTAATGAGAACGAAACGCTTTGCATTTTTAAATGCAAAGCGTTTTTTTATTATTATTTTCTGAAGGTTGCAAAATAACTATCGATTTCTTCTCTCAAGACAATACCTGCTTGTTCAAAACACTCCAGCAGATCTTCGTAAGCATTTTCACCCCCTAAAAAATCCCAGAATTCCTTACCTACAAGAAGTTCCTGCCTATCGTCCAGCATACCTTTGATGGTCCAGCGTTCGTAGGGTTTGGGTTCGTATGGGTTGTAGGGTATGGCAATTAAAGAATGTACCTGTGCAGCAGGGTTTTTCGTTAATATAATTGCTGCCCATTCAAGTAACGTTCGCTTATAACTTTTAAATTCCGTGATATTGGGTTTGGCTGTTTTTAAATCGAAAAGATAGATATCGCCTTCCGAAGTTTCAAGGTAGAGGTCGACTTTAACGGTTTTCAGGGTGTTCTTCCGGCCATATCTTGCTTCTTTTATTTTTTGAAGCTCTTCAATTTTATTGGGTTGGCACTCTTTGGTAGATAATTTGTTGATGATTTGCTGAATAGCTTGTTGATAACCTTCGTAAATTTCATTCCCCAGCGAAAATTGATTTTTTACAACAGAAAACCTCGATTTTGCTAGTTCAATAGCAACGGGCTCAAAAATGGAAGTTCCAAAAGTTGTATTTAAAGATTGAATAAAAGAAAATAAAGCCATTCTATCCTTACCAAGAAGTCGATAATGAAAGGGCATACTACTACTTTCAGGATGATAATTTTGTAGTTTATTGCGGATGCTATTGATAATTAGATTCTGAATTCTCTCTTTTTTAGTATCACTTAATCCCATTAATTTTCCTTTAAATGAAATATAATCTCAGCGTATGCTCCTTTATCTTTCTCTGTGCGGTTTAATACAGGTCGTTTAAACTGATTGACAATTTTCATTCCTGCTTTTTTTGCAATAATAGGATAAAGATTGTATTTGTCATTGGCGACAAGAAAGACATTATAATCTTCTGAAAGATATTTTTTGCAATTGATAAGTACCTTAGAGATTCCTTCAACATAAGAATCCCGTGCTTCCTTCCCCTGTCCCTTAAATAGAGGGCCAATTTCCAGTTCGTCCCTTCTTTCAAAGCCAAATAGATCATATGCATAAGCATGCTGTTCATGATAGTCGATTAAACCTACATAAGGAGGAGAGGAAAAAATGCCCTTTATCTTTTTTTCCTTCACAATTGTAGCAAATTCGGGGTAATATTTTTCAAGTTCAGCTACAATGTCAATAGTTCTACTATCACCTGTTAGACAAATTTGATAGGTATTAGTTCTAATTTTATCAAATTGTGCAAGGCGTTTGATGGTGTCATTGCTATATGTTTGCCACCATTTCAAGATTGAGAAAAGAGGTTTACATATTTTGCCATGTTTGGTACAATAGTAGGGAGCTAATACAGGGTCTTTCAGCGTAGCAAGGTCAGAATGAGTGGTGGCTCTACAGCTACGCATAGTTCTACTTAGAATTATACGAATAATATTTTTTGTGTCAGGATTGGTGACCTTTTCAATCTCACTATTAACAAACTCAATCTCTTTTCTTATTGGTTCAATGTACCATTTATCAAGAAATGTATCTTCTTTATCCTGTTTTAGTTTTATGTTATATTTTTCTATTAACTCATAATAAGTTTTCAAAAATTCTTTTTCTTTTTCATTACCATATTGTTCTTCATCAATTTCACCCCGACGTAACCTGTATTTAAATTCAGGAACAGGGAAAAATTCATTGTTGAATTTATAAAGTTCAGCGGTTAACTTTTCGTCAAACTCAAGTGTTCTTGAATCAGAAAGAAAGTTTTTTAAATTTTTTGTAATTATATCAATCTCTTTTTTTAGCTCTATTAAATTATATTTTTTAATCTTACAATTGCTTATTAAAGAATTAAATTCTGAAATATCAATACCAATAGCATGAATTCCAAGTTCGTTTGCCTGAACCAATGTAGTGCCACTGCCACAAAATGGATCTAGCACAATATCACCTGTTTGAAAATATACTTCTTTCTTAAAATCATCTATATGAGAATCAAGAAAGTACTCGACGAGTTGAGGAATAAATTTTCCTTTGTATGGATGAAGACGATGCACATGCTTTGTGGTTTCGGATTCTTTGTATTGTTCGAAGGATAGTGCCCAATTAAGGTCCTCGCCTAGCTCTTCTTTCCAGGCTAATTCTCTTTTGCCATTGAATGAATTATAATAGCTTTTTAATTCATTTATTGAAACAAAAATATTCCCATTGTTCCCATATTTTTTAATTCTCCCATACTGAATTAAATAGGCAATATTTGAGGTAGTGACTTGCTTTCCCGTATATTGGGTGGCCCAGTCACTTGCTTCCCTGAGAGATATTTTTTCATCACCCTCTATCAACATGAGAATAATATAATTGAGTTGGCAGTGGATACAAATTTAAGCAATATATGATTTTGATGTATGTTGCTACAAAAAAGTTATGAACAATGCTTGGTGTACATTATAGGTAAATTAGTGAAACGAGCATGTATAGCAGTATTCACAAACGAGTATGAAAATAATTTTTCATACCTGCTTGATTTTAGAGCACAAAACATATTACATGCGAGTTCCATCCGGCCTTTTAAGAAAAATTTTTAAAATTATTTTCGGATGAAACGATTGTTGTTTTAAGCTTGCTGGTGAATCGATAAAAGAAGGGAATATTCAGTAGGGGCGTAATAGTGTTAGGGCAAAATGAGACAGAAGTCAAAAAAAAACAGCTGAACTCGTGTCCAGCTGTTTTTTAAATTAGAGGTCAATGATGTCGTTTTGTGTCAGTTCTTTATAACCACCCTTTGTTTGAGTAATCCCTTAAGGGTTTTTACCTGCAGGATGTAACTACCGTTACGAATATCGCTCATGTCGAACAGATACAATTTTTCGCCGGCTTGCTGGTTTGCTTTTTCGAGGGTTTTTACCCGTTTACCAGCAAGATCGGTAAGGGTAATTTCTACCTGATCGGTCTGTTCGAGGAACAGGTGGACGTATAGTAGTTTTGCAAATGGATTGGGGTATACTGCCAGCTCAATGGGAGTGTAATTATCGATATTGGTTCCCTTTTGTACATTAACAATGGCATTACACGAGGCGCTGTTGCCCATGGCGTCGGCGACTGTAAGGGTTACTGTATTGTTGCCAAGATTGCTCTGGGTAAAGTGTGTTTTCGATAATATTCGCGAGGCAATGCCACAGGCATCGGAACTGCCGTTGTCAATATCGAGGGGTGTAATATCTACTACTCCCGAAGAATTGAGATATACCGTGATGGATTTGCACAGTGCAGTCGGCTTGATGGTATCGGATTGGCAAAGGCTTTGCGCGGTAATGGGTTCACAATACGTTGCAGCCTGACCGGTAATGGGATCGGACATAGTAAGGCATACCTGATAGGTTCCTGTATCGGCATATACATGCGTGGGTGAGTTGGAGGTGGTATCGGTATTGCCGTCGCCAAAGTTCCATTTGAGCCGTACCTCATCGCCTAATCCTGCCCCTATGAAATCGACCGGATAGCCTCCTGCCTTTTTGCTGTATTGGTTAACAATATAGGCAAATTTTACCGCAAAGGTGTCGGTTAGCCCAACATTCAACAGTCGGTATCGATAGCTCGTATAGGTATTATCCGATACTCGCAAGGAAACAAGATATAGTCCTGCTTGTGAGTAGGTATAGATAGGATTACTGTCGGTGGTGCTGTAGCCGTCACCGAGTTGCCACTGCAATAGGCTATACTGGCCAGAAGAAGTATTCTGCAGGTATACTGTTAAGCTATCGGGATCGACCTGATAGGTGAAATTGGCTTTTGGTAAATCGTTGGCATTAGCCCCCACCCGGATGGTCTGACAGCTCATGTTGGATATGCCATTGGAATTGGTAATGCTCAGACATATGTTATAGAGACCTTGCTTATTAAAGGTATGTACTGGATTTTTAAGGGTCGACCAGGTTCCATCGCCAAAATCCCAAATGTAGTTCACGATACTTCCTTTTGCGTTTGAACGATCCCGGAAACGAATTTGCTGCACATTGGTGTTAGAGGGGAAGTAAACAAAATTGGCCTCACAGTCGCTTCCCTGCCCTCCTATAACGATCGTTTGCTCGAAATAGTCCATGCATTGGGTGGTAGGATTAAAGATGGTAAGGCTTGCCGTGTAAAGACCAACCTGGCGATATTGATGAACAGGATTGGTCTGAGTGCTATAACTACCATCACCAAACAGCCAGTAATAACGGGTACCCTCTGCTGACTGTCCTCCATAGAAGTATGTTTTTTGCGTAAGTGAATCGACCAGGTAGCTAAAGGTTGCATTACATGTTGCCGAACCTACCTGAATTTTTTCAGTAACCTGGTCGGAACAGTTGTCGATGTCGGAGTAAATGCTCAGGGTTACGTTATATACTCCTGCGGTGGGTACCGTCAGACTTCCAGAAGGGCCACCGAGGGTCGCACCCTGATCGAGTTGCCAAAGGTATTCTGAAATATTACCGATTGAATTGCTCGACAACCACATGGTTTTATTGGATGCATCAACAAAGTATTCGATAGCAGCCCTACAGGGAGAATAACCTACTTCAACTAACTTTTGTGAGCTATTCATGCAGCCGCCGATGGTGTCGAAGAGGGTGAGCACTACGTTGTAGCTGCCCGGTTGCTCGTATTGATGGGTGGGATTCTGATTTACCGATACCTCACCATCGCCAAAGTCCCAGTATACCTTGTGGTAAGTACCCGTGGAGGTGTTGAAAAAGCGGGTTTGATGCGTAGAATCAACTACAAATTGAAAGTCGGCTAATGCTGTGCATGTTGGATTACCGGCTATTACTGTCATACAGTAGCTGTCTTTTTTGCGGTTTACGGTATCCGCACTTGCCAGGCATACCCTGTAGGTACCAGGTTGTAGGTAGGTATGTGAGGGCGATTCGGCTGTACTATAGCTTCCATCGCCAAAGATCCAGTAGTAGCCGTTTGCATTATCGCTTTGGTTAACGAAGTGGAGGGTACGATTATCGATACTGTCGTGATTGTAGGTGAATACTGATTTTACTGCTCGGTTAGCCAGGTTTGCGTAGATATTTATCACCATACAGGTATCCGATACGCATCCCTGACTATTATTGTATACGCTCAGGCAAGCGGTGTATGTGCCTTCCGAACTGTAGGTATGAGTTGGTTCGAATGTATTACTGGTGATGCCATCGCCAAAGCGCCAGTAATAAACCATGGCTGCAACAGAATGATTGGTAAAGGTAACTTTCCGTTGTGTTGTATCCACGCTAACGCTGAAACTTGCCTTGCAAGGCGAGGGTATACTGTCGACCCGAATGTTGGCAACACTGGCATTGCACCCCGAGTTATCCTTGACATAGGCAGGATAGTTGCCCGCTAAAAGATTATCGAAAACATTTGATGTCTGGAAATTACTGTTATCAAGCGAATAGCTGTAATTTCCATCACCTCCGCTGGCTGTCAGGGTAATTTTACCCCTTGTAAGGGTGGTGGCAGGCTCAACGGTAGCCAAGAGGCTAATGGTGTCATTGACCCTCAGCATTCCGGAAGCAGATGCACTACCACAACCGTCTGTAAGCGTTACGGTGTAGTTAAAGGTACCAGATGTATCTGGTGTACCGCTGATGGTTACTACGTTACTTGCCCAAATGCCGGTTACACCCGAAGGTAGACCGCTGACGGTAGCGCCGGTTGCGCCCGTGGTACTGTAGGTAATAACGGAAATGGGGCTGTTGACACAGACCGTTTGATTGTTGGAGCCAGGAGTTGAGGTTAAAGAGATGGTCATGTTAGGCTTTACAATAATGGTACCCGTATCGGTAATGTTACCACAACCGCCTGTAAACGTTACGGTGTAGTTAAAGGTACCAGATGTGTCTGGTGTACTGCTGATGGTTAGCGTGTCGTTGTTGAAACTATTATTTACGCCTGAAGGTAAGCCCGTCACTGATACGCCGTTTACACCAACGGTACTATAAATGATACTACCGATAGAGGTACCGATGCATACCGTTTGCGTATCATTGTTGCTAATTAAAGTCTTTCTCGGCAATGGATTTACCGTAAGCATTGCCACATTACTGGTATCATTTTCGAAACCATCGGTCATGACAATGCATCTGATGTAGGTTATCGTTGTATCACCGTTGGTTATGGTAGCACTTGGAATAAGGTAAGTGTTCTGATTATTGCCTGCTGATGTCCAGTTCAGGCCGTCAGTACTGGTCTGCCACTGGTAGGTTTCGGGAGCAAAATTGGTATTAAGGACGAAACTGGCGCTATCGCCTTCGCAGACTGTTACACTCAAAGGCTGTGTTGTAATTTTCAAAGGGATAAACTCGAATGCGCCCATATCTATAGTGTCATTATAAAGACGCGAATTACCTGCCATGTCAAGGGTGTCGGGGTATAGATTAATGTTTACAGCAGGATCGCCACCGTTAATCCCCGTAGAATTATAACGCAGCGCTAAATCGAGTGAATTCTCGGAGGTAGTATCCTTGAACTTTAACCCGCTCGCATCGATGTTGTTGTTATAGCCTGCCTCTGGCGAATAGGCATTGTGCGATATCACAGTAGCGCCACTGCCACTAACCAGATTGTTAAAACCATAGAAAATCGAGTTTTTAATTATAAGTGTATCGTTAGTATTGGATGTATTTACGTAAAAACGGGCATTACTATCATTCCCTCCTTTTCTAAACCAGGTATTGTTTAAAAATTTTAAATTAAGCCGTTTGGTTGCATAATTTCCATCTAATCCAATCCAGCTAAAGGATGAGGTATCAGTACTATCGGCATATACCAGGTTATTGGTCATGATTACGCTACTGCTGTTGTGTTGCAATATTTCTTTCGGATGAAAATAGCGGTTTTTATCGATCCATAGGGTTCCCGTAAAATTTTCGCGTACCTTAATCGATCCATATTTTGTTATCCTGTTTCTTGTAAAATATATTTTACCTGTATCCGATACCGCAAATAATTCAGGTACATTACCGGTGGTATTGTTGATAAATTGACAGCTATCCACCCGGGCCGAATCTACCTTATTGAACATCATCAATCCATAGTAAATGTATGGTGATTCGTTGAGGGTGAAATTGCTGTTTTTGATGTGTATCTGTCCACCCTCAAAGTCCATAAAGTAAGGCAAGAATTTCGGGCTAAAGGCAGAGTTTTCAATCAAAACCTTTGAGTTAACGGTCTTTATCCCTACATAGGTATTGGTGTCAAGCGTCAGATGATCGATGGTAATGCCAGGGTTATCGATTATCGTCAAGGCGGTGTCGCGATTCGCATTGCCTGTTAGGGTATCGGCCAGCAAATGCAGGTAGCTAAGAGTTGATCCTGCTGTATTGGATTCGATATGAATCCCACCCCAACGACTTCGGGTAATGGGGATGAATTGGATGGGGTTGGAGTTATTGCCATTGGCGGTAATTTTACCTTGTACAAGGAGTGGGATACGGTACCCCAGCACCATCGAGTCGGCAATTTGAATATTGGTGCCCGGATTAATGGATAAGGTTTTTCCTGCTGGGACCATTAGCGTATCTACCAATGCAAGTGTTCCATTCCATGTTGTGTCGCTCAATACTTTTGATTTAAGGGTAGGCACCCCATTATATTCCCATGCACCAATATCGGGTTTTTGGGCATCTCTGCTATTCCCGCCAAAGTCTTCTGCTACCAGGCCAGCTACGGCGGTGTTGTTAGCGAAAGCAAAAGATGCATCAGGTTTCAGATGGGTAGTGTCGAGTAACGGTCGGATGGCAAACGAACGATCGTCGAGGTTAAGTGAGTTGCTCATGAGTCCACGCCAATGGTACATTGAGGAACTTACAGTTTCGTCATCGGAGTTGTAGGCTCCTATCAAATTATTATCCGCACCCTCGGTATGGTAAATATTGTTTGAACACACGCCTGGTTTTACACCGTCGAAGTATAAAGCAGTATTTCGTGTATTGGTTGCACTATTTTGTTTTTCTAGTCGGTTAATGATAAGATTGTTCCTTATGTCCATTTTCCCATTTACACTCGTAGGCGAGTAAGCTAAAATACCAACAGATGTGCCATTGTCTCCCAAACGGTTGGTGTCAGCCGTTGCCTTTAATTCAATGCTGTTGTGGTAAATTTTAATTGTATTTGGTGCTAAATTAGACATATAGTCATTAATTTCCACCCGGATGCCAGAAGGCCAGTAATTATTGTCATAAGGATACGGGTTGTCTCCTGCTACATGCCGAATAATGTTATTGCGTATGGTGATGAAATTGGCTGTATCGGTATTTACATAAATTCCGCTAACATTATAACCCGATTGAATTATCGTATCGATGAGGTTACGTTCGATTACAACATTGTAAGAATTCCATACATTGATTCCCGATACTTCGTTTCCACTGATTTGGTTATCGAAAATGTTACGAATAACGTTCTGTTGAATGAAGGTATTTTTAACCGAATTTAGTCGGATACCATGGTTTCTAACCCCTATAATTTTATTTTTTGTAATCCAGATAAAATCTGCATCTCCATAATTGCCTATACCTACTTTTCCCCCGCTAATGGTATTGTTCTCTAACCTGATATTCCTTGCATCGTAGCCAAAAGCAATGACTCCATCCATCGATTCATTATTGCCGTTAACCATCAGCTGGCAGTTCTTAATTACAATATCTTTAATAGATCTGCTATAAGAGGTTATGTTAATACATGAAGTAGCATCGGAACCATTAGCCATAATGGTAAGATTCTGGGTGTTACTACCTTTATTGGAACCGTCGAAGATGATATTCTGTGCATTATTGAGTGTTATGCCTGTAGAAAAAATATTAGTAGTGACCTGTATGATAATGGAAGCATTCACCCCGGGTGCTGGTTTGATAACGATTGGATAAGCTGCAACTCCCAGCGAATCAATCACTATGGGACTTTCGTAGTAGGTTGCATCGGTTAGTAACAGGGTAAGGGTATCGGTAAGATTGGAGACGCATTTGCTAACTACCTGTAAGGCATCGCCCAGCGAGGTAAAATCGCCATTCTGTCCAATGGTATAGGTTCCTCCAGTGATTGCATTGGCTGTAAATTCAACCGCCCCTATGTCGTTAATAGTGTCTCGGCTGTTCCCGTAATAATCGGTGGTTACCAGTGAACTTGTGCCCATATTATCCAGTTCACAATTCAGGGGTCGGGGATCATTCAGGCTTTGCAATATGGGCAAAACAAAAATAGGATTTTCGTCTAATTCATAACTGGAAATCTGGGAGGTATCCTCCAGTAAAGTGCCATTAATAGAGGCAATGGCATAGCCATTTGAATAATAATCGTTGCGGTCGATATCATAAGAAGAAGATGATGCATCTACACTTATGAAATACCCCTGGCGATAGTGGGCAAATATATTCTGTTTGATTTCTACCCCTGTAGCAGAACTAAGTGCCATAGCTGCTTCTACCAAGCTAGAATAGATCGATACAGTGTTATGATATATTCTTGCCGATATACTAGTTATATTTTTAATCATAATTCCGTAATAGGAGTTCATTGGCACCTGGGCAGGACCAAAAATAAATACGACATTGTTCCATATATCCAGATAGTTACTCGGATCTTGATAGAAATCTTCGGATACAATTCCACTCCCGTTGTTTTGCAACAAAATATAGTTTCGCTGAATGCTATTCACCGAGCTTACTTCCTGCTCAATGGCAGTCGCATCTGCCTTGTTGGATATCAGCCTGTTAGCCTCTATGTTATTGTAGCGACCTGCTATGATTTCTATCCCAAGATCCGCAAAATTCTCGAAGCTATTGTTCTGAATTACATTATGCTGTGAATATTTGTAAATAGGATGATTTGGCCAAGATTGTGTGTTATCATAGCATCCACCTAGCTGAAGTGCCTTGTAACCTCCAATAAAACGGTTATTCCGGAAGGTTAGGCTATCGGATACTCTTGTTGTATCAGGTCCTCCATTGGCAGAATATACGGGGGGCGCCATTACCAGGTTCTGGCCATCATAGCTGTATGTGCTACAATTATTCTCAAATACGCAATGTTCAAAAACAATGTTCTTCGAACCTTTGCTAAATACTACCACGTTGGCAAAGGTATCGTCAGTGGCTTTAAAATGTATGTACTTAAAACGTAGGTTCTTGCTACTGTCAATTTTTAGCAAAAAGTTATTAGATAAGTTAGCATTGAATTCAATCGTTACAGCCATAGAGTCGTTGCTGTTACCTATAAATTCAATAGGATAATTGTATTGCCAGCCGGAAATATTCAATTGTTCGTCGTAAGTCCCATCTTTAATTTGAAAGGTAACTGTACCAGAAATCCCATTAGTAGTCAAATCATTAATTGCTTCCGAGACTGTAGCGTAATTACCTCCACTACCAATCAGGTATGTTCCATTTAAAGGTTGGGCATGCAAACCTCCCCACGAAAGTAGTCCAAGGGTTATCATCAGAAAAATCTTACGAATGGATCGGGTGAATAACCCGATAGGATCAGGCAAAAGGAAAATAGTCTTCATATGTTGTTTTTTTATATTAATAATATTGGTTCATATTAAAATCGTATTTCCCTTACAAAAAGGCTTAATTCGTGAAGCTCGTTTTTCTGATAATAGCTTAAAAAGATGAGAAAACATTACAGCTATGGGATCGCAATTGGTGAGAGATAAATAACTTACAGCTGGAATGCTTGATAATATCAATATTCACCAAAAAATTCTTTGCTTCACTAAATCTTAAATTCTGATATGCTAAGTTAATCTAAATATTTAAAAAAAAAAAAGTTTTTCTGAAATTCAGTAGCAACTTCTGAAAGGGTTGTATTCTTAAGTAGTCCAAAAATAAATTAAGTTAGTTTTTTGATATTTCCTACTCATAAATGGGGTATGTGCTTTTTGTAAAAATTATATTTAAATTTAGTTCGTGAAAATTTTTATGAGGGGTCAGCGGTCACTCGCCTGAAATATGTCTATAAAAGCATCATCAGGCATTTCAGAGAAATAATTACATGCCCTATTCCACGCCATTGTGGTTTGCCTCTGGCAACATCTTAAATCTTTTCTTTTCCGGGGTTTTTAATACGGAGAGGGGTGTTTGCAGGGCGGGCGGAGGTGTTAATTTTATCCGAAAATATTTTTATTTTTTTAATGGTCGGATGGAACTCGCATATTAGAGTTTCCTACACATGGCAAGTACGAAAATGATAAATTTTTCATACTCGTTTGTGAATACTGTTAAACATGCCGTTTCATGATAAAATACACAATTGTCATTGTTCAGCCTGCTGTTGCTGGAAAAAGTTATGCTTGTCCCTTCCTGATAGATTCTAATTTTCGTGGTATGAAAGAAGATGAGGGCGCATACCTCTATAGTTGGTACTCGTGTGTAATTTTTAGTTTCGATGCTTACCTTTGTAAAAAAAAATACGATGCGTGTAAGGGTTGCTATTCTTACTTTTTTCATTATTCTACAGAATATTTCTGCCTTAAATTCTTTACGGAATATTGAGATAGCGATTAATGACTCACTCATTTTTTCTTTGAATGCGCACAGCCTCGTATATAAGGGTGAAAAATACCTTGCTTTTCGGTTTATACAACCTCGTTTTGTTGCGCAATTGCGTATCTGGCCCCAAGAGGAAGGCATCACACAGGTCAGGGTATTGCCTTCACCCTTCTGTCAGCCTGTCGACACAGCTATGCTCATCAACAACGAATATTTTTTGCAGCATGTACAGTTTAGCGATATTTTCAATAGCGGTCTACTGGTATTGCGCCTGCAGATCGAAGATACTTCGGGGCATAGCAGGATAGAAGAGATTAAGCTTTTTCCGTATACAACGACTGTGATAACAGCATATTTGCCAGATAATGAGGTTTTTATTGGGGAGGAAAAAGTTTTTGAGCTTTTTTCCAATTTGCCCGAAAATATTAAATTTCCGGTAGGGTGGGTTTCCAACCAGGATTTCGACTACCGGGTGGAGCAGACAGGGGGGAGTATTCGCTTGCATTTAATTCCTAAGATGTTGGGAAAAAAGGTTTTCACGTTGCAGCTTTCAACCCTGCGTCCCGATTTGATTGATGATCGTACGGTAAGCTACACTCTTCCTCCGCTTGTGATGAATTTTACAGTAAAATCGGGACGTCTGGCATTTTTAACCCTCGATAGGCAGGAATTAACCTTCGACGAGGTCTCCCGTCGAGAGGGGATTGAGGTGCAAATTGACAATAATCGTCTATTGCAGATCAACAAAACCTATCGTATTGAGGATCAGGAAAAACCGGGGGGTGCGCTTATCGGCGAGCTTTATACAAGGCAAAGTCTTAACAACGAAAAAGTCTTGTGTCGGCTGCGATTGTATAACCTGCACCGTCCTACCGAAGGGTATCTCTACATCAAGGATGGCGATGAGGCGAAGTTTATTACCAACTTCGGAATCAGCCCCAAAACCACTATACAGACAATTAAAATCCTTCGTAATGGGGTTGATTGGAAGGAAAGCAATGTAGTATATCCTGGCGAGCTAGTGAATATAAGGCTTGAAGGGGTGGGTATGCAAAAGGCAAACTTTAAATTTGAGGAGATTGAATGGGCGCTCAAAGATTCTATTGTGCAGTCGGACAATGCTGTAGAATATCGCATCCAGATCCCCAAAAACATTTCGAAAAAAAAGATTTTTATATACAACAAAGGGGAAAATACGGGATCGTTTCTGCAGGTAAGGGAATTTCAAATTCCCAGGGAGTTTGATTTTATCAGCATGAATCTTGGTAACGGTTTCAAGACTGTTAAGGACTTTACGGGCCCTGAACTATACGAAAAAACGCTGAAGGATATTATTATCAGGTTTAATCCAGATAAAATCGATGAACCTGATAAATTGTACGGGAAACAATACATTCAAATCACGGCCAAGATTACGGGAAGTAACGGTACCTTGATAGAGATAGAAAATTTACCGGTGGTAGTCGTTTGTCCCGGCGACCGCTCAGTTCGCCATGCTTTTTATGACCGGCAGGATTGCTCGAGTGAAGAAATTAGCCTCAACAGTTTTCTCGACAAAAAAACTTTCGACTTTGACGACTGGACAAAGATCCGGCTGAGCTTTAAACATGTGAAGGAGAGGTATGAAGAAGTACCCCAGGAAAAAGTGGTAGAGATTATCCTGCAGCGTAAAATTAAATTTGATATCGATGTATCCTTCCCCAGTTTACTTACAAAGATAGTCAACCAGGAAGGTTGGCAAAATGGATTGGGGGTAAGTATGGCTATGATTGCGCAGCTGAGTTTTTACCAGAAGGACAAAATTGCTCGTTTTATGCCCTATAAGATTGGGGTAGGTTTTCTTGCCCTCAATGCATTTGACTTTAGCAACAATAACAATGCCCGTGACCTGGGTATCGTTATTCTGGGAAGTGTATATCCTACACGACGTGATACAAAATTATCCTTCCCGCTGTACATTGGAGGAGGCTATCTGCTTAATACCGAGAGCTGGTTCTGGGTCTTTGGACCAGGAATCAGGGTGTCATTTTAAGATAGCTCGGCAAACATTTTTTCGCTCAGGGAAGTAACATACTGACTGGCTTCGGCATGTCCGCTTTCATTCAGTACGAACTTAATCATTTGCTCCAGTTCTCGCACATCGAAATGGTTATCGGCTCTGCGCATGATTTTTAAACGGTGCAAGACCTTATCTGCCAGGTTAAGCGACAACAATCGATCGGTCTTGCCCATGTACTGCAACGAGGTGTAGATAACTGCAGTTACATCATCATGCTCCAGTGGAACAACCTTGCCCTGGCTGTTCTTTACAATAATGTATTCCATATCCGCAACAAATTCCATAGGTGGCTTTTTTTTGTAATGTTAGTACCCCTTTGCAAAAAAATCCAAATTATTTTTTCAACAATGCCCGTGAATAATTTTTGTAATGCCCTATTTATCTTAAGTTTGCCTGTTGAAAACGTAATCTATACGCTTTTCCCTCCAAAAGTATATTGTTTGTATCGATAAACGCAAGGTCTGAGGGGTGACTTTCATCATTGACCGGCATCTTTAACATTTTATTAACTTTTTAGCGTTATGTTTTTTTGAGACCTTTTTTTACAATACATTCTTTGTACATAATTGTTATAATAAGATAACCAGTTATCGGCTGAGTTTGATTGGTAAGAACAACTGCTTATGGTGGTTTGCGAAATTGGTTTATATTTGTAGTAATATAGATATGGTGATAATTTTTTATCTGAATATCAATTTATTGCAAACCAATAGGGGTGTTTATACGTACAACGGGTTGAGCGTAGCGTGATGAAATTTTTTGGTAAAAAGACGTTGCAATGGAAGAATGTCCCTCTACTGGGCATGGGCAAGGGAGTGTTGTTGTTACTACTCCTGATGGGATGGCTACAACCTGTTGTTGCGCAGAAAAAGTTTATTTCCGTTCAAACGGGCAATTGGAATAATGCTGCCACCTGGACGTCGGTTCCGGCGGGAGGTACCCCCGGGGCAAACGATACCGTAATCATCTCCGCCGGCCATACTGTGACCCTGACGGCGGCTACAAGCTGCAATAAAATAAGGGTTTATGGTACCTTGCAGGTAGCGAACCAGGATTTTACCTGTTCCGATTCGGCTTTTATCATGAGTGGCGGTGTTATTACTGCCAATAATACAACAGGTACAAAAAGTTTTTATCATCTCATCTTAGAAGGGGGTACTTTAACAGGTACTGCTACCGAAACCTATAGCATAAATGGTCGTCTTATCGTGCAGGGCAATGCTATATCTACAATCAATGTTGATACTATTATTGTTTATGGGAAAACTATCATTGAAAGTGGTTCTGAGTTACAGTTTACCAGTACTTCTGGAGGTAAAACCTTTCGGGATACCTTGTTCATTTATGGAACATGGAATAGTACAGTAAATGAAAACTATACTTTTCGTCGGGGAATTTATAATTATGGAACCTTTATATCAGGTAACGGCATCTACACTTTTAACACCAACAGTCAGACCCTTTCGGGAACCCAGCCTATTACCTTTAATGGGAATGTAGCTATTGCCAATGGCATAACTGTTACCAACAAAACTTTTGTGATCGTAAATGGGGTGTTGAATAGTAGCAATAATACCTCAACCTGGGTGAATGACATCAATAGTACGCTGCAGTATAACAATACGAGTACTGTAATAATGAACACCAACGGTACCCTCACGGCTTCGGCTACGGGCAATACGGTAATCTATGGTGGGGGTGGAGCACAAACTATAAGAGCTACCACCTATTATAATGTTTCGCTCGAGGGTTCGGGGACAAAATCCCTACAAAATAGTACAACCATTAGCAATAACCTGACCATAGCAAATGGGGTTGCTTTCAGCCTGGGTAATCAAACCCTGAATATTGGTGGAAACTGGGATGATGCTAACACGACAGATCAGTTCACTGAGGGTGGTACGGTGGTATTTAATGGGGGTGGCTTGCAAACAGTCAAAGAAGTAAGTCCTTTTCAACACATTACCAAATCCGGTTCTGGAACCTTGCGGTTGTTAAGAGATTTGTCAATGTATGGGAATTTAAACCTGCAGGGCGGTTATATCGATGGGAATGGATATACCTTTAAGGTAACCAATGGAGTGGGAACGGCTGTAACCCGTTCCGGAGGCTGGTTTTACAACGGTACTTTTACACGCACGCTCAATGGTACCTCGCAGGATTATCTCTACCCCATGGGTACTAGTTCCTACTATCGACCCCTGGTGATGAATTTTTCTACCATTTCGGGTAGTACCGACGTGAGTCTGCAGTTTATCTCCAGCAGTCCTGCCGGCTTCAGTCCCTATAACGACGGGGTCGATCTGGCCAACCTTTTTGAGGAGGGTTACTGGCGACTGCAATGCACAGGTACACCAACGGGTACATATACCTTAACCCTTACAGGCGATGGGTTTTCCTCCTACACCATCGATAATAATTGCCGTATCTCGGGACGTGATGCCGGTAATACCACCTGGCGTGCCATGGGCTCGCACGGGACTGTCACGGGTAACACCATTACCCGTACTGGCGTAACTACCCTCAATAATGCATGGTTTGACTTCGCCTTTGCTTCGCCATGTCGGATCAATCGAAATTTAACCGTTTCCGACCCGGCTATCTGTTCGTCAGTGAGCACGCAGGTGATAGTTCCCAATTCGCAGACAAATGTTACCTACCAGCTTCGTCTCGATGCCGATAATTCCAATGTTGGTAATGCTGTCAACGGTACGGGAGGTGATATCCTCCTGCCCGATGTTCCAATCTCGCCGCCCTCATCTACCGTCTATAACGTGCTGGCTACCGACAACATCTCGGGATGTTCCCACCAGCTTTATGATAAGGCCAATGTAACCGTTTATCCTTGTAATATATACAGTATCGCCAGTGGCAACTGGAATGATCCTTCTATCTGGTCGTATACGCCCGGCGGACCATCCTGTGGCCTGGTGCCCGATGCCGCTTCAAATGTGTTCATCCAGAATGGCCATGCTATCACTTTAAATACTAACGCCAGCATTGCCAGTCTCAATATTGCCAGTGGGGGATCGTTGCAGCTATCAACCTATAACGTTACCGTCTCGGGAAGCACTCTCGTAAATGGAATGCTGAGCGATAATTCAGCTTCGGGAAATAATCTTTTCACTGGATTGCTCACAGTTAGCAATACCGGTCAGCTGGATTTTTCTCTTGGCAACCCCGCGGTTGAGCTTAGGGGTGGATTGCAAAACGATGGGGTATTTAATTCAGGAACCGGTACCTGGAATTTTACAACCAACAATCAGATTATCTCTGGCACACAGCCCGTTGTATTTAATGGCAATGCCCAGATAGCAGCTGGTATAACGCTTACCAATCAAAACGTAGCGGCTGGTACAGGCTTGACCTTTAAGGCTGCCATCGATGGTGTTAATCCAACTTCTATATTAAAAAATGAAGGAATATTAACTATCGAGGGTTCCAATGCCCCCATGTGGCCAGGAAAACTCGATGCTACCACTACCGCAGGCAATACGGTTCGTTATGCAGCTGCTTCACCACAAACCATCCGTGCAAAGGATTATTATCATTTGCAGCTGCTGGGTTCGGGGGCTAAGACTTTTAATACCAACCTTCACGTTTATGGCGATCTTACCATCAATGGCGCTACCCTGACCTTTGGTTCAGGGAGTGCTTATACCCTTGAAGTGGATGGGAATCTTAATGCGTCGGCTGGTAATATTGATATGGATAATGGCACCCTGGATCATGTGCTGATTTTGAAAGGACAGAATAACAGCTGCGCCAGCCTGTCAGCCGATGATATCAGTCGCATCGAATATCGCGGCACCGACAATCAGCAAGTTTTTGCTTCCCCCAATTATCAGGTACTGGTACTGGCAGGTACGGGTACCAAGCAATTGATGGGTAATGTTTCGGTGAATGATACCCTGCGGGTGGAAACTTTTGTACAGGTCAAAGCGTACGATCTCTATGTCAATAATCCTGCCGCAGAGGTGGTGCGTACGGGGGGGAATGTTATGGGTACTTTAAAAAGAGCGGTAGGCATAATCGGTAAAGACTATAATTTCCCTGTGGGCACGGCTACGGAATATCATCCTTCTCTTGTGAGTTTTTCTGATCTTACCGCAGGGGACCTTGCTGTTCAGTATCTGGCTGCTGATATTGGTAACAGTGGTTTGCCCTTAAATGATAACGGAAACGATATTTATGAGCAATTTGCCCAGGGCTACTGGCAGTTAAAAAGCAGCGCGGGTTTGGCTTCAACCAATTATAGTATTTCGCTCGATGCCAATGGCTTTGGTATTGACGCTGCCTCCCGCATTATCCGCCGTGACGACGGGGGAAGCCTGTTTGTGCAGGGGAATCATGGATCGGTTGTGGGTAATGTTATTACACGAACAAATTTTAGTGGGATATCAACAGGAACCAGCGATTTTGCTGTAGGGAAAGGACAACCCATCATCATTCTCCAACCTGCCGATACTACGGTGTGTGAGTCTTCAGATGCACTGTTTGTTTGCAAAGCTACCGGGCAGGGTACCATTTCCTATCAATGGTATAGGGTACCAGGCATTATGTTGATCGATGGTGGAAATTTTTCAGGTGCCACCACCGATACGCTCATGATTAGCAACGTGACGAATGCCGAAGAGGGTCAGTATTATTGCATCGTTACCGATGGGGTCGGGCATACCCGTCAGAGCAATAATGCTTCCCTCACGGTGGATGTCCTCCCTGTGGGTGGCAATGTAAGCCCCGATACCTCTATTATATGCTATAATACCAATAGCGGTGTGCTTACACTCTCTGGTTACACGGGAAATATTATAAAATGGCAATACAGCCAGGCACCCTACACGGTATGGAACGATATAGCAAATACTTCAAATACTTATACTTCAGTAAATTTAACCCAGGATACTCGTTTTCGGGCAGTGATGGGGAATGGGGTCTGTCCCGATGTATTTTCCGGCGAAGCTCAGGTAACTATTGAGATTCAAAAGCCTGTAGTGAGCTGTCCGGCTGATCAGTCGGCAAATACCGATGTAAATCAATGTACCTACACCCATACGGATACCACATGGGACGCTTCAGCATCGGATAATTGTTCGATTGCCCAGCTTTCGTACCGTCTGGAAGGAGCTACCACTGGTACGGGAGGTACACTCGATGGGGTAACTTTTAATTATGGCGTTACCACCGTATGGTGGCGGGCTACAGATAATGCTGGCAATGCTGACAGTTGTAGTTATAATGTCACAGTCAACGATAATCAAAACCCCACACTCACCCCCATCAACGACACCACGGAGGTAGTAGATGGTAACTGCCAGTTTGTAATACCGGACTACCGCAATAGGACTGTAGCCACGGACAACTGCACGCCGACGGGCTCGATAGTTAAGACGCAGCGACCGGCCATTGGCACTGTATTGAGTGGTCACGGCACCATGCAGACGGTCTGGGTTATAGCGGACGACACGCATGGCAACAAGGACTCGGTCAGCTTTACCATCACGCTAAGCGATACGATCCGTCCTGTACTCACCCCCATCAACGACACCACGGAGGTAGTAGATGTCAACTGCCAGTTTGTAATACCGGACTACCGCAATAAGACTGTAGCCACGGACAACTGCACGCCGACGGGCTCGATAGTTAAGACGCAGCGACCGGCCATTGGTACTGTATTGAGCGGTCACGGCACCATGCAGACGGTCTGGGTTATAGCGGACGACACGCATGGCAACAAGGATTCGGTCAGCTTTACCATCACGCTGAGCGATACGATCCGTCCTGTGCTCACCTCCATCAACGACACCACGGAGGTAGTAGATGGTAACTGCCAGTTTGTAATACCGGACTACCGCAATAAGACTGTAGCCACGGACAACTGCACGCCGACGGCTGGAATTATCAAGACGCAGCGACCAGCCATCGGCACTGTATTGAGTGGTCACGGCACCATGCAGACGGTCTGGGTTATAGCGGACGACACGCATGGCAACAAGGACTCGGTCAGCTTTACCATCACGCTGAGCGATACGATCCGTCCTGTGCTTTCTAGCATATCCGACCGTACGGAATATGTCAACAATAGCTGTCAGTTTACCCTCCCCGATTATACAGGATTAACCACGGCCACGGACAACTGCACGCCGACGGGTTCGATAGTTAAGACGCAGCGACCGGCCATTGGCACTGTATTGAGTGGTCACGGCACCATGCAGACGGTCTGGGTTATAGCGGACGACACGCATGGCAACAAGGACTCGGTCAGCTTTACCATCACGCTGAGCGATACGATCCGTCCTGT
>JAKPGM010000074.1 GCA_029550865.1 Bacteroidota bacterium | reverse complement strand
GCTCATCACATGCGAGTTCCATCCGACCGCTATAAAAAATTAAAAATATTTTCGGATGAAACGAGCATGTATAGCAGTATTCACAAAGAGTATGAAAATAATTTTTCATGCCTGCTTGATTTTAGAGCACAAAACATATTACATGCGAGTTCCATCCGGCCTTTTAAGAAAAATTTTTAAAATTATTTTCGGATGAAAATAGAAACGCTATATACTTTAAACAACAACCTTCAGAACGACAAACTTAGCTTGCTCTATCAGGGAAATTTCAGTGATGACATCACCGAGCGCATTATCGACATCAGTGAAACCTCCCTTACACAGCAGTCCGACTTGCAAAAAATAGGGAAAAAAGTTTCCTTATTATTAGCCGAATGTTTTCAGAATATCGTTCGGCATGGCGATTTCAGTCATGAGGTAAAATCGGCAGGTGTCTTTGTTACTCGTAACATTGGTAATTCTTATTACATCTCTTCAGCCAATTTAATACACAACAAAGACATACCTGATTTAAAAGAAAAAATCGAGATGCTCAATCAGCTTTCTCAGCAGGAGCTTAAAGAGCTTTATCTTGAGGTATTGACCAATAATCAACGGACCAATCGAGGAGGAGCTGGACTTGGGCTCATAGAAATGGCACGCAAATCGGGGCAAAAACTCGAATATGATTTCGAAAGCGTTGACGAGGATCATTCATATTTTTATCTTCAGATAAAATTACACGCTCCCACAGCTACCGTTGACGGTGAATCCATACCTATCGAAATTGCCAAGGATTTCCACCGTATCATGGCCGAGGATAATATTTTCCTGATACACAAGGGCGACTTTTCCTCCCATACCATCATTTCTATCCTGCGAATGATTGAGGACAACCTGAGCTATCAGAAAGAATCGGCTAAAAACAAGAAAAAACTTGTTCACATCCTGATTGAAATCTTGCAAAATATCAGCAAGCACGGTTATGTAGAGAACAACATCAGGGAGGGTATCTTTCTCATGGGTCGACGCTACAATCATTTCCTTGTGTACGCTGGCAATTATATAGAGAATATTAAAGTCCCGAATTTTAAAAATTATCTCAATTATCTCAATCGCTTGAATAGAGATGAGCTTCTCGAAGTTTACAAAAAAACGTTGAATTCGGGCATTATTGGCTCCACAGGCAGCGCTGGTCTGGGATTTCTAAACATTGCAAAAGACTCACTGCATAAAATAGATTTTTCGTTTCACCAGATTGATGACCAGAAGAGCTTTTTTGGGCTGGGAGTCGTTATTTAAGCATTTTAATGGCTCGGGTAATTTCCCGCTTGCCCGGAGGCCCCGGTAACCCTTCCACCGTATAACCTACACGTCGAAGTCGTCGTTTTATTTCCCCTTTTGCACAATAGGTAACCAGAACCGAGGTATCGGACATTACTGTATAAAGGCGATCAAAAATTTCCTCTGTCCATAGCTCTGGCTGTTTCTCCGGTGAAAAAGCATCGAAATACACTACATCAAAAATGCCTGAAAAATCAGTTAATGTAACATCAGCTTGAATTTTGGTAAGTAAAAACCCCGGCATTATTGGTTGTCTAAGACCCCATGGAACCTCATGCAGTCGAAGCAACAGGGCTTCGTCCTCAATGCTACGGGCAAAAGACTTTACCAGCTCAATATCCAATGGATATAACTCTATTGTCTCGTATTCTACCTCTTTTTTGGTTTCGATAGCTCTTCGAAGTGTTAGGTAGGCATTGAGACCTGTGCCAAATCCAATTTCCAGGATACGGACGGTATTTTTTGGGCACCAGTCAAAACCCGACCGAATAAAAACATGTAACGACTCCTGAACTGCCCCGTGAATAGAATGAAAACACTCCCCTACCCGTTCATCGTAAACAGTGAACGAACCATCTGCAGTAGGTTGAATAATTCGGCCTATCATTTGCAACGAAATTGGTACAAAAGTAATTTAAAAGTATATTTGCAAAGGACTACATCGGGTAAGCAAAACTATTTAAAACTTATACCATGAAAAAATTTAGGAATTTTTTGTTTCTGATTGGGATAGTTCCCCTACTCAGTAGCTGTGGATATAATACGATGGTACAAAAAGAGGAAGCCATTGCCGCACAATGGGCACAGGTACAAAGCGTTTATCAACGTCGGGCCGATTTGATACCCAACCTGGTGAACACGGTAAAAGGTTATGCCGAATTTGAAAAGAGCACCCTGACTCAAGTTACCGAAGCCCGTTCAAAAGCCACTTCCATCAACATCGACCCCAACAAACTCGATGAGGCTTCATTAAAAAAATTTCAGGCAGCCCAGGATGAATTGAAAGGTGCGCTGTCGCGGTTGCTGGTTGTGGTGGAACAATATCCTCAGCTAAAAGCCAACCAAAACTTTTTAGAATTACAGGCTCAGCTTGAAGGTACCGAAAACCGTATTGCCGTTGAGCGCATGAAATTCAACGACCTTACAAGGGATTATAATGCATATATTCGGAAGTTCCCGCAAGTGATTGTAGCCCGACTATTTGGGTTCCGCGAAAAGCCCTATTTCGAAGCGGCTACAGGAGCAGAAAAAGCCCCGGAAGTAAAATTTTAGAAAAATTTCCTTCAAGCATGAAGAAAGTTGCTGTGGTAGCTGGTGGCTACTCATCGGAATATCCTATTTCGGTACAAAGCGGACAGCTGTTGGTAAGCGAGGTGGCAAAAGCCGGTTATGAGGTTTATCTGGTAGAAATAAGCCCAAAAGGTTGGCTGGTACATCTTACCCCAGAGGTAACCGTCCCTATCAACCGCGCAGATTTTAGCTTTAGTTTCGGGGGCAATACCCTACATTTCGACGCAGTGGTAATGGCCATTCATGGCACACCCGGCGAGGATGGCAAGTTACAGGGTTACTTCGATTTGCTAAACATTCCCTACACCTGTTGTGGCGTTATGGCGGCTGCTGTTACCTTTAATAAGCACGCTTGCAAAGTTTTTGCCCAACAGATCGGACTCAACACTGCCGAATCGGTATTGGTACGCCATACCGACCCTATCGATGCACATGCTATCATCGAACGGGTAGGACTTCCCTGCTTTGTCAAACCTGCCGAATCAGGTTCAAGTTTTGGGGTATCGAAAGTTAGCGAAGTAACTAAGCTAAAAGATGCCATTATGCAGGCTTTTCAGGAAAGCCAGGAAGTGCTGATTGAAAAATTTTTAAAGGGAACCGAGGTAACCTGTGGGATGGTAGCCCTACCCGAAGGCGACCTTATTTTTCCTATAACCGAAGTGGTTTCGAAACGCGACTTCTTTGACTACGAAGCTAAATACACCAGCGGCTTATCGGAAGAAATTACCCCTGCACGTATTGACGAAACAATGGCCGATCAGGTACGAAAGGCAACACAAAAACTCTATCATGCACTTGGGTGCAAAGGCATTACCCGTACCGATTTTATTATAGCCGATGGTAAAGCTTATTTACTCGAGGTAAACACTGTGCCCGGAATGAGCCCCCACAGCATTATTCCCAAACAGCTAAAAGCCATGGGCATAAGCGTCGCAGATATGTACGATCGCTTGTTAAAAAACATTTGTACTTAATGGTAACGAAAATCACCACCAGGTATTGATGTAAATCGCCGATATTTTTTTTGAGATATTAATAATTACGGTATTTTTGTAATGGATTTCATAATAGTTTGATTTAAGGGTTAATTAAGTTTTAGGTTTTATTGGTGTTTAGGTTAATAAGGGTTTAGGGTTAGGCAAAAGGAGTCGGGCGAAAGTCCGACTCTTTTTCATTTACACAAATACGAAAAATCCGTGAACTAATATTGCGTATACGCTATACTTAAAAAGCTGCCATCAGTAAATCAATATCGCTGGAAGGCAGGTCATACAATTTACCAATGTGAGCATTGGTGAGAATACCATTTAACAGGTAAACCCCGTGTCGTAGCCCTTTATCCTCTTTGAGTAAAGTAGTAATTCCACCACGGCGGCCGGTTTTAAGAAGTATGGGCAGCAAAATATTGCTCAAAGCTATGGATGCGGTTCGGGGAACCCGCGAGGGTAAATTAGGTACCGTGTAGTGAATTACCCCATGTTTTACATAGGAAGGATTTTGCAACGTCCTGCATTCCGAGGTTTCTACCACATTCCCATAAGCTACACCAATATCAATGATTACCGCACCCTTTTTCATCGTACACACCATGTCCTCGGTAACACGGTATTGCAAATCCGTTTCATGGTTATTGCAGGCACATATTACCACGTCGGCACTTTTTAAGGCTTTTAGCAACACCTGCGGATGAAAAACCGAGGTTTGCAAATGCAAACCAAATAAATTCTGTAACTGTATCAGCGCATTAATGTTATTATCAAATACTTTAACAACGGCACCTAATCCCTGCGCTGCACGAATGATATATTCGGTAGCGGTATTAGCTCCAAGAACTACCACCTCGGCAGGCGTAATACCGGCAATTCCTCCAAGCAAAACCCCTTTCCCACCATGTGCATTACTTAAATATTCGGCAGCTATGAGTACAGCCGTTGAACCCGAGATCGCATTCATCGACCGTACCACTGGAAAACTCCCACTATCATCCTGGATGTATTCAAAAGCTATTGCAGTTGCTTTCTTTTCAATGAGTTTCTGAAAATACGCAGTAGTTTGGGTACTGAGCAACAAAGAAGAAATAATAGTTTGCTGTCCGTGAAGGCTTTCCATCTCCTCCAGCGTAATGGGTGCAACCTTAAGTACAATGTCGCATTGAAAAATAGCAGTTTTATCCTGTACAACAAAGCCTCCGCGCTCGCTATAATCCTTATCCAGGTAATTTGCTGCTTTTCCGGCACCGGTCTCAATGAGTACATCGTGCCCCTCGTTGACCAATATTTCTACCGCTTCTGGCGTTAGTGGAACACGAGTCTCTAACTGCTCATTGTCTCGAGGAATGCCTATCCTTAGCTTCCTGAATTTGCTCTCAACAGCCAGCTTTTCTTCTTGAGGTAACAACCCACTTTTACCCCACGAAAAACGAATACTCCCCTGTTGCATGCCCATGTTTTTCAATAACAATTATCAAAGTTATATGTAAACAGTAGATTTTGCAAAATTTTTTTATCCTATTCTACCCAAAACTCAAATCCATTTGCACTTAAAATTTAAAAAATGATGTGCACCGAATGCGTTACTTTTTTATTGGCAAACAGCACCTTAAGAATACACCATCGGAAAAAAATTAAAATATTTCTTAAAGTTCGGATAGCACTGACATGTAAATGCTTTGTGCACAAATCAAGAAGCTATGAGAAATTATTTACATACCCGATTGAACACTGCCTTACATGCTCGTTCATCCAAAGCGTTTCTCAATTTCCTCGAGGGTAAACAGCGTTATAATTGCCTTTCCGTCGGGGGTATAACGATGGTTTGAACAGGCAAACAGGCGGTCGATAAGATGTTCCATCTCGGCATCCGATAATATTTTCCCATAAGGGATTGCAGATGATTTGCTAAGTATTCCCGCAATGTATACTTCCAATGCTTCCGAAGTAGGTACATGAAGACTAGCGATTATCTGCTCAACAACCTGCTTTATGTCGCTATTATCGAGAAATGAAGGACAACCATACACCTCTATTTGATAATCCTCGATACAACGAATCTCAAAGCCTGCCTGCCGAAGAACATCAACATAACTCTCCACCAGCATATAATCGTTGGCCGATAGAGCAATGGTCTGGGGAAACAACTGCCGCTGGGTAGGCTGATGGCTACCCTTGTAAATCGACAAAAATTGCTCAAACAAAATGCGCTCATGTGCCCTTCGCTGGTCAATCAGCATAAATCCCGATTTCGAAGGAATAACAATATATTTGCCTTTTATTTGAACAAACTTACGATGAACACCTATAGCATCCTCCTGTTGTTCGGAAGGAAAAGCGGTAGCTTGCCTGGGTTCGTTTTCAAATCCTGAAAGTAACGTCTCCCAGTAAGGTAAATTTTGTTTAACGAGAATATCCTCGGAAGATCTTGGAAAAGAGTCTTTTTCCGATCCTTTTTCAAAAGGATTGTATTCGGGGTTGATGTTAATGGTCGGAATTTTTACCGGTTCGTTTTTAGAGGGAACAGGGATAGGAATAGCCATTTCTGTTTCAAAATCGAGCGAAGGTACAACATTAAATTTTCCCAACGATTCGCGCACAGCGGCATTGAGTATCTGCCACAATGCCTGCTCATCTTCAAACTTAATTTCGGTTTTGGTAGGATGAATGTTTACATCGATTTTCTGCGGATCTACCTCAAAAAATATAAGGTATGAAGGTTGAAAACCAGGTGCCAACACTTTTTCGTATGCCTGCATTACCGCCTTGTGAAATAAACTATGACGCATATAGCGGCGATTAACAAAAAAATACTGGTCGTTTTGGGATTTTTTAGCAGCCTCGGGCTTGCCGACATATCCCAGAATACGAGCCAGAATAGTATCGCTTTTTATTTCTATAAGCGACGATGCAGCCGATTTACCCAGAACCTGTATGATACGCTGGCGTATATTCCCTGCTGGATAATAGTGGAAAAGTTCATTACCATTATGGGTAAAACTAATCTCAATTGTCGGAAACGCAAGCGCTATTTTTTGTACCTCGAGTATGGAAAGGCGAAGTTCATAGGCATCGGATTTAAGAAACTTACGGCGGGCAGGAACGTTGTAAAATAGATTTTTAACAGAGAAATTTGCCCCCTGCGGGCACGCAACATACTCCTGCGCCACCACTTCTGAGGCACGAATTTGTATCTCAACGCCAACTTCATCCACAGCACGACGGGTTTGAAGAATCACTTCCGCCACAGCCGCAATGGAAGCCAGCGCTTCACCCCTAAACCCCATGGTAGTAATAGAAAATAAATCGTCGGGCTTTGAAATTTTAGAGGTGGCATGTCGTTCAAAAGCCATGCGGGCATCGGTCTCGCTCATGCCAACGCCATTATCGATAACCTGAATGAGCGTACGCCCCGAATCAACTAACACCACAGCAATGCGCGTTGCCCCAGCATCTATCGCATTCTCAATCAATTCCTTTACCACCGAAGCAGGACGTTGTACAACTTCGCCAGCAGCTATCTGATTGGCAAGTGAATCGGGTAAAAGACGTATTACATCGGCCATGGATTTTTTTTACAAAAGTATGGCTTTTTACTGAGTTTCCTCAAAATTTTACGCACAGCTATACCGCTTCTTCCCTTTTCTTTTCCCCAATGTGATACTGGTTTAAACATTTTCTATTCCCCGTTGTTGGTAAATATCATATATCTTTGCAAAGGAAAATTTAGATATGGTTCTTTTACAAGGCTTTAAATACAAATGCTCATGGATAAAAATTAAGAGCGTTTATAGATATGTTAATTTACGATGAAACGAGCATGTATGTATAGACAACTGATAACATGCAAGTTCCATCCGATCATTTAGAAAAAATTTAAAATTATATTCGAATGAAATACGACATCATCATTGTAGGAAGTGGTCCAGGCGGATATGTAGCTGCGATTCGAGCAGCTCAGCTTGGCAAGAAAGTAGCCATTGTAGAAAAAAGTGAATTGGGCGGTATTTGCCTTAACTGGGGTTGCATCCCCACAAAGGCTTTACTTAAAAGCGCTCAGGTATATCAATATACCAGAGAAGCCAGTCAGTTTGGGGTAACAATTAGCGGCGAAGTGCGTCCCGATCTCGAAGCCATGGTAAAACGTAGTCGTGCAGTCGCCGAAGGCATGAGCAAGGGCGTACAGTTTTTGATGAAAAAAAACAAAATCGATATCATAACAGGCTTTGGAAAGCTTAAACAAAAAGGCGTTGTAGAAGTAACCGACGGGACAGGGAAAAAGTCAGAATATCAAGCCGACCATATTATTCTGGCCACTGGTGCACGTTCCCGTGAACTTCCACAGCTCAAACAGGATGGAAAGAAAATTATTGGATACCGCGAAGCGCTTACCTTACCCAAGTTGCCTGCTTCGATGATAGTAGTAGGTTCGGGGGCAATAGGTAGTGAATTTGCCTGGTTCTATAATACCCTGGGTACCAAAGTTACGCTGGTTGAATATATGCCCAACATACTTCCCCTCGAGGATGAAGAAGTATCGAAACAACTGGAACGATCGTTCAAGAAGGAAGGGATGGAAATTTATACCAGTTCGTCTGTTGAATCAGTAACCGTCGAAAAAGATGTATGCAAGGTAAAAATTAAGACAGCCAGTGGTGAAATTCAAAAAGAGGCCGAAATAGTGCTTTCTGCAGTAGGGATAACAGCGAATATTGAAAACATTGGACT
Source organism: Bacteroidota bacterium (assembly GCA_029550865.1). Taxonomy (GTDB): domain Bacteria; phylum Bacteroidota; class Bacteroidia; order Bacteroidales; family DTGW01; genus JAKPGM01. The sequence continues at coordinate 48,321 of JAKPGM010000074.1, read as the reverse complement.
GGAAGAGCTTGGTGTTAAAACCGACAAAGGCAAAGTATTGGTAGATGCATACTATCGTACCAATGTTGAAGGCATTTATGCCATTGGCGATATAGTGCCAGGCCCGGCATTGGCTCATGTGGCATCGGCCGAAGGGATTGTTTGCGTTGAAAAAATTGCTGGTCTGAATCCCGAACCAATCAATTACCAGAATATCCCGGGCTGTGTTTATACCATGCCCGAAGTTGCCTCGGTGGGAATGACCGAAAAAGAGGCTAAGGAAAAAGGACTGGAAATTAAGGTTGGCAAGTTCCCTTACACTGCATCGGGTAAAGCAAGTGCCGCTGGACATAAGGATGGTTTTGTAAAGCTCATTTTCGACGCTAAATATAGTGAGCTTCTGGGGGCACACCTGATTGGTTATAATGTTACCGAAATGATTGCTGAATTGGTTGTTGCCAGAAATCTGGAAACCACCGGGCATGAATTGATAAAGTCCATACATCCTCATCCAACCATGAGTGAGGCAATTATGGAAGCAGCCGCACAGGCCTATGGTGAAGTAATTCATTTGTAAATTTCAAAGGAAAATGACCGTAAATCCGCAAGCACTGACCGTAAACAAACAGGTTATCGACCATAACAAGCCACGGCTTTATATTGAAACGTATGGCTGTCAGATGAACGTCAACGACAGCGAAGTCGTTGCCGCCATCATGCAGAAGGAAGGGTATGAACTTACCGAAAACCTTGAACAGGCCGATGTAATCTTTGTCAATACCTGTTCCATACGTGAAAATGCCGAAACTAAGGTTGTTCATCGGTTGGAATATTTTCGTTCCTTAAAAAAGAAAAAACCGAACCTGCGCATTGGGGTATTGGGATGTATGGCAGAACGGATGAAGGAAAGATTGCTGGAACAGGAAAAAGCGGTTGACCTGGTAGCCGGCCCTGATGCCTATCGCAGCTTACCCCTTTTACTTTCGCAGGTTGAAAGTGGGGTAAAAGCTGCCAATGTTTTGCTTTCGCAGGAGGAAACCTACGCCGACATCAGCCCCGTACGTCTCGACGAAAATCGTGTCTCGGCATTTATATCCATCATGCGTGGATGCGATCATATGTGCTCATACTGTGTGGTGCCCTTTACGCGTGGCGTGGAACGAAGCCGTAATCCCGAATCCATCGTCCGTGAAGCCCGTGAAATCATCGACGCAGGATACAAAGAAATAACGTTGCTGGGGCAGAATGTAAATTCCTACTTCTGGCAACAACCTGGTCAGCCGGCCATTAATTTTGCCCGGCTACTCGAACTAGTAGCCCTTATCGACCCTCACGTTCGAATTCGTTACTCTACCTCGCACCCTAAAGACCTGAGCGACGAACTTCTTTTTGTGATGGCAAAATATCCCAACATCTGTAAACACATCCATCTGCCCGTACAAAGTGGCAGCAACCGGATTCTGCAGTTGATGAATCGACGTTATACCCGTGAATGGTATCTCAATCGCATTCAGGCTATCAAAAATATTATTCCCGACTGTGCCATTTCTACCGACATTATTGCTGGCTTTTGCGACGAAACCGAGGAAGATCATCAGCAAACCTTATCCCTGATGGAGGAAGTTGGTTACGACTTTGCCTTTATGTTCAAATACTCCGAGCGTCCAGGAACCAAAGCCCAACTTGAACTGAAAGACAATGTTCCCGATGAGGTAAAAACCCGTCGCCTCAATGAAATCATAGAACTTCAAAATAAATTGTCGGAGAAGAGCAAACGGCAAGATATTGGAAAAACGTTCGAGGTGCTCGTTGAAGGGGTATCCAAAAAGTCGGCCAATGAACTGTTTGGCCGCACCTCGCAGAACAAGGTTGTAGTATTTCCCAAACATAATTTTAGTCCCGGTCATTATGTACAAGTGCGCATCAAAGACTGCACTTCGGCAACTCTTATTGGGGAGATTGTGATGGAGAGTGCCAACTGAAACGGTAATGAGTTAACCATCCCATACGCGATGAAGCAAGGCATCCGCCTCTTCATCAATTCATGATACATTACCGTTATTAGAGTGGTGAAATAAATCGTGGTACAAATTTTGTAAGTGTTCAATTTCATACCCAATAATTTCTTCAATAAAAGTGACGAACAGGGACCTATGTCTTGCTGAGTGTCAATTGTATCATCTGAATTTTCATAATATAGTTGACTTTTGGGCATGACAAGATCCACAAGAGACTACCTGTTCATAGCTTTAAATGCTTAATTTGGGTACAAATTGATGAAAATCATCAAAAAAATATCTTCACTTCCTGCGAAAGTTTGTAACTTTAACTTAAAAATACAAAACTGATTATCTGTAACGTTTAAAAAGATAAAAAGTAGGAAATGGGAGAGGTTAAGATGACCAATACAATTGACGAAGGGGCACTTCATGAGTATTTGAAAAAGTTTTTTGGTTTTTCGAGTTTTAAAGGAAATCAGGAAGCTATTATCAAGAATGTACTGGCAGGCAACGACACTTTTGTGCTTATGCCCACCGGCGGGGGTAAATCGTTGTGCTATCAGCTGCCAGCCTTAATCATGGAGGGTACTGCCATTGTCATATCCCCCCTGATTGCATTGATGAAGAACCAGGTGGATGCCATGCGTGGCTTCAGTGAAGAGGAAGGGGTAGCCCATTTTCTCAACTCATCGCTAAATAAAACGCAAATCAATCGTGTAAAAGAAGATATTTTAAGCGGAAAAACAAAACTTCTATATGTTGCCCCAGAATCCTTAACCAAAGAGGAAAACATTCAATTTCTCAAGCAAATCAAAGTATCGTTTTATGCTGTAGATGAAGCGCACTGTATTTCGGAATGGGGGCATGATTTTAGGCCTGAGTATCGCCGTATTCGCCCCATCATCAATCAAATAGGTCCAGCGCCCATCATTGCCTTAACGGCTACCGCCACACCAAAGGTACAAAACGATATCCAGAAGAATCTGGAAATGATGGATGCTCAGGTTTTCAAATCGTCTTTTAACCGACCCAACCTATTCTATGAAGTTAGACCCAAAATTGATGCAACCAAACAAATCATCAAATATATAAAGAGTAATCCTGGCAAATCGGGGATTATATATTGCCTGAGCCGCAAAAAAGTAGAAGAGCTCACCGAACTTTTACAGGTGAACGGTATCAGGGCGTTACCATACCATGCAGGGCTTGATGCAGCTACCCGGGCACTCAATCAGGATAAATTTCTGATGGAGGAGGCCGATGTTATCGTAGCTACCATCGCTTTTGGGATGGGAATAGACAAACCCGATGTACGCTTTGTAATTCACTACGACATCCCCAAAAGTCTCGAAGGATATTACCAGGAAACTGGTCGTGCAGGGCGCGACGGAGGGGAAGGTTACTGCCTTACCTTTTACCGTTATCAGGATATCCAGAAGCTCGAAAAATTTATGCAAGGCAAACCAATTGCAGAGCAAGAAATTGGCAAACAATTGCTGCAGGAAACCGTTGCCTATGCTGAAACGTCGATGTGCCGACGCAAATTCCTGTTGAATTATTTCGGCGAAACCTACGAGCCCGAAAACTGTGAAGCCTGTGACAACTGTAAAAATCCCAAAACCCAGTTCGATGGCCAGGAATATATCCTTATGGTTCTCGAATGTATTCTCGAAGTCAAAGAAAAGTTCAAAGCCGAACACATCGCCAACATTCTTGCCGGCAATATTACTTCTTCCATCAAATCCTATAAGCACCATAAGCTTGAAATCTTTGGCAAAGGTAGTGAACGAGATGTCAAGTTCTGGAATGCGGTAATCCGGCAAATGCTGGTACATCAACTCATCGCCAAAGAAATTGAGAATTATGGGTTATTAAAAGTTACCCCTGCGGGATATCAATACCTGGATAATCCCGAACCGCTCATGCTCACTGAGGATCATGACTATGATGTAGAGTCGGAAGAAGAAACAGGGGTAGTACCCATGAAAACCACGACAGTGGACGAAGAATTGTTGCACATCCTGAAAGACTTGCGCAAAAAAATAGCCAAGCAAAAAAACCTTCCTCCTTTTGTAATTTTCCAGGATCCATCGCTCGAGGATATGGCTATTCAATATCCTATTACTATGGAAGAATTGCAAAACATTGTGGGGGTAGGTGCTGGCAAAGCTCAAAAATATGGCAAAGAATTCATTGAAGTAATTAAGGCCTATGTGGAGGAGAAAGAAATAATCCGTCCACAGGACATGGTTGTTAAATCGGTTGTTAACAAATCGGGGTTAAAAGTATTCATCATCCAGAGTATCGACCGAAAAATGTCTCTCGAAGATATTGCCGAAGCCAAAAATATAAGCATGGATGAGCTATTGACAGAAATCGAAGCCATTGTCAATAGTGGCACACGCCTGAATCTCGACTATTATATCGATGAAATTCTGGATGAGGACCAGCAGCAAGAAATTTACGACTATTTCCGCGAAGCCGAAACAGAATCAATTGAGGAGGCGATGGAAGAACTTGGTCCCGACAGTTATACCGAAGAAGAAATTCGCCTGATGCGCATCAAGTTTATTTCTGAAATGGGCAACTAAGACGCATGGCGCTCCATCCCCGAAAGCGTTGTATTGACGAATAAAATAAGTTCTTCGAAATAATGCAGAAATGCATGTCGAAGTTCCTCATAGTGCTTTCGGATAATAAAAAGAGCGAACTCATGTTCAGCAGGCAATGAGGTTCCTTTACTCATCCCAATAAGTACACTTTCAATCCCTTCAAGCGTAACATAGGCACGCAACCATTGGTTTTTGACCAAAGAAGGGATAATTTTTTGCATTGCAGGAGGTAAGTTATTCACATTTTCCTCTATCCATCGGTACATCGCATCAATATACTCAGCCAACGGTTCGTCCGAAAAACGATTCCATTGAGTAGAAAGGTAATGATCGTATAGAATATCCGTAACTATACCCGAATACTTGTGATATTTCTGATAAAACAAAGCTTTATGTTGCCTAACTATCGGATGATTGTCGGTAAAATTGTCTATTTGCCGATGGAGTATTATCCCATTTCTTACACCCGGGGGATATTTCGTGTATTCATTTCCCTTAACATAATCGCCAATAAAATTTCCCAAACGTATTTCATCGTTTGCACCAGAAAGATACAGATGCGCCAAAAAATTCATTCTCCCCACATTTAGCTTTATAAAGATACCAAAACTTTCGCAATACCGAAAATATTTTGTTGCCTAATGAAAAAATATTCAACACCAAAATCCCCCCTCCGTGTAAAATTTTCAGAAATGACCCTTTAAAAGTTTCATTCACACATTTCATGCCATTCATTGATTTGCTCTTTTTCGTTAAAAAATAAAAATATGCACAGAAGTTTTATGAGTTTGGCAAATTTTACTTTACTTTGGGTGTCATAAAAAATAATTTCCAAAAAATACCTATATGGAATTAAAACGTCAATTCAAGTTACTCAACAGCATTTTCGGCTGGGTAAGTTTTGCAATAGCCAGCCTTACCTACTTGCTAACCATGGAGCCTACAGCAAGTTTCTGGGATTGTAGCGAATTCATCTCTACGGCTTTTAAGTTAGAGGTAGGCCATCCTCCAGGAGCAGCTTTGTTTATGATCATGGGGCGTTTTTTTACTTTATTTGCCGGAGGTAATGTCGAACATGTTGCAATATGGATGAACGCCATGTCGGCACTGGCCAGTGGTTTTACCATCCTTTTTCTTTTCTGGACCATTACACACCTGGCTCGTAAAATTGTTATACAAAACGATGAATACAGCTTTTCGAAAAATATGGCCATCATCGGTGCTGGCCTAGTAGGAGCACTGGCTTACACATTTTCCGATACTTTCTGGTTTTCGGCCGTCGAAGCTGAAGTATACGCTTCCTCTTCCCTATTCACGGCACTGGTATTCTGGGCAATTTTGAAATGGGAGGATCGGGCTGACGAACCCCACGCCAACCGTTGGCTTATCCTTATAGCTTACCTTATGGGACTTTCTATTGGGGTCCACTTGTTGAATCTGCTTACAATACCTGCCCTGGTTTTCGTCTATTATTTCCGAAAATATAAAGTTACCCCAAAAGGTATTATTGTTACTTCAATAGTATCCATACTACTACTTGCACTCGTCATGTATGGAATTATTCAGGGACTAGTGCTGATAGCTTCGAAATTTGAACTCCTGTTTGTAAATGGGTTTGGACTCCCTTATGCTTCAGGGGTAATATTTTATTTAATCCTCTTGATTGGGCTTATTGTATGGGGACTCCTCTATACCTTCAAAAATAATAAGGTTACCTGGCATACTGCCCTAACCATGTTGGTTGTCATTCTCATAGGATACTCATCAGTAGCCATGATAGTTATTCGTTCGTCGGCCAATCCACCGCTGGATGAGAACGACCCCGACAACATGTTTGCTCTCCTATCGTACCTCAACCGTGAGCAATACGGTGACCGACCCCTTATTTACGGTCCCACTTATAATGCACCGGCCATTGGGATGGAGGAGAATGGGAAACCCACCTATACACCCATGAATGGCCGCTATGAAATAACAAATCGCAAGGTTGAATACAAGTACGACGAACGCTTCATGATGTTCTTTCCCCGCATGTACAGCCCCGACCCCGACCATGTAAAGGCTTACCAGTACTGGGGAAAAGTTAAGGGTGTACCTATTCAGGTGCAAAACAACCGCGGCGAACCTACCACTGTTTATAAGCCCACCTTTGGTGAAAACCTCCGATTCTTCTGGCGTTATCAAATCGTTCACATGTACTTCCGCTATTTCATGTGGAACTTTTCGGGTCGTCAGAACGATATTCAAGGATTTGGAGAACCTAACAAGGGGAACTGGATTTCTGGCATTAAATTCATAGACGAACTAAGGCTGGGACCGCAAGACAACCTTCCCGATAGTATAGCCAAAAATAAAGGCCATAACTGCTATTACATGCTGCCCTTTTTGCTTGGACTTCTGGGCTTGTATTACCATTATAAAAAGCACAAAAAGGACTTTTCGGTAGTGATGCTATTGTTCTTCTTTACCGGTATAGCCATTGTGCTCTATCTTAACCAAACCCCTTATCAGCCAAGGGAACGAGATTACGCCTATGCGGGTTCGTTCTATGCTTATGCTATATGGATTGGCTTAGGGGTACTGCTTATCATCGAGTGGCTAAGCAAAATATTAAAAAACAATACTTTAAGCGCATTTGTCACTACTGCAGTGTGCCTGATCTTTGTCCCAGGACTAATGGCTAAGGAAAATTGGGACGACCACGACCGATCGAATCGCTATACTGCGAGAGACTTTGCAGCTAACTACCTGAACTCCTGTGAACGTAATGGTATCATCTTTACCAATGGTGATAACGACACTTTCCCCCTATGGTATGCCCAGGAAGTGGAAGGCATAAGAACCGACGTCAGGGTGGTTAACCTAAGCTATTTGAGTGCCGACTGGTATCTCGAGCAAATGCATCAAAAAGCATATCTCTCCGACCCACTACCCTTCTCGTTCACCCGCGAAGATGTGCTTCAGGGCAAAAGAGATATCATCTATCTAATTGATCGGATAAAAGATTATACCGACCTTAAACAGGCACTTGAATTTGTCGCAAGCGACAATCCTCAAACCAAGACCATCCCAGGCTACAGCGAGCGTATTGATTACATCCCCACCAAAATGTTTAAGTTCGACGTTGATACCGCCGCCGTATTTGCCAACGGATATGTGGCACCCAATGAAAGAAAACGAGTAGTAACCCAGATGCGCTGGACAATCAACCAATCGTACATTACCAAAGCAGGGCTGCTGGTACTCGATTTGATTGCACATAATAACTGGAAACGGCCTATTTATTTTGCAGTAACCGTCTCACGAGACAACTATCTCAACCTCGACAATTATATGCAAATTAATGGACTCACCTATAAAGTGGTTCCCATTTATCAAGAAGCACCGATGGGGGATATACAAAATATCAATGTCGACACCACGTACAACAATCTGATGTTTAAGTTCCGCTGGGGAGGAATTAACAATCCGAAGGTGTACCTCGATGAAAACAATCTGCGTATGCTTTCCAACATGCGCAATATGTTTGCAAAATTGGCCGATGCATTGATTCAACAGAATAAACTCGACTCGGCCCGACAGGTAGTAAACAAAGCCATGGAGGTGATGCCCGATAATTGTGTTCCGTTTAATTACTTTGTTTTACCCTTTGTCGACATTTACTACCGGCTGAATCAGCCCGAAGAAGCACAACGTATTGGTAAACGACTGGAAGAAATAGCCACATCGGAGCTACGTTACATTTTCCAGTTTAAACCCGATCAGCGCGACCTGATGGATTATGATATACGGGTCAACCTGCGCATTTTACAACAATTGGCTATGATCGAACAACAATATGGTAATACGCAACGATCGCAAAAGCTCGAACAAGTGTTTCAAACCTATTATTCACGTTATGTCGGACAATAAATAGTCCCTGACAATACAAAACTATGTTGAAGGCTCAATGAATGCTAAATATAAATAGCTTCATTGAGCTTCTTTTTTTGAACAATTTTTGCTGTAGGGTGTCTTTATCAAAACCAGAAAATTCAAGTACGATAAAAAACATTTAAACATGGCATTTACAAGGCAGCAAGTAGCACTCATAAGCATTGCAAGTGTAGCTGCATTTATGGGCACATTTCTCATATCTTCAGTCAACATTGCTCTTCCTCGCATTGAGCAAGAATTTAACTTAACCGCAATAGAGCTAAGCTGGACTGTAACCTCCTTTTTGCTGGCAACAGCCATATTATTACTTCCCATTGGGCGTTGGGCCGATATTTATGGCATTTTTAAAACATACAAAATAGGAATCGTCCTATTCACCCTTGGCTCGCTGGCCTGTGGATGGGTGCAGAGTGGCTTCTGGTTTATTGTTTTTAGGTTCATTCAAGGTATCGGGGCTGCTTTTACCAATGCAACAGGCACTGCTATTCTGGTATCGGCTTTCCCTACTCAATACAGGGGTAGAGTATTGGGCATTTCCATTTCGGGGGTATATCTGGGACTGGCCACAGGTCCTTTTGTAGGAGGTATCATTACACAATATGTCGGCTGGCGGATGCTCTTTTATCTTTCTACAGTCATTGGGATTATCATTGCCTTTTTAGCTATCCGCATACTGAAAGATACCGAAAAGCATCATCCTGTTAATCGCGAAAAATTTAGCTACCTCGAGAGTATAATATATATGACAGGGCTTATCCTGCTGGTATACGGTTCGTCAAAGATACCGCATACCGCTGGCTGGCTGATGATGGCAGCAGGACTTTCGACATTGATTTTATTCTGGCGTATCGAAAATCGTTCGGCATCCCCAATGCTGAATACGCAACTGTTTACAAAAAACCGGTTGTTTGCATACTCCAATCTTGCAGCTTTGATTAATTACAGCGCAACCTATTCGATAGTATTCATTTTAAGTCTATACCTTCAAAAAATTAAGGGTCTCTCACCACGAGATGCTGGGGCTATACTGATAACCCAGCCCCTTATCATGGCTGTTTTTTCACCCATTGCTGGACGACTCTCCGATAAAATACAACCTCATCTGCTCGCCTCAATTGGCATGCTTATATGCAGCAGTGGACTGTTTATGCTTTCATTCCTCTCTGCCACGTTTCCAACTACTTCGATACTCCTCATCCTTGCATGGCTTGGTATCGGCTTCGCCATGTTCTCATCGCCCAACATGAATACCATCATGAGTTCGGTTGATAAAACTTATTACGGAGTAGCATCGGCAACAGCCTCTACCATGCGTGTGGTTGGTCAGATAACCAGCATGACGCTCATTACTATCTTTTTTGCGTTGATTATTGGAAATAAAGCCATTGACCTGGCACCTCCCCTTCAGTTCCTAAGTGTAACCCGACACAGCTTTTTACTGTTCTCTTTAATTTGCCTGATCGGCGTTTACTTCTCATACTACCGCGGTAAATTGCATAAATAGGCATTTCATTCCAAATCTTTACAAAACTTATAAATTCCTCTCCGTAAATTATCCATATTTGCTGCGGTGAAATATATTTTTATACCGCAAAAACTATTGAATACCGTAAATATTATACTGTCGCAAAATTTTTTGATGACTTTAGAGCAAACCTATTTAACTTCGTCAGTGCCCTAATAAACCAAAGTTTTGATAATTAGCAAAAAAAGTATAACTTTAAAAATTGGACTTAACAGATAAAAAAGTATTAGAAGTTAATAACCAATAAAACCAGAATTATGAAAAAATTACTTTTCCTCATCCTTGGTACGTCGCTGTGTTTGTCGGGTATTAGTCAAAAGGTTAAAGTTTTGGAAAAGAGTGCACGAAAACCGCCCGAATGGGTTAATGGGATTGTAAAAGACTACATCATTGTGAGTGCATCGGGTGAAACAGCGGAGAGCGCTCAATCAAACGCCCTGCTGCGAATCAAAGAACGTATTATTTCATCCATAGCCGAAAATATCCAGACCAGCAGTGAATATTACCGAGGCGAAAAATCGGTCAATGGGGTAACCAACTTCATCGAAAATTATGAAACTTTTACAAAAACCAAAGCCGCAGATATTGGCTTTGTAAAGGGAATTTCGCTGAACAAAGCTGAAGAATACTACTGGGAAAAAGTTTCGGAAGATGGGAAAATAAAATATTATTACCATATCAAGTATCCCTTCAGCGAACGCGAACTGGCCAAACTGGTATTGGATTTTGAGATGGCCGACAAACAGCTCACTGAGGAAATGAATACCATTATCGACAGCATCCCCTATATTACCAGTATTGAACAAATTACCGAATATATGCGCTCGCTACAGGCGCTTTCAAAAGCTTTTATCGACACGCGCAAACAAAAAGCCGAAATCAATATCAACAAGTTAAACGAAATGCTGCGTTCGATTACCATTTACCCACTTGAGGAAAAACTGGGGGAAATAAAATATACCCTTCGTTACAACGACCGAACGATAACCACAGCAAGCAATCCACGCGTAACTTCGAATTGTGCAAAAATTACAGAAACACGAAATGAAGGCAGTGAATGGATTATACGATACAACTATTCGGGTTGTTATGACGACCCATCCAATGTGATTACTGTTGTTTATCCCGTGAGCACATCGATCCGAAAGGATTTTTCGTTTGATATTAATGCCAATAAGGCCGAGATACTGGTTCGTGACGATATTGTGTTTACCACCACCAATACAAATGCCGATCCCGTTTCGCCGGTACAGTGTTCAATGGTAATATACTCGAAATACAATAGTCCGCTTACCATCGAAAAAATTACCCTGAACTGGGATAATTATCCGCCCGTAATTGTGGAAGGGTTAAAATACGATGTAAAAGGCAAAGGTGAACACAACATCACTTTTACTATTGCTCAACCCCTTGATAAAAAAATATGTAGCGCTTCGACGAAAAATATACTTTCTGGATCCATACAGTATCGTAGCGTAACAGGCGAACTGCTAACTTACAAAATATATAATCAGCGTTTTAAAACCAACTGGTAACACACCAATGTGTATTTATCAATAAAAAAAGCCCCACGATCATGGGGCTTTTTTTTATATTAAGCATCGGTAGGCTCTTTAGACTTTAAAAATATCCACCAGTTTACGTAACCTTTCTGCCTGATCGGCAAGTTTCATTGAATGGGTATTCATTTCCTCGGAACGTTGTGCGTTCGACTGAACGACTACATTCAACTGTTGCATAGCATTATTGATTTGCTCAATACCGCTCGACTGCTCAAGGCTAGCGGCAGCAATTTCACGCACCAGATTTGAGGTTTTTTCAATTTCGGGGGCAAGCTGTTGAAGTTCTCTCTCAGCGTTGAGCGATAGGGTAAGGGTCGATTTCGATACGCTGTTGATATCCCCAGCAGCGGTTTTACTTTTTTCGGCCAGCTTACGTACCTCACCAGCTACCACAGCAAACCCTTTACCGTGTTCTCCTGCGCGCGCAGCCTCAACAGCAGCATTCAGCGCAAGGATATTAGTCTGGAAGGCAATTTCATCAATAATATTGACCTTCTCAGCAATTTGCTTAAGCGATTGTGAAGCCACCTGGAAAGATTCCTTATTTTTATTTACCTCAATCACGGTTTTGTTCGAAATAATCTCGGTTTGTTTAGCATTTTCACTGGTTTGCTGAATATTGGCATGCATTTCTTCGACCGATGCAGAAATTTCTTCGGTAGCTGAAGCCTGTTGACGAGCGCCCTCTGCAATCTCGGACGCGCTGGTAGAGAGTACGATACTCGTTTCGGCTATGTCGTCGGCATTCTTCGCAATCTCAGAGATAATCGACCGTAACTGTTCATTCAGCCTATTAAGCGCATTGGTAAGAATACCTACTTCATCCTCACGCTGTACCTCAATCACCTGGGTAAGATCCCCCTCTGCCATCCGATGCGCAAGCTGTATTCCCCTTTCAATAGGAACTACAATAGATATCGTGATTAGGTAACCCAGAATGCTACCTACCAGAATGATGGCTATAACCTCGAGCAAAAGAAACATTCTGCTTTTTTGAATCACCGAATAGGTAGATTCGCCCATTTCTTTGACCTGATCGACACCCACATCGGAAATTCCACGTATATTCCATAAAATATTGGAATACTTTTCAAAATTGGATAGCTCCATACGCTTGGCCTGTGGATACTTTGTACCCAACGAAACTACAGCTTCGGAGAAAGCCGCCAATGAAGTATCCAGCTCTTTGGCCAACCGTTCCTGTCGACGATAGTTATTTACAAATGTTCGAAAATTTTCGAATTTAGCCTGCGACTTTATGATATCGGCAGGCATACGAGCATAAACTGCATAAAACACGGTAGCCGATATATCGTGGGCACGATTGAGTAATTCATTAAAACGACCATTGCGACCCCGGTATACCTCCTCATTGTACCTATTGAGCAATGCGTATCCCTGCTTTACATTTTCCAGCGACTTCGTATTTTCTTTCACCAACGCCTCATATTGTTCAAGGTCGGTGGAAAAAGCCTGAACATCCTGCTTGATTTTCTGATATTCATGCAATACGTTGGTCATTTGCTTATTCGACGACGACAAACGTATTAACGCATCGAGGGATGCATTAAATTTTTCCAGCTTATTTTTTACCCGATCGATATAATAAGGATCGCCACTATTGTCGTAGGCCTGCAATAACTGTATCACTTCGTGCCAGTATTTGTCCATGTAGAAAGTTTCGTTAATGGTAGGTATGTACCTTTGGGTAAGATTAACTGCTTCGCGCTGAATTTTCAACATCGTGAGAACAGAGGCGCCCCCAATGATAGCAGCCAGTAAAATCATTATACCCACTGCTATACCTATCTTATAACCTATCCGTAAATTTTTCCATTTCATAGGAATTGCTTTTAATTTATGCTATTTGTCGCTTTATGCGTATATGTGTTTTTACGACATTTATAGAAAAAAGTAATAAAATTTCTTCAAAAAATTCATCATTAGTTTGCAATATTACAAAAAAATAATTGTAAAATTGACACAAAGGTATTCCTTGCGTTAATTTTCGATAAAAATCAAACTTGTTATTAAGCAGCTAAAAAACAATTCGTTACCTGCTAATTATTCGCATATGCAAAAAATATAAAACCTTAAAAACACTCATTCCAACCTATTTAATATCTGCCTACCAATCAGGGATTTATACGAATAATTGCCATGATAGTGATTTAGCTAATCCTATTTTCATGATTTTTTTCATTCTTATTCCTAATTTTTCTCAGTTAGAGAATTAAGTATAGATACGGTAAGAGCGTTAAATTTGAATATAATTCAAAACATAGCCCTATGAGAATGACAAAATATTTGATATTTAAGGTAAAAAATCAAATGTTGGGAATAAAATCCAATCAGCTGGTGAATATTGTCAAGAATGTCAAAGTACAACAGGAAGAAGAAAAACCTCTCAGTACTATCGAGATATGGGGAACCTCTATTCCCATCATCAATTTACACCAACTTTTATTCCAACAGAACCTAACTGAGAAAGCTAATGTATTACTCGTTGAGGTGGGCACAGAAGAAAAGAAAAAAGATGTTTTAGGAATCACCTTTGATGAAATCACAGAGCTAACCATATTAGACGATTTGCTCAGTTATCCCTTTCAATTTCAGCCATCCTCACACAAGTCCTACAAAGAAGTTGTTGTCAATTACAAGGGGACACCACTGACCATACTTAATATTCCACATCTACGGAAACTTAGCCAGGGGAGTCATATTTTTCCCACAATTTATTTGGCCAATTAATTATACTTTTTATTTATTTTTGAAAAAAACTCATAAGGCTATGGCACATCCTAAAATTATGCTGATCGACGACTCTTCAACCAATAATTTGCTGTATGCCAGCATTTTAAGCGACGAAGGGTATGAGGTGGTGGTGTGTGAAGAGGCAAAAAGTGCTCTAAAAAGCATACAAAAAGAAAAACCCGACTTGATTATTCTCGACCTGATGATGCCTGGAATGGATGGTTTTGACCTACTAACTACTATGAAAACTCATTCGGAACTGGCCAACATACCTGTCATCATGTTAACCGCCAATGCATCGGAGGAAAGCGAAAAACGTGCACGATCGATGGGGGTTAAAGCCTTTTTATCCAAACCTGCAGGAATCAAAGAAATTACAGATGCTGTAAAAGAGGTACTGTGTTATTCATAAAAATGCATTTCACGGATATATTCATACACGCGGGGATGTAAAAAATACCTTACATCCTTTTTCTTTTTTATGCTTTCGCGAATAAATGAAGCTGAAATTTCCATCATAGGAGCTGGGACAAAAACACAATTAGGATGTTCGTGTGGACTAAAATCAAAGCCCGGGCGCGGATAAATGTAACGAGTTGTAGTACGAATAATTTCCTGATAATTTTTCCATTGATGAAAGGTGGGTAGGCCATCAGAACCCATAATAATGACAAAATCCCTATCGGGATATTGGTCGCGCAAATAGGCAAGCGTATCGATGGTATAGGATGGCTGAGGCATTTTCATCTCAATATCGCAAGCTCGGAAACGACGATCATCGTAGATTGCTTCACGTACCAATGCCATACGATGATAATCGGCCAACAGGGTATTTTTCTTTTTAAAGGGATTCTGGGGACTCACTACAAACCAAACCTGTTGGATATCGGTAAACTCAACCATATAATTGGCTATAACCAGATGTCCAACATGAATGGGATTAAATGAACCGAAGAACAAGCCAGTCTTCATCCGAAAATATTTTTTAATTTTTTATAGCGGTCGGATGGAACCCACATACAATAAGCTTCTTAGGTACAAAATAAAATTATTTTCACACGCATGGGGCGTTACATGTGAATCATGTTTTACGCCAATTTCCCCTTTACAAAGATAAACAACTTTCAAAGGTTATGTATCGTAATTTTGATTGGCTTTGATATTATCGACCAGCTTCGGGTATTTTGCTCGTTTTACAGCAGACCGGGAAAAAAGAACTGAATAAGTTTCTTCTGTCAAATTTTCAAAATCATCATCCGTTATTTCGAACATGATGGGTTTGGGGTCGAAGGCAGACTCGCGATGGGGTTTAGCACGAAAATTCCAGGGGCAAACCTCCTGACAGATATCGCAACCAAAAATCCATCCCTGCATCTTTCCTCTGACAGGTTCATCGATTTCCCCTTTATTTTCAATAGTTTGATAGGAAATACAACGATTAGCATCAACTACCATTGGGGCGACAATAGCTCCGGTAGGACAAGCATCGATGCAGTAGGTACAGGTGCCGCACAAATTGTTTACAGGCTTATCATACTCCAAATCGATATTCAAAAAAATTTCCCCAATAAAAAAATATGAACCCAACTTACGATTGAGTAACAGGCTGTTTTTTCCAATCCAACCCAATCCAGCACGATGTGCCCAGGTTCGTTCCAAGACAGGGGCAGAATCGACAAAGCAGCGTCCTTGAATAGGATGGCCAATTGCCTGTTGTATCTCGCCAAGTAAAGTTAGGAGTTGCTTTTTAACGACCCGATGATAATCGACCCCAAGGGCATAGCGAGCTATTTTATACTTTTTGTTGGCAAAAGGATAAGCTGAAGGGAAATAATTTTTAAGGACTACCACGATAGAACGAGTACCCTCGACGAGTAATTGAGGATTGGCACGTTTATCGATATGACTTTGCATCCATTGCATTCCAGCGTGGTAGCCTCTTTCGAGCCATGCATGTAAGTGATTTTGTTCTTCCGTTAACTGTTCGGCTCGGGCAATACCACAGGCATCAAATCCTAAAGCAATGGCTTTAGCCTTGATAAACTGTGTTACGCTATGGATGTCCACCTTTCAACTATAACAAACCCAGTTCCAGCATAGCCTCTTCGCTCATCATATCCTTGTTCCACGGTGGCTCAAAGGTAAGATTGACCTTCACATCTTTCACCCCTTCAATGGCCTTTACCTTTTCGTGCACCTCTATCACCAATTCATCGGCCATAGGACAATTGGGGGCAGTCATAGTCATCACAATTTCAACATTAAAATCGTCATCGATATTTATCTCGTATATGAGCCCCAGATCGAATATATTGACGGGAATTTCGGGGTCGTATATCGTCTTGAGTACCGAGGCTATCTCTGATTCCAGTTGCAAAACCTTGTTGCTCATAGTTCATAATTTTTAAATTTAAACAACAAAAATCGTTCAAAGTTTTAACATGGTATCAAAAATAACCTAATTCTTGAGAAGATACAATTGGGCAAAGCGCTAATGTACCCCATGAGATAGTAAGAAATTACTGTATTGCTTGTCGATTTTAGCTATATGATTTTCGATCCATTCTTTCAGCATATTAGTAATTTCGATGCTAATTACCAATTTCCCTGCCTGCATTCGTTCCTCAATCTCATTGATTTTGGCAACAAAAGAATCGTGCTCCTTCTTATGTAATTCAAAGCCAGGGAATTGGTATCGTTGCATCAGTTGTTCCTCCGTTCGAAAATGATAAACTGTATAATCCTTCAATTTGACAAGCAGGTCACGTAAAGCATCCTGTGATTTTTTTTGCTGGTTAAGTCCATTATAAAACTCATTAAGTGCGTCGAAGAGGGATTGATGTTGTTTATCAATGCTTGCAATCCCGACGCTAAACTTGGGATTCCATTGTATTATTTGCATAACAGAAGAAAATTAAATTATTTATTTTTGTTCACTATACGTATATTCTAAATTGAAAGTTTTGCGTATGGACTCAAATAATATCGAAATCGTTGAATGCAATTTTGACGAAGCAGAGCATTTGAAGGCAATTGAGGATATCACCGCTGCCTACATGGCAGATCCCATGGGTGGGGGCGTAAGAATGTCAGAAAGCGTCAAAGCAGAACTGCCTGGTATGCTCTCGAAGCATCCTGCAAAACTCATATTACTTGCCAGAGTCGACAATGTTTATGTTGGTATTTGTACTGCCTTTATTGGCATTTCTACTTTTTATGCTCGTCCGTATTTTAATATTCACGACATTGCCATATTACCTGCCTATCGCGGCAAAGGTATCGGTCAAAAGCTGCTTGAAACCATCATTGAAATAGCACGCCAACGTAATTACTGCAAAATCACGCTTGAGGTACGCCACGACAATCTTCCTGCACAAAATCTTTATCGCAAAATGGGTTTTGCTGATACTGAGCCTCCTATGTACTTCTGGACAAAATGGTTGTAGGTTTTATACAAACAGAAACCTGGAAAGAAGAGCAATCCATTCATTTGACGTTTTTTTACCACTGCCTATTATTTTCAATGCATTTTCATCGTTATTGTTTTTATCGTATATAGTTTTTTAGGCATAATGGACATTTTTTCAGACTGCTATATAGTTAAAAACTAATAGTATTCGAACTATGATGCATTGTAAAGCAATGAATAGAAAATACGCTCTGCAGTGATTGAAAATAGCAATGAAAATAGCTGGCAAAATCCAGTCTTTATGATCATTCCAGTCGATCTGATATTCCTAACAGATTGCTACCCAGTGAGCCTGTTTCCACTTCTTGATAAGCAATAATATGAAAAGAAACTGACGATACAAAAGAAATAAAAAATAAAAAGCCCGAAAAATGTTCATTAGAACTAATCGTCTAAAAAATAGCCTGAATTTTGTCCATTATTGCGCCACGAATATATCATTTTAAGTAGGCAAAAAAAATCCGAATGCCACCCTTGTGGGTAGCATTCGGACAGGCTTATCAAACAATAAGACGGTTAACGCTGAATCATTAGTTTAGTGGTTTCCATTTGTCCCTGAGCATATAATTTTACAAAGTATATTCCACTGGGCAAACCCGAGACGTCGATTGTCATATTATTCCCGTAGCCACCTTTTTTCGTAAGTACTATACGCCCAATTGCATCGACAATGACCAATTTTTCCACAGTAGCGCCGGAATTGATCGTAATTAGATCTTTTGCCGGATTGGGGAATATATTATGTGCGTCTGTACTGATGTTTCTAATACCAGTTTCAATAGAATAATTCCATACCGCAACACCTGTTAATTTTTCGAGCATGTTGCCATTTGTTGCAGCAATATCGCCAGGGGTATAGGTGAGAGTAACCTTTTGACCCTTTAAAATTGTATCGGCCAGGTTGAAGGTAACGATAGTAGAATCAGTGCCTTTTATTGTCATCCCAACAATTTCGGCTGGCTTATCATTTACCACAATAGAGAAATTTTCAGCATTGGCCATTACCTGTTGTAATAGGGTATTAAAAGTCACAATAACGTTTCTTCCTTTTTTATCCACTTCGGCCTTTACAACCGATGGCCACAGGTTGGTAACGAGAATATCGCCGGTAGTAGCACAGGGCAACCCTGTCACAGGTCTTAAGGTTCCTTCAACGTAACGGATGTTCACCCTATCGCCTTTTTTAATATTCGACTGAAGCGTAAACAGCGCTTTGGTAGAATCGCCATCCATATATTCGACACTGGTAATATTAATAGGACTACTGTTTACAGTAATAAAAAAGGCATTTTGGTTCTCTAATAGATTGATTATTTTACGATTAAACTGAGCAAGGACCTTATTGCCATTATTGACCACAGAAGCTGCAATTATGCCAGCAGTTGTATTCGAAATAGGCAGAGGACCAATAATATTTACCTGCGAACCATCGTCCCCTTTAAGATTCCCTGGAAAATAATAAACAGTAAGGTAATCGTTAGGGGTGATATTTTGTTGAAGCGTAATGAGGAGTCGTTTTTTGTCAATAGAATCAACAACAACAGACACTATACGAATAGGATGATCGGAGAAAAATTTAAAATCACCAGCAACTACACTAGCTGGGTCTATTTCCTTATCAAAAAGAATTTCCACCCCCTTATTGTCAATGAGTTGGGCAGTAGTTACCACTGGACCTTTAACTACGGCATCCTGCTCATATAAAACAAACACTGAATCCTTATTTGCCATGAGGCATGGAACGGTAAACACTTTGACCGTATCGCCAAACTTAACCTCAACCTTATAAGTGCCGTAATATCCCTTGAAATTTAAGCCCTCGCTCGAGTTATATGTTGTATCGAAACGAGTTGTCCATAATTTTTGTGTAAGGTACAACAGGGTATCAGCAGCTTTTTTAGGGCGATGTGTTTCGGTAAAAAGACCCGATTTTTCACGCCATGCCCCTTTATCGGATAATCCCCAGCAAATAATACCATTCATCATGGGATGCGAGAACGCAACGGTGGTAACCATCACCAAATCTTTTGCCTGTTCTTCTTCGGGCATAATACCATTATCGAATTCGGTGAACTTGATAGGTAATCCAGCCTCAGCGACGATGTTGACATTGGTAACCAATTCAACAAGGTTTGGTCTCATATCCTGCCAGAAATGAGCTTGCATACCCACTCCAGTAACAGGAATATTCATTGCCTTCATTTTCAGGATCAGGTCACGATATTTTCTGGCATCGCCCCAGTTGTATTCTACATTGTAGTCGTTGATGATCAACCGGGCATCCGGGTCGGCCGACCTTGCCCATTTGAAGCAGTTCCAGTTGATGGAATCGCCTACTACAGATGCCAAATACAATGCATGCAGGGGTTCGTTCATTACATCATACTCCTTAATAATTCCCTTATATCGGGTTACTTCCCGAATCACGCGCATCTTACACGTATCGTAAATAGCCTGAGGGGTTGGTAAATCTTTCACCCAACGAGGTATAGCATGATCATCTTCGTAGTTGTAGCCACCCCACAGCAGGGTATGTGCCTTTAGTTCCCAACCTACACTCTGAGCAAAACGAACAGCATTATCGAAATTCGTATAATTCGGTGCCGTGTGTTGCGGTTGTATCCCACTCCATTTAAATGAATTACCTGATACGCCATAATTAAAGTATTTTTGCATTACGGCCTTCATCCAATCTTCTTCGGAAGGTAAGCGTGATGCGCTCTTGTTGAAATATGCTGTATCTGCTTCGTAGAAGTTTCCACTTGTTGTTGTTAGTGCATTTCCCCCACAATTAATTCGTTTGATATATGAGTCATCTGTTGCGCGTATTTCTAAACCCTTAATTGCTGCATTATCTTTGCTGGCAAATAAATCAATATTAATGACCGAATCCTGGGGTTGAACGGTTAAACTGGTGTCAAAAGCAATGTTATTTCCCCCAGCAGCAGCCAGTACATCGAAATTGCTTAGGACTTTCTGTCCTTCAATGTACACATCGAACAATCTTGATCCAGCAGTGGTAAAATATATTTCAGCAAATTTCAGGGTTACCGTATAACTTTTTGATTTAGGCACAGGAATAGCATAAGAAAGCGAGGCATACCATCTTTCGGTCTGATAGATTTCGTTATCGGCCGATGCATTGATAGTTGCTGTTGTGGAATAAGAATTACCAAAGTTATACTCGTTTTCATACAGATCGAAGGCTATTCCAAACGGATATTCGTGACGGTATAGATACACCGATACATTCCCTTGATAGGGATTGCCCTGTTTGTCAAAAATTTTAAAGCCAAAATTGCCTTTACGCAACGTATCGATGCGTTGCTGTGCGTTGGCATACCATTGTTCAATGGTTTCGGCACTAAACACCTGCACAGTTATTCCTATCCATGCAAGGCAGGATAGAATAGTTTTCAAGGGTGTATGATTTTTCTTCATAGTAGTTAATTATATTATTAGTCACATAAATATTTTAACCATTGACATTTATCAAATCAACCTATAAGACCTAATCTTTTTTATTAGCTATTCAACAAGTAGCCTTTATGCCTTTAGGGTTTACGCATAGAATACGATAAGGTTTGATTAAAAAATAAAAATACAGCTACACAAATAAATCATGTGTAGCTGTATCAACTACTGCACTAATTACCAACCTGGATACTGTTTAAGATTTGGATTAGCATTAATTTCTTTTTGTGGTAATGGTAGAAAATCGTGTTTAGGCGATTCATAAATTACCTGGTATCCATCGTGAGTAAGATGGTTAAGGTATTGTTTGGCCTTGTTCCAACGTACCAGGTCGTAGTAACGATGGCCTTCCTGATAGAGCTCGACACGGCGTTCGTGAATGATGTTTTCAAGGGTAACCGTACCGGTTAAGTCGGCGGGTACAGTATTGCCAGCAGGTCCACACATGCGAGCACGCTTACGAACCATATTGATATAGTTAAGTGCTTTATCATTTTGTCCATTCATCATGGCAGCTTCGGCAGCAATTAACAACACTTCGGCATAACGAATAAGTTTGATATTGATAGGTGCACTATGCCATGGGCCGTTGATATCTTTAAATTCGGCAGCGGAGCATTCGTATTTTGTACAATACGTTCCGGTAACAGACTTGTCGTAGCTTATTGGATAGCGTTTTCCGCCTTTTATCTCAATAGAGTCGCCACTGCCATCCCAGGCAATACCACTACGTAAACGAGGATCGCCGGGTTCAAATTCGTTAATCAAGCTCCAGGTAGGCAGGTCAAGGCCCCAGTAGTCGGTATTTTGAGGATTCCCGTTTTCATCGAGGTAACGACGTGCCGAGATATACTGGGTTATTGCATTACCCCTTGCTTGCGCCCAACCTAGGCCATCGACGATATCCTGTATTTCAAAAATACCTTCGGTGTTATCGCCATTTGAAGTAAATACGTAACGGTAGCCATTGGTACTGGGGCTACGCCAGGTAGAGTATCGTTCGCCATTTATACCGGGCAAGGTATACTCGCCCGAATTAATAACATCTTCGGCATATTTCAGCGCTTCGTCCCAACGTTCGGTCATACCTTTAAAACGATCATCGCCGGGGTAATAACGAGCATAAGACGACTCAAAGAGTAAGTTTCGTGCCATTAATGCACGAGCAGCTCCCTTGCTGGCACGTCCAATGTTTTCTGGGCCATAAGCGCTACGTTCGGGTAAAACCATTATAGCATCCTTGAGGTCTTGTTCCATGAAAGCATATAAATCTTTCAATTCTGCTTTAGGCAAATAATATTCGTCGGCAGATAATACATGGTCGACCAGAGGAACCCCACCAAAATACTTGGTTAAATAGGAATATGCCAGCGCCCGCATAAATTTAGCTTCCCCAAGAAGCCGGTCGATAACTTTAGGATCAGCATTCTTGTCGATTTGTTTAATGGCGGGAAGTTTTTCAATAGCTACATTGCTAAAATATACGATTGCGAACAAAGTTCCATAAACATTTTCGAGCTCGCCCTGTGTAGTAAGGGGTACCATGCGGTTAAAATTTTCATAGCTTGGCACTTCGTTCACGTATTCTCCTCCCGCCTCAGCATCGTCTGATACCACATCAACGGCCATAATTAGGTCTTTGTCAAAAGCCACATTATTCAATTGCGAATAAATTGCTGTAACAGCTTGTTCACCCGCTTTTTGGGTAGTGTAAAAGGTTTCACTGTTGATTGCCGCAATGGGTCGGATGTCAAGAAAATCTTCCTTACAACCAGCAAGGGCAGTCAATAGAAATACTATTATGATGCTATGATATTTTTTCATATCCTTTTGTTTTTAAAAATTGACAATATTAAAATTGTAAGTTAAGACCAACTAAATACATTTTAGTTGCGGGGTATGTTCCATAATCGATACCCAACGCAGTAAGTCCGCCCCCGCTACCGCTCGACACTTCGGGGTTAAAGGCTTGATATTTGGTGAAGGTTAGCAAGTTTTTACCTCCGACGTAAATACGAAGTCGATCAACACCAATCGATTTACAAACATTTGCTGGCAGACTATAACCCAGTTGAATATTGCGTAAGCGTAAGTACGATCCATCCTCAATAAAGAAGTCGCTGGGACGGGTATAATTGGAAGCTGCAAAACGAGGAATGTTGGTATTATGATTTTCTTTAACCACTACCATATCCTGTTTTATTTTTTCGTCTTTATAGCGATTAGCAAAAACAGCCAGACGATTACCATTACCCTGCGAATAATAGAGATATTGTTTAGTTCCGTTAAATAGTTTGTTTCCGTATGACCCATAAAACATCATACTTAAATCAAATCCCTTGTATTCGAGGTTAATGGAAAAGCTGTAAGTAAACTTAGGAAGCGGACTACCGAGTATAGTTTTATCTTTTTCAGTTATTTTGCCATCGCCGTTTAAATCGACATAGCGGACATCGCCTGGTCGAGCATCGGGCTGGGCATAAATGGTATCACCCTTGCTATTGATAGTAAAAGGTTGGTTGGTAATAACGAGTTTTCCTTTTGAATAACCCAGATCCTGTTCTGTAAACATACCATTAGTTTTGTAGCCATAATAGTCGGATACCGAGCCTCCAATACGAGTAAGCGTAATAGGGCTAACGTTATGCGCAGCACCTGCTAAGATAGAATCGGTAGCAAGGGCAAGAATTTTATTACGAACCACGCTAAAGTTTATGTCAACCCCATATTTTAAATCTCCAACAAGACTTTTGTAACCGGCCGTTACTTCAAATCCACGATTTCGGATGCTACCGATGTTCACTTCGGGGTTACTCTGAGCAAATGTACCAGCCACAAAAGGAACCTGCTGATACATGAGCATATCTTTGTTTTCTTTATTAAAATACTCAATCGTTAGGCTTAGCTTATTATCAAAGAAGTTGACATCGAGACCAACATTAGTCATTTTCACTGTTTCCCATTTGATACCGGGATTTGCCACCTGTTCAGGACCTGCACCTATTAGCGATACCTGATTATCGAACGAGTACTTCAAACGAGCAGGGAAAATTATATTGGTAGCATAAGGGAAACCCGATCTTGCATTGGCTCCTGTTTCGCCATAGCCTACACGAATTTTACCAAAACTAAAAATATTTAAATTCTTGATAAATTCTTCCTCAGAAAATTTCCAACCAAGTGAGAATGAAGGGAAAGTACCAGCCCGATTGGCAGGTCCGAAATTTGTGGCATAGTCGCGACTAACATTAACGGTCAAGAGATATTTTCCTTTAAAATCATAATTAAGACGACCAAAATAGCGATATCCTCGCCCTTCATAGCCACTTCCTTCAATAGCCTGTTTATCGAGCGTATCATTTTCCGACATACTCATATACAACAATTCGGGAATAGTATTCGAAAAATCGACCCGAGTACCGTTTAAATCATAACCCCAATAACGAAAAGCTTCGGAACCACCCATAAGGGTTATATTGTGCATATCCAGTGTTAATTGATAGGTAACGATATTTTGGAAATTCCAGCTATAGCTTCTGGATAAGCTTTGGAAAAGCTCGTTTTGCTGTCTGTTATCGGTGGCTGAGGCATAATAAATATCACGAAAATCTTTTATATCCCCAATACCTGCTCCCACCGAAAATCGAGACACATAAGAAAGCCCTTTAACAGGTTCGATGGTAATTGCAAAGTTTCCGTCGATATTATCGTTTTTGGTGGTACGGTTTTTCATATCCAGTTCAACCATAGGGTTTGGACCGCCACCATACTGATTGATGAGCCATTTTCCATTTGCATCATAAGGGGGTAGATAGGGTACCATTTGTAGGGTTTTAGCTACAATATTTTGATAATAACCAAGGTATTCCCAATCTTCAAAGCCTTTTCGTATATTGTTAGTATACGAAATGTTTTCGCTAATTTTGAAATAACGCAGACTATGATCGGAATTCAAGCGCATGGTAAAACGCTGATTGTCGGTTTTTTTAATAATACCTTCCTGTTTGTTGTAACTTGCACTTAAAAGAAACGAAGAACGTTCGTTACCACCATTGAAAGAAAGATCGTAATTGCGGGTATATGCTTTTTTAAAGACAATATCTTGCCAATCGTAGGTTTTAAAAGTATCGGGACGAGTAGTGATAGGGGCAGTAGAAGTCGACATTTCCTCGAGTAACTCGAGCCATTGTTGGGAATTCATCATATCCAACTTTTTTATAACTTCTTCACTACCCATGTATGAATTAAAGCTGGTTTTAATTTCACCCGACTGACCTTTTTTGGTAGTTATCAGAATAACGCCATTACCCCCACTAGCACCGTAAATAGCAGCTGAAGAAGCATCCTTAAGTACTTCAATAGAGGCAATATCATCTGGATTAAGACGACTCAGGGCATTAATATCACGACTTACGCCATCGATAATAACCAGGGGATTGGTTCCATTTATTGAAGTAATACCCCGGATTTGGATATCTACCCCACTCCCTGGTCTACCCGAGGTTGGAATAATATTGACACCGGCTGCCATACCCTGAAGTGCCTGGTCAATACCGGCAACAGGCAATTTGGTAAGTTTATCGCCTGATACCGAAGCCACCGAACCAGTTACGTCGCTTCGTTTTTGAACTCCATAACCCACTACTACAACCTGATCGAGTTCCTCCACTTTTTCTTTCATGGTAATGTTCACCTGCGCCTGTTCGCCAACCTGTACTTCTTGCTCTTGATAACCTAAAAATTTAAATTGCAGCACTGCATCGGCACCAGGTACACTAATGCGAAAGTTACCGGCTGCATCGGTAACCACCCCTTTATTGGTTCCTTTTACGACCACCTGAACCCCAGGAAGTGGATTACCTGATGGATCGAGAACAGAACCACTAACAACCTTTTCTTGAGCTTGTAAAAGTGCTCCAGGCACAAAAAATAGAATCAAAAAAAGAATACAGGCCCCACGCCTGAATACTGTGAGTAGCTTTTTCATAGACATTTTTTTTATTGTGGTTAGTATGGATTCAAATGTATAGATTGACTTATTTCGAGTATGTAACTTTTAGTTCATTGTCTATCAATTTTCATTCATTTTGGGCATAATGGACAAATTAGGCTATGATTGTAAATCAGCTTTTACATATTGATTATTCAAGAGTAGGATGCCTTTAAAAAACTACTGATAAATTTCTCGTTGCGTTAGCGGCTTAAATCTATCGGTTTTTACTATGCTGCAGCCTAAAAATATCCATGAAGCCAATTCCATTTAAAAGTCAGAGGAAAAGGAACATCCTTATGCATGGTTAATAACCATGATCATCATCAGCTAAAGACAGTTACAGGATTTGGGCAAAAAGCATTTACTCCTATCGAAAATAGCCCACCCTGAACCAGTCGAAATCGACGTATCCGCCGGGATTTATTGTGGCATAATTGAATAAACCAAAACGATAGCCCATAAAATGAGCCAGGCTGTATCGCATTTTAAGGGTATTGCCTATACGCTTCCAATGTTGACCGTCGGTGCTGTAGTAAAAAGCAGCGGTATCCACCAGATTTGTGAAATTACAAACTGCCTTAAGATATATAACGTTATTTTTTAAAGGCGCGTTTTCTATTTCTTCGGGGCTATTATCTTTTTGTGCACTTACCATCACCACTTTCTTAATGCCATTTTCGCATTTTACCCCAACCAGGCCGTAGTTTTTCTGCAACAAGGCAAGTCCAGCAAAGTCGCCCTCTTTCATGTACGTCACATCCATTTTTATTGAGCCCTCACAGGCTGGTCCAAAAGTACGCTGGGTGAGCGTATTGCGAGCCAGCTCAAAGTTTTCGGTAACATGTGAGGTAATGAGTCGCAAATAGCCTTTTCGCGAAGTGAGCGACCAATAGGCACTGTCGGGATTATGATTCCACTGCCAGAAAAGAGAAAGTGCATGCTGTTTGTTGTTATAATCAAATTCGTCGGAGGCAACAATGCCTGGTATCACCCCAGTGTTGAGAGCAAGTTCAAGCGTATCGGGTGCTTTACCATTAATACCAATAATCGGCCAATCGTTTTCCCAACGAACAGGAACAAGATATGGAATTCGACCGACAGCACCATAATCTCTAAAAAGATAGGCAAACCATCGTCCATCGGGCATATCTATAATGCCTCCCTGAGCAATGCCCTTATCCTGGAAAGCTACACGTCCTTCCCATGGGCCATTAATACTTTCGGAACGATGAACAACTACAGTACGCATTCCACCGCGTGGCCAGGTAATGTTAAAAAGATAATACTTGCCATTGACTTTAAAAAGCTGCGAACCTTCTGCGGGCAACATAATATTATCGCCTGCAGGGGCACTGGCATTTTCAATGAGTATTCGTTCGGTACCTTCCTTTAATCCCGACAAATCTTCTTTAAGTTCAGCTAAATGAAGCTTACCTGCACCCCAAATGATGTATATATTCCCATCATCGTCAAAAAAAATAGTGTGATCGTGTAACGCAGGAGAAAATGAAATGCGCTCCCAATTACCTTTTTCTATATCATGGGTCTTAAAAATGTATGTTTTTTGAGTAGTATGCGAAAAAGTACTTAAATAAAATACTCCTTTATGATATCGCAAGCAACTTGCCCATGAACCGCGCCCATAATCGCTTTTACCATTGGTAAGCCGGGTCTCATCCATGTTTTCGAGAACATCGTAAGCATAACCGATAATTTGCCAATTGGCAAGATCTCTTGATTTCATCACAGGTACACCAGGGCACATATGCATGGTAGTGCTACTCATATAATAATTATCCCCTACCCTGATGATAGACATATCGGGTACATCGGCAAAAATGATAGGATTGGTAGCTTTTTGTCCATAAACATCCAGCATATGGAAAAACGTAATACCAAATATGCTGGCAATGAAGAGTAACTTGAATTTCATGTTTAGCTTTAAATATTAAAAATTTTATCAATAACCCGAATACGATGGATGGTTTTACCACTTTGAATGCCCCGCCTTCATTGGGCTGCGGCAAAAAAATTTTTTCTCCATGCTTCTCGTTGTAAAAAGATTAATAACAAATAAAATCGACAATGCCATTAATCAATACTTACTACTATTTGGGATTAATGCTTATTAGACATATTTTTTATGAAAAAATCTGTCATCATTCGGTAATATTTATCCTCAAACATACCCTGACCATGGCCAGCTCCAGGAACCACTATATATTCAACTACAATACCAGCTTTTTTAAGAGCATTATATAATAATTCGCTCTGACAGTATGGCACCAATTCATCCTTGTCGCCATGTAAAATAAGAAAAGGAGGATCATTAGCATCAATATAAGTAATTGGGCTTGCCAACCTGTATTTATCTTTATTTTGTGCCATAGGACAACCCATCAGAAGCACTTCGGGCGCATTTTTTTCGTCAAACATTTTTTGATGGCGACACGAGTCAATGCTGAGTAAATCGATAGGGCCAAACCAATCGACCACAGCATCCACTTTTGTGCTATAATTCAGATATTTACCTACCTGTCCTTCTATATCCACGGAAGCATTTCCCAGCGTAAATTGTTTCACGTTGCCAGTGGTACCAGCAAATGCAGCCAGATGGCCGCCCGAAGAAAAGCCAGTAATTCCTATAAATGAGGTATCGAGTGAGTATTTGGCCGAATTAGCTCGAATAAACCGAATAACAGCTTTAATATCATGGATTTGTGCAGGAAATAAAGCATCCTTGCTCGAACGATGATTGGGACTAACAACGGCAAAACCTGCATCAAGCAAGGATTTTCCGAAAGAAAACATAACACTCTCCTTTAAATTGTTAGCCATCCAGGCACTGCCATAGATAGCAATTACTACAGGATATTTTTCCTTCTGTATTTCAGGCAAATAAATATCGAGCTTGTGGTAAATCATCGAATCACCAGCATAGTCAACATCTCGCCAATGACGCGAAGCAACCTGGGCATATACTTGCAGATTAAACATAATGGAAATAAATAGTGTTATCCGTAAATATAGCGTTTTCATAACATGTATTTTATTGTTTTACATTAGTTTCATTTGGGACTTAATGCACATTAGGAAACAACATGACATTAACCAATATTATTTGAGACTTTGATATTTTTTAAGATAAAATATTATCAAGCTCGTTTTAAGGTATATAGGTGACCATTTGGTAACTGCATATCACAGTTCTCGTCCTTTCTGCTACATGAAAAAGAAAAGGGCGATTCCATTAGAATGCATGAGGATAATAAATCATCGACAAACACCGTGATTGTATGGAAGTTGCTGTAAACATAAGATAACATTTTAGCTTTCAGTGTTTAACAATTATACTTTCATACTTTTCAAAAAAGGCATTGCCAATTTTTAGCCTATAAATCCCCGGCGGGAGCATAGTTGTATTCAAAATATCAGCAGGAGCTTTCAGTTGTTTTGTTATCAACAACTTTCCATCACTACTATACACTTGAACCTGCGCATCGGCCGGGAGGTTAGCTATGCGTAAAGTCTGGGAAACAGGATTTGGATATACAGCAATATTCTGTAGAATGGATTTATGAACAGTTACCGAAGCACTGTCGATCCATTTAGCCACCAAAGTAATATCTTTAGCAGGCACTCTATCGACATTGAAATTCCATTTTTTATAAAAAGAAGTATTGGTATACCACCCATCAAATATATATCCTGGTCTGACGGGGTCGGCAGGTGCCTTGATTAAAGAATTGTAAACAGCTACAATGGTGTCGTTTACTGGCGATCCACCATTGGAATTAAAAGTAATTCGGTACGAATTAATAGTCCATTTGGCATAAAGGGTAATATTTTTTTTAATGGTATCGTGAGCAAAATCGAAACTGTTCAAACACTCGGGTTCCTTATACCAACCAACAAAAGAATAACCAGTTCGAACTGGCGTAGGAGGCGTATCAATCACTGCGTTCAATTGGGTCATTATAGTGGGATTTACGATGGATCCTCCCTGAAATTCTAATGAAACATAACGGGTAGTAGAATCGCGAAACAGGAAAGGAAGGAATGATTTAAGATCTTCGCGCCAAGCCGACCAACTATGTCCACCAGCATGTTCCCAGTAATGTACAGTAATCCCATAATCACGAAGGGCTTTCAAAGTAGCCATACCATTGGTATAAGCAATATCGGTAGAGGTACCTTCACTAAAATAGAGATAACGAATACTATTTTCCATATCAGCCCCATGTTCGGCAAGAAAATTTCGAAACTTGTTATATGTAGCCGTTTCGGAAGTAAACCACCCCGAGCTTAGCACTGCTACATAACCAAACAATTCATAATGATACAGGCCAGCATCCATTGCCTGCAGACCGCCCCACGAAAGGCCACCAACCCCTCGATGATCCTTATCGGCCTTAACCCTATAGTGAGTTTCGATATAGGGAATGATATCATTGATGAGTTCCTGACTAAATACCTCGGGGGCAAGATTTTTCCCATCGGGCATTACCAGAATCATAGGCACTGCCTTACCTGCAGCAATATATTCATCGAGAGTAGTCTTGGCATTACCAGAATTCACCCAGTGGGTATAATTTTCTCCTCCTCCATGTATCAGATAAAATACCGGATAATAATTTACAGAATCCTGAGGATCGTTGTATCCCTGCGGCAAATATACATTCATCTTACACTCCGTATTCTGTGTGGTAGAATAATAGGTTATAGTAATAACTGAACCACCTGCCCTTAAGACTGGATGAAATATCCATGCAATAATTAAGGGAATTATTATTCTAACAAATTTGGTTTTCATAGCCTGCATTTTTTGTTCGTGAAAAACAAAAGCCTCACCCCCATCATTGGCAAGGTGGGTGAGACTTTTTTAAAATTCATACCAGCAACTGTTTCCTATAGAAGGAAAACTTATTACTTAACAATAGTAATTTTCTGATGATAAACCGACTCATCACTACTTAATTTTAGCAGGTAATCTCCTCTTTTTAGATTTAAAGAGAGCATCAGTTCTGGAGCATAGTTAACCATCTTTTTCATAACTATCCTGCCCATGGTATCAGTAATTTCAATACGATTGTATTTAAAATTTGGCGATTTAATGGTAATACTGTTAGAGGCAGGATTAGGGAATATGCTTACATTGTCGAAATTTACCTGTTTTACGCTTACGAATTCTTTATCAATGATAAAATAGTTGATATTGAACCCTCCGTTAACTGTTACCATCTTAAAATAGTGTTTTCCTTTAGGAATTGAAATATCCTTAACCACCGAAGTAAATGTCTGCCATCCACCTGTTGCGGGAACCGAAACTGTACCAATCTTTACATCATCGAGGTAGTAATCGAATTTTGGACCGGATGACTGAGCTGCCAGACGGAAAAGTATCTTGTATTCTGTTTCGTCGGTATTATTTTCGATAGCATAAACCAACCAGTCGCCGGTTTCGGTCCAACCTACGTTTAATCCACCTCCTGCATCACTTGTTGTTTCAGTTGCAATCCCAAATTGAAGCGTATAATTTTCGGCTTCAACTTTTCCGGGTATTTGCGTATACGCAGGAGCACCAATTGGATTAACCACAGCAAAATCGGTAAAAGCCTCAAGTGCACCTTTATCGGCAGCCGTGATATTGCCAGGCTCGTATGTAATCGTCACCACATCACCATGATACAAGTTGCTAAATAGATTCATTTTAACGGTGTTTTTAATATTGAACACCTCTTTAATAGGCACCGTTTGACCGTTTACTTTTAAGGTGAGTTGCGGAATTTGAGCATCAATCATCGCCATGGGCTTGCTAAATGTTAGGGTGATGGCAATGGCATTATTATCGATGCTGGCAGAAACAATATGTACCGGTAATCCTTTAGCCATATTATTTACTATGTAAGCAGTATCGCTTTTAAACACACCACTATCGACCGATAAAATGTTGGTACCTGTGTAGCTGAGAACAAGCTGATAATCGGCATAAACGGTATCGGAAAGCTGGAAGGCCAATTTCGTTGAGTCGTTATCCAAATAGCTGCAATTGAGTAGCGAAACCGCTTTTTGTCCGTTGTAGGTAGCTTTTAAGGTTAATGTAGAAAGATCGTCGGGCAAAAACATTTTTTTATTGAATATTGCCAGAAGGCAATCTCCGTTTTGGGTAACTACAAGATCGACTAATTTGGGTGCTGAGCCATACAATTGATTATCCACTGCCGTATCCTCAAAAGCCACCAATGCCTTGTTGTAAACCGATACTACATTTCCATTAGCGTAAGAAAGCGTAACATCGTTGGTCTTAGTAATACTGTTGATAAGGTTAATGGCCAGATGAACAGAATCGAGCTGTACGACAGTATCGATATCGGCAGGTGTTCCATCGACTTTCACCGTAAAACCTTCGTACGATGGCAGGGTTTTTATTGGTTTTGAGAAAGTAACCAACACCTGTTTTGGATTAACCTCTAACACCGAAGCAGCCTTAAATTTGGGAACGCCAAAACCGAGCGAAAATTTTTTACAAAAATTCCAGATCTCGCGGCTGGTATGTACCCCATTGGGATCGTTTGAATGCCAGTGCCCCACCCCTCTGATTTCCAGTAAAACAATCTCGACGGAATCGGTACCTGGTCCCCAATAGTATTTTGTTCCACTGGATGTGGGTTTGTCGGCAGGATAGGGTTTGGTAACAACAGCTGTAGTAGGACAACTATCCCTTGTAATCCATCCATTCAAGTATGTCTGCACCCCACTGTAAGCTACCACATCATCGGCAGTGCCATGCACATGAATAATAGGAACAGGCCTTGAACTACTGATATTGCTATTCCACAACGGATATCCGCTCACAGGAGCAAAAGCAGCAATTTTGTCGGCTATTTTGGTAGCCGCATAGTAGGTCATCATCCCACCCATCGAAAAGCCTGAAAGGTAAACCCGCTCCCGATCAATACCATAGCGAGCCACCATTTCATCGATGATAGCTAGGATAAACTCAATATCTCTATTTCCCGAAATATCCCATGCATTATTGACACCTTGCGGATACACCACCACAAAGTTTTCCTCCTTGGCTACGTCCTCCCATCTGGTTTGATTTTTCTGGTAGTTGATATCCTGATTGTATCCGTGCATAGAAATAAGCAACGGGCGACCAGGAACGATAGTCGAAGGTGCATATACAAGCATCTGACGAGTAGTATTACCTACTACAAAATCTTCTATTTGCGCATTTGCTAAAGAAAACACAGCAAAATGACATAATCCTAAAAGAAGTAACCTTAAATTTTTCATAGTTTCAAGGGTTTAGTTAAACGTTGATTAGTAGTTGAGATAGTTTGTGTCCTAAATACATAGGCAAGTATTTTATTTAAATATCAGCTGAGCAAATTGGTATAAGGATCTTCGCCAGGTTTGCCATTCATGGGCTGTTGCCGGCGACTCGTAAAAAACATATTTAATACCCTGTTTTTCGAGCATTTTACGAAATGCTCCTACTGATCCTGGGAAAGGATTGGGTTCTTTTGTCCCCAAACTCAAGAAGAACACCTTTATTTTTTGATTAACCTCCTGGCCATTGCTAAATTTTCCATCAAGAAAAGTAGTAGGATCAATATCATCAGGACTTGGATAATTGGCAGTGCCACTAAATCCGCCATAGGCAGAAAAAACATCGAGGTTATTCATGACGATACGCATAGTTTGGTTAGCGCCCATCGATAATCCAGCGATAGCGCGATGTTCGCGGTCGGCAATAGTACGAAAGCGACTGTCAATCATGGGGACGATTTCGTGAATCATCACCTCTTCGAAAACCATGGCCGGGCGTGTGGGATTGGTTACCACCTGTGGTTCGTTGGGTTTAAAAGCGTATCCATTATCCATTACGATAATCATAGGCACTGCTTTATTTTCAGCAATAAGGTTATCGAGAATAAAATTAGCCCTTCCCTGACGCGACCAGCTGGTTTCATTCTCAAAACTACCGTGCTGAAGATATAACACTGGATAACGTTTTTCGGGGTTTGATTCGTAACCAGGAGGGGTATATACGATACATCGCCGCCATGCCTGTGTAATTTTCGAAAAATAAATTACCTCGCTTAGTAATCCATGGGGAACCTCTTTAAGGGCATAAATATCCTCATCGTGAGCGGGTACCTCAATACCACTTCCCCAGCGTCCTGCCCCATAAAAATAGATAGTACCTGGGTCGGGTACAGAAGCGCCATCGATATTGAGTTGATAATAATGAAAGCCTTCATCCTGAGGAGCCGACTCGCCTGTCCATACTCCATTGGCATCCTTTTTCAAATCATACTTTACCCCGCCAATATCGAGCTGCACACGATTGGCACCAGGCGCAGCAATCTGAACCCTTACTCTACCCTCAGAGTTCACCTGCGGATAAAGTTTCCCGGGCTGATTCACCGAAGAGGGTTTAAAATCCTCAACTATCTGAGCTTGTTGCGAAAATCCTAAATTAAAAGATAGTACAATAATTACTCCTGCTAATATTTTCTTAAGCATGTTTCTATTGATTATTGAATGACAACTTTCTTGATTTTCAAATCTTTGCTGTCGGAGCTATTCCCATACAAAATATCATATTCGCCCGGCATTACGGTCATTTTACCACCTTCCCGGTCATAAAACTCGAATGCTGAATAAGGTAGCGTTATTGTGGCATTACGGGTTTTACCAGCAGGGACTTCAATTCGCTGGTATCCTTTTAGAGTTTTAATAGGACCATCGGCATCGTTTACTTTATGAACATATACCTGAACAACTTCAACTCCATCACGTTTGCCAGCGTTGGTTACGGGTATAGTTAGCTCAAGAGAATCATTTGCCGATATTTGCAATTTATTAAACTTAGCATCACCAATTTTAAAAGTAGTGTAGCTGAGTCCGAAGCCGAACGGGAAAAGGGCGTCATTCATGAATCGATAGGTACGACCTTTCATCGAATAATTTTCGAAGTCGGGAAGCTGGTCGGAGCTTCTGTAAAAGGTAATAGGTAGCTTACCCGATGGATTGTAGTCGCCAAACAACACATCGGCAACTGCCTGGCCTCCAGCTTCGCCAGCATACCAGGCCTGTACAATAGCATCACAGAAGTTGGTTTCGGGCGTAAGCGCAATTGCCGAGCCCGAACAATTGACAAAGATTACTTTTTTCCCTGCCTGTTTCAACATCTTAAGTAGATTACGCTGAACAGCTGGTAATTCAATGTCGGTGCGATCGCCCCCTTTGAATCCTGGGTAATTCACAGGCATTTCCTCCCCTTCGAGTTTGCCCGACAAGCCCCCCACAAAAATTACCATATCAATATCCTTTAGTTTATCAATAAGTCCACTAAAATCGATATTCTCTTCCCGGCCAAAATTAAATTCAAGGTTTGCCTGCCAATTATACAGCTGCGCATATCGTATTTCGATAAGATATTTTTTGCCAGCCTCCACTTTAATATGTGTCTTTGAAGGAAGCGTACGCCAATTATAAGTCTTCGCCAGCGATTCACCATTGACCAATAACTCAAAGTAGCCTGTAGCGCCATAATTAAAAGTAATTTCTTCGTCTTTATCGGCAATATACTCGGTTTCATACTTTGCCGAAAAACCTTCGAGTTTTACCCCTGGTGCAAATTCGTGCTGACCTGCTGTAGTGAGTTTTACAGGGTTAACGATGTTTTGAGTAATAACCACGTCACCATTGAAGTCACGATTATTCCAGTAAGTAGCCTTAAATCCTGTCTTTCCTTCAAATCGGGTACGACTAATGTAGCTTTGGGTAACCTTATCCTCAACCAGATCACAAGCCTTGTCGTAGAAGACTTTTTCTGGCGATAATTTTGAAGTAATACCCTCTAATATGGTAATGGTTCGTATGGGTGTGCCATTATAATTACCCCATAGCATCACAGCATCATCGGCATTGGGGCCTATTACAGCTATCTTTTTAACTTTTGTTTTGTTAAGAGGCAGCACATTGTCTTTATTTTGAAGCAACACTATCGATTGACGAGCCATTTCGAGGGCAAGCTGGCGATGTTTGTCGTTGTTTATCGTATTATAAGGAATTTTTGTCCAGGGCACCAACGAATCGGGATCGAAATCACCCAGTTCGAAACGCCCGTAAAGCACGCGCATCAGACTTCTATCAATATCATCAATTTTGATCAAATCTTTTTCAACACCTTGAGGCAAAGTTTTAAAAGGATAATTATCCCACACGCATTCGACATCGGTTCCGGCAAGCACAGCTTTCGTGGCAGCATGCACAGGCGTGGAAGACACCTTGTGCGTGGTAAAAAAATCGGTAACCGCACCACAATCGGACACTACAATATACTTATACCCCCACTCGTCGCGCAAAATTCGCTGAAGCAGTCTTCGATTACCGCAACAGGGTTCATCGTCGAGACGATGGTAGGCACACATCACCTGCCGAACATTGGCCTGCTGCACCAATGCCTTAAAAGCAGGTAGATAGGTTTCGTATAAATCGCGTGGGTCAATATTGTTCAAGTTAATTTCGTGGCGACTCCATTCGGGTCCTGAATGAACTGCATAATGCTTGGCACAAGCCAGCAACTTTCGATATTTAGCGGTATCGGGCCCCTGCAGACCTTTCACCACAGCTACACCCATACGGGTCATAAGGTATGGGTCTTCGCCATAAGTTTCCTGCCCACGCCCCCATCGAGGATCGCGAAAAATGTTGATGTTGGGCGTCCATACCGAAAGGCTCAGGAAACGCTTATTTTCCCCTCCTCTGCGTAGGTGTTCATGATATTTAGCGCGACCCTCGTCCGAAACTGCCGAAAAAATTTGGTACACCAGGTCATCGTTAAACGAAGCTGCCATGCCTATGGGCTGAGGAAATACGGTTACACTATCGTTATTGGCATAACCATGCAGCGCTTCGCTCCACCAATTGAATTTGCGAATACCCAGTCGAGGTATAGCATCCGATTGGTCACACATCAATGAAACTTTCTCTTCGAGGGTAAGACGAGATATCAAATCTTTTGCTCTCTCCTCAAAACTAAGTTTGGGATCTTGAAATGGCAGGGTCTGAGCAGATAAAACCCCGTAAAGTGTAAGAAAAAAAACTCCAACAATATTTCTCATAAACTTATCAAGTTAACATTCCTTAAAAGTCTTTTTCTCAAACTTCAAAGATGTCAAATGATTTTATATGAACATGTAACAAATATTTCATTTACTATCAAAAATCTTTCATCCGAAAATAATTTTAAAAATTTTTTTAAAGGCCGGATGGAACTCGCATGTTAAGAGTTTCCTACACATAGGCAAGTACGAAACTGATAAATATTTTCATACTCGTTTGTGAATACTGCTAAACATGCTCGTTTCATCCGAAAATAATGTTTTTTAAATCGGTCGGATGGAACTCGCATGGGCCCCCTTACGTTGACGGACAGTAAACTGTGGAAAAATTACCGACCTTGTTGTAACCCCGTAGGGGTGGGATATTGGTAGCAATTGGAAGTACCTCACCACAGCCTATCAAAAACCTCACCCCTTTCCCTCGCCCTTTCAATCCTCACCCCCGGCCCCTCGTCCTTTCTATCCTCACCCCCAGCCCCTCATCCTTTCTATCCTCACCCCCTTCCCCTCTCCTTTCCAAGGAGAGGGGTGCCTGGTAAGATAGAGTCAGATTTTTTATCAACCTATCAATTGGCGGGTACGACGCTAAAATTTTACCTCTTCCAACCCCGTAGGGGTGACTCTTATGGTAGAAATTGGATGGCCACCTCTATCCCTTCCCCTCTCCTTGAAAAGGAGAGGGGTGCCCGACAGGGCGGGGTGAGGTTGTAAATGAGGGGGGCTGTAAGGTGGAGTGAGGATGATACTGCAATCCATCCTCGTCTCAGCAAATATTTTCGTTCCACCTACTTTCTTGTCTTGATACAAGAAAGTAGCAAAGAAAATCAAGCACAAATGATTCCCCACCCGCTCTGGTCAAAACGGAGTATGGCAGGCAGGGTAAGCCAAATCGTTGGCCGCGACATTTTTGTGGCCTCTACTATACGGAATAACTGTAGCTTTCCACTCAAGGTTTTCCTCCTGCCAACGCTTTGAAACGACAAGCGCCCCTGCGGCCATACTTGCCGTTTTGACCATTCACTGCTCCACACCGCCGCGCATTTGTGCTACCCACCGCACAACGCTTAGATGTTGGGTTGTGCTAATTTTTAAGGCTGTTAAAATTTCTTCTCCCAAGGCCTACCTACTTTTAATTTCAACCCCTGCCGCTGTCCTTTCAATCCTCACCCCCAGCCCCTCTCCTTGGAAAGGAGAGGGGTGGCCGATAGGACGGGGTGAGGTTGTAGATGATGGGGGACATAAGGCGAAGTGAGTTATTGATATGAGAGACATACATTTGAACAGCATGCGATATGATTGTCACCCAAGGAAACTGGGAAAAATTAAATTTTCCCACATAAATTATCCACAATGTGATGTTTTTTTTAAAAAAATTTCATAAATTTGTTTTAACTTTGCAGTCGCAAAAAAGGCATGTTATTTTTGAGTAAAAATAGAATAAAAGGCATTATTTTCGAATGTAAATTATTGAAAATTAATAAATTAGAAAATTACCTGTCAGAGAGCATTATCCATTAAAACAAGGATTAAGACTAATCAATAATAAATTCTAGTTGTTTAATGTTCAGTCAGAGAGCATTATCCATTAAAACAAGGATTAAGACATCTCTTTGTTTCTTTTTATTTGTTCAATGACCTGTCAGAGAGCATTATCCATTAAAACAAGGATTAAGACGGTTTAGTATAACTGGTGATAACCCATTTTTATCGGGGTCAGAGAGCATTATCCATTAAAACAAGGATTAAGACAAGGTATTGATATATCCTTTCCACTTTCCCTCATCTCTGTCAGAGAGCATTATCCATTAAAACAAGGATTAAGACAAATCATATTCGTTTCTTAAGAAATTTTCATGTTGTCAGAGAGCATTATCCATTAAAACAAGGATTAAGACAGGGGAAGCATGTTTCTGTCTATGTCATTTTCCTTGAAGTCAGAGAGCATTATCCATTAAAACAAGGATTAAGACACTTTTGAGATATACATGTCATTCCCCTTTTTGTCGTCAGAGAGCATTATCCATTAAAACAAGGATTAAGACCCATTTTTGTCAGCCTTTCCTTTCTGGAACAGACTGTCAGAGAGCATTATCCATTAAAACAAGGATCAAGGCTTTGCCTTGCCCAGTGTTTAAAAATCCTGAGCAAGGGACTTTTTAAACCTCAGAAAGCATTTTCCATTAAATCAAAAAATTGTGTGTATTGGCGATTCATCCCTTTCCCGTTGCAAGGAAGCGGGGTCGGGGGTGTGGGTGCTGCGACAACGCTTTTAATTGTCGACAGGTATTGTTGCCCTCATACTTGCTTTTTGCATTACAATATCAGGCAAGCATATTGTAATTTTAAAAATTTATTGTATATTGAACCCAAACTTAATAACCCTATCAAACTATGCTAAAATTTATCAACGTGCTGTTTATATTGTCCTGCAGTTATCTTGCGTATGGCCAGATTTATCTGATTCAGCAAACCTTTGATAATGGGAATACCCTTCCTGCCGAATGGGAACTTCAACTGGATAGCCCATACACCTCTGCCTCCAATAGCGGTTCGAGCATCCCTGCGCTAAAATTCTCAGCAACAGGTCATTATTTACGAACCCCATCTTTTTACGGGGCAACCGATGTAAGCTTCTGGTTAAAAGGCATTAGTACCGATACCCTATCCACGTTTGTTGTGGAAGGATGGGTAGAGGGTAATTGGACTGAAATCCAGCGGATACGTCCAATTTCGCGCACAGCCCAAAAATATCAACTGGAACTGCCCGATTATGTCACACGCTTGCAATTTACCTACATAAAAAGCTCGGGAAATGTTGCATTCGACGATTTAATCGTATCCCGTCCCAGCCGTCCCCCAAGAATACTAAATTGTCGCATGACAGCCATTAAGGATTACACAGCCGAAATGGAAATTACACTCGACACATCCGGAATTGTAGCCTACCTTGTTGTACCAGATACGGTACCCGATCCCCACATCCATCAGTTGCTTCACCTCGATCAATACACCTCGCATACTTTTGCCGATACGGGTCATATTAGATCTGATAACAACATTTTTTCACAAAAAATTTTCAATCTCGTACCTTCAAGCACATATTGCATTTACCTGCTACCAACTGGCAGCAAGAACAATATCAACGATAGTACAAGACTGGAAAAAGTGACGTTCACCACGCTTAAAGCACAACCTACCCTATTTTTTTCGGCCATTGTAAAAGGCACGGGAAACAATAAAATAATTGCCATTTATAATCCCACCTCCGATACCGTCAAGCTTTCCGAATACCGCATTGCCATGTCGACCAATGGGGGTGGTTGGCTGACAAGCTATTTTACCTTTAAACCTTCAACCCTGTTACCCCCTCACAGCCAGTACATTATTATGAAAAGTACAGCCGATAGCCTGTTTAAAGCAAGCTTTCGGGCCGATACCCTTACGGGTAACAAAGTGATAAATTTTACGGGAAATGATGCGCGTGCTCTTCAACGAACGGTAAACAATGGTAATAAATGGTTTACCATCGATGTATATGGATTGCCTACACAGGCCACCGATTTTTCGGTGGCAGGTATTGCTGGCGCTGCCGGAAAATACAATCTCTATCGCAAGCGCAACATCCACACCGGTAATACCAGCTGGCAACTATCGACAGGTACCGATTCCTTAAGTTCCGAATGGCTGCTGAAGCCATTGACAGATTTCAATTGGCTACTTGAACCATTTGCGAAGACACATCGAAAATTAGTATTTCGTTCGCTTTCGTTTGCTAATTTGCCTGTTCAAATCCTCGTTGACACGCTTCAGCAACAAATATATGTCACATTTCCCGATACAGTTGACCTTAAGCAAATCCACTGGCAAATAACCCTGGATTCAGGCCTTGTAATTGTACCCAATCCTATGCACTTGCATGATTTTTCGAACAACTTTTCGTTCTACCTTATCGATACCCTTCAGCTCGACACATGCGCATGGACATTTCGCATTAAAACATTACCAGCTGAAGTCGAAAAATTGGCGGAGGATAAACAGGTGATTATATTTCCCAATCCAGTAAAAGAATGGGTGCAAATACATGGTATAAGCAATGATCAAATACGAGAAATTATAATATTTTCGTCAACAGGAAAAATTATTGGTACCTACCAACGGCTACCTATACAAGTATCCTTATTATCACCGGGAAGCTATTTGCTAAAAATATATCTTATTAACAATAAATCATTTACTAACTTTTTTGTTAAAACACCATAAAAAAATATAGGCATAAATTTTTTTTAAATAAAAACTATTATCTTTACAGATAGAAAATAATTATCATAATATTAAACTGATATATATGAAAAAGTTAGCATTAGTGATTGTGGTGATTATGGCTGTGTTAGTCGCTTCCTGTGCAAGCAAGAAAAAATGTCCTGCATACAGTAGCGTATATAACACTGAAGTACGTGCTAATTCCTAAGGTATAAGTAAAGTTATATCTTTAAAAGACATTCCATTTTTTAAAGATCATCATCCTTACCATATTCGGTTAAGGATGATGTTATTTTTTGATATTGTGTTTTAGCGCACTTCACTTCTACATTGAGCATTGTATCTACACTACAGGCTTAAACGTTTTCCCTTATAAAAGTCGAGCACCTTCATGTTAAAAACGAACTGATATTTTGCCTGCAAAAGGTCCGACTGGGCTTTGAGGTAATTATTTTTAGCAATATTGTAATCGATAGCACTGATAAGTCCCACCTCATATTTTTGCTGAACATACTTAAAATTCTCCTCCTGCGATTTCAAAGCTTCCTGACGCGACCTGTAGCTTTCGAACGACGCCAATGCATCGGCATAAGCCTGTTCAATCTCTTTACGCAAATCCAGTATCGTTTGTCGTAGCTGATATTCGGCATCGAGCTGACCAATTTTTGCATTGGAAATATTGGTTTGAATTTGATAACGCATAAAAATAGGAATAGAAAGGTTAAGGGAAAGCTGTTTATATAGCTTGTCGTTAAGCTGGTCAGCAATTGGATATTTCTCGGTAATAAGCGGGTTTTGAGGATCAATAGGACGCTCGGCTTTTAAATTATACTGCGTATAATAATCGGCAGTAAGGGAAAGCTGAGGGAGACGGCTACCCCGTGCCATAGAAAGCTGACTTTTAGACTTCTCCAGGGCATATCGAGCACTTTTGATTTCGGGCATAGTTTCGACTGCCAACAAAAAGATGGAATCGGGATTTTCTGTAAATGTGTCAGGTACCACAACCTCGGGAATTGCCACAGCAAAATTTCGGACTGTATCC
Organism: Bacteroidota bacterium; assembly: GCA_029550865.1. Classification (GTDB taxonomy): domain Bacteria; phylum Bacteroidota; class Bacteroidia; order Bacteroidales; family DTGW01; genus JAKPGM01. The sequence continues at coordinate 5,571 of JAKPGM010000074.1, read as the reverse complement.
AGGTCAAGCATCTGAGCCAATGAAAGATACGACAAATCAAGTTTGTTTTTGGCATTGGTAACCGAAACCAACTCGGCTGCATAGGAGGCTTCCATTTCGAGTAGCGAACCACGGGCCACATTACCTACCTCATAAAGCTTGCGAGTTCGGTCAAGCTGTTGCTTGGTTATCTCGGCCTGACTTTTTGTGATCTCATAATATTCCCGATCGAATAAAATTTGCAGATAAGCCGAAGCAATGGCAAGCGCAACGCTGTTTTTGGTACGCTCAAGTTGTTCCTTAGCCGACAAAAATGCGTACTTTTGGGCACGTATCGTATTAATTTTCTGAAAACCACTAGAAACAACAACATTGCTGCGTAACCCCATACTCCCAGCATTAACCTCGTTGGAGTATGAAAAACTGGTGTAATCGGCTACCCTACCCTTGCCAATATTATGGGAAGCTCCTGCGCCAAGATCGGGTAACAAATCATAATAGGATTGCTGATAATTATTTTTGGCTATCTCGGTCTGCAACATTTGTCTTTTGATGGTAAGATTGTTCTGGTAAGCATAAGCAATGCATTCCTCAAGTGTCCACAAACGTTGTCCATTCAAATAAAATGTACCTAAAAATAAGCAAGCAAAACTCGTAACAAGACATCTAAAGCATTTCATGGGTTGAAATATTTATAAGTTATTATTATCTCACAAAAAACATAATGTTCGACAGGCAAAGTCTTAAATATTTTAAGGCTACACACATGTGATAAACGGTAAAATTATACTTTATTTAAATCACATGTTAACTTCCTGCCCAAAAACATATATCGAATTTGAACATTTACTATGATTATTGGTTTTACTGGGAATTTTCATATTTATTATATTAGCAATTCAAAAGACGAACGACGATACATAAAAGTTACACCTAATTTTACTTGATATGGCAGAAAAATACACAACGATTGGGCTCGACAAAGCATATCGATTGCTTAACACTGGAGCCGTAGGCATTATCTGTACCAGAAACAATTTGGGGAATTATAACATGGCTCCTGCGGCATGGATTACCCCGATTGAGTACGATCCTGTAACGCGTGTTGTAATTGTCCTGGATAAAGAAAACAGAACATGCCAGAACATTTTGGAAAGCGGCATTTTTGCCATAGCTATACCCCATATAAGCCAGGTTAATCTGGTAAAAGATCTGGGCAGTGTATCAGGGCATGTACAGGATAAAATATCGCATTTAGGCATTCATACAATCCCTGGTACTTCCATCGATGTATTACTACCACAGGACTGTATTGGCTATATAGAATGCAAATTGTACCGTTCGGTCGAAGACGACGGCGTTATGCTATTGTTTGGTGAAGCTGTACATGCTCGAGTTCTTTCCGCTGCTTTCGATCGAAGGCTATTGGCCGAAAAACCCGAAGGTAAGGCGGTTCATCACCTGGGTGGTAAAGTTTTTGTCACTTCATCCGATGTAACCTACTAATTTCAGGAAACTATTCAAGTAGTTTGTTGATAATAGATAACATCTGACGTTTGGATACTTTTTTATAACCATCGGGAACCTCGAAAGTATCTCCCGTTACCACAACTGGCCTGTATCGAACAGCGGTTACGCGCATTTCGATATTGGGTAGCTGTATATTGAAGGCTATCAGTAACCCATCTATATCCTTAAAAGGGGTAAGCCGATTCGGTTTGTCAATTGGTAGATCGTTGGTATAGTACAATTCAAATGCCTTCTGCAAAGTATCGGAGAAATTGATGAGGGCTTTTTTACAATTAAATCCAGCAATACGCATGGTATCACTTTCATATTTAATATCAAACTCTTTCATGTACTCGAAGAAAAAAGGAACTTCATTTCGTTCTCCTACATAACATAATTTTTTATCCATCACCTTCAATAGGGTAATATTTCTGCCCTTGCGTAAATCGCTAATATTACTCAAGGCAAACATGCCCATAAACCCTTCGATGGTTGTAATATTTTTACTGCCTTTGAATTTTAAAACGATTTTGTGAGGTAGCAAATTGGTCGGCATGCTCGACCGATTCGATAAATACGTAACATCATACTCAATTATTCCCTGCAGCTGATGAGCTTTTTCACCCTCACGGCATGCAACGAAATGCAATAGTAAAATCGCTATAAATGTTAAGCGTATTCTCATTCAAAAAAAAATTTAAAGAATAAGAATTGAACGCAGTGATATAAAATCTTATTTACTTGGCAACAGTCCATATAACTTACAGAATCTGCCTTCATTGGAGAAATCATAGCATAAAGTTATGTTACTATAATTCGCCATCAATATTTTTACAATAATAAGCAATTAGCCTCAACCCTCAAAAAGTTTTTAGCAGAAGATTAAAGATATTTGCCTGGGATTCATACCTGAAAGCTATTTTTCCAGAAAACAATGATTTAAACGAGCATGTAAGTCATGCAATAGGTAAAAAAAATATTTCAGGACATACTTAGCAGAATACTTAATAATGTAAGTTATATCCCACCAGCATAAAAACCACAAAGGAAAACTGAAAATTATTTTACCGAAAACCAATCAAAATACCAAAGAAGCATACGACCTCTTTCCGATTGCACAACTATTTTCGAATTAAGAAAGCATAACGATGTATTTCTATAGGCCAAATTTGGGCACTATTCTTGCAACAGGCACAAATTAAGGTTTTTGAATCGAAAAAAACTATTACCTTTACTCATACAAAGATTAAGAATTTTTTTCTATGAGAATACTACATATTGTTCGTCATGGAAAATCCTCGTGGGATTATCCTGGAATAGATGATCTCGATCGTCCCCTGATTGACAGAGGCATAAAAAATGCCATAGCTACAGCTAATTATTTGTTGGAAACCTATGGTAAGCCCGACCTCATCATCTCATCGCCTGCTATACGAGCTTTACATACAGCCATGCTGATTGCGCGCACCTGCAATGTTCCCTATGGAAAAGTTATCATTGACGAAAGAATCTATGACAATTATTCCTCTTCTATCATTGAAGTGGTAGAAGAAATGCCGGCTAATTATGAAAGTATGGTAGTGGTAGGACATAATCCCATGCTTACTGAACTTTGCAATTTATTTTTACCCGATTACCTGGAGAATCTACCCACAGCAGGAATGGTATCATTAAGCTTTGACGTCAACGAGTGGACCATAGTAAATCATCAACCCGTCGCCAGTAAAGTTTTTTTTCCAAGAAAAGAGTAGTATTGAAATATGAAACGAGCAGGTATAGCAGTATTCACAAACAAGTATGAAAATAATTTTTCATACCTGTTTGATTTTAGTGCACAAAACATAATACATGCGAGTTCCATCCGACCGATTTAAAAAACATTTAAAAATATTTTTGGATGAAACACAAAACCATTAACCGCGAAATTAGCTGGCTTTCGTTCAATGAACGAGTATTGCAAGAGGCCCTGGATAAACGAGTTCCTTTGGTAGAACGTTTGCGTTTTTTGGGTATATACTCAAACAATCAGGATGAATTCTTTAAAGTTAGGGTTGCCACGCTAAAACGCATGATTGACTACGGGTACGACCCCAAAGTACTGCAGGGGGAAAAACCCGAACGTATTCTTGCCAAAATTCAGGAAAAAGTCATTCAACTGCAAAATAAATTTTCACAGGCATACGAAGAGATAATTAAGGAATTTGAAAAGGAAAACATATTTTTTTTAAATGAGAAACAATTAACTCCCGACCAGGGCAAATATGTTGACGCATATTTCGATTCGGTGGTACTTCCCTTCCTCTCTCCTATTATGCTTAGCAATGTCAAGCAGTTTCCGTACATGAAGGACAAATCGATATATTTTGCCATTAAGCTCGAGAACACAAAAACCCAGCCCCATCAGATAGATTATGCCTTGATGGAAATTCCCTCACCTTTACTCAATCGATTTGTACAATTGCCCTCACAAGATGGCAAAAAATATGTCATCTTACTCGATGACATTATACGCTACTGCCTGAAAGATATCTTTGCAATATTCGACTATAACCATTTCGAAGCCTATACCATCAAGCTTACAAGAGATGCTGAGCTCGACATCGATAATGATTTGTCGAAAAGCTTGCTGGAAAAAATTTCAAAGGGGGTTAGTGAACGCAGTCATGGGCAACCTGTGCGATTTGTATACGATAAGGACATACCACAGGACATGTTAGCGTATATTACCAAGCGGTTGAATTTTGACCCTTCCGACACTGTGATAGCAGGGTCACGCTATCATAATTTTAAGGATTTTATGGCTTTCCCCAATCTTGGGGGGCCGCATCTGGAATATCCTCCTACCCCACCATCGGAACATCCAAGAATTGATAGGCATGCCAGTATGTTTAAGGTCATTGCCGAACGCGACCTAATACTTCATTATCCTTACCAGAAGTTCGATCACTTTGTCGATTTTCTGCGCGAGGCTTCCATGGACCCCAAGGTTAAATCGATATGTATTACCATATACCGGGTGGCCAAGAATTCAAAAGTAATGAATGCCCTCATTAACGCTGCACGAAATGGGAAGAAAGTCACAGTGGTCATTGAACTTCAGGCTCGTTTTGATGAAGAATCCAATATTTACTGGTCGAAAAAACTCGAAGAGGTTGGGGCAACGGTTCTTTTCGGTATCAAGGGGTTAAAGGTTCATGCTAAATTAGTGCTGGTTACTCGGGAAGATGCTCAATACGCCGTGATAAGTACCGGAAATTTTCACGAAGGGAATGCCTCTGTTTACACCGACATAGCTTTATTTACCTGCGATAAAAGGATTACTTCGGAAGTCGAGAAAATATTTAACTTTTTCGACAACCCATATTTGAATTTTGAATATAAACATTTGCTGGTATCGCCCCTATACATGCGCAAACGTTTGCTGCGACTTATCGACAATGAAATACGAAATGCTAATAAAGGCAAAGATGCCTATATCATCCTGAAAATTAACAACCTGGTAGATTCTGTTATGGTAAACAAACTATATCAAGCCAATCGCGCCGGCGTAAAGATTAAACTGTTTGTGCGAGGTATCTGCTGTATTACACCAGGAGTACCGGGTCTGAGTGAAAATATCGAAGCCATTAGCGTAGTGGATAAATTTTTGGAACACTCGCGGGTTTTTGTATTCTGCAACAATAACGAGGAACTTTTTTATATCTCTTCGGCCGACTGGATGACGCGAAACCTCGATCATCGGGTCGAAGTAGCCTGTCCCATCTATGACGAGGAAATTAAAAAGGAAATTCGAAAAACTATTGAGGTACAATTATCCGATAATGTCAAAGCTCGTATCATCAATAAAGAGCAGGACAATCAATACGTAAAAAACGAATTGCCTCCCGTTCATTCTCAAGTAATACTATACAACTATTACAAAGAATTGGCTGAAAATAGTCCTTTTCATCCGAAAATATTTTTTAATTTTTTATAGTGGTCGGATGGAACTCGCATGTGATGAGTTTCCTACACATGGCAAGTATGAAAATGAGATAAATATTTTCATACTCTTTTGTGAATACTGCTATACATGCTCGTTTC
>JAKPGM010000073.1 GCA_029550865.1 Bacteroidota bacterium | reverse complement strand
CAATGGCGAGGACGTAACCAAGCAGCAGTCCATTATCGAAGAAATCGCCTACCGCGATACCTGGGGACGAGGCATCTCATCCTACCTTTCCATGATGTATGAACGACTGAAACTGATGCACCAACTGCTGGCAGAGGATGGTAGTATTTATGTGCATTGTGATTGGAGGGTGAATAATTATCTTAAAATTTTATTAGATGATGTATTTGGAAAGGAAAACTTTAGAAATGAAATTGCTTGGTGTTATAGAGGTGGTGGCGTTCCTAAAAATGATTTTGCACCAAAGCATGAAACAATTTTAAGATATACCAAAACAGGGAATTACTATTTTAATGTGGATGATATTAGGATACCATATTCTGATGACGTTTTAAGATCAGATGTAAGTAGATATGACAAATCATATAGAGATAGTAAGGTTTATGAAGGTTATAGACCAAATGAATTAGGCAAACATCCTGAAGATTGGTGGACAATACAACCACTTATGCCATCGGATAAAACTGAAAGAGTAGATTATCCAACACAAAAACCTATTGAACTAATTCAGAGAATAATAGATGCGAGTTCAAAGCCTGGTGATGTTGTTTTAGATGCTTTTTGCGGATCAGGAACTATACCAGTTGTTGCAGAAGGAAGGAGAGTAAAAAGAATCAAACTAAATAAAGAAAAAGAAAAGTTAGAGTATTATTTTAAAGAAGGAAGAAAATGGATTGCTATAGACATTAGCCGCTTTGCCATTCACACCACCCGCAAACGCATGATACAGGTGCAGCGGGAACTTAAACAGGTTGGCAAACCTTACCGCGCCTTTGAGGTTTTAAATCTTGGCAAATACGAACGGCAGTTCTTCATGGGAATGTATAATGCAAAAAACGTAGGGGCGATTCATGAATCGCCCCTACAGGAATCGCCCCTACAGGATGCCAAATATGAAAAATACATCAATTTGATTTTGGAAGGTTATTCCGCCCAGCGAGTGCAGGGGCACAAATACCTGCACGGCAAAAAGGCAGGGCGCTTTGTGCACGTTGGACCGCTTTCCGTGCCCGTCACCAAAACAATGGTGGAAGAGGTGTTCGAAGAGTGCCGCCAAAACCTGATTACCCAGGTGGATATTCTGGGATTTGAGTTTGAGATGGGACTGGTGCCCTATATCAAAGACGAACTGCGCCAGCGAGGCGTGGATATCCGCCTGCGCTACATCCCCAGAGAAGTCTTTGACAAACGGGCGGTGGAAAAAGGACAGGTCAAGTTTTATGATGTAGCCTATGTTCAGGTCAGGCCGCATATTAAAGGCAAAACCGTTCAAATCGAACTAACCAATTTCACCACCAATTACACACAGGACGATCTGGAAGAACTGGAAAAGACGCTTAACAAAGGAAAATCTAAAGTTGTCATCGAAAACGGGCAGATTATAAAACTGACCAAAGACCAAAACGGAATTTTACAACGGGAAGTGCTTACAAAAAACTGGGTGGATTGGATTGATTACTGGTCGGTGGATTTTGATTATGAGAGCAAAAAAGAGATTATCAGGATTGAAGAAAATGGAGAAGTCAAAGAGGTTTGGACAGGCAACTATATTTTTGAAAATATATGGCAGTCGTTCCGCACCAAAAAAAATCAGAAAATAGAATTAACCACCGCCCCTTTTACTTTTGATAAAGCTGGAAGATATAAAATCATGGTTAAAGTGGTTGATATTGTTGGTGTGGATACGTCTCACATTGTAGAGATAGAGGTAAAGTAAAACGGTATAACAATTGGTTCAACCTGAGCCGCACGGGCTGTGCTGTTATTAAAGTTTTGTGGCCCGCAATAAGTTTTTTGTTTATGCGAAGTCTATGCCTCACAATCCTGCGGCAAGTTAGCCAAAACGTTAATAAAATAGAAGGGAAAAATGATGAAACTCAAAAATCCAACCGCTAACATTGTATATGCGATTATTGCGGGGTTTTATGTTAATTTAAAGTTTTTAGCGAATAGTAACATTCGTCAAATTTGAGACAACAGTGCCTTGAAATCCCGTAACTACGCAAATACTTGTCCGTTGTGTGCAACCAAAAACACGCTGTTTTAACATATTGAAACAGTAGGGGTGAATTTGTTGATGTTATTTCTTAAGCAAAAAATATAAACAATTCGAATCTTTGTTTATTCGCAAATATCTTTTGCTCAGAATTCTGCCATTGAACAAGAAATAATTAAACTTTCAAATAAAAATATCAATGGATGTCAGACAAAAAATCAGATACATTGGCTAATCTATTTCGCGAAAAGGCTGCATATGTACATATGGGTTAGCTTGGGGAGAAGAACAGGAATTCAATATTAAAAGCTGGAGCATTTGGTTAAGGAACAGGCCCATGAAGTTTTAGTTAATATTATTAGCACAATGGTCATCCTCTTAACAGAATAACAACTGTTGTCAGTTGTTGGTGAAAATGAGGTTACTAATGCATTTGAGATTACCGAAGTTTATGCTAAAGAACGTAGTAGCAGGAAATTGGGATCACTCTCGTTCACAAGGTTACTTGTGCCTCCCAGTTCTAAACCAGAGTCAGATTAATAATGTTACCCGGACAAGTAAGTAGTTCACCCCCCTATTTTCTGGACATGCTAAAAAAATGGTTTAGCGCAATCCCCTTCCCCCTTTTCAACACCGCGGGAGATTTTCTTAGGAAACATGCATGTATTTAAAACAAAAAAGCCTTCAGTACGAAGGCTTTTGCATATTGCTTTTTTTTCTTTATAGGCTATTCACATGTTTTGCCAAACTACTTTTAAGATTTGCTGCTTTGTTAGCATGAATGATGTTGCGTTTAGCAAGCTTGTCGAGCAACGAAGTAACTTTGGGCAATAATGCCAAAGCTTCTTCTTTGTTAGTAGTATTACGCAAACGTTTTACAGCGTTTCGGGCTGTTTTTGCATGGTAACGATTAGCCAGACGGCGACGTTCGGTTTGACGTATTCTCTTTTCAGCCGATTTATGATTTGCCATGTGTTAAAATGTTTTTCAAAAACTTACTAAGTTCATTTTTTGAGGTTGCAAATGTAATGAACTTTTTTCAACAACAAAAAATTTTTTATTTATCGACCAGAATACTTTTTCCGGAGGTTTGAAGTGCCTTCATGATTTTATCTTCCAGCTCTTGCATCAATTCGGGATTATCTTTAAGCAGTGCCTTTACTGCATCGCGTCCCTGTCCCAGCTTGGTATCGCCATAGCTAAACCATGATCCACTCTTTTTGATGATGTCGAGTTCAACACCGAGATCCACAATTTCCCCTGTTTTGCTGATACCTTCTCCATACATGATATCGAAATCGGCTTTTTTGAAGGGAGGTGCCAGCTTGTTCTTTACAATTTTCACTCGCGTACGGCTACCCAATATTTCTTCCCCTTCTTTTATCTGTTGAATTTTTCGAATATCGAGACGGATCGAAGCATAAAATTTAAGGGCATTTCCACCGGTGGTGGTTTCGGGGTTACCAAACATCACTCCAATTTTTTCGCGAAGTTGGTTGATAAAGATGCAGCAGGTGTTGGTTTTGTTGATATTGGCAGTGAGTTTACGAAGAGCTTGCGACATCAGGCGTGCCTGCAGCCCCAGCTTTGAATCGCCCATGTCGCCCTCAATTTCTGCTTTAGGGGTAAGTGCAGCAACCGAGTCGATGACAATGATATCAATTGCACCTGAACGAATGAGCGCATCGGCAATTTCAAGAGCTTGTTCCCCATTGTCGGGCTGTGAAATGAGCAGGTTTTCGAGGTCAACCCCCAATTTTTCAGCATAAGAGCGATCAAAAGCATGTTCGGCATCAATAAAAGCAGCAATACCCCCTGCTTTTTGCGCCTCGGCCATCGCATGAATCGCCAACGTGGTCTTCCCCGATGACTCTGGACCAAAAATTTCGATTACTCTACCCCGTGGATACCCCCCTATGCCTAATGCCACATTTAAACCAATACTCCCCGATGAAATGACCGGCACATCGTTGGTTGGTTTTTCCCCCATCCACATGATGGTACCCTTACCATAATCCTTATCTATTTTATCAATGGTAAGTTGTAACGCTTTTAGCTTTTCCTTATTAACCTCTTTTTTAGCAGCCTGTTCTTTTTCCATTTTTTTATTCTCTTTAAAGCTGTTCTTCAGCAATTATGCCAGATTGTAATATTTTTCATCCGAAAATAATTTTAAAAAATTTTCTTAAAAGGTCGGATGGAACTCGCATGTGATGAGCCTTCAACACATAGGAAGTACGAAACTGATAAATATTTTCATACTCGTTTGTGAATACTGCCATACATGCTCGTTTCAACCAACGAAGTTAAGGTATTTTTATCGAATTGGAATAAACCTCACTTTTGTTTTTATCAACAACAAGTCCCTTTTACCTAATGGACACCTCCTCAGGCTCTCATAGGCAAAAGGGACCCACTGTAATAAAATAACATTTAAGCAGAAAAAAGTTTAAGGATTTGTTCGGTAGCATTTTGGGTATCCACCTTCTCAATGATGTGGCTTATCTTTCCCTGTTCATCAATGACAAAAGTTTTTCGCAGAATACCCTCTGAACGTTTCCCATACATCACTTTTTCGCCCCATGCCCCATAGGCTTTTATCACTTTTTTTTCGGTATCGGCCACCAAGGGGAAGGGCAGCTGATACTTTTCTGCAAATTTCTGGTGCGATTCAATATCATCGGCACTTACACCAATAATAGCAAATCCCTTATCCAACAATGTTTGATAATTATCCCGGAAGCTGCATGCTTCGGCTGTGCATCCAGGGGTATCGTCTTTTGGATAAAAGTATAAAACTATTTTTTTACCTGCATAATCCTTCAGGCTAACTGTTTTCCCATGCTGATCGGGCAGCAGGATATCGGGAGCCATATTTCCAACCTGTACCATAACTTTATGATTTAGAGTTTAGTTTATATTTGCACTTACTTTACTAATATAAACAGTATTGGACAATAATTGTTGAAGAATATACATTCAGATGTTTTTTTTGCTAAGAACGAAGTGGATTTACATAATTTTTGTAATTGGATTTGCCGCACTGGCGCTGAGTGGCAAATGCCAGCGTACACTCTCCCAGCAGGCAATAAAAGCTATCGAGCTATTTGAAAATATGCAATATGATATATCGGCCGAACAATTTCGAAGGCTTATGGCTCGCTTCCCCGAGGATCCACTTTTCCGTTATTATTACGCAGCCTGTTTAATAGAGCTCAACCAGGAAATCGATGTAGCCATAGAATTGCTCAAAAGTTCACTTAATCAATATCCTATGGCCGAAGGATACTACTATCTTGGACTATCCTATTTCAGGCAGTTCCGATGGGATGACGCACGAATGGCTTTTACCGCAGCACGTAGCAGCATGAACTCAAGAACTCGAAAAAGTAATGATATCGTGCTTGCTGAATCTCAATTCGATAGCCGCATTGAGCGTATTAAAAAACCTGAACCCTTGTTAGGAAAAGTAAACGCTTCCTTCCCCTACGACAGCATGATGTACCATCTGCAAAAGTTCTCACAGCTTCAGATATACCCTGTTCAGTACAATCAACAAATTTACACAGGAATTGTCGTCAATCAAAAATCCAACGATTCAATCAAGATGGTTTATTTTTCAGCACCCGGGAAGCAGGGCAACTTTAATATATTCAGGCAAGTAATGGACATTAAAACCAGGCGTATACGAATTGAAGAACTCGATGCGAAAATAAATACAGAAAATGATGAAATTTTGCCTGTGTACGACCCGGTTCAACAACTACTCTATTTTGCCTCAAACCGACCAACAGGATTAGGAGGCTATGACCTATACCGTTGTAAACTGGATAATTCTGGACGACCTGTTGGTACAGCACAGCCCCTATCATTCCCCATGAACACACCCTGGAACGACTATGTATTTATTCCCGGCGACAGCACAGCCGCCTTCCTGGTTTCCGACCGAGCTTCTCGGTTTTCAGTTGTAACGCTTTATCAGCTAACTTACAATACCTCACTACCAGTTTCCACAAATAGGGACGACCTTCTTGACTGCTGTTTCTTTAGAAACAAGTTTGCTGCCCCAACCATTGCTTCCGTTACAACTGCCACAAAAATTACAAGAAAAGATATAGCAATGGGATCGAATGTCGATGAACGTATGATACAAATTAAAAATGCATTAGTATTACAAAGAACCATAGACTCTTTGCAAATCCATAACCTTATGTTGCGCGAAAAACTCGACGTTATGCCCAACGATGATAACCGCAAAGCGCTTTATGCTCAATGGAAAAAAAATGACAATGAAATCAAAAACCGACAAAATGAGGTAAATGGCATTTATGCAAAACTTATCTCCAGCAATAATCAGAAAGCTACAAACAACGATACCGTTTCCATGCAAAGCCGCATCAATCAATTCGTTATTAGCGACCAACCAGTTTATTCGGCTGAAAATCCCATTCCCGAACAATTAAATTTTCCAGCCGGCGTTATTTATACGATCCAGCTAGGTGTTTTTAGTAAAAAAGTAGACCCGACATTTTTTGGGGGCATTCAACCCATTGTGGCAGAGTTTTTGAACGATAAAAAATTAATAAAATATTATGCTGGCGTGTTCTCAGACTATAAAGCGGCCGATAGTTCGCTTCAAATTGTTAAAAAAGCCGGTTTTAAAGAAGCGTTTATTGTATCCTATTACGATAATAAGAAAATACCGCTAACCCGAGCGCAAGAGCTTGAAAAAGCTGGAATTCCATAAAAAATGTTAAATTTACGCTTTATGGTAAGGAGAATCACCGCTAATTGTTGATAATTTTTTAATAAAAAAGTGTAAATTTGAATACAGATTGAAAATTAATCATTTAATTTTAATCTGCAGAAAATAGAATTCCTATGAAAAATTTCGGTAAGGTTCACGAAAAACCTGAAAGCAAGAATTTGCAAGATAGCGGTACAGGGGAGGTATATTCACTTGTATTACACAATGACGATATTCACACCTTTGAATATGTCATTGAATCGCTCATAGAGGTATGCAACCACGATACCGAGCAGGCCGAGCAATGTACCTATCTGGTGCATTACAAGGGCAAATGCGACATCAAGCGTGGTTCGTACGATTATTTACTTCCCTACAAAAAAGGCTTGTCACGCAGGGGTTTGATTGTTACCATCAACTCTTGATTCAATGTCGGTAACCCTCATTATTGCGCTCATCCTGGTAGGACTTTTGCTTTTGGTTATTGAATTGCTTATAGTACCGGGCGTGAGCGTAGCAGGTATAGCTTCTCTGGTATTTTTTTCAGCAGGCATCATTCTGTCGTATAAATATTTTGGAGGAACAGTAGGCAACATTACGCTATTGCTTACTATATTAAGCATTATTGTAACCGTAGCCATAGCGCTTAAACCTGCCACGTGGAAAAGATTATCTTTGCATACGACCATCGACAGCAAGGTGGGTGAAGATTTTGTATCCACGCTTCGTCCAGGCGATCGGGCAGTTGCAAAAAGCAAGATGTCGCCCATTGGCGAGATTCTGATAGGCGAGCATGTAGTTGAAGCCGAATCGATTGGAACATATATAGAAGCTGGGCAGGAAGTTGAAATCGTAAAAATTGAACATCAGAAAATATATGTCAAACCATTAACCTCGTAAATTATGGAGATAGGAATATATTTGATATTGGCGGCCTTAGCGCTGGTTGTGCTATGGGTCTTTTTTTATTTGGTACCCCTTGGTTTGTGGTTCCAATGTATACTGACGGGTGTCCGCGTGTCGCTTATTCAGTTAATTTTAATGCGCTGGCGTAAGGTACCCCCTTCCATCATAGTCAATGCAATGATTAACTCCAAGAAGGCTGGACTTGATCTGAGTCCTGACCAATTGGAGGCACATTATCTGGCCGGTGGACATGTACAAAAAGTGGTCAATGCTTTGATTTCGGCCGACAAAGCCAACATTCCACTTGATTTTAAAGCAGCAACCGCTATTGACCTTGCTGGGCGCGATGTTTTTGAAGCCGTTCAAATGTCGGTAAATCCCAAAGTGATAGATACTCCCCCGGTAACGTCGGTTGCTAAGGATGGGATACAGCTCATCACCAAAGCTCGTGTAACGGTACGCGCCAACATCAAGCGTTTGGTTGGTGGAGCAGGCGAGGAAACTGTACTGGCCAGAGTTGGCGAAGGTATAGTATCGTCCATTGGTTCTTCGGCATCGCATAAGGAAGTGCTTGAGAATCCCGACCGTATTTCCAAGTTGGTACTGGCCAAAGGATTAGATGCAGGAACTGCCTTCGAAATTCTCTCGATTGATATAGCAGATATCGATATCGGTAAGAACATCGGTGCTGTATTGCAGATGGATCAGGCCAATGCCGACAAAAACATAGCACAGGCAAAAGCAGAAGAGCGAAGAGCCATGGCTGTAGCCCTAGAACAGGAAATGAAGGCAAAAGCACAGGAAGCCCGTGCCAAAGTTATTGAAGCCGAGGTACAAATTCCGCTGGCTATTGCCGAAGCCTTCCGTCAGGGTAATCTGGGTATCATGGATTATTACCGCATTAAAAATATCGAAGCCGATACCAACATGCGCGAATCTATCAGTAAAACTGGTAACAATCCCTCAGGCGATACTACCAAAAAATAAGTTTTTTTGATAACCAGTTTTTATAATTGAGCTTTTTTTATACTTTTGTGCAGCGTTTTTTAAGCTGCCTCCGGTGAGGTGGGTGAGTGGCTTAAACCAACAGTTTGCTAAACTGTCGTACTCGATTAGGGTACCGGGGGTTCGAATCCCCCCCTCACCGCTAAAATTTTAGGTGCTTCCTGATAAATTTATCCCTGCAAAGCCTGTGCAAGGTCATCGATTAAATCTTCTATTTCCTCGATACCTACCGACAAACGAATTAATCTTTCACTCAGGTTGATTTCCTTGAGCAACTCTGTTGGGAAGTCGGCATAGATGGTTGAAAGTGGATGAATGATAAGCGACCGATTATCGCTTAAGTTGGTAGCACGTTTAATAACTTTTAGTCGGTTCATCACAGCAAAGCACCGACTTTGGCTTTCGAGCTCAAAAGTAAGCAATCCGCCTGCTTTTCCCTGCAAATATCTTTGACAGCTTTCGTAATACGGCGAATCTGGCAGCATGGGGTAACTAACCTTTTTGACTGCTGGATGCTTCTGTAACCATTGTGCAAGTTGAAAAGCATTGTCGTTCATACGATCAAACCGCAGACTCATGGTTTCGAGACCGATCGACTGCAAAAATGCGTTAAAAGGCGACAAACACGCACCTGTATTTCTGAGAATTTCCTTTCGAAGTTTAAAAGCAAAGGCATTTTTCCCATACTGGGTAGCCAATGCCTGTAAATGTGGAATAGCTGTCCAATCGAAAGTCCCGTGGTCGATGACCAGACCACCCACAGAGACTCCCCCATCGGAAAAATATTTGGTCGAAGAAACTATGCTAATGTGTATACCCCATTGGGCTGCATCGAAGATATTGGGTGGGGTAAGGGTAGTATCCGCACAAAGCATAACCTGCTTTTCGGCAGCTAATGATTTCAGCTTTTCCAGATCAACGATCTCGAGAAAAGGATTATTGAGTACCTCAAAAAAGAGCATACGGGTACGAGCGTCAATTTTTGCAGCTACCCTATCGAGTTGGGTAAAGTCGGCCAGTCGAACTTCCAGTCCCAGCGACTTTAAAGTATCGGTAAAAAGCAGCACTGAATTACCAAACATTTTAGGCGAAATGATGACGTTATCGCCGGCCTGACATAGGGTAAAAACGGTAGCAGTAATAGCAGCCATACCCGAGGAAAATGCTACTACCTGATTAGCGCCTGTAATGCTTTTTACACGAGTCTCAAAAAAATCGACTGTAGGATTTCCTGAGCGAGAATAAGCAAAAGCGGGACGGGTATTTTGAAACGCCCCTGCTATATCTTCAGCAGTATCAAACCCATAGGCCGAGGTAGCATAAATGGGAAATTGTATTGCGCTATGCGCATCTTTTTTTTGCGAAGTAGCGTGCAATAGTTTTGTATTAAATCCACGTGCCATGACCATCTTAAATTATATGTAAAACATCTGCCCTGCCTGCAATTGATCGTAGGCCTGCTGCAAATCTGCAATTGTACGAGCTTTTAAGAATTGTGTGATTATTTTGTCGAGTTCAAGCAATTGTTGACGAATAACATAGCTGGTATGTGTATCGCTATCGTCCGTTTCAGCTATCCCAGGCATTTCCGATTCCACTGCCTCTATGACCTGCATTAGTGTAATTGCGGAAGGCTGTACGGAAAGATAATACCCGCCTCCAGCACCCCGTTTAGCTCTTACTATACCTTTTGCCTTAAGCTGTGATACAATACTTTCCAGAAATTTCTCCGAAATATTCTCTTTCGAAGCTACCTCAGCAATAGACAGATGCCCAGTTGGATAAATCTCAGCAACGTGAATCAAAAAACGCAGGGCATAGTGGGTTTTATTGGTAATTTTGATCATATTATAAACTTTATCATTTAAGCAGAGGTATTTGCGATACAATAAGTTCGACTGTTTGATCTACGTGGGGTTGATGATTGTCAACAATGATTTTTGCCTGATTATAGAAAGGCTCTCTTTTTTGTAAAACCTCATGAATAAACGACTTTAGTTCCTCCTCACTTTTATTAGCAATTAATGGACGTGCCTGTATGGCTTCGTTGGGCATAGCAAGGATACGCTGCAAAATATGTTCTTCCGAAAGCTTTAGGTAAATGGTTATCCCCTCACGATTCATGATCGCCATATTGTCGAAAAAGCAAGGTGTACCCCCTCCTACTGCAATTACTACATTGTCTGTCTGGCAAACTTTAAGCAAATGTTCATGCTCTTTCTGTCGAAAATACTGTTCACCATGCTGAAAGAAAATTTCTTCTATCGTAAGACCCTCCTCGTTTGCAATTTCATCATCCAGATCGACAAATGCGTAATGCAACCGATCGGCTAACCGACGACCCACCGTGGTTTTACCATTGCCCATAAATCCCAACACAAAAAGCTTCATTTTGCTACCTAAGCTTTGAAAAACAAAAATAGTCATAAATTTTCATCCGAAATATTTTTAATTTTTTATAGTGGTCGGATGGAACTCGCATGTGATGAGCTTTCTTCACATAGGCAAGTACGACACTGATAAATATTTTCATCCTCGTTTGTGAATACTGCTATACATGCTCGTTTCACCTGTAAAGGAAAAATCATCATATTTTCTATTTATCCTATATGAAATTTTGTATTTTTGCGATCAAATATAAGATGATTTGCGCAATTTACAAAAGAAAAGACAATTAGTTTTTTTATTACAGCAATGCGCTAAACATATTGTAAAATATAATCTATAAAATTAAGAGATTAATATTCTTTTGTTAGCTTTGTCAGCAAAACTTTTTGACATGAAAATCCAGCAGCTAAAACATATCTATCGAAAAACTAAAGATATTCTTACCCAGGGTTGGATGCTGGCAGGTTTGGTTGTTGTAATTCTCTTGCCCTTTGTCATTGGGCTTGGCTTATATTTAAAGTCACATCACATATTTACCCAATATAATTTCTGGGAATTGATTGGATCGACGGAATGGAAGCCCCTGAGCGGGAAATTTGGGTTATACCCATTTATATTAAGTTCACTGTGGATTACCCTCATAGCCATAGTCATAGCACTGCCGGTAGCGCTGCTATCGGCTATACATCTGACCACCTATGCCAAGGCATGGGTATTGAAATGGGTGCATCCGCTGATCGACATCTTAGCAGGTTTACCGTCGGTAATTTATGGGATTTGGGGTGTTATAGCGGTAGTACCTGCGGTTCAGTCGCTTGCTTTATCATTCGGCATTAAAGTATCGGGCTATAGCATTCTGGCAGGAGGAATTGTATTGGCCATCATGATTCTTCCATTTATCTTGAATATTCTCATAGAGATTTTCAAGAGCATACCCATTGAACTCACCGAAGTTACTCTTTCGTTGGGCGCTACCCGATGGCAAACGGTAAAAAAGGTAATACTTCGGAAAGCTATGCCGGGTATTATTTCGGCCACCGGCTTAGGTATTTCAAGAGCATTTGGCGAAACCATTGCTGTGTTGATGGTAGCAGGGAATGTTGTAAAGATTCCAACCGGCATTTTTCAGCCGGGTTATCCATTGCCAGCCTTGCTAATCAACAACTATGGCGAAATGTTATCGATTCCTCTGTACGATTCGGCATTGATGCTGGCTGCTTTCATATTACTTTTGATTGTATTATTTTTCAATATCTTAGGAAGATACACCATTGTTCGTTTCGAAAAAAGTATGTAATCGATGAAGTGGCGAAAGATAGAAGAGAATTTATTTCGTGTCCTGATGTTTTTAGCAACCATGCTCATGGGAGGAGTATTGATTTTAATACTCATAGCCATTTTTAAGAATGGTTTACCAGCCTTGACATGGGAAATGCTCACCCAACCCCCCAAAGGTGGATATTATTTTGGAAGGGAAGGCGGTATAGCCAATGCCATTCTCGGTTCGATATATCTTTCGCTGGGGGCTGTGTTGTGTGCACTGGTCATAGCACTGCCCGTTGCCCTGTTTCTCAATATACACATGAAGAATCATGAGCGTTGGGTGCATATTATACGATTTTTGATGGATACCCTATGGGGCATTCCCAGTATCGTGTATGGGGCTTTTGCTTTTATGGTGATGATCTACTTAGGCATGAAGGCATCCTTGCTGGCAGGAATAATCACAGTAGCCCTTTTTATATTACCCATCATGATACGCTCGATGGACGAGGTAATTAAGGGGGTTCCAGAAGGTTTGCTTGAAGCAGGGTTATCGCTGGGCGCAAACCGAACCGAAGTAGCCTTTAAAATATTTGTACGCCAGTGTAGTACGGGTTTGGTTACTGCCATCCTGCTTTCGCTGGGGCGTGCAATTGGAGACGCCGCTGCCGTTATTTTCACGGCAGGATTCTCGGACCGAATCCCTACCTCGATCTCTCAACCCGCGGCTACCCTTCCTCTGGCTATATTTTTCCAGCTCAATTCCCCCATCGAAGAGGTGAAAAACAGAGCCTACGCGTCAGCCGTGGTACTAACATTGATTATACTCATCATCAGTACACTTTCGCGATATTTTTCCCAAAAACTCAAAAATCATTGAGTCATGAAACCAGCCATTCGCATACGCAACCTTAATCTGCACATTCACAAGCATCATATCCTGAAAAACATTAACGTGGATATTCCTGCCAATAAGCTTACGGTGATCATTGGACCTTCGGGATGTGGTAAAACTACCCTATTGAAAACCCTCAACCGATTGACTGACCTATCGTCCGACATAGATATTTCGGGACAAATTTTTATTGGCGAAGAGGACATTCTGCACACCTCGCGCGATATTACCGAAATTCGAAAACAAATGGGGTTGCTTGCCCAGCGACCATTCCCTCTTCCCATGAGTATCTTCAACAACGTTGCTTTTGGTTTAAAAATCGGGGGACGTAAAAACAAAAATATTCTTGCTAAACGTGTGGAATATTATCTTCGAGAGGTGAATTTATGGGAAGAAGTCAAGGATCGATTACATCAACCGGCCTCTCGGCTATCCATTGGGCAGCAACAAAGGCTTTGTTTAGCCCGAGGGCTGGCAGTTGACCCTAAAATTATCCTGGCCGATGAACCCACCTCTGCACTCGACCCCATTTCAACCCAGGCCATTGAACAAAAATTTGCAGAGCTGAAAAAAAACTACACCATCGTAATGGTAACCCATATCCTGCGTCAAGCACGTCAAATAGCCGACTACCTTATTTTTATGCACATGGGCGAAATAATAGAACATGGCCCTGCCCAGGAAATACTCAATAATCCTAAAGAAGAAAAAACAAAAATGTATCTACAGGGAGTGTTTTACTGATTTTGTTTCGATACAAAAAATTTATACGTTTGCAGCACTTCTGCAAAAGAATTATCTATGATTTTTTTATACAATTTAGCCATTGCCCTGTTGTATGCAGGTATAGCCATGGCTGCCCCTTTCAACCGAAAAGCAAGAAAACTACTCAAGGGACATCGTCGTTTATTTTATCAATTACGACAGGCTATCCGCGACGACGCCCCTATTCTGTGGTTTCATGCTGCCTCGACAGGAGAATTTGAGCAGGGACGTCCTGTGATGGAAGAAATTCGCAAGTTATACCCTCATTATAAAATTTTACTCACTTTCTTTTCGCCATCGGGCTATGAAGCTAAAAAGAACTATGCAGGCGCCGACTATATTTTTTACATGCCGTTCGATTTTAGCTGGAATGTCAGGCGTTTTTACCAAATCGTAAAACCCAGGGCTGTATTTTTTATAAAGTACGAATTTTGGTACAATTTTATCCATCAGGCCTCTCAGGCAAATATCCCTATTTACTGTTTTTCTGCCATATTTCGTCCAAACCAGTTTTTCTTTCGCTGGTATGGTGGGTGGTATCGTAAGCTGTTGTTTCGGTTCAACTTTATTTTTGTACAAAATAAATCATCCGAAAACCTTTTAAAGCAGATCGGGCTTCAACAGGTAGAGGTATGTGGTGACACGCGTTTCGATAGGGTAGCTCAAATTGCTGCTGCAAGCAAACACTTACCAGCCATTGATACCTTTGCCAGACAATCGAGGGTAATCATTGCTGGTAGTTCGTGGCCTGCCGATGAGTCCTTACTGATAAAATACTTTAATGAAAAACTCACAGAAAATCCTTCCATCAAATATATCATTGTGCCCCATGAGGTGGATGACGAAAAACACATGAACGAACTGGCTGGAGCATTTTCGAGCAGTGCTATTCGTTACTCGCGGATAACCCCCGAGCATAATCTAAGTAGTTACCGTGTACTTATCGTGGATGTTATAGGGATACTTTCGTCGGTATACCGATATGGCTATCTGGCATATATTGGAGGAGGCTTTGGAAAAGGTATTCACAACATTCTCGAAGCTGCTACCTATGGAATACCCGTGATTTTTGGTCCGCGCTTTCAGAAATTCCAGGAAGCTGTTGACCTGACCGAACGAAAAGGCGCCTTTGCCATAAAGGATTACAAACATTTTGCACAAACCCTTGACCTGCTCCTGAACGATGAAAAAGTCTATCAGCAAGCCTGCCAGGTTTGTAAAAACTACGTCCAGGACAATCTGGGATCGACACAAAAAATTGTGCAAAAGATACAGCCAATACTACAACACAGCTGATAAATGGCATTGCTTTGGTTTTTACAGTTGGTAAATCTCTATGACAAAAAGCAACTGAATGCCAAAATAGTTTATCATACGGCTATGCCTTATTTTCATTTACTTTGTTTTTCGCGATAAAGCAGAAAAGGCGTTTTAGAAATAATCCATTTCCACTTTACAATACTTCAACCTGTGCTACTTAACAAATTCCCCGCTTTTTATTATCAAAACCATCCATTCCCACTGTGAATCTTCAAGTAGATTTGCATTCGTTGATAAGGTAAACTAAAAAACAAATATCATGAAATCGAAAGGGAGAAAATGGTTATGGTTGGCACTGGCTACCTTTCCAACATGGCTGGCAGGTTGTGAAAAAAACAATGAACATAATACGCTAACGGTATCTCCGTCGAGAATTGAAATACCAGCTGGTGGAGGAACCGATAGTCTGGTAGTTGAAACCAATGCCAGTAATTGGAAGATAAGCAGTAAGATAGCCTCATGGATTCAGCTATCCCATAATTTTGGGAAAGGGCCAAAAGATGTGGTTACAGTCACCGTTAACACGCAAACCACGACAAACCGCAGCGATACCTTAATCTTCACTGCGGGCGATGCAACACCGGTTGAAGTTATTATTACTCAGGGTGCCACACAGCTCGATTACACGTTAACCAGCAATGTATCGCAGTTAAATTTTTCCAATGCCGAAGATTCGTCAACGATCGTAATAACCACCAATGCTTCGCAATGGATCATTACATCTCAGGCCGAATGGATTAATTGTAGCCAGTTACAGGGGACATCGGGTAGCACCGAGATAAAAGTTTACGTGAGCGATAATCCGCTAACCCAAAACCGAAACGGCGACCTGGTAATTACTGCAGAAAATGCCCCGACTGTAGTTATAAAAATTACTCAGGAGGCCAGCCTGTATCCCAGCTATAATACATCGCCGCTGGCACCCGATGCATCGGGAATGGGGAGCACCGCCCAACAAATTGCATCGGCCATTAAAGTAGGTTGGAATATTGGCAACACGCTCGAGGCTATTGGCGGCGAAACCGCCTGGGGAAATCCCAAAGTTTCGAAAGCCCTTATCGATCTTGTCAAGGCAAGTGGTTTTAATGCTATACGCATCCCCTGCTCATGGAACCAATACGTCATTGACCAGGAAACTGCCGAACTCAACCCCGACTGGCTCGATCGTGTGAAAGAGGTGGTACAGTACTGTGTTGATGCAAACCTATACGTCATTCTCAACATTCACTGGGACGGTGGATGGCTCGAAAATAACTGTACCGTTCAAAAACAAAAAGAAAATAATGCAAAACAAAAAGCCTTCTGGGAGCAGATTGCTACCCACCTTCGCGATTTCGACGAACACCTCCTATTTGCCAGCGCTAACGAACCCAATGTCGACAATGCCGAACAAATGAATGTACTGCTCTCGTATCATCAAACCTTTATTAACGCAGTGCGAGCTACCGGTGGCCGAAATAGCTATCGTGTGCTGGTCATCCAGGGTCCCTCGACCGATATTGAAAAAACTTACAACCTGATGAAAAAATTACCCAGGGATAAGACACCCAATCGCATGATGGTAGAAATACACTACTACACCCCGTGGAACTTTTGCGGAATGGAAAAAGACGAAAGCTGGGGCAAGATGTTTTACTACTGGGGAAAAGATTACCATTCCACTACCGATACAGAACGCAATGCCACCTGGGGCGAAGAAGAAACGGTTGATCGACTATTTGGGCTGATGAAGACGCAGTTTGTCGACAAGGGAATCCCGGTAGTATTGGGTGAGTATGCCCCAACTCGTCGTTCAAATCTTACAGGCGATGCTTTGCAGTTGCATCTTGCTTCACGGGCATACTATCTAAAATATGTAACCCAGAAGGCCAGAGAAAATGGCATACTGCCCTTTTACTGGGACAATGGAGGATTGGGGGCTTTTGCCAGTGGTATATTTGACCGTCCCAACCTCAAAGTTTTTGACCAGCAAGCCCTCGACGCCATCATGGAAGGCGCTAATCAATAAAAACAAAAAGGTATGAACGAGCTTGTATGCCAGTAATTACAAAGAGTATGAAAATAATATTATCTTAGCACTTACCTATGGTTGATAACTCATCCATGCGAGTTCGATCCGACCTTTTAAGAAAAATTTTTAAAATTATTTTCGGATGAAACGAGCATGTATAGCAGTATTCACAAACGAGGATGAAAATATTTATCAGTTTCGTACTTGCCTATGTGTAGAAAGTTCATCACATGCGAGTTCCATCCGACCACTATCAAAAATTAAAAAATATTTTCGGATGAAACGAGCATGTATAGCAGTATTCACAAACGAGGATGAAAATATTTATCAGTTTCGTACTTGCCTATGTATAGAAAATTCATCACATGCGAGTTCCATCCGACCGATTTAAAAAACATTTAAAAATATTTTCGGATGAAAGCAAAATCTATTGTCATTAGTTTGCTGCTGGTATTATTTGGAACACCCACCTGGGCAGCACCCAAAACAAAACAGGAAACCCGCCGAGTAATCACAATCGATTATAGGCAGGAGAAAGGGAAATTCAACACCTTTTTTAAGGAATGCGTAGGAGCAGGACGAGCAAACGAAGGATTGCGAGCCGACTGGCAGCAACAACTCAGGTTAGTAAGAGAGGAATGTGGCTTCCGATACATTCGCATGCACGGATTATTGTGCGACGACATGGGAGTTTATCGCGAAGATCGCACCGGAAATCCGCAATATAATTACCAGTATATCGACGTACTGTACGATTTTATCTTAAGCATTGGCATGAAACCTTTTGTTGAGCTTGGTTTTATGCCCTCAGCGCTTGCCAGCGGCGACCGAACCATCTTTTGGTGGAAAGGCAATGTAACTCCGCCAAAAGACTATCAACGCTGGGAAAAACTTATCGAGCATCTGGTTCGGCACTTTACCGACCGTTATGGTCCAGAAGAGGTGAAAAGTTGGTATTTTGAGGTATGGAACGAACCCAATCTCACCCCTTATTTCTGGACGGGTACACAGGATGATTATTTCAAGCTATACAAACATGCAGCTCAGGCTATAAAAAGGGTTAACCCAGCCTATCGGGTAGGAGGACCCGCTACAGCAGGTGCTGCATGGGAATCGGAACTGATCGAATTCTGCCATAAAAACAACGTTCCCATTGACTTTATCAGTACCCACTCGTACGGAGTAGAAGCAGGATACCTCGATCAATACGGTGAAACAGGTACTATTTTAAGCAAAGACCCCTGGAGTGTAAGCAAGGATGTTATCGAATCGCGCCGAGAAATCGCCGCTTCGCCAATGCCTCATCTCGAGCTACATTACACCGAATGGAGTTCATCCTACACCCCTGCCGATCCCATCCACGATAGCTATCATCAGGCTGCCTACATCCTTGAAAAAATAAAACAGGTTGGCGATGCCGCCCAATCCATGTCCTATTGGGTATTTACCGATATTTTCGAAGAAGCCGGGCCACGTTTCACCCCGTTTCATGGAGGATTTGGGTTGCTCAATTACCAGGGTATTAAAAAACCTGCTTACCATGCCTTTGCTTTCCTTAACAAAATGGGCGAAATCGAATTAGCCAACAACGACACCCGATCCTGGGCATGCAAAAACGAAAACGGCGACTTACAGATTCTCTGCTGGGACTTTACCTTCACCCTCCCCGATAGCATCAATAACCAGGATTATTACATCCGCGACCTACCTGCTCGCCCCAAAGGTACCTTAGCACTCGATGTCAACGGCATTCCACAGGGAAAGTATATTTTAGAAACCTACCGAATTGGTTACCAGCACAACGATCCCTATTCAAGTTATATTCAACTCAATCGCCCCGATCAGCTAACCCCGCTACAGGTAGAGTTTTTGAAAAATCAAAGCAGTGGACAACCCACTGCCAGGGAAATAATCGAAATCAATCCACAAGGACAATACCGGCGAGAGGTGCCTTTACACGAAAACGATGTTTATCTGTTTGTGATAAAAAAACTATAAACTCGATTCCGTATTCCGCTATGCATAATCTTTATAAGACCCTATCCTTCCGAATAATAAGCTTTTCATAAGGAATGGGTATTCTTATTTCACAAAATAGTTTCGGCTGTTACAATAGAACATAAAATACGGGCTTGTATCAGTTGGAATAGTCAAGCATTACCAAAAAAATACGGGAGGGTTACCGCCAGTATTTGAGTTTTAAAAATTTGTCGAAACCATCTCTATTCAGGTTGAGCAAATGATAATTTAAACAAAACAAACGTGAGCCAATTCCATAAAAAATATTTCAGTTTCCAGCCAATATTTCCATTTTTATCCTATATTCGAACTGTTTTTAAATTCAATCATTTAACCTAATCCGATGACATTTATAGATATCATACTCATAATTCTGTTGCTATTTGCTGCACTGAGTGGGTTTAAGAATGGTCTTATTCGGGAATTGACTTCATTAGCGGCATGGATTTTAGGCATTTTTCTGGCCGTCAAGCTTACACAGATGTTTTCACCCTTGCTTACGCCCTCAATCATCCACTCACCTACCGTAGCCAAGATTATCATGTTTGCGGTATTTTTTATGGGGGTTGTGGTGGTAGTTACAATTATTGGTCGATTTCTTCAGGCGTTTTTTGAGGACCTCGATTTGGGATTGCTCATGCGCATAGGGGGAGCCGCCTTATCTGTATGTAAAAGCGCTTTCATTCTCAGTCTTCTGATGGTTATCCTGCACCTTTCGATAATAAAATGGAACTGGCCATCGGAAGAGACGCGACAAAAGTCAAGGCTATATCAACCCATCGAATCGATAGCACCTGCCGTATTTGTTTATCTTAAAACCATTACTTCACCCAACGAACATAAATAATTCCTAATTTTGCATAAATTTTTCACTGTCATTGAAACCTGCTTAGGCCAGTTTCTATACATGACAACTATCAGCAACCATTAAACCGTACACAGGTGAAATTCAGTGATGTAGTTGGTCAATCGGCGATAAAAAACCGATTAAGGCAAATGGTTAAAGAAAATCGGATACCCCATGCGCTGTTGTTTACGGGTAGTGAGGGTACGGGAGGTTTACCCATGGCCTGGGCATTTGCCCAATATGTAATGTGCTTTCATCGTACCGAAACCGATTCGTGTGGAAGTTGCCCTGCATGCAAAAAGACCGAGAAACTGGTACACCCCGATTTACATTTTGTATTTCCCATCATCAATCCTGGCGATGGAAAGGCGCCGGTAAGTGATCATTATATGGTGCAATGGCGTACCGCCTTAACATCAAATCCCTACCTAACGCTCAACCAGTGGGTAGAAACCATTGGGTCGGAAAACAAACAGGCCAGCATTTTTGAGGCCGAAAGCAGTCGCATACTTGAAAAAGTAATGTACAAGCCCTTTGAATCATCTTACAAAATTCTGATTATATGGCTGGCCGAAAAGATGAATGTACACTGTGCCAACAAGTTGCTTAAAATTATTGAAGAACCGCCCCAGGATACGTTATTTTTACTTGTTGCCGAAGATACAGATGCTATTTTGCCAACCATCCTTTCGCGTTGCCAACAAATATATCTTCCACCTATCGATGCCGAATCGTTACGCGAAGCGCTCATTTTCCGTGGACATATTGATGAAAGTCGGCTCAACAATATTGTAAGAATAGCAAAGGGAAGTTATCTGCGAGCCCAGCAACTATTCGAAAAAAATGAGGAAGAGGAACGCTGGTTCGAGCCTTTCGTTAATCTTATGCGCATGGCCTACAAGGCTCAGATTACGGGACTTATGGATTGGGCATCAGAAATGGCTTCGGTGGGACGTGAAAAACAAAAACAATTCCTTACCTATGCCCTACACTTAATTCGTGAAAATTATGCACTTACCACTGCCGGAAACGAAGTAACCTATCTTACTGAAAATGCTTTTGGTTTTTCTAAAAATTTTCATCCTTACGTTAACGACAAAAATATTGAGCTGCTTGCCGAGCAATTTGAAAGTGCAATTTTTCAAATCGAACACAACGGGAATGCAAAAATTATTTTTTTAGATGTAGCTTTGCAGGTGAGCAAAGCCATAAGAATTCAATAACCTGAAAAAGACCCAGTACTATGATATATCGTGGATGCACTTCATTGGAGACCGATACCAGCGATTGTTATCGATGCAATACACATATTTGTGCCAAGTTAAGTACTTACAATTGGGCAGAAGATATCGAATCCCTGTTACCCTCTAATATAGTTGAAGTACGTTTTAAAAATACACGTAAAGGTTTTTACCTCAATGTTAATGACCTTGAACTGCGCAGTGGTGATATTGTGGCTGTAGAAGCCTCACCGGGTCATGATATTGGGATAGTATCGCTCACGGGGAATCTGGCCTTACGGCAATATGCTCATTCAAAGGCAAAAGCTACCAACGAAGAATTAAAAAAGGTATACCGTAAAGCCCGAAGTGTAGATATCGAAAAATGGCAAGCGGCCATTGCCCGTGAACACGACACCATGTTGCGTGCCAGAAAAATAAGCGAACAGCTACGACTCGAAATGAAAATTGGGGACGTGGAATTTCAGGGCGACGGTACCAAAGCAATTTTCTACTACATTGCCGACGAACGAGTCGATTTTCGAGAGCTTATTAAAGTATTGGCCGAAGAATTTAGGGTAAGAATAGAGATGCGACAGATTGGTGCCCGACAGGAAGCTGGGCGCACTGGTGGCATAGGTACCTGCGGACGCGAGTTGTGTTGTAGCACCTGGATAAGCCAATTTGTTTCGGTATCCACTGCTGCCGCACGTTATCAAGAGATATCGCTTAATCCCCAAAAACTTGCCGGTCAATGTGGCAAGCTGAAATGTTGTCTTAACTACGAACTCGACGTATACCTTGATGCACAGAAAGATTTTCCCGATACCTCTATTGCCCTTGAAACCGATAAAGGTACCCTTCGCTACCAGAAAAGCGACTTCTTTCGCCGTATCATGTGGTATGCCTGTCCCACTGAGAATGGAACTTTGCAATTTATTCCCCTTTCGGTCGAAAAAGTTGCTCAAATTATTGACCTCAATAAACAAGGACAAACGGCAAAGGTGGAACAGGAACCTATTACCTACATGACAGGAGTACCTCAGGAACTTGATTACCACGATGTTATTGGCGACGATAGCCTTACTCGATTCGACCAAAAAAAGACACAGGATCATAAAGCAAAAAATCATCACAACTATACTCACAACCACAATAAAAACCGAAATAATCAAAAATAACATCTCGCATTCATGCAACACAACAATTGATTGGACATGACATTGAAATGCTATAGCAATAAAAAAATGTTTTTCCACAGCCTTTTAGCTATCCTGTTATTGGGTTTGCTTGTGTTATGGTCCTGTAAACCTTCTGTCGACATGGCCGAAAACCAGAACATTCCAGAGGCAAATTGGGAAGTAGACAACAAATTACGTTTCGAATACTATTGTAACGATACCCTAAACTATAAGGATATACTTTTTTCGCTCCGCCATACCGGACAATATCCATACAGCAATATTTTTCTTTTTGTTACAACCCTTGCCCCCAATGGCAATTCCCAAAAAGACACGGTGGAGTTCATGCTCGCCGATAATAGAGGAAAATGGTTTGGCCGAGGTATTGGCGACGTACATTCGTTACAATTAATTTTCAAGCGAAATATTCGATTTGGACAAGTCGGTCGTTATATCTTTTATATTCAGCATGGCATGCGCGAAAAACAATTAAAAGGGGTTACCGATCTCGGAGTAATGATAAAAAATAGCGAAATTAAGAACGACTGATTCATGGGAAAAAATAAGATTCAGCGATTTGCAGAATTACACACTTTCCCTAATGTTATAGAAACCGAATTTAATGAAGTATTTGGGAAAGCGCATCCCTTAAAAGGCAATTGGCACGAACAACACTTTAAAAACAACAATCCTATAGTCCTTGAACTCGGATGTGGAAAAGGGGAATATACCCTGGCCATGGCCGAAAATTTTCCGAACAAGAATTTTATAGGAATAGACATAAAAGGGAATCGTATATGGGTAGGTGCTCATAAGGCATTGTCCAATAAACTTATCAATGTCTGTTTTTTACGCACGCGTATCGACTTCATTGAATCGTTTTTTGGCCCCGACGAGGTAGAGGAAATATGGATTACCTTTCCCGACCCTCAACCCCAGAGCAACCGAAAACGGAAACGGCTTACTTCCCCCTTGTTTTTGAATCGATACAAAAAATTCCTTAAACGAGGGGGCATCATCCACTTAAAAACCGATAACGAGCTATTATATTCATATACCCTCGAGATTATTGAAAATAACCATCTTCCTTTGCTGGCATCAACAGACAACTTGTATCAGTCGGTGTATCGCGACGAACTTGCAGGCCAGGTACAAACCTACTATGAGAATATTTTTTTGTCAGCAGGAAAACGAATTCATTATCTTCGCTTCACGCTCGATGGTGTGGATTCGATAGTTTAAAAGCCTGTACCTATTGCAATGAGCGGACAATTCTTTGATAGGGTATACCAGGTTGTAGCCTGTATTCCACCAGGTAGAGTAACTACCTATGGAGCCATTGCCCGCTATCTGGGTACAGGACAGTCGGCACGAATGGTAGGCTGGGCTTTAAACAAATGCCATACGGCCAACTTTCCCGTGCCAGCCCATCGCGTAGTTAACCGCCAGGGTCGACTTACGGGGAAACACTATTTTGGTAGCGAACATCTCATGCGACAACTTCTTGAACAGGAAGGGGCAATCATCGAAAATGATGTTATCCTGAATTTTAAGGAAATATTCTGGGATCCAGAAAAAGAGTTGTCAAGATAAACAATATTTCGTCCAGCTACGTTATTTTTGTTAATAAAAAATGAATCCTATGACGATGGAAAATTTATTGGGGTTAAGTCCGATATTACTCGCATTATTGGGAGGACTTTTTACCTGGTTGGTAACCAGCGCTGGTGCAGCATTGGTATTTTTCTTTAAAACATTTAATCGCAATTTGCTCAATGCCATGCTGGGTTTTGCAGCGGGCGTAATGATTGCTGCCAGTTTCTGGTCATTGCTAAAGCCGTCGATAGAAATTGCCGAGTCTCGTGGTATGATTCCCTGGCTACCAGCTGTTGTAGGATTTTTAAGTGGGGGGGCTTTTTTGCTGCTTATCGACAAGTTATTGCCCCATTTGCACATGGGATTATCTACCGATAAAGCCGAAGGTATTAAAACCTCGTGGCAACGTAGTGTATTGCTCATTCTGGCTATTACTATCCACAATATTCCCGAAGGGTTGGCGGTTGGCGTTGCTTTTGGCGCTTTGGGTAGTAATCCCGATCCTGCAACGTTGGCAGCAGCAATAGCAGTAGCAATGGGTATTGGCATTCAGGATTTTCCCGAAGGTGCAGCAGTAAGTGTTCCGCTACGCCGCGAAGGTTTCTCCCGTGGAAAAGCCTTCTTTATCGGACAGCTATCGGGTTTTGTCGAACCCATCGCTGCTGTTATAGGGGCCTATCTAGTGGTAGCTATTACCGCAATTCTCCCCTTTGCACTTGCTTTTGCCGCCGGCGCCATGATATTTGTAGTGATTGAAGAGCTTATCCCCGAATCGCAAAGTGGCCAGGAAACCGACCTTTCAACCATTGGGGCACTTATCGGTTTTGCTATCATGATGTTTCTTGACGTGGCCCTTAGCTGATGGCTGAAAAATGCAGAAACGGGTCAGCTATTTCTACAAGAAGCTACCTCCCTACTTTGTTAGCGCAAAATGATAGGCTAAACGTACATCCAGAAAATCGGCTACATGTCGATGGGCTTTCAAATCAATGCCTATCGACGTGTTTTTTGTTGTTCTGTATAAGAGTCCATAACGCTGATATACAGGGTCCTTAGCTTTATACGGTGAATAAACATATACACCAAGCTTTTGATAAAAAACAATCCGACCTATAAGCAAATTATGCCCGGTAAGAATCCCTACTCGTTTATAATCGTCATTCAGGTTGGCACGCCTTAGCGTTTCCTTTAAGGAATAATCAATGGTGACATCGGTACCCACACTCAAAGCATTGATGCGGGCAATTTTTTTCTGTACCTCCAGCAATAAACCATAAATGAAGTATCGGGAACTTTCATTGTTGGCAATTGTTTTTGCAGTCCCCGATAGTACAAGGTTCATTTGAAAAAAATCGGGATACAACGTATGGCTAATTTTATCACGCGTTGGCACCATTAGCTTATCCACAAGATAATTTACCCCAATGCCTGCTGTAGGATAATTGATGCCCTTATTGGGCTGTTTCAGTCCTCCATTAGAAATATGCTCATAGTGAAAGCCAAGCCGAAAAACAAACCGATCGGTCACACGAACATTCAAGGAAATAGCTGCCTGTAAAGGGAAGCTTAAATAGGTGCTATAAAATAAATTGCGAGGATTTCGAATGGAATCATAAGGGGTATCCATAAACGCTATGCCCATGCCAAACCTATACGATAGATACATACGACGTAACACGGTAAAAGAAGGTTCAACATAGAAAAGCATAGCATAGGCTCGACCCAGAATATCGTGGTTATTAAAATCGGTAAAATAAAAATTAAATCCTACCCTCGGATAACAAAAGCAATGGTCCCATACCCTTTGCCCCAGGGCAATCCAGCCTGCTTCAATCCCCACACCCCTGGGACGTGAATAGGATATACTTCGAATTGATTCGGAATGAGGGATAATAAAACCATAATACGTACGTACACCCAGGTAAAAAGGGTTATACTCGATAGTGTCGGCGCTAACAAATAGATACACGTTAAGCAACAATATCAACGAACAAATACGCTTTTTATGAACAACCTCGTGCATAGGGGTTGTACAAAAAAGGTTATTTCAACGACAAATTAAAAAAATTATCATATCCAATCCCTAAATCGAAACGCCCCTGGGATATAGCAATAGGCTCCTTTTTCATAAAGGTTTTAAGGTGAAAATACCCCGAAACGATGCATTTAATTTCTTCCTCATCAACATACAGCCTTTGTACTTTTTTGAAAAATATCTCGCCCTCGATTATTTGGAAATTGAAAGTATCTCTACTGGTAATAAACTGAACAGCACAGGGGTCACGTTTCAAATCAATGGTATCGCCATTCAAGTCGATAAGGTCGGAGTATGTCCGAGGGTTATGTCCCCCCAACATAAAAATCATGGTTGTTAGTTCCCCATTATAGTTTCCCTTTAAAATTAGCTGTAGGGTATCATTCCGAACTACTACCTTACCCGGAATTTGCTGATTGGTCGAGACAAATGCCACCCGATCGATGTAAGCTCCAAAGGTATTGTAGCCCCATTCGGAATATTGAGGCAAGCCTGGATAGTCGGGATCCTCTACAAAGATGGAGGTCATCATATTATACTCATCCATTTTTGAGCAAGCAATAAAGCTTGCAAGTATAATAGAAGCAAAGAATATGTTGGTTCTCATGGTTGTTGCGATTTAACAATGGGTATTTGCAAAGAAAATCTGACGGTAGTAAAGTAACTGGCCGTTCCCAGTTCAAAATACTTTTTACTTAGCAAAAATCCTGGTAGGCATAATTCAAACACCAGATTGCGGGATGCCCCCACAGCCACTCCCAAAGCCCCATAAGTGGAACCATAGAAATCATCGGTTTTATGTTCAAGCGCCTTTCGGACCATACTTTCGTATTGTTGCATCTCCGCATTACGAAAGTTAATATCCATATCGCGCAGGAACACATACCCTATATCCGCCCCCAGAGTGATAAATGCGTCGAAAACATTGCGATGCAGGAATGTATAATGCCCCTCAATAGGAACCGACAGAATCAACAACACTTCTCCAATGTCTTTAATACGAGCAAATTTCGTACTCCGATCGACATCGCTGGAATAGTAGCGCAGGTAAAAATAATCGGTATTCTGGGCATAATTGCCAGCAATTTCGT
The DNA here is from genome assembly GCA_029550865.1 of Bacteroidota bacterium. GTDB lineage: Bacteria > Bacteroidota > Bacteroidia > Bacteroidales > DTGW01 > JAKPGM01. Next base: position 39,195 of record JAKPGM010000073.1, on the reverse strand, counting down.
TGTAAATTGCTTTTGTCCGCATACCAATAGAAACACCCCAGCCTGTAGCACTATTCTGCCATTTCCAGCGTGCTCCTAACATCAATCCAGCCGAAGAGAACGAAACTGTACCGTTATCACTCGACGTCCAGCTATCGCCCATCGGATTTTGACGAATTGCAATATCGTCATAAAGCGTTGCATTGGGTAAAAAAATCCCGCCCTCAATGACCAGACGTTGATCATTTCCTTGCTTGGACTCCTGACTCCCGGCAACAGAGACAGTAAAAAGAAAAGTAGTCAGCAATAATATTTTCCGTTTTATTGGCATAATAATAAGGTTAAGGTTTAACAAGAAGCAAAAGCATACACCCACAAATGTAATAATTTGTCGGGCAAGTTGTAACGCCACAGAATATATTTCTGCTCTCGTTGATGGGCACACGCAAAATGGAAGAAATCGGGATAAAAAAATAAGGCTGTTGAAACAACAGCCTTATCTGGGTGGAAGATGGGACTCGAACCCACGACCCTCGGAACCACAATCCGGTACTCTAACCAACTGAGCTACATCCACCATGTATTTTAGCGGCGCAAATGTAATATTTTTTTTGCAACCATCCAAAAAGAATAATTACATCTTTAATCCGTTCAACCAGCATATTTTTCACAATATAGCTTCAAAATATTGCGAATAGAATCGAAAGAGATAGTATCGTAGTCAATGGCTTCGGGCAACACTGTAATTACGTGTTGGACATCATCATTGGCTTCAAAATTTTCGGTACCGTTGTAATGAGCCACAAAAGCAACATCGCACGTAAAATAACATACGCCTTTATATTCGTAAGTATTAGGGAACGAGGCCAGAAATTCGAGTTGATCGGTGTTAAGCGTAATTCCAATTTCTTCTGCCACTTCGCGAACAGCAGCAACCTCAACACGTTCCCCCATATCGACGAATCCGCCTGGCAAATCATATTTTCCGGCTGCAGGGTCAAAACGACGCTGGGTTAGCACTATACGTCCATCGGAAAGGCGAATAATAACAGCCACAGCAGTAGCCGCATTGAGATAGTATACAAAACCACAGGTGGAACAGTTAAAACGTTTTTCACTGTCAAAAATAAATGCATTGGAACCGCATCGGGGACAAAATTTAAATACATTTGCAGGATGAGAGGCTATATTATTTCTCATAAATTACACAAAACTAACGACAAAAATTATTCTTCTTTAAACGACCAATCGTAGCCATCCTTTCGGTCACGCAGTTCAATTCCAATTTTATTGAGTTCGTCCCTTAATCGATCCGAGGTGGCATAATCCTTATTTGCTTTGGCAGCCATCCGCATTTGTTGAATCATTTCCACCAGCCGTGAGATGATTTCCATCGTGCGGTTGTCCGTAGCTACTTCCTGTCGTAAACCTAAAATGTCTTCTACAAAAAGTTTAAACAAGCTTTGTAACCTATCTTTATCCCCTGCCGTGATAGTAGCTTTTCGATCATATACTGCATGGATAAAGTGAGTAGCTTCCATGATATGAGAGATAAGCAAAGCGGTATTCAGATCATCGCAGATAGCCTCGTAACATTTGTTCTCCCATTCTTCCAGAGAAAAAGAGGAATTATTGCCAACCGAAAGGGAAGCAAGAATTTTTTGAGCCGACCATATCCGTCTGATCGCCTTCTCGGCAGCCTGAAGCGCTGGATTAGAAAAATCGAGCGTACTGCGATAATGCGCCGTTAGAATGAAAAACCTTATGGTCATTGGGCTGTAGGCTTGTTCCAATAAAGGATGAGCACCCGTAAAAAGCTCCTCAAGGGTAATAAAATTACCCAACGACTTACCCATTTTCTGGCCATTGATGGTAATAAGGTTATTATGTACCCAGTATTTCACCGAATCATGGCCAAAGGCAGCCACATTCTGGGCTATTTCGCATTCGTGATGAGGAAAGATAAGGTCCATGCCTCCACCATGGATATCAAATTTTTCGCCAAGGTATTTATGGCTCATGGCCGAACACTCCAGGTGCCAACCGGGATACCCATCGCTCCATTTCGATGGCCAACGCATGATATGGGTAGGCGTTGCCTTTTTCCACAGTGCAAAATCGACAGGATTTCTTTTGTATTCCTGTCCCTCGAGTGCACGAGTTTGATTTTGCAGTTCCTCCAATACCCGACCCGAAAGCTTACCGTAATGATATTTTTGATGATATTTTTCTACATCGAAATATATCGAACCCTGATTTTCATAGGCATATCCATTTTTGAGAATAGCCTCAACCAGCTGTTGCTGTTCAATGATATGCCCCGAGGCCTGAGGTTCAATGCTGGGTGGCAAAACATTCATGGCCTCCATGAATTTTCGGTAACGGTTTGTATAATGCTGAGCCACCTCCATGGGTTCGAGCTGTTCTACACGAGCTTTTTTTTCAATTTTATCCTCCCCTTCATCTGCATCGTTTTCCAGATGCCCCACATCGGTAATATTACGCACATAACGAACTTTGTAACCAAGGTGGGTCAGTAAACGAAACAACACATCAAAGGTAATTGCTGGCCTTGCATGCCCCAGATGAGGGTCGCCATACACCGTAGGGCCACAAACATACATCCCTACATGGGGGGGATTCAACGGATCAAATTTTTCCTTACGTCGAGAAAGCGTGTTGTAGAGGTATAATTCCCTTGCCATTTGTTTAGAAAATTGGCGCAAAGTTAGTTTTTTCCCCTCATACAAAAAAACATCCTTATGAAACAACTGCGCCAGGCTTTATGGTACGTTGTAAAATACCATCCAGACTGAGTATATATTCAAGTGCTTTTTGTTCACCAACATGGGCAATAAACTCTTTATAAACCTGGTCTTTCACCTCAGTCTGCCAATCGAGGTAAGATAACGTGGTGATGCGCCCCTCCTGACGCCTTTCAAACAAACGGTTGACGATATTTACCTTACCCAGATAGGCCATATATGCTTTTATAGAGGTATAAAGTTCCTTCGATATAAGATTCTCCAGCAACCGCATTTCTTCAACCATGATTTCGGCGGCAGATTCATAAATACTGCTGAAGGAATTATTCCAATTAAGATAGTTGATAAAAAAATTAGCAATCTTAAAAATCTGTCGATTATCATCCTGGTCGATAGTTCGCAAAAATAATTGATGCAACTCCTTTTTAAACTGATCTTTAATGCTATTATCGAAAATTTTTGTTATTTCTGTAGTATGCATTTGATATTCCCAACCAAAATTAAAAAGCGTAAAATCCTTATTATCAAAAGGACGCATACTCATGATGATGCGTTTGAGTACGGCAATTTCATCATTGAGCAATTGATACAATGGAAATATCTGTTTCTTCTCAATGGCATCGAGCAATCGCTCTGAAAAATAACCCTCAAGTATAAGATTGTAGTATTCAGCATTATTCTGGGTAAGACGTTCAATATCGCTGCGATATATTTTAAGATACTCTTGAATACGGCTTTTTATCTGGGCTTTTTTCCCATTTACGATAATTTGAATATATAATGGGAAAAACTTATCGCGCTGAAAAATACGCTCTTTTGCACGATAATTTAGATAATGTTTAACCGTGACTTTTCTTTTTTCCAAAGGTTTCATACGACTGAAATTATACTGAACATCTAACATTCTTAAAAAGCTGTATATTACACTCAAAAACAGCCTTTTGATTATTAAACAAAAATAGATATTTTTTTTACTATTTTGAAAAAAAATATATTGTATAGGATGCTAATGTTAGTTTTACAAACCAACTGATGATGAGCCAATTGTTAGATAAAAAAGCCAAAACCAGCATTAAACTTTTTTATGCCATTACTGTTGTTTACAAAAAATCTTACGATGTTTTATTTCTGTCATATAAAAATTTTACCGGAAACCAGGGTGGCGGAACTGGTGCTGGAAAATCCATACCTGTCGCTGATGCTCGAACATTTTGGGGTTAATTTCCCCCTCAAAGAAAAAACAGTAGCCCAGCTTTGTGCCGACAACAATATCAATATCGAACTATTTGTTTCCCTGGCAAAACTTTATTGTGGAATCACTCATGAGGTAAGTTGCAATCTCACATTCGAGGATGTTCCTGTTATTTTACAATATCTTAAAAATGACCACCAATATTTTACCGAAGAAATTTATCCACAAATCCTTCAGTTGATACGTCAAATGAAAGGGGTGGCCAATCAGGAAGAAATTGTCCTTGTAGAAAAATTTTTCAATGAGTACTTTAGCGAAGTCATCGAGCACCTCAACTACGAAAATGAAGTAGTGTTTCCATACGTTAGCCGTTTGTATCAATCGCTTCATGAAAAAGATAATCTTAACGCTCTATCCGACAGTGAGTATTCTGTGGAAGAATATCGCGAACATCACGACGACATTGAGGAAAAACTTTCAGATTTAAAAAATCTACTCATAAAATATTTACCTGCAAAGGACGATCAGGCATCACGGCGAAGGTTACTCACCCATCTTTTTGAGTTGGAATCGGATTTGGCTATTCACTCACAAATTGAGGATCGGGTTCTTGTTCCACTGGTGGCACAACTGGAAAAGCATGTTAAGGGAAAGATTCAATAAAGTACTACATATTGCCATTGCTGAACCTTCCGAAATGTTGCGTGAAGGCCTGGCCATTTTACTTGACAGAACATATCTACGGTACGAAAAAGCTATGGTGGATGACCTTGATGAACTTGCTCAATTTTGTTCCAGAAAATCACGTACTTTGGTCATTGTTGATCCAATCCTAGTAGTAAACCAGACGCGAAAATTTATGAATCTGAAAGCAACATATCCCAATACCGCATGGATTGGTCTTCAATACATATATTTCGAGCGTCAAATTATGGAAATTTTCAATGAAGTAATCACCTTATACGATACACCAGAAACCATTGCCAGTAAGTTGAAAAGAATGGATGCATACCTCGACGACAAGCAAATGAAAGAACAACCAAACACGCTAAGCGAACGAGAGACAGAAGTACTGCTCCATCTGGCTTCAGGAAAAACAAATAAAGAAATTGCCGACATACTCAACATTAGTATTAACACGGTAATCACACATCGGAAAAATATTTCACAGAAAACGGGTATAAAAACTGTTTCGGGACTCACCATTTACGCTATTGCTCAGGGTCTGATAAAGGCATAGAAAAGAGATTTTCAATATTTCCAAAAGCATTGCCGTTTTGAATAAATATTTGCTAATTTCGCCAGTCGAAAATAACATCTTGTTGATTAAACCGATTGAAAAAGAGCTATGAACAAAAATCATTACTGCGTAATCATGGCCGGAGGGGTTGGTAGTCGTTTCTGGCCTTTCAGCAGGGAATCGCGTCCCAAACAATTTCTCGACATTCTTAACACTGGCCAAACCTTACTTCAGCAAACCTTCAATCGTTTTGCCCGTATTATCCCCACCGAAAATATTCTCGTGGTCACCAATGCCCAATACGAATTGCTGGTAAAGGAACAACTACCTCAGCTATTGCCCGAAAATTTATTGCTTGAGCCCTTTCGACGCAACACTGCTCCATGCATTGCTTACGCCTTATCTAAAATTTCGTTGCAAAATCCTTCCGCATCGATGGTCGTAGCACCATCCGATCATCGTATTGTGGATGAAGATGCCTTTTTAAGCATTGCTCAAGAAATTCTTGAAGCTACTACAAAAATTAATGGGCTTTTCACGGTTGGCATCCGTCCCAGCCGCCCTGAAACAGGCTATGGATACATTCAGATTGACACAGAAAAAAACCACAAAAGAGAAGATATAAAAGCCTTTCTCGAAGCCAATCCAAATCTTAAAAAAGTCAAAACTTTCACCGAAAAACCCGATTATGAGATGGCTAAGGTATTCGTTGAAAGTGGTGAATTTTTCTGGAATTCAGGGCTTTTCTTCTGGTCGGTTGAAAGCATTTCTGAGGCTTTTCAAAAATATCTCCCCGACATTTTCACGCTTTTTGAGGAAGGAAAAACCATACTGAACACGCCACAGGAACCGAACTTTATCAACGAAATATATCCCCGTTGTAAGAACATCTCCATCGACTATGGAATCATGGAAATGGCCGATAACGTGTTTGTACGTTGTGGCGACTTTGGCTGGTCCGACCTGGGTACCTGGGGTTCTATTTTCGAACACTTGCAAAAAGATGAAAATGGCAATCATCTGAGCCATCCGAAAATACTTGCTTACAACGCATCGCACAACATCATTCGATCGGAACCCAACAAATGTGTAGTAGTGGAAGGACTCGACGATTACATAGTGGTCGACACCAACAATGTATTACTCATTTGCAGCCTTAAAAATGAGCAAATGATTAGACAATACGTAAACGATGTGAAATTAAATTTTGGGGAAGATTACATCTAGGTTCCTGTTTTTTTATCAAAATCGGATATTATCTATTAAACGAATCTTACCCGCCCTTACGGCTATACAACCTACTTTAGCGACAGGATCTTCCCAGCTATTCACGGGTTGAAGTTTTACATCGTCTACAATCTCAAAGTATTCGGTTTGAAGATAAGGGTTGGCATCGATTTGATCAACAACCCATTTTTTTAGTTCTGAAACCGAAAGACTATTTTTCAAATCTTTTGCTTTAAATAATACCTGTGAAATTAAGGGTGCTGCTTGTCGTTCGTTGGCACCAAGTAACATATTACGCGAACTCATTGCCAAACCATCTGGTTCACGTACAATAGGACAGGGTACAATCTGTACAGGAATGTTTAACTGATTGACAATGTATCGGATAATGGTGAGCTGTTGAAAATCTTTCTCACCAAAATAAGCCCGGTGAGGCAGAACTACCTCGAATAACTTGGTAACAATTTGCACCACACCATTAAAATGCCCGGGACGAAAAGCGCCCTCCATGGTAGTATCAAGCCCTCCCAGATCAAAGGTTCGTGTATCAGGCTCAGGATACATTTCCTCAACAGAAGGACAAAACACCACATCCACATGCTCCTGACGCAACAATTCCAGATCCTTGTCCAGCGTCCGAGGATAGTTTGCTAAATCCTCTTTATCGTTAAACTGGGTAGGATTGACAAATATACTCACCACGACCACCTCGTTCTGGTTCCTACAACAGCGAACCAGCGACAGATGCCCTTCGTGCAAGGCCCCCATGGTAGGCACAAAACCAACTTTAACATTTTCGGACTTACTATCCAAAAAATTGCGCAACGATTTTTTTGTATTGAAAATCTCCATATTCAAGATTTGTTGTCTTTGCAAAGCGAAAATTATGCAAATATAGCCTAAAATATTGCATTTGGTAAATGCCTGATATGAAAAGCAAGTTCCTTATGGGTGTTCTAAATATGTTAGATATTCATAAAAACGAACTGTTTGTGCGTACAATTTTTAATTACCAATTGTATACAAAGCATTATTCATGCGACTTACATCTGTTGCGACATAAATATTTCGGATAGAAAGAAAGCATTCAAAAAAAAATAATAAAAATGCAGGAATGAATTGACAATTTTATAATTTAGCAACCGGGAAAAATACATTTTTATCTAAAAAAACATCTTTATATATGGGTCTATTTTCGTTCCTGACGCAGGAGATAGCAATGGATTTGGGTACGGCCAACACCATTATCATTCATAACGACAAGATTGTAGTCGACGAGCCATCGATTGTAGCGATCGACACCAAAACAGGCAAATTGATAGCGATAGGTCATGCCGCACAACAGATGCATGGCAAGACGCATGAAAATATAAAAACCATCCGCCCTCTTAAAGATGGGGTGATAGCCGACTTTAATGCAGCCGAGCAGATGATAAGAGGGATGATCAAGCTGGTTAACAAAAAAAATCAGCTTTTTAATCCTACGTTGAAAATGATAGTTAGTATACCCTCGGGAAGTACCGACGTAGAAATAAGGGCTGTACGCGACTCGACCGAGCATGCCAATGGCCGAGAGGTGTACATGATTTATGAGCCCATGGCTGCTGCACTGGGTATCGGACTCGATGTCGAAGCCCCCGAAGGAAGCATGGTAGTGGATATAGGGGGAGGTACTACCGAAATAGCTGTGATTGCACTGGGCGGCATTGTATGCAACCAGAGTATTCGTGTGGCAGGCGACGGCTTCACCGCCGACATTCAGTCGTACATGCGCCATCAACACAACATTAAAATAGGGGAACGCACGGCTGAGGAAATAAAAATCAAAGTAGGTTCTGCCTTACCCGATCTGGACAATCCTCCACCCGACTACATTGTGAGAGGCCCCAACCTGATGACGGCCATGCCCATCGAAATCCCTATCTCTTATCAGGAAATAGCTCACTGTCTCGATAAGTCGATCTCTAAAATTGAATCGGCCATCGTAGCTGTGCTTGAACAAACCCCTCCTGAATTATATGCCGATATTGTTCAAAAAGGTATTTTCCTCACAGGTGGTGGTGCTCTGTTGCGAGGACTCGATAAGCGACTTACCGACAAAATACAAATACCCTTTCATGTAGCTGACGATCCCTTGCATGCTGTAGCCCGTGGTACAGGCATTGCTTTAAAAAACATCGATCGTTTCACTTTCCTGATGAGATAAACTGAATAATGAATAATTCGGAAGAAGAAATATGAGAAATATACTTCAATTTCTGATAAAGTATCAATTTCTCCTGTTGTTTCTTCTTCTCGAAACGATTGCTATATCTCTGGTTATCAGATATAATTATTATCATCAAATTTCCTATCTCAATTCTGCCCAAAAGTGGTACGCCAGCTTATCGCTAAAAAAAGAACATGCCAGGCAATACCTCAAGTTAAAGACCTTAAACGATAGATTATTAATAGAAAACGAAAGACTACGAAACGAACTGGCATACTACCAAAAAAAATACACGCAATATCCCCAAAAAGCAGTCCACGACAGTTCCGATATAAGCTACCTGACAGCCCGTGTTATTAATTGCACGGTTCATCTTCCTTACAATTATCTTACGCTTGACAAGGGATCCGACTCGGGTATTCAGCCTAATATGGCAGTCATTAGCGATCAGGGAATAGTAGGTGTTGTTATTGCTACCAGCAAGCATTTTGCTATCGTTATGCCGGTATTAAACAAAAAATTTAAGGTAAGCGCAAAGTTTAAAAAGAACAATTACTTTGGTTCGTTTGAGTGGCCTGGTTCCAATTATCGTTTTGGAACTTTAAATGATATACCTTTACACGTGCCCATTAAACATGGTGATACCATTGTAACCAGCGGATACTCAAACATTTTCCCCGAAGGCATCATGATTGGGGTGGTTGAGGATTACTCTATTTCAATGGGGACATTTTACAGCATCAATGTACGCTTATCGACCGATTTCAAGAATTTATATTATGTATACCTGATAAGTAACAAGAAACTTTTAGAACAAACGACGCTGGAAAATTCTGTTATCAATGAATAGGTTGCCAATATATATTTTTCGATTTATCATCCTGGTTTTGTTGCAAATTTTCATTTTCAGCCAGATTCAATTTAGCAATTTAATCAATCCCTATTTTTACGTACTTTTCGTATTGTTACTACCCTTCGACATGCCTCGTTCGGCCATGTTACTTATGGCATTTTTTTTAGGCTTAACCATTGACCTTTTTTCCAACACACTGGGAATGCATGCAGCCGCCTGTACATGGATGGCCTTTACTCGTCCTGCTGTACTTAAATGGATTTCCCCTCGCGAAGATTATGAGGCCGACACTTTACCTACTGTTCATTATTACGGCCTACGGTGGTTTGTCGGATATACCCTGGTCATGGTTTTTCTTCATCATTTTGCCCTGTTTTTCATTGAGATGTTCCGTTGGTCGGACTTCTTTGCAACCTTAGCAAGGGTGTTTCTCAGTACCCTCTTTACTAGTTTTCTCATTGTTGTTAGTCAATTCTTTTTCTTTAGAAAGTAGATAAGGTAGAAAAATAAAGACTGCCATGAACAATCAATACGCAAACCGGTATTATATCATTTCGGGGATATTTGTTCTGGTAGTTTTCATATACCTCATCCGACTATTTTACATGCAAATCATCGATAACTCCTATAAGTTTTCAGCGGAAAATAATTCGCAACGTTACGTAACCCTATATCCAGCACGAGGGCTCATTTTTGATCGTAAAGGTCGGCTTATTGTAAGTAATCAGGCAGCTTACGATTTGATGGTAAACCCACAGGAACTTAGAGCCTTCGATACCAGTACCTTCTGTTCAATTTTAGGCATTACGCCCGAATATGTGCGACAGACTATCCGTAAAGCCCGCAACTATTCGCGTTACAAATCCTCACCTTTTCTTTATCAAATACCCGATTCGGTATATGCTGCCTTTCAGGAACAAATGTACAAATTCCCTGGATTTTATGTTCAGCCGCGAACCTTGCGCCATTACGAACGAAAAATTGCAGCACATTTTTTGGGTTACGTAGGCGAAGTGGACTCATCGCACATTAAGAATGATCCCTACTATCAAATGGGGGATTATATCGGGATGAGTGGGCTCGAAAGGGCGTATGAAAAAGAACTTCGTGGGGTCAAAGGGGTAAAAATTTACCTGGTTGATGTGCATAATCGCATAAAGGGGTCGCTGGCCAATGGTCGATTCGATAAACCTGCCGTACAAGGGAAAAACATTACGGCCACCATCGATGCCGAATTACAGGCATACGGGGAAAAGCTCATCAAAAATTTTCGTGGGGGTATTGTAGCCATAGAACCGGCAACAGGCGAAATATTGGTACTCATTTCAAATCCATCGTACGATCCGCAAATGCTAATAGGAAGGGCTCGTGCCACCAACTTTGTAAGCTTGCGGGATGACCCTTCCAATCCCCTTTTCAATCGAGCGTTACAGTCGAAAAATCCTCCAGGATCAACATTTAAATTATTGAATGCGCTAGTTGGTCTTCAAACAGGGACCATTACCCCACAAAGTACTTTTAGTTGTGCTCAGGGTTACACAGTAGGTCCCGTCCATGTTGGCTGTCACATTCATCCCACTCCACTGGATCTTATTGGCGGCATCCAATATTCCTGTAACGCATATTTTTGCAATGTGTTTAGAAGGATTATTGACAATCCCAACGAAAAGGATCGTTTCTCGGCCTACCAGCATTGGCGCGACCTGGTAATGAGCTTTGGGCTTGGAAAAAAAATCCAGACCGACCTGCCCCATGAGCTGGGGGGAAACATTCCCAGCCTCGAGTACTATAATCGTATATACCGCAAGTCCTGGAACTCGGTAACTATCATCTCGCTTGCTATCGGTCAGGGCGAAATTGGCATTACTCCCCTTCAACTGGCTAATATGGCTGCTACGATTGCAAATCATGGATATTACTACATACCTCATTCAGTACGTCAGATCAATGGTAAAGATTCTATCGACAGTCGCTTCAAGCAAAAGCAATACACAGCCTTCGACAGCTCTTTATTCAATATCGTTATTGAAGGAATGTACCGAGCGGTGAATGGACCTGGCGGAGGAACAGCCCTCAATGGTGCTGTTAAAGGGCTTGACATTTGTGGAAAAACCGGTACCGCACAAAATCCACATGGTGATGACCATTCCATTTTTATTGCCTTTGCTCCCCGTAACAATCCTAAAATTGCCATTGCTGTTTATATCGAAAATGGCGGTTTTGGTGCTACCATTGCAGTACCCATTGCCAGCTTGATGATAGAAAAGTACCTTACCGATACCATTACCCGACCATGGTATGAGGAATACCTACGCACCAAAACTATTATTTATCCTAAAAAATAAACGGCATGCGAAGAAATGTCAATGTTTGGGCGCGAATTGACTGGTTTACCGTCATCCTGTATCTAATCCTCGTATTGATGGGATGGATAAATATTTACGCTGCAGTATATTCCGAGGAACATCGTAGTATTTTCGACTGGAACATGCGGTATGGCAAGCAGTTAGTATGGATTGGTGCAGCCATCTTGATTGCTCTCATAACGCTTTCGATCGACACCCGAGCTTTTTCATTTTTTGCCTATGCCGTCTATGCATTTTCCCTTATAAGCCTATTGCTGGTTCTTGTGCTGGGGAAAGAAGTGAATGGTGCCCGTGCATGGTTTGAAATTGGTCAGCTTCGACTTCAACCCACTGAATTCGCTAAAGTAGCAACCTGCCTGGTAGTGGCTAAATACCTGAGCTCTTACAACGTCCGTACCGATAAAATTAAAACCTGGATAATAGCGTGTATATTCATTGCCATCCCTGCCATGCTCATCGCATTACAACCCGATGTAGGTTCAGTAGTGGTATTTGCTGCTTTTACATTGGCATTCTATCGCGAAGGATTCCCTGGCATTATCCTGCTATTCGGGTTCTTACTCATCTTCCTCTCATTGATCGCACTTATCGCTCCCCCGATAACCGTGCTGATAATTATTCTTATTATGGCAGTTACCGCGCTTTTTATCGTTAGATTGCGCATTTCAGAACTAATACTCGCTGTCACGAGCCTGACTATTGGTTATTTTGTTGTTAAGTTAATCGCCCTTCATCTATTTCATCGACCCAATAATCCATATTTCTTTCTACTCATCACCACAGGTATTGTTGGCATATTTCCCCTCATTAATTCAGCCTTTAAAAAAATACCCCATATCCCCTGGATTATTGTATTCACTTTTATGGCCATTGGGTTCACTTATTCGGTCGATTACCTATTCGATAACTTCTTGCAACCTCATCAACAACAGCGTATCAATATCCTGCTGGGCAAAGAATCGGACCCCAAAGGGGCCGAGTACAATGTAGCGCAGAGTAAGATAGCCATTGGTTCGGGGGGACTTTTGGGCAAAGGTTTTTTACAGGGTACGCAGACAAAATTTAATTTTGTTCCCGAACAAAGCACCGATTTCATTTTTTGCACCGTAGGTGAAGAGTGGGGCTTTATTGGTTCTACAGTGGTTCTTGGACTTTTTGTAATACTCCTCCTGCGTATTTTACATCTGAGCGAATTACAACGATCGGCCTTTAGCCGCATATACGGCTACGGTGTTGCTTCCATTTTATTTATGCACATAGCTATTAATGTAGGGATGACCCTGGGGTTACTGCCCGTTATAGGCATCCCCTTACCGTTTTTTAGCTATGGTGGCTCATCGCTCTGGGCTTTTACCTTACTGCTTTTTATATTTTTACGCCTCGATGCAAGTCGCTTAGAAGTGCTACGCTAAACTTGCTTAAACTATTGCCCAATCACTTCCACTTTGACCTTATCGACTATCTTTAATGCCGTGGTCATCGTAGATAAATCGGTATATAACTTCCCCGACAAACCACAGGGATCACCATGGCCTATTGGATTAAGGTAGTAGGGATTTTCGGGCCGATCAAAGTCGACAATTACAGCATACACCAGGCTGGGTTGCCCTGTACTTTTGTAAGCCGTATTATCGGGGAAAAGCATATTGTGCCAATATTGATTAAAATCGAATGGCTTATTAATTTCCAATAATAACATGGCTTTCCCTTTTACAAGCGTATCGAGTCGAGTTTCAAGTACAAAACTATTGGATGGGGTTGCTCCAGAATATGCATCCGGAACGGGCTGCTCGGGCGTAGGTAAATAAAGTCCATCGGGCGCCACCACCCCTCTACTATGCGCCCAAAAAGGCAAGGTAGAAGGATTTCTACGTTCAGCAGCTTGCCACTTGCCCTCCGAAGCCTTCCCATGGGGATATACCCCTTTGGCTACCGTTTGCGAGACAAATAATGTTTGTATGTATTTTCCGTCAGTGGTAGTTAACCAGATTGCCAGTACAGGGTGTCCATATTCTTTGCCTATATCAAAAGTAATACGGATGCTTTGCCCTTTCCCCTGTTCATTTAAGATGTAGCGCTGAGGCATTGTTTGCGCAGAAAGCATGCTGCTGAAACAAGCACTTCCAATGAATAACCAACTCAGCAAAAAATATTTGTTAAAAATTTTTGTCCCGATCATATTGTTAAATTTATAATTTATTAAAAATCAAGCATTATACCAAAAGTGGGCAGCACCGTCCCCTGTCCTTCCGAGGGAATCTCCCTTAGCACATAACGCGATGGATCCTGAGCATCTATCACTTTATTTCCCTGAGTATCGAGATTTGTTAATCGCGCCTGTGTTTCCGACTTAAAGTTATATAGATTTTGCACATCAATATAGATTCTCAAGGTAGCCTTATTGTATACAAACCACTTCTCTACACGTACATCGAGTTGATGAAAAGCTTTAAATCGCTTAGAGTTAATAGCATTATAATCCAGATATGGTCGATTCCGAACATCCCAGGCAGCAATTAAGCTCGATTGTTGTAAATCGTATGGTGTATAAGGCAAGCCTCCAGCATAGCGCCATTTAAGGGCACCTCGCCAGAAATTTTTAAACTGCTTGTTGAGGGTAAAGTTCAAAATATGGCGATTATCCCATGAGGTGGGTCGATACTGTGCATTTCTATCCTCAAATTCACTGATGGCATAGGTATAAGCAAGTACAGCATTAACGTCATTAGGTAATGCTGTTTGAACCAAAAACTCAATCCCATAAGCTCGACCCTTCGAAGTTGAAGTGGTAGGTTCGTTGCCTACAAAACCATAATCAATAGGTTTAAAAGCATAGCTGATGGAATCGAGCAGTGAAAAGGGATAGCGTCTATATGTTTTCCAGAATCCTTCAAGGCTCAATCGTGTGGTACGACTGGGCTGGTATGCTACTCCAGCAATATAATGGGTACTCTGGATATAACGCAAACGGCTTTTATTGGCTAATACGTACTGATTGTCGCGATACCCCAGTATGGTGTATGCGGGCAACTGTTGATATTGAGCCACACTTCCATTTAAGCTCCACTGCGAGGTAAGCTGGTACGAGGCAGCCAACCGCGGTGATAGTTGATTAAATAAATTGCGCATTTCGGGGTTGTAGCTGCTACCATCGGCTCGTATCCCAAACGAAAGCGTTAGCCTTTCTTCCAGAAAAGTACGACTTAACTGGGTAAAAATACCATACTTAACCAGATTTAGGGTAGAACTAAAATCGAAAGTATCGACGACGGTGCCTCGAAAAATCTTTTGAAAAGTTTCGTTAGTGTATTTTGCATACTCAAAAGACATCCCATACTGCAAACGATATGGGCCATTACGGTAAAGCCGTTCGGCACGAAATTTATTTTCCTGTTCGGTACTCGTATAGTCGATAAGACGATTGGCAATAATTTCCCGATTATCCTTGTATTTATACTGACGATTGTTAAGCATATTTCGGCTTAACACAAAAGTCCAATTACCGTCGTCTTTAAAATGTTTGTAACTAACCCCTGTAGCATAACTCCATTGTTCGAAGATTGGCAGATAATTGAGAATATATAGCTGATCTTCAGTAGGATTCTTAAGGCTGGTATCCAGGCGCATTTGGTCTAGTGCCCCCACACTGATAAACGTAAGCTCATTTTTCGAATCGAGCTTACTTTTTACCTTCACCTGATAATCGTTAAAAGTAGGCAGGAAAGGAAGTCCTAAAGCTTTAAATAAAAACTGCAGGTACGACCGTCGAGCTGTGGCAATATAAGTAGTCCGTTCGCTGATTGGCCCATCAATCGTAAAAGAAAGTTCAGAAGCACCAATAGCAGCCCGATACCTATTTTTATCAGAGTTACCGTCAATCGTTTTAAAATCAAACACTGCGCTCAGGGCATTGTATCGATTAGCAGGAAAAGCACCAGCCAGAAACTCGGCCGAACGTATCAGGTCGGCATTCAAAATACCATTAGTTCCGCCCGAGGCTCCCTGCGTGGCAAAGTGATTGATATTGGGAATTTCAATGTCGTCAACAAAATAGCGACTCTCGTTGGTTGCCCCACCTCGCACAATGATATCATTTCGATTTGCCCCAGGAAACGACGCCACTCCCGGATAATTCTGAATAATACGCGCTATGTCCCGATTAGCCCCAGCACTGTTTTCTATTTCTGAAATACCAATGCTACGAATCGAAACTGGGGTTTCTGGCTTTTTTATAAACCGCTCAGCCTTTACCACCACTTGGTCCAATTGTAATTGCTGGGGTTCAAGCGCAAAATCTAAATTCATTACTTTGTTTACAACTACCTGAACATCTTCCGTTAGATAAGTTTTATAGCCCACCGAACTTATTTGTAGCTGGTAAAATCCCGGATCAAGATTCGCTAATACATATTTACCATCGAGATCGGAGGTCGTTCCCACAGTAGTGCCTGCTATAATTACATAGGCAAAGGGAATAGGTTCATTGGTACTAGCATCACGGATAACCCCTTCAATTCTACCTTTCTGTGCCTGAAGAATTAAAGTAAAAAACAACATTATGCTTAGAAAAAACGCTTTCATAAATCAATAATCTTAACGTACATTTTTATAAAAAACACGTACAGGTCACCTTTTGTTGCATGGTAATTACCTACTAATATACACAAAATAATTATAGAATTTTGTGTTAAGTATTTCGACTTAATACTAACTTTGAGTGAACAAAAAAAGAAAAATGGGCTTTCGGTATTATCGTCGGATGAACCTGGGAAATGGTCTTGGGCTGAATTTTAGTAAATCAGGGGTATCCTCAAGCATTCGAACAAAATTCGGCACATTTGGATCAAAAGGATTTTCCATACGTACGGGTATCCCAGGACTTTCGTATCGTAAGACATTCAGCCGCAGCAAGCAACAGGACGGTGCCTTAATATTTTTACTGGCATTGTTAGCATTAGCCCTCATATATTTTTCAATAGTTATTGTTTGGAACCTCGGACGTTTTTTGGTATGGTCAATAGCACGAATAAATCACATGCTTAAGACCAGAAAAACAAAGCAAGTGGAAGCTTCACCCATCGACAATACTATCATATCAGCTTCGCTACCCGACAAGCAAAATTCTATTTCTTAAAAGTTCAGGTATTACGCCCCAAGACGAAACCTTATATCATCTCTCCCCCACAACTCCTTTAAACAACCATTAAATATTACCAAACCTTATTGAACCCAGTAGGGGTGAAAACTTTGGTAGCAATAGGATATCACCTCACCCCCTTCCCCTCTCCTTACAAAGGAGAGGGGTGGACGACAAGACGGGGTGAGGATGACTAAGTTGTAGGATACCGTATGACACGCTGAGACTTTGGTACCTACCTATAAAATTATAAATTCCTTGGACAAAACTCGCATGCATCAAATCTTTCTCTACATTGACGGGCACGAACCTTAAATTTACCAAACTCTTTCAACCCCGTAGGGGTGATGTTATGGTAGCAATAGGATATCACCTCACCCCCTTCCCCTCTCCTTACAAAGGAGAGGGGTGGACGACAAGACGGGGTGAGGTTGGCTAAGTTGTAAAATACCGTATGACACGCTGAGACTTTGGCACCTACCTATAATATAAATCCCTTTGGATAAAACTCGCATGCATCAAATCTTTCTGTACATTGACGAGCACGAACCTTAAATTTACCAAACTCTTTCAACCCCGTAGGGGTGATATTATGGTAGCAATAGGGTATCACCTCACCCCCTTCCCCTCTCCTTACAAAGGAGAGGGGAGGACGACAGGACGGGGTGAGGATGACTAAGTTGAAGGTACTCATAAGAGCGGCAGGAGGAAATATTTATCACACGTAAATAATTTTAATTTTTTTTGCAAGGTCGGTAAAAGCGCATTGGAATATGTTTTATGCCGAAAAAATATACATGTTCGTTTAGCAAAAACGTTGACACTAAAAAATAAAAAGGGTACTTATTTGATTTTCAACAAAAAGTTTTTACTTTTGCGCTCCAATAATTTTTGATAAAAAGTAAATGTATGCAAAGACAGTATGAAACCGTTTTCATTGTAACTCCCGTTTTGTCTGAGGCTCAGATGAAGGAAGCGGTTAACAAATTTGTAAGTTTTTTAACCGAGCACGGAGCAGAGATTGTGCACACCGAGAATTGGGGGCTTCGTAAGCTAGCCTATCCTATTCAGAAGAAAACCACAGGCTTTTACAACCTGATAGAATTCAAGGCAGAGCCTTCGCTGGTTGACAAGTTGGAAACCGAATACCGTCGTGATGAACGGATTATACGTTTCCTTACCTTCAAGATGGACAAACATGCCATCGAATACGCACAAAAGAAAAGAATGCAAAAAGAATCGGCTAAAAAAATGGAGGATTAGGCTATGGCAAACAATCAGTCGGAAATTAGATACTTAACGCCCCCTGCGGTTGAAATTAAAAAGAAAAAGTATTGTCGGTTTAAGAAGAACCGTATCACGTACGTCGATTACAAGGACCCAGAATTTTTGAAGAAATTTCTTAACGAGCAGGGAAAAATTCTTCCCCGTCGCATTACGGGTACCTCATTAAAGTATCAGCGAAAAGTAGCAACGGCCATAAAGCGTGCACGTCACCTGGCGTTGTTGCCCTATGTAACCGATTTGTTAAAGTAAACCGAGAGGAGGACAGCGTATGGAAATCATACTTAAACAGGACGTTAAAAACCTGGGTAGCAAAGATGATATTGTAACCGTAAAGGATGGATATGCACGCAATTTCCTTATACCAAAAGGGTTAGCCATTGTTGCAACACCCTCAGCAAAAAAAATGCATGCCGAAATTATCCGTCAACGTGCCCATAAGGAAGAAAAACTACGCCAGGAAGCCCTACAGCTGGCTGAAAAAATGAAAGGTCTAAAGCTTACTATCGGAGCTAAAACAAGTTCGAAAGGGAAAATTTTTGGTTCGGTAAATACCATTCAAATTTCTGAAGCTCTTAATGCACAGGGATTTGATATCGATCGCAAGAATATCTACATCAAGGAAGAAGTCATCAAAGAAGTCGGTAATTATACAGCTAAAGTTAAACTCCACAAGGAAGTATATGTAGAAATTCCTTTTGAAGTAGTTTCGGAGTAAGTTTCTTAATTCATAAAAAAAGCCAGCTCCATTTACGAAGCTGGCTTTTTTATTCTTCAACGTTTTGACTGCTGCTTAAAACTTATAAACAAAACCCAGATTAAGGGCAGTTGAAAGATTTAAGCCGAGGGTATAGTCTTTGCCTTTGTCGCCATTTGGCTGCTTTTCAGTTGTCAGGTCATACGACAATCCACCCAGAAAAGCTTCAATAGCAATCTGATCGGTTAGTTTGTACGAAATTCCCGGACGAACTGCTATTTCAAAAGAGGTAGTTTTTGCTCCATCGGACGATACATTTCCCGATTTTATCTTTGTCTTACCAAAACCTATCCCTACTGATCCCTGTCCAAATAATGAGATAGGCCCCATCTCAATCAGATGATAACGCAAAAATGGACTAATACCAAAGCTCGTTGTGGTAGTCTTGGTAGCCGTTGGGGTAGCGTTGTTATTGGAACTGCTCAAACCTAATCCAAATTCAGCTCCAATGGCCATCTGGCTGTTGAGATAGTAACCAACCATCGGCACAACACTAAAATTTGAATAAGTAGGACCATCAACCGTAGTATTGCCCAAAGTTGTGGATGAACCCGAAACTGAAAATCCAA
Organism: Bacteroidota bacterium; assembly: GCA_029550865.1. Taxonomy (GTDB): domain Bacteria; phylum Bacteroidota; class Bacteroidia; order Bacteroidales; family DTGW01; genus JAKPGM01. The sequence goes on along the minus strand of JAKPGM010000073.1, from coordinate 19,617 downwards.
CAGAACCTCCAACAAATACCTGGCTGTATAGGGTTGTTGAAAAAACAACCACCATTAAAAAAAGTGCAGTTTTTTTCATCTTTTTTTGTTTTAAATTATGAAACAAAAATACGTTTTTTGCTTAAAAAAAAAAACAAGCTAAAGTAGCCCTGAACTGATGATTCTATGCCAATATTTCCATGTTTTGACAACCTTTTATAAATAAATTAGGCTGATTCCTAAGTACTTATTTTATCCAAAAATAATTTTAAACTTTTTTAAATCGGCAGGATGGAACTCGCATGTGATGAACTTTCTACACATAGGCAAGCATGAAACTGATAAATATTTTCATCCGAATAAAATTATTTAATATGTTGAATATTAATTATTTAAACCGTTTTTCCATTTCGTTGTATGGATAATATTCCCCATTTTATTCATTGTGTGTTTGTGCTTGAGCACAATAATGAAGGTTTTATCCAAAAATAATTTTAAACTTTTTTTAAATCGGCAGGATGGAACTCGCATGTGATAAACTTTCTACACATAGGCAAGTACGAAACAGATAAATATTTTCATCCTCGTTTGTGAATTCTGCCATACATGCTCGTTTCAGCCAGAATAATTTTAAAAATATTTAATCGCCAGGACCGCGAAGTAGTCGCAAAGTTCGCAGATATTTTTCTTTGCGGTCATAGCGTAAACTTAGCGTCCTTTGCGGTTTTAAATTATGATCTATTTAGCACTACACTAACTCGCCCTCCTTCTTCTCCTTTTCAACCTCACCCCCTTCCCTCCATGCAAAGCAGCGGGGTAGCCGACTGGCCAGGGTGAGGATGACAAAAGAGAGAGTGCTATAAACGGCGTGAGGGATTATTGAGAAAAAGTGCAAAAAATTGATTATTAGACAATTAACAACTTGCTTAAAAGAAATATTTCCAACCACCAGGCAGGATTGTTAATTTCAGAATAATGCTTAACTTAGTACGATTCTTAAATTGAAAGAAAGAGGCGGGAAAATATCTGGTATTATTTAGGAATGACAGCAGAAGAACTCGACATACAGCTATTCACAACGGCAATAAAGCAGGCATCTGGATACGATTTTAGCAACTACTCTGAAAAATCGTTGCGTCGGCGATTGGCAAAAGTATTGATGGATAACAAAATGGATTTAAAAACGCTAGTGGCCGAAATTCGTAAAAATGGTCAGTTTGCCGAAAAAATTGTTAAAGAAATCACGGTAAATACAACCGAATTATTTCGCGACCCTGCGGTGTGGCAAGCCATTCGATATCGTATTCTTCCTTATTTTAAAGAACATAAAGTTATCAATATCTGGCATGCAGGCTGCTCTACTGGTCAGGAGGTGTATTCGATGTTAATTTTATTAAATGAGGTAGGAATGCTCGATAAAGCAAGAGTGTTCGGCACCGATCTCAATAGCGATGTCCTCGAAGTCGCCCGTAAGGGAGTTTACAAATACCGCTTCAACATCGGTTATCTCGATAATTTTGATAAAGTTATCAAAGAAAATCCTTATAATTACGAAATATTTTACGACGTCCCCTATTCGAAATATTTCGAAATCGACAAAAACAAGGACCTGATAACGATGAACAAATTTTTGACAGAAAAGGCCGTTTTCAAAAAACACGATTTGGTACAGGACGATAATATTTTCCCCTGTAAATTTGACATTATCATGTGCAGAAATGTAATCATATATTTCAATTACAACTTACAGAATCGCGTATTTCAACTTTTTCATGAAAGCCTTTATCCAGGAGGCTATCTTATACTTGGTATGCACGAAACCATTTTGGGACCCTATTCCTCTTTTTTTGAAAAAAAGGAACAATTTTACGTAAAAAAGACAACGTAGCATAATTCTTAAAAATATGCCGCTAATGAGGTCTAATGATTTTACGCTTAAGCAACGATTTACTGTTATCATTTTCACCATGGGCATCCTACTGCTTGCCTTCATGGCCACAGCAGTAAATCAACTAAAAAAAATTAAAGCGTATAACGAGCTTTCGGGGAAAACAATAGCCCTATCCGAGCAAATAAACACCCTCGATAGTTTGCAAAAAGTCCTTTTTGCCCGCCTTCCTTACGATATAAATTTCTTCCAATCCCAAAAAAGTACGATTGCGGATAAGATTAGCAAATACATCGATAGCTATTCGAACGAAGTAACAGCAATTGGAAACAGTTATTACCTTCATCACAACAAGGACATTCGCTTAAAAACTTATGAAATAGGCCGAATATGGCGAGACTACAGGCAAAATCTTGCGAAATATCTGGAACTGGTAAATCAGAAGGGATATGACAATTATGGAGTAAATGGGCAGATATCCATTCTTGCCGATAAATTGAAAGTTGCAGCAAGGAATGAAAAAAGTCAGACTTTGCTTCGACAGATAGACGAAATCCTATTGCTAAAAGATCAATATCTTCTGAATAGAGATGTTGCAACACTTAACAAAATAAAAATTCTCTTTGAAGAGACTGAAACCAATGCCATTTTATCTATCAAAACCGACAAAATTGCCTTTCTGAGTGATTTACAAAAATTTCATCAATTAATTTTTTCTCTATACGATTTTGATCGTGCCATTGGTTTTACTCCCCAGGACGGACTTATGGGGAAAATGAAAAGTTCGCTCACAGCCATTGCGCTTTCGAATGAGGAGCTTCGATCGCTTATCGATTCTGAACTTAAAAAAGCGGTTCATCAAGGATACCTATGGTTACTGGCTTTGTTTTTGGTAACTTTAATATATCTTTTGCTGCTGTATTATCATATTAACAAACATATTCACCGACCATTAGCCATTCTTTCGGACTTTTTGTCGCAGATGGTAAGGGGAAAATTACCTGAAAAACTCGAGTTCAAGCGAAACGACGAAATAGCCCAAATGGCAGGCTACCTCAACAGGCTGGTAGATGGATTAAAAGAAAAAGCTCGTTTTGCTACTGATATCGGACACAACAAGCTATCCTCACATTATCAACCACTCAGTGAAGACGACATCCTTGGCAATGCGCTCATTGATATGCAAAAAAGTCTTCAGAAAGCCGAAATGGAGGACACCAAATACAAAAATGAAGAGAAAAAGCGAATATGGACCAATGAGGGGCTGGCACGTTTCGGCGAAATACTCCGCATGCACAACAACGATCTGAATGTACTGGCCGACCAAATTATACAAAACCTGGTTAAATACTTGCAAGCCATTCAGGGCGCCCTTTACTTCATCAACGACGAAGACAAAGACAATCGCTTCCTCGAGCTTTATTCGGCCTACGCATACGATCGCAAAAAATACATCAAACAACAGATTCCTATTGGCGAAGGCCTTATTGGCACGGCCGTTCTCGAAAAGGAAAAAATTTTTATTACCGACATCCCCGAAAATTACCTGACCATCACTTCGGGTTTGGGCGATGCCCCACCAGCCTGCATACTTATTGTACCACTCAAAACCGAAGACAGCGTTCTGGGGGTAGTAGAACTGGCCTCATTCAATAAGTTTGAACCCCACGAAATTGAATTCGTTGAAAAAATTGGGGCTACCATTGCATCGACGATTACCAGCGTAAAAATCAACCTACAAACCGCCAGGTTGCTTGAAAAATCACAACGTCAGGCTGAAGAAATGGCCGAGCAGGAAGAAGAAATGCGCCAGAACATGGAAGAACTTCGCACTACTCAGGAAGACTTTACCCGACGCGAAGCTGAACTACAGGGCTTTCTCAATGCCATCCATTTATCATCCATGATCCTTATACTCGATGCTACCGGCAAAATCATGGAAATAAATAATCGAGTTGCTGCTTTCCTGCAAGCTAAACCCGATGACCTTATCGGCCGTCCTATCCTCGACTTTGTTAACATGTCCAAAGAAACCTTTGACCTTCTATGGGAACAGCTACCGCTGGGTAAAATTAAAACCATCGATTCCAACATTCGTATTGCAAACGGCACCGAGCTGAAAGTCCGTCAAATTTTTGCCCCTGTATTCGATAAGTCGGCCAATATGATAAAAGTCCTTTTACAATTTATCGACATTACCGAAAAAGCCGAAGTTGATAAGATGCTCGAGATTCGCAATTCCGAGAACAACCGACTACAACAACAACTTAATCAGTATCTTAGCCTTGTCGACACTGCCTTTATGCGTTGCGAATTCTCCCCCGAGGGAAAATACCTATCGGTCAACGCCAATTATTGCCAGGCAGTTGGACTCTTACCCGAAGAATTGCTTGAAAAAGACTATACCGAATATCTGCGACCCGATGAAAAAGAACAATTTGAGGTAATCTGGAAAGAGGTTCTAAAAGGTAAACCATTTTCGGGAGTATTAAAGCGTACACGACCCACCGGCGACACCCTTTGGATTATGACCTCTATGGTACCCCAAATGAACGATAAAAATCAGCTGGAAAAAATTGTACTCCTGGCCCAGGACGTCACCGAGCGTAAACTGAAATACCAGCTACTTGAAGAAGCCAACAAAGAAATTGAGCGACTAAAAAAAGAAAGAAAATCTGAAAAATAGCGACTATGGATTTGCTGCAATACACAAGCATTACCATAACCGAGTTCCGTAGTATTTTGAAAGCTATCAAGGAAAGATTCGATATCGATTTCAACGAATACACCCTTGTATTTCTTAAACGTCGCTTAGAAAGTTTTATGTCGGCCCACCGTTATCCCACCGCCGAAAGTCTTATCAACCATATTTCACGCGATGATGAATTTATTCATCTGTTTTTACGGGAGATGTTGGTAGAATCTACAGAAATGTTCCGCGACCCTTCTTTCTGGCGATATTTACGCGACTTTGTCCTTCCACGCCTTATCAATGAAAATAAAACTGTTCGAATAGCATTGCCCCATTGCGTTTCGGGCGATGAATTGTACAGCCTGTGTATTCTGCTTGCCGAAAATGGATGGACCTATTTTACCGAAGTGTATGCGGGTACCGCAAGTCCCCATTTCGAAAAAAACATCAAAAATGGAAATTTTGCTACCTACAAATACGAAGTAAGTGCCGATAATTACCTTCGTTATCAGGGTAAATATGAGTTTAGCAAATATTGTCAACTGAAGGAAGATGCTGCAATACGCGACACCTCACTTATACAACATGTTCATTTTCTTAAAAAAGACGATACTTTTAGTTTCTTGCCCAATAATATCCAGCTCATTATCTTTCGAAATCAGATGCTATATTACACCCAAACCTTACAGGACAAGGTTTTGAAAACATTTTACGAAAAACTAAGTAAAAATGGATGTTTAGCCATTGGAATACGCGAACAACTGGGTATTATCAGCCAGCAGCTGTACAGGGTAATCAATGAAAGTGAAAGGATTTATGGCAAAAACTGAAAACATAGGATACAAAGCGGTAATCATAGGAGGATCGGCGGGAAGCTTTCAGGTGGTTACTAATATTTTACAATCCCTTCCTGCGGATTTTCCACTGCCATTGCTGTTGTGCTTGCACCGACTCAAACATGTACGATCGGGGTTTGTCGAGGCACTCTCACTCAAATCAAAATTGCCCGTCATCGAGCCATTTGATAAGGATGCCATTAAACCGGGCAAGGTTTACCTGGCTCCTGCCAATTACCACATGTATATTGAACTGGGCAATCGCTTTGCTCTTTCGACTGAAGAAACAGTAAATCATTCACGTCCCAGCATCGACCTTTCGTTTATAACAGCAGCACACGCCTTTCAAAACAAACTGATAGGAATAATCCTTTCTGGTGCCAACAAAGATGGCGCCTACGGTCTTAAGGTTATCGCCGAAATGGGAGGATTTACTATTGTTCAAGACCCCAATCAATGCGAAATGCCAACCATGACGGATGCCGCTATTAACCTTTTTCCTAAACATAATGTTTGGACTATCGAAAAAATCACTAATTTTCTTATAAATTTGAAATGAATAACATAGATTTGTAATCATTTGAATGGCAGAAAAAAATATGCAATATACTTCTTACAAATATATCCTTTATATAGCACTGGGAATAGTCATCCTTGCCTCTTTTTTCCTTGCCAATGTGCTCATCAGTCTTTTTTCAACCAATGCTATTACGGTGGGCACCATTTTCGTTGTTATTATCAACCTGGCGATTAACTTTTTCATGTTCTACCTACTTTTTCATCTATTGCAAAACCTTTCCGATAAAGACAAACTCATTGAACAACTTACTGAGGAAGTGAATCGGCTTAAAACCCCTCAGCAGGAAGAGGAAGTTACCGAAGTCAATACGTTTAATCCCGGAGAAATAGCCCAGGCCATCTTCCCACCCAGTCCCCAAAATTTATCAATCAAAGACTTTTGTGAGAAAATACTGACAGGCATTGCCAATACCTGTCAAATAGTTACGGGGATATTTTATGTAAAAAATCCCACTACCAATACCTTTATGCCCGCTGCCAAGTACGCCTACTACTCATCGGAACCTATAGAAGCCGTAGTGGAAGGCGAGGGCATAGTAGGACAGGTAATAAAAGATAAAAAACCGATAGCGATAAACCAGGTACCGGCAAACTACTTACGGGTGGTATCCGGTCTTGGACAGGGTTCGCCCCGATATCTATATATTTTCCCTATACTTAACAAGGAGGAAGTGGTAGCGGCTGTCGAATTAGCGGCTTTCACTCCTTTTGATGAAAATCAGCAACAGGTTTTAGAACAACTTGCCAATCTGGTAGGGAAAATTATTTTAAAGTTAAAGCAATAAACGTTGTTCAATGGGCGGTCAGAATTTTCAATATATCTCGAAAGCACAGGTAAAATCGCAGGCCATATTGGCCGGCGTGGTTACCCTCTTTTTCCCGCTTGCATTCTGGATTATTGAACTTACCCAATGGAAAGCAAACATTAGCCTGCAAAATATAATTTTCATCCATAGCAAATCCCCTGCCCTTTGGTTTATCGATGTGTTGCCCTTGTTTGTTTTTATTGGCACATACGCCCTGCTCAATCAAAAACGAAAGGTCAACAACAGCCTGATGCAAACTGTGCAACAGATGAAAGAGCAGATGGATATCAACGCCCAATTTGCAAAAGCCATCGGGGAGGGAAATTATTACAGCGAATTCAAAGTTGTAAGCCCCGATGATATTCTGGGTAATTCACTGCTCATTATGCGTAATAACCTTCTGAAAAACTATCAGAAGGAAGCTGAACAAAACTGGATTGCCGAAGGTAAAGATCAGATATCGAACATACTACGTCTACACAATAAGATTGAAGAGCTGGCCTATGAAGTTATCGTAAAACTGATTCAATACATCAATGCCATCCAGGGGGCATTTTACATCTACGATGACGAAAAGGACAAGATTATTAATGTTGCCACCTATGCCTATAACCGCAGAAAATATTTAAAACAGGAATTTTCCATTGGAGAAGGACTCATTGGCGAATGTGCCTTCGAAATGGATATTATTTACCGCACCGAAATACCCGACGACTATGTCACCATTACCAGTGGCATTTTGGGCGATAAAAAACCCAAAAGCCTGCTCATTGTCCCACTGATTTCGGATGAAAAACTCCAGGGCATACTCGAGTTTGCCTCGCTACAGGACGAGATACCCGAGCTTACCATCACTTTTATGCGCGAGCTGGGCGAAATCATTGCCCGTACCATCTTTAACCTGAAAGTAACTGAGCGTACCGAACGCCTATTGCGCGAGTCGCAAAAAATGACCGAAGAGCTTCAGGAAAACGAAGAACAACTCCGACAGAACGCTGAGGAAATGCGGGCAACCCAGGAAGAACTCCGCCGTTCCAACGAACAGCTCGAAAAACAAATCCAGGAAGTAGAAAATGCCCAGAAACGCATAAACTCATTGCTCGAAAACTCTTCGGAAATTATCATGATTTACGACGAATATCTCAACCTCATTTATCAGAGTCCTTCGGTTAAAAAAATTCTGGGATACTCGCCCGAGGAAATGGATCATGGCAAGTACTTCGACCGTCTTACCCGAAAGGGCGAGATGGAAGTTAGAAATATGTTCAAACGACTGTTTGAAAATCCGCTGGAGGTGATTACCATCCAGTATACCTACATGAAAAAAGACGGTCAAAAAATATTCCTGGAGACTACCGGCCGAAACCTATTACACGACCCCGCTATTCGAGGTATATTGCTTAATTCACAGGATATCACCGAACGCAAGCGTGCTGAAAAAGAAGAGCGCATGCGTAGCAAAATGCAGTCGCTATCCGAAAATTCGCTTGACCTCATACTGCGCGTAAGCCTACAGGGACATTTCTTTTATGCCAACCCTGTGGTAGAAGACTATTTTGGCGTCGATCCACGAAACATTATCAACAAAACCATCGACGAACTGACGATGCCCGAAGAAATGCGTACCTACTTCAAAAATACCATCAAACAAATCAAAGCCAAACCCGAAAAGCTCAACCATGAAATAAAAATAACCATCCAGCTGGGCGAAAAACTGCTGGAACGTATCATGAGCATCGACGCAATACCTGAATACAATGAAAATGAGTTGGAAACCATTCTTTTTGTAGGACACGATATCACCGAAGCCAAACGAATTGAATTGGAAATTCAAGAAAAAAACAAAAAAATCGAAGACAGTATCAATTATGCCCAGCGTATCCAATCATCGATTTTGCCCGACAATAAGCTAATCCGTGAATATTTTCCCAAATCGTTCATCTTCTATAAACCTCGCGATGTAGTCAGCGGCGATTTTCCATGGTTTTTCCATCACGGCGACGACATCTATATTGCAGCCGTCGATTGTACAGGCCACGGAGTTCCTGGCGCCATGCTATCTTTTATTGGTTACTTTTTGCTCAACAACATCGTCGATAACGATAAGGCACTCAATGCCGGAGAAATTTGCGACCTACTCCACTATGGCGTGCGCACTACCCTCAAACAAGACCGAGAAGACGCCAGTGGACGCGATGGCATGGACATAGCCCTTTGCAAAATCAACATCAAGAAACATGAGCTGCACTATGCAGGAGCACACCGTTCGCTTTATCTGCTCCGTAAAGGAGAACTTAGCGAATTCAAGGGAGATCGTAAATCCATTGGCGGTATACCCATTGGAAAAAAAGCAGAAGAACCCTTTACAAATCACACCATCAATATCATCAGCGGCGACCGTATTTTCTTCTTCTCCGATGGCTTGCCCGATCAGCTGGGCGGACCCGAAAATAAAAAATATTCGCCGGCTCGTATCCGACAAATTATCCTCGACAACGCAAATAATACCATGAGTGCTTGTTACGAAGTTTTTGTCCAGGATTTTGAAGAATGGAAAGGGAATCGTAAGCAAATTGACGATGTACTGCTTATTGGTATTGAATTTTAAGGTACTTTTTTGACTTAACGATTTAATAATTATTTATAAATTTGGGAAACTAAACTAAGTAGTTAAATTATAAAAAATAAAAATATGTTTAAGGATTCAAAAGGCTTTCTGGAGTTCGTGTATGAATTCTATAAAACCATGAAAGCACACGAGATATCGCTGGTTTATGAGGGTGAAATTACGCATCAAATAACCAAGGCATTCACCTCATTGGCCGAATCCAATATGGCGAAGGAAGAGGAATCGGGAAGCGTACAGCGCAAAGTTTTTCACGTGATGGTAGAGTGCTTACAAAATATTAGTAAGCATGCCGACGAGGCTACCGATAACGACTTTCTTTACTCGGGTCGGGGAATTTTTATGGTAAGCAAAAACCAGTCGGAGTACACTGTAACCACTGGTAATGCAATTGATAACTCAAAAATCCCTGAAATGCGCGAAATGCTCGAACGCATCAATGCTATGAGCAAAGAAGAACTCAATGAACTTTACAAAAAACAAATAAAGGAAGGACGCCTTTCTGAAAAAGGCGGAGCGGGCCTTGGCTTTATCGATATTAAACGTAAAACAGGTCGACCCCTGGAATATCACTTCCTGCCCATCAACGACAATATCTCATTTTTCCTGTTAACCTCTTCAATACCCCGTGAATAAAAATTAATTAGCCGATAACATATGGAAGCTATAAAGATAAAAGGTACAGAAGATACGCCAACGGTGATTTTTGACGCTGCTGAAAACTATTTCGAAATTTCTGGACGTTCTTTGCCCGAAGACGTTACGAGTTTTTACGGTCCATTGCTGAGTTGGCTCTCGGAATATGCCAAACAACCCAATCCTAAAACAGTTTTTAATTTTAAGCTGGAGTACTTCAATACGGCGTCCTCAAAACTCATCCTTGACGTCCTGATGAAACTCGAAGAAATTTCCCGGGCTGGACACGAAGTACTGGTAAAATGGCATTATCCCGAAGATGACGAAGATATGCAGGAAGCTGGTAACGAATACGCCGACATAGTAGAGGTTCCATTTGAATTGGTCGCCTATTCCTAATCACAGATATTCTGTGGTAAATATTTAAACTATGAGCGAAGAGATTCTAAAAGCATTGATGCAGCTATTTGCCATCATTGCCAAGCAAGACGAAGGCGTTGAAAGTAACGAGCGAGAATATGTTAAAACTTTTCTGGCACAACACCTGTCGGAAGAGCAAAGTAAGGAATATTACGCTCTCTTCGAAAAACATGCAGAATGGGGCGATGAAGACGAAAGCGAAGGCGAAGTAAAAAAAAAGCGACTTACCAAAGTCAACGATTCGGTACGTATACTTGGTATCTGTAAAAAAATAAACAAAACCCTCAATCAAAACCAGAAGATCGTTGCTCTTGTTCGACTCTTCGAATTAGTCAACTCCGAGCGCAAGTTTACCGAACAACGCATGGCCATTATCAACACAGTGGCCGAAGTGTTTAACATCGCCAAAGAAGAATTTCAAAGCATTGAAAAATTTGTTATCCACAACGATCCCGACGAAATAAATGACCCACAGGTATTGGTTATCAATGACCGGGAAAACCACAATGCCTGTAAACACATCAGAACCGAAAAACTCGACAGCCATATATTTATCCTTCGCATACCCAGCGTCGACCTTTATTTTCTTAAATATATAGGCAACCAGGACCTTTTCCTGAACGGCCTGGCCATCAACAATAAACGCATTTATCTTTTTGCCAATGGTAGTACTGTAAAACTGCCCAAAGGTAAACCTATTTATTATTCAGATGTATCGGCACACTTTTTGGCCGACATACACGCCCACAAAATTTCTTTCGAAGTTCACGATGTTTCGTATGTCTTCCCCAATGGCGACTATGGGCTGAGGCGTATTAACTTCTCAGAAACCCATGGCCGACTGGTGGGTATTATGGGTGCCAGTGGTGCAGGTAAAACCACCTTGTTGAACGTACTTTGTGGAATTGAGAAACCTTCGAGTGGCGAAGTACTCATCAACGGCATTAACTTGCATACCCAGAAGAAAGAACTGGAAGGTGTCATTGGGCTTATTCCACAGGATGACCTGCTGATTGAAGACCTTACAGTTTTCGAAAATTTATTTTATAGCGCTAAACTTTGCTTCCGCGACAAGACCGATGAAGAGCTTACCCACATGGTCAATACTACCCTTTACAACCTGGGGTTACTCGACCGTGCACATCTGAAAGTGGGTAACGTAATGAACAAAACTATCTCGGGGGGTCAACGTAAGCGCTTGAATATAGCCCTCGAACTCATCCGCGAGCCCTCAATCCTTTTCGTCGACGAACCCACCTCAGGGCTTTCCTCACGCGACTCGGAAAACGTGATGGACCTGTTGAGGGAACTGGCTCTTAAAGGAAAATTGGTGTTTGTCGTTATACACCAGCCCTCATCGAACATTTACAAGATGTTCGACAAAATGATTATTCTCGATACCGGTGGCTACCAGGTATATAGCGGCAATCCTGTCGAAGCGGTAATGTATTTCAAACGCATCGACCAGCAAATCAATAGCGATGTGGGCGAATGTCCTACCTGCGGTACCGTCAACCCCGAACTCATTTTTAACATCATGGAAACCCAGGTGGTTGACGAGTATGGAAATTACACCGGCGTTCGAAAAGTACCCCCTGCAAAATGGGAAGAATACTACTACAATAACTTTCCCGTCGAAAAAATTGAACCAGCCCGTGAAGCGCCCCCTAAATCGCTCAACATTCCCAGTCGACTCAAACAGCTTAAAATATATTTCAAACGCGACCTGCTGGCCAAAATTAGCAATCGGCAATATATCCTGCTTAATTTGTTGGAATATCCTCTGCTTGCCTTTATTCTATCCTATATCATACGATACATCGCCGACCCCACCTCGAATGTTTACATCTTCCGGGAAAACGAAAATGTATCCATATACATTTTCATGAGTATTATTGTGGCTGCCTTTTTTGGCCTAACTGTTAGCGCCGAAGAAATTTTTCACGACCAAAAAATACTTAAACGCGAAAAGTTCCTCAACCTGAGTAAAAATAGCTATCTGCTTGCCAAAGTGCTTATACTTTTTACTCTGTCGGCTATCCAAACGTATTCCTTTGTCGTAATCGGGAATACTATTCTTGGGCTTAAATCGATGTATTTTACTTACTGGATCATGCTCTTCTCTGTAGCAGCCTTTGCCAATGTACTGGGGCTAAATATCTCAGCATCCTTTAATTCTGTGGTAACCATTTACATCATCATCCCCTTTCTGATGATTCCAATGATGGTGCTCAGTGGTGCCATGTTTAGCTTCGACAAACTCAATCGTAACATTTCCAGTGTCGATAAAGTACCGCTGATTGCCGACCTGATGCCTACTAAATGGGCTTACGAGGCCCTTATGGTACACCAGTTCAAAGACAACAAGTACGAAAAATACTTCTACGACTACGAAAAAGAAATAAGTAATGCCAACTTTAAAATTGTATACTATCTTCCCCAGCTCCTCAAGCATCTCGACGCTGTAATGACAGAACTCAATAATTCATCTAAAATTGAGAAAACGATCGATGATTTTCTCATCCTGCGAAACGAAATCCTTATTCAAAAACAACAGGTGCCCGTCGTACCCTGTACCGTTGACACTTCGCTTACCCTTGAAAAATTTAATTTACAAGCTGCTATTAATACGGCCGATTACCTGGGTGCATTGACTGAATACTACGAAAAAGTGTACGATGCTGCCGATAAACGTAAAAATAATATGCTGGCTTATCTTAACGAGAATAAGCCCGATGTATATAAAAAATTTTACGATACTTACTACAACGAACATCTGGCCGATATGGTAAAAAAAGTTTTTGAGAAGGAAAAAAATAAATTACTCATTTATAACCATCACCTGGTTCAACAGATTGATCCCATCTATCTTGATCCCATTCCTAAAAACAAGTACGATTTTAGAACACATCTATATGCTCCCCGTAAACACTTCATGGGACGATATTACGACACCTACTGGTTTAACCTATTGATAATTTGGATATTTACCTTAACTTTATACATAACTCTGTATTTCGATTTCTTTAAGCGACTCATTGAGTTGCCCGACACTTTTAAACGCTTAAAAAATAGTATTCATTAAGCTGAATCGTATGACAAAGAGAATTATCTTCATTGCCTCTGCCCTTATCCTTATAGGAGTGAGCATTTATGTGATTTACATCAATAGCCACTTAAAACCTCATGAAAATTTGGATGTTCCCTATGAAGAGGTTAACAAAGGGGTAATTGATATCGAGGTCGAGGCTGTTAAAAGTATTACTGAAAACATTTCCTCACCCATCGAGATTGCAGCACTGATAAAGGAAATGGGCGTCCCTTTTAACAGGGATTACCTGGCACCGACGGAATATGTTTCGAGCTATAGTACAAACTATGCGCAAGCTTTTGCCCTTGGCGTATTTAGTGCCGATTTGGGATATCTTAATATGTACAATAAAACGGGTTCGGTTATCGACTACCTGTCGACCATTAAAAACCTGGCCGATGGCATTAATGTGGGGCAATATTTCGATTTTGCTACCCTAAAACGTCTGGCAAGCAACAGCTCTAATGTTGATTCGCTCAAATACATATCTGTCCATAGTTTTAACCAGATTGACCAAAATCTGCGCCAACGCAAGCGGGGCAATCTTAGTGCACTGATTATTGCAGGTGCATGGCTCGAAGGTATTTATATTACCATTCAGGTATCCAAAATTAAACCTGACCCAAAACTTCTTGAAAAAATTGGCGAACAAAAAATAATCCTATCCGACCTTATGACCCTATTGGCCTCCTATGCCAAAGACCCTATTTTCAAAAATTATGTGAACGAATTTAACAACATTAAAGCAAAATTTGATGAGGTTAAAATCACGTACGAACAGGGCGAACCCGTAACTGTTGTTGAAAATGGGATGATGACGGTAGTGCAAAAAGATAAAAGTATAGTACATATTACTACCCAACAGCTTAACGAAATTTCCCAGATAGTAGAACTTACACGAAACAAATTGATTAAACAGTAAGAGGAAAACTCTGATTGGGGATGACAAATTTTTTGACTATGATGCCAAAGAAATGCAAACAAAATATTAATATTGTCCTTCGGATGTTTGGAAGAGTTAGGATGATAAAATACGTTTTACTATCATCGGTGCAATTTACACGAGTTTTGTTTGTATTCGGTATAGCTGTAGCGGTATGGGGTTTTTCGGGACAGCATGCTATAGCTCAATCGGGTTCAAAGCTGGTAGAACTTTGTAACTCTGTTGCAGGCGATGATGCTACCTATTTAAAAGATTTTTATGTAGAACTCGACGCAGCAGGACCGGAAGGCAAAGCTCCTGAACAGCGTTTTACTATCGTATTAAGCAAAAACACCGAATACCGCTTTACCGTTTGTAACGCCGAAGGTTCCCAGGGTAAGGCTATTTTACAACTATACGACGTATCTAAATTATACGCCAGCACCTATAATCCACAAACAGGACAAACTTTTCAGTCGTTTAATTTCCAATGCCAGAAGACGGGGGCGTATCACCTGATAGTATCTTTCTTGGATGGGAAAAAAGGTTCGGCTGTAGTAATAGCCTCTTTCGTACGAACGCTTTAATGAAGTTTGTGGGTTGTACTGGATTCGAACCAGTGACCCCTACCCTGTCAAGGTAATGCTCTAAACCAACTGAGCTAACAACCCTTTTGTGGGTGCAAATATAACATTTTTTTTGCTCGAGCAACAGGTGAGGGTATTTTTCACTATAAGCCAATCAAGGTTAAAAATCCAATCATCCAGTTTTCTCAACGTTATATCATTTTGCTAGATATTTGTTGCATATCCTGTATAAAAGGTCTGGTAATTTTTGCCCAGGATACGTGCAAATATCTTTTTTGCCTCATTGCCTGTACAATGACCGGCTATTAAATGCATATGGGGATAATGGTGCTGAATTTCCCTTGCTATCTGTTC
Source organism: Bacteroidota bacterium (assembly GCA_029550865.1). GTDB lineage: Bacteria > Bacteroidota > Bacteroidia > Bacteroidales > DTGW01 > JAKPGM01. The sequence continues at coordinate 4,201 of JAKPGM010000073.1, read as the reverse complement.
AACTTCGAAAGGGGTTTCGAAAGGTTCGTCGGGACTACTATCAAGCAAATGCGTACCTCCTATATAGGCCAAAACGGTTGTATTGCCAAAAGGTTGAGTGCAGGCATGCAAAATGTTCAACACTCCCTTGTGGGCACAACCCGACACAACTACCATACCTTGCTTTAGCTTTACAGCCAGAGCCAGTTCGTGGTCAAAATCGTCGGGATATTCTGCCCCTGCAATGGTGTATATAAGTTTTGCATTAGCCTTTGGGATAGGATATTTATTCGGTATCTGGCTTACAATTGTCACGTTATCCGTTACAGATGTATTGTCACGTATCCACACCAAGCGATTGGCAAGTTTTTCCAACAAAACATGGTCGGGACTTATATTTCTTACCCTCCCCCGTCGCAGCGAGTAAAACATCCTGTTCTGAATCTTTTCCGAAAGATAAATCTTTGCTTTATGATTAATATTTACGAAGGTTTCAAGTCCACCGGTATGGTCACGATGCGCATGGGAAAGGATAAGATAATCAATGCTGGCTATTTCAATACCAAGCTTTTGAGCATTTTCAAAAAAAATACCCGAGTCACCTGTGTCAATCAACCACTTACTCCCATCCACTTCGAAATACAAGCTTAAACCGTGTTCAACGCCAAGCATTTTCTCGGGATGAGGCATATTATCCACTAATACAACAACTTGCATACATTCAAATTCATCATTCACAAAAGCCTAATAGATTCTATCCATGCAAAAATAAGCATTGGCCTTTTGGCATTATATAAAGATGCCCCCGGTGAATTTATTTCATTTTTTCTCTGCTCAAATTTTGCAAAAAAACAAACTCAAAGTTAACAACAATTGTTGCTTTTCCGTGTTTTATATGTAAAAGAATTAATTTCAGGAATCAAGGGAAAAAATTATAAGAAGAAAGTGTTACCAATGATCATTGGTATTATTAGTTATTTACCCTATTCAACGTCTTTCCCGACCCTTTCACTTAGGCTCTTATCCCTCAAGTTTTTAAAATAAGCCGCCCATTCATCGTCCGACTACATTCGTGGTTAATTTAGAAGTAATATCGATTGAATATATCTACTACCAACACCTGAGCAGGCCCATGAGTTACCCGGGTACAAATAACCTATTACTATATGCTATGGATGGATTTTAAAGGCAAATAGTCTCTCTGTAATTTCTATAGCGGGGTTATTATTCTTTGTACTCTTTTTCATTAATCCCAAACATTCGTACTACCTTTGCAAAAAACATTTTTCCATGGAACGTATTGCAGTTTTTCCAGGTTCATTCGATCCCTTTACCATTGGACACGAGTCCATTGTTCGGCGAGCATTGAATCTTTTCGACCGAATAATTATTGCCATTGGTATTAACACCAATAAAACAGACTTCTTCCCGCTTGAGAAACGGTTGCAGTGGATTAAGGAAGTTTTTGAGTACGAAGAAAAGGTGAGCGTAATGAGCTATACCGGGCTTACCGTCGATTTTTGCCGTAAGCAAAATGCACGTTTTATTATTCGAGGTCTCCGGACTTCCGCTGATTTTGAATACGAACGGTCTATTGCTCAGGTCAACCGTGCCATGGCCGACGATATTGAAACCATTTTTATTCTCACCCTACCTGAACATACCGCTATTACTTCTACGTTAGTACGCGACATATTGCGACACGGAGGCGATGCAAGCAAGTTCCTCCCCAATAGTAAGGATTTAAAAAATTTGCGTATCCACTAAAGCTGACCTCAGACAGAAGGAAAGTTGTTTAAATTTTAAAGTGTCGGTCCATTTCTCGCTGGAGGTCTTTTTTCTTGATATCCTCACGTTTGTCGTACTGCTTCTTACCCCGTGCCAGAGCTATGTCGAGTTTTGCCCATCCCCGTTCGTTTATCCATAGGCGATAAGCGATGATGGTGAGCCCTTTTTCCTGCGAACGCCGATAAAGTTTGTTCAATTCTTTTTTTGTCAGCAACAGCTTGCGCACCCTGCGTGGATCGTGATTATTCAGGTTTCCCCATTCATATTCAGCAATATGTAGGCCCTTTACATATAATTCGCCCTTCTCGAAATAACAGTAGGCATCCACAAGATTGGCTTTTCCCGCCCGGATCGATTTAATTTCGGTACCCGTGAGCTTAATGCCAGCAGTATACCGCTCCAGAAACTCATACTCAAACGAAGCCTTCTTGTTTTTTATTTCTACACTTGCAGTCGATCGGGACATAATTATTGATTAAAAGTGTGCAAATAGTACAACATTTTCAAGGGAAAATCAAACACCCATCGAATAAGCAGGTACAGCAATACAAACACACCTATATTCATGGCTAAAAGCTTATTCATTCGGTGAGATTCTACGAGATTTAATCGCTCTGCCCCCAGAATGAACGGATATATCCCTGTAACGCCCAGAAAAACAAAAAAAGAACCCAGGGTGGGATAATTAGCCAGTAGCCCTGCCAGCATTTTTCCTAACCAGAATGCCGAAAGCGAATAGCTGTTTACCAAAAACAATCGATCATAACTTATCGACCAGCCAAGCCTCCTGGTCCATTCTGTAACAATGATAATGGTGACAAAAAAAGTAAAGAAAGTATCGAAAAAAGTAGCCAGGGTCTTCACCAGTACATAGGGTATCGAATAGTTCCCTATGGTAATAGCCAGTATCAAATAGCCAACCAAATGCGCAACGAGAATGAGCAACACCACCGGCAGCACAAAATGCTTCATATGCCAGCCGGTAGACTGAATAGGGGAAGTTAATACATCATCCCACCCTGTTACCGGCGACAGAATCATTTTTTGCATAGTACGCAAGGATCGACTATAGGTACGCCATTTCATGCCACTGTATTTGATGGCACAAAATTACTTGAACAACCTGTAAATAAAAATATACGCTATCTTATTTTTGCAAAAATTAAGTAAAAACGAACCTGTACATCTTAAAAAATTAGAACGGCATGCATATCAATGCATTGACAGGCATCACATGCTGGATAATAATTTACCATTTGCAAGTTTCGTACTTCGATCATCCTGTCAAGCAAACCGACTTTGAAAAACAAATTCCAATCGAATGAATCGTTACAATTTAATTACCATTTTAGGTCCCACGGCCAGTGGAAAAACACTGTTGGCAGTTCATGTTGCCCACCAACTGAAGTCTGGCGTAATTAGTGCCGACTCCCGCCAGATTTATAGAGGAATGGATATTGGCACCGGCAAAGATCTGGCCGACTATGTGGTGAATGGCGAACCTGTTCCATACTATCTTATCGACATTTGTGATGCAGGGTACCAATACAATGTATTTGAGTACCAACGGGATTTTCACATGGTATTTCAGCAATTTTTACAACAAGGTAAAATCCCGGTACTCTGTGGTGGTTCGGGATTGTATCTCGAAGCAATTTTAAAAGGATACCAGTTGCCCGAGGTCCCCATCAACCCTGCATTAAGAGAACAGCTACGCAACAAATCGCTCGAAGAACTGGCCGAGATACTACAACGCTACAAAAAACTGCATAATAAAACCGACATTGACACCAAAAACCGCGCAATCCGTGCTATCGAAATAGCCGTATATGAACAAGAGCATGCCCACGAGCTAACCAAATTTCCAATTCCTACAAGCCTTAATATTGGAATATATTTCGAAAGAGCCAGACTCAAAGAACGTATTACGCAACGTTTACATAAACGCTTACAGGAAGGTCTAATCGATGAAGTAAGCCAGCTGCTAAAAAATGGGCTAAGTCCCGAGGCTTTGTTATATTATGGCCTGGAATACAAATATGTTACCCTTTACCTTACCAGGCAATTAACATACGACGAAATGGTGGAAAAACTCAATATTGCCATTCACCAATTCTCAAAACGACAGATGACATGGTTTCGACGAATGGAACGACAAGGAATTAAAATTCACTGGATTGATGGGGAAGAAACGATTGATGGAAAAATGCATCTCATCTTTCAGCTTTTGCAACAATAATCCTCACTCCGACCTATTGGCCACCCTACCCCTTACAAAGGAGAGGGAATGGGAGCTGACATTATCCCATAATTTAGTTAAAAATTCTATCTATGTATTGATATTTCATAATAAAAACCATTAAGAAAATAGACATGATCTTATGAACCTTTACACTCACCCCGTTCAATGCATTTTGCAAACCTCTGATTATAC
>JAKPGM010000018.1 GCA_029550865.1 Bacteroidota bacterium | reverse complement strand
AATGTTGATACTGCTCCTGTTATTAGTGATATTTTCTAAACTATATATTGAAGCAATTAGCTTTTTCAATGGCTAAGCCGAATGTAAAAATATTAAAGCTTTGTCTTGTAGTAGGTATGCTGTACCTGGCAGGTATAGCATACCCACAGGACAGAACCTTTGTCATTGAAAAAGGTACAAAAACTTTCACGCTTAGTTCGACGGGCGACCAGTTTCAATGGTTTGTAAACGGCAATAAAATGTCGGAGACCTCAGGCGTGTACACCGCCACCTGGTCGAGTGGGGATTACTTGTTGTCGATACTTCCATTTAAGGGAGGGTGTGCAGGCGATACGTTTTATGTTGCCCTTAAAGTTCGAGATTCAATTACTTCGGAAGGACTTCAGGTGATGTTTAACGCAGGAATGCTGGAGGTATGTCCCCCTTCAGATGCTGTGCCTACCAGTCAGGAAATTTTTATAAAGGTACGCTTGTACAATGATACTTTGCAAGCGGGCGAATCGTATCGTTTTAGCTATGCTATCGACGATAATGTGACAGTGACCATCGATCCTACCACGGAACCAGAGGTATTACTGCACATCTCGACGGTCGATTGGAGTCCTGGTGAGCATCGGATAAAAATTACGCTTCTGGAGTATGGACAGCACTTTGAGAATAAAGTCGATTATACTACCAGTAGTTATATACCGTTGGTACTGGTTGAAGTAAAGAGTATTCCGTCGATTGGTGACATTGAATTTTAAATATAATGCCAGATGAGGAGTATACAGGTATACCTGATAATGATATTGTTATGGTTGATTCCGCGGACAGGTTTTTCTGATAGCCGAGTTCAGGAAGCTTGTGCTGTATCGCCAGTAATGGAATATCATGTCAGGGCTGCAGCGGGGATGAAATTACATTGGGAAGTGGTTGGAGGCATTATAGTAAGTGACGACCGGTATAACGATACCATTCGGGTACAATGGAATGGTATTGGCGAACATCGGTTGAGTGTATACGGTGAGTACCAGGGTTGTTTCACCGATAAGCGGGATTTGGTGGTAAGGTTAAAGAATCCGCCTATAGTGAATTTGGGTCCAGACATAGAAATGTGTGCGGGGCAGCGTTATACCTTTGAGGTCGATACGGGTTATGCTTCCGTTGAATGGCAAGATGGATCTGTAGGATTGTGGTATACTGCCGACCGTGGGGGCGATGTGTGGGTAAAAGTGAAAAACAGTTTAGGTTGTGAGGCTACCGATACGGTTAAAGTATTGGTACATGATTTACCCCCGGTATATTTAGGTCCTGATACCATGTTATGCGGGAATGCCTTGCTAACCCTAAATGCCTTTAATGAGGCACAAAATGCGCCTATTTTTCAATGGAATGTAGCTGATGCCTATGGTTATCCTATTACCTCTCCGCAGTTGACTGTCGCTGCCGATGCCCCTGGGCAATACTGGGTAAAGGTAACCGATGCCAACAATTGTACTAACTATGACACTGTAGTAGTGAATCCTTGCAACATTGTCATCACGAAAGAGGGTATTCCTACGGTGTTTACGCCCAATGGAGATGGAAAGAACGATGTATGGCGACTTGATGCTTTGACCATTGCCTATCCCAATGCTATAGTTGAGGTTTATGACCGTTGGGGACGCCAGGTCTTCCGTTCGGAGCGTGGTTATCCAGTACCATGGAATGGACGTGACAAAGGAACCGGACGCTTGTTACCTATGAACAATTACTTCTATATCATTTATCCTAACAAGAAGGGTGAAGAAGTGATTACAGGAACCATTACTATTGCAAGATAAATTTTTACCCCCCTTTTTACATTGTGCAAAGGTCGTCTGCTATGGCAGGCGGCCTTTGTTGTAAGGTACTTATGGTAGGTGGTAATGGAAGTAACCAAGGTAAATTGGCTTAATGGACATTTTGTAGGCTGAAGCATGGTAAAAAAAATGTAGACTTAAATACTACAGATTTAATCAGTGTAAATCCGTCTAATTTGCGTTGCCGTGTGCCATTAAGCAATAAAACACGAATGCTACAGATGACTTTGAATATCATCGATGTTAATCCGTCCAATCCGCTTTGCAGTGTGCTATAAATAAATCGTTTCACTTCCAAAATTTCCGAACGACAAATCTTATATCAAGAAATTAAACAAGTCGGGTTTATCGTTCAGGTATTCCTGAAAGAAGTTAAGTTCTTTCATTTTGGCCACCAGGGGTTCAAAATCGTTTTTGTTTTGCAATTCGATACCCACTACCGCGGAGCCAAGCTCGCGATTGTTTTTCTTTGAGTATTGGAAATAGGTAATATCGTCGTGGGGGCCGAGAACTTTTTCGAGGAATTCGCGAAAGGCACCTGGTCGTTGGGGAAAACGTACGATGAAATAATGTTTTAGTCCTTCGTATAAAAGCGATCTTTCTTTGATTTCTTCGGTTCGCGTGATATCATTGTTGCTGCCACTGACGATGCACACTACATTTTTTCCCATAATTTGTTCTTTATACATATCGAGTGCAGCAATAGATAGGGCGCCAGCGGGTTCTACGACTATTGCTTCTTCGTTGTATAGCTGTAAAATAGTAGTGCAAACTTTACCCTCGGGTACCAGGATAATATCGTCGAGAATGCGTTGGCAAATGGAAAAAGTAAGATTTCCAACTTGTTGAACGGCAGCTCCGTCGACAAATTTATCGATATCGTCGAGCTTGACTACTTTTCCCTGGCGGAGGGCTTCTTTCATGGAAGGAGCACCAGCGGGCTCAATGCCAATGATTTTGGTATCGGGGCTTAAAAGTTTAAATACACTTCCCACCCCTGCAGCTAAGCCACCGCCGCCGATGGGGATAAATATATAGTCGATATGGGTATGCGTATCGGCCAGAATTTCGAGGGCTATCGTTGCCTGTCCTTCGATGACGTGCGGGTCGTCGAATGGGTGAATAAAGGCCAGTTGATTTTTTTCAACATGTTCCATTGCTGCATTGAAGGCATCGTCGTAGGTATCGCCGGTGAGAATAATTTCAATGTTTTGACGGCCAAAAAACTCTACCTGTTTGATTTTTTGCTTGGGAGTTGGGGTTGGCATAAAAATGGTGCCTTTGATATTGAGTTTACGGCACGAGTAGGCTACCCCCTGCGCATGATTTCCAGCACTGGCACATACAATGCCATGACTGAGCGTTTCTGTATCGAGCTGGGCTATTTTATTGTATGCCCCCCGAATTTTATAAGATCGTACGATTTGTAAATCTTCTCGTTTTAGCAAAATGTTTGCAGCATATTTTTCGGATAAATTGAGGTCGTGCATCAATGGGGTATCAACAATGACGTTTTTGAGTCGTTCGTGTGCTTTTTGCACTTCATTGATTTTTACCTGAAACGTGTGGCTCATATTTTAAGTATTTCGTTTTCGCTGTTGGTAATGCAAGGAATCGCCGCGTTCGTTTTTCCCTATACGGTGGTTAATCATCGAAATTCGGGCCTCGAGGCAGGAAAGACAATCGTCGGCATTTTCGTCGGTACAGGGTTTATTTTCGTACAGTAAGTAGTGTTGGCGATACTTTGAAGGCGTAATGTTGGGCATAATGATATTGGCGCCAATCTGTATGGCTTTTTCTCTACCCAAGGGATCAATGGCTTGAAGGGCGGTGGTAGCGGCAATATTAATCTTGGGCATTAATATACGCAGGAGCGCTATCATTTTTAGCGTTAGGTCGAAACGTTTTTGTAAGGGAAGCAAAGAATCTTTGTAGGCGTATAGAGGGGTTTGCTCATGTTCTATGTAGGGTCCCATCCCACACATATCGATGTCGAGTTGGCGCATAAAAAGTAAGTCATTTGCCAAATCTTCGGGAGTTTGAAAAGGAAGACCAATCATTACCCCAGTACCAACCTGATAATCAAGCTTCTTTAGTGTTAATAAGCAGTTTAGTCGGGAATGGAAACTATGCAGGGGATTATTGGGATGTAATTGCTGGTATAGTGCTGGATTGGAGGTTTCGATACGTAAGAGGTATCGGTGTGCACCAGCTTGCTTCCAGCGTAAATAGGTTTCTTCTGTTTGTTCGCCCAGAGAAAGGGTAATACCCAGCTGTCCGTTCGTCGTATCGTGTATTTTTCGTAAAATCCGTTCAATAAAATCGGTAAACTGGGGGGAAGCGAGTTCACCACTTTGTAGTACAATGGATCCGTAACCGTTTTGATGGGCAAATTGAGCGGCCGATACTATTTCATCCTCGGAAAGAGTATAACGTTGAACCGCATTGTTATCTTTTCGGATGCCACAATAATAACAGTTTTTCCGACAAATGTTGCTAAATTCTATTAGGCCTCGAAAATGAACCACGTTACCAATGTAATTCAGTTTAATTTTTCGAGCTGTTGTAAATAGTTGCAGTGTTGTGTCGCCCTCGCTGTTGAGAAAATGTACTATTTCTTCGGCCGACAGAACAGTTTCTAAATCAATATATTGTTGAAGGTTGCTCACCCTACACAGTTTATGATATTTGTTTTGCAAAATACACCACAAATTTAGGTAACTTTGTACCAAAAATAAAATAATAAGTTTTTTCCCCGAAAAATGGTGCAATTTTTGCGCCAGTAACGTGTTTAAATTATTTATATGTTATGAAATTTTCGCCCGAAAAATACAGGATTGAGGATCGATCGCAGGAGGTTTTTATCGACGAGGGTGAAATATGGGAGATTTTGTCACAGGTCAATCCCGATAAGTATCAGGTAAGGGATGTTATAGCAAAGTCGTTATCCAAGCAAAGGCTATCGTTGTACGACACTGCGGTTTTATTAAAGAGCACCGACCCGGAGTTGGTAGCAGAAATTAAGGAGGGTGCTCGACAGTTGAAGGAGCAGGTGTATGGCAAACGTATAGTATTGTTTGCGCCATTATATGTTGGGAATTACTGTGTAAATAATTGTCGATATTGTGGCTTTAGGGCTGGGAACAGTAATCAGCAGCGTACCACCCTAACCATGGAAGATTTAATCAGGCAGGTTGAGGCTCTGGAGGATGCCGGGCACAAGCGTTTGATATTGGTATATGGAGAACATCCTCGCTATAATGCTGATTTTATTTATGAAACTGTACGAGTGGTATATGGGGTAAAAAAAGGGTCTGGTGAAATACGAAGGGTGAACATCAATGCGGCACCCCTCGATATTGATGACTTTCGTAGAGTGAAGGAGGCAGGAATAGGCACATATCAAATATTTCAGGAAACGTATCATCGACAGTCTTATGCTTATTTTCATCCATCGGGTCCCAAAAAGTACTACGATTGGCGTTTAACGGCGCTTGATAGGGCACAGGAAGCAGGTATCGATGATGTGGGTATCGGGGCATTGTTTGGCCTGTATGACTGGAGATTTGAAGTGATGGCTCTTGTTCGACACGTCAATCATCTCGAGGCTGTTTTCAATGTTGGGCCACACACCATTTCATTTCCCCGATTGCAGAATGCTTCAGGGATAGAACGAACTAAGTTAATGCCCGTATCGGATAATGATTTTGTTCGACTGGTAGCTATTTTGCGATTGGCGGTCCCGTATACAGGGCTTATCCTTACTGCTCGAGAGCCGGCTCATATTAGGGATGAGCTTTTAACTTTCGGAGTAAGTCAAATTGATGGGGGAACTAATATTGAGTTGGGTGGCTATACACGCCAGAAAGAAGAACAGGATCTTGATCAGGAACAGTTTGAAATTAATGATAACCGTCCGCTCAATGAAATTATTGATGAGCTGATACGGCGAGATCTTATTCCTTCGTTTTGTACCTCGTGTTACAGGTTGGGGCGTACTGGCGAGCATTTTATGGAGTTTTCGGTACCTGGGTTTATCAAGCGTTTCTGTCAGCCTAATGCCATTCTTACCCTGGCCGAATATCTTGAAGATTATGCTCCGGCCGATGTTAAGGATAAGGGTTATCAACTCATTGACAGAGAACTGAATCAAATTGAAAATGTACAGCTGAAAACTAATCTTTTGAAAAAGCTTGAGCTTATCAAAGAAGGTAAGCGCGATTTGTATTTCTAAATAAGCGCAAGGAACAATTTCATTTTACGGGGATATTACAAAAAATAAATGCAGCACCTTACGATGCTGCATTTCAAATAAAACCCCAAAACTAAAACCCTTAAAACCTTTAAAAGCCGAATGTTTTTGTTGTAAACATTCACCAGACGCAGGTGTAAAAGTATTCTAAGCTGTTTTTCAGATAAATGGTGTTTACCCGCACTTTTTTTACTTAAAACACCCAAAATAGATTGGGTGAAAATACGCAAAAAAGTAACTTATGTAAAAATAACATTTCTAAAAATAACTTTCGATAAACAACTGATCGTTCTTAAATCCTTTGCTTTTAAGGATATCAATGGCGTCGTTAATCATGTTAGAATTTCCACAAAGATATACCAGGTAGTCGGTTGAGTTGATTCTTTCTTCGAGGTATCGTGTCACCCTACCATGAAAGTGACCTTTGTCGTCGCCAGAGGTGCAAATGGTAAGTTTACCTTCGGGATAAACATGATTTTCGTATGCTTCAAAAGCGTACCTTACCCCATGGAGTATATGATAGTTGAAATCGGGATAGGAAAGGATGTAACTATGAAAAGGCGAAATACCAGTGCCTGTGGCCACAAACAGAAAGCGTTCGCTTTTTAAATATTGTGGATTGAGCGTAAAGCTTCCCGAAGGTCCTTTCACTTCAAGCAGATCACCTCGCTTTTTGTTTCGAAGTAACGGGCTGTAGACTCCCGTAGGTACTTCCTTGATAAGCAGGTCGATGTAAGGATCGTTTTCGCCGCTGTATATCGAGTATAGCCTAAATTGCTGATGATCGGGTATGCGAACCCTAACATGCTGACCGGCTATGAATTTTAAATTTTTACGCTCTAATCGAAGAATGTATGTATCGCTTGTTAATGAGCGTACATCCAGAACTTTATAAAGCTTGTTTAAATCGTCAGATACACTGACAATACGAATATTTTTCCCTGCATTTTCATTTAATAGTAACATAGTCCTAAAATTTTAATGCATGATAAACATTAAAATGTGGAAAAAGTTTTTAGCTATTTATAGTTGAAGAGCTAACTTGTTTGGGTGCCGAGTTATAGCCAGCTGATTGCTTCGGGGCCTGTGTTGAACAGTAAATCGAGTATACTCAGGTTGGGAACAAAACCAAATTTTTTTTCGAACACCTGAAAATATGGGCGGGGTACAAAGGTAGGGTCAGGTTGATTAAATCGGTTTTTGGGATGAATGGCATGGGTGAAATCAAGGAACGGCGATGGGATTTCCCGGTAGCTTTCGGTGATTTTAAGGTTTGCTTTGATATTTAGCAGTTGAAGAGTAAGTTGAAGAAATGCAAGATTCATTTCCCATAGATATTCGTATTCGTTGTGATAAATGGCCAAAAAGTCGTCGATATAGTAAAGGTAGAAGGGGGACGAACGATAGGCCGACTCAATGGCACGCAGATGCATGGCTTTCCAGCGTTTGGTATAGTCGATACGAATATTTTTTATAGGTGTTTTTTCTCCAGTATGTACAATTGGAACGGTAAGGGGTAGGACACCGTTAGCCGAAAGGATGTAGCACCGATTTCGGTACGATTGCTTCTGGTAGCTTTCCCATTGTTCAAGATATACCTGGGGGTAACGGCGTAATTTTGAGAAATATTGGATGGGGGCATGATAGGCAGTTGAAAGCAAGATACGCTCTGTTGAAGTATCCATGCTGGTAGTTTAAAGTTTGTTAATCATACTGGCCAGGTATGCGGCTCCAAATCCATTGTCGATGTTTACCACCCCAATGCCACTGGTGCAGCTGGTGAGCATGCCGAGTAAGGCAGCGATCCCCTGAAAAGCAGCTCCATAACCTACACTGGTGGGGACAGCAATTACTGGTTTATCGACCAACCCACCCACTACGCTGGGTAATGCTCCCTCCATACCTGCTATGACAACAAGTACTTTTGCCCCTCGTAAAATATCCAACCTGTCGTATAATCGATGGATACCTGCTACCCCAACGTCGAAAACCTTTTCAATACGGTTTCCGAATATTTCGGCTGTTACTGCAGCCTCTTCGGCAACGGGGATATCGGAGGTGCCAGCGGTTACAATGGCAATATAGCTTGATGTTGGGGTAATTTCTTTTTGACGGATGGTAATGGTACGACCCAACTCGTTATATTCGGCATTGGGACATATCGACTTTACTTCATGAAATATATCGATACTTGCTCGGGTGGCCAAAATGTTTTCGCCATGGGGTAACATATTGGCAACAATGCCTTTCACCTGTGCTGGGGTTTTACCTGCACAGAAGATAACTTCTGGATAGCCACGACGTAATTGACGGTGGTGGTCAACTTTAGCATACCCCAGATCGGTATAAGGAAGCTGCTTGAGCGATTCCATCGCCTGTTCAATGCTTAGATCGCCTTTTTGTACCGATGCCAGGATATTTCGGATATATTCGCTATTCATGGTCACATTTTCGGCAAAAGTAAATAATTATTTTCACTCATGTCGTCTTCAGGCATGTACCATGATGCAGTATAAAGTTAAAAGGGAAAGTCGGTGGGGGCTTCATTATTTTGCTGCTTTTCCTGTGGTTTTTGAGCTTGAAGATGAACCGGATTTCCTTCGACATAGATTGCTTTGTGGGGTGTTGCTGGACAGGCATACTCGCAGGCACCACAACCTATGCAGATGTTCTGTTCGGTGTCGGGGATACGTAAAAAGCCTTTGTATGGTACCATGTGAACGGCAGCCGTAGGACAATGTTCGGCACAGGCTCCACAGGACGTCTCGGATGTGTATACAATGCAATTTTCCTTAATGAAGTTAACTTTACCAATTTGAAGCGTTTTTTTCTGTTCAACGGTCAATGGCAATAGCGCACCTGTAGGACAAACTTCGGTGCACACTGTACATTCGTAGTTACAGAAACTACCAGCATAGCTCATGTAGGGCATTAGAAATCCATTCAACCCATATTCCTTGATGGAGGGCTTGAGTACATGCGTTGGGCACTGGCTCACACACAGCTGACATGCTGTGCAATGTGCAGTAAAATGTTCTAATGAGATTGACCCCGGCGGGGTGACAGTATGTTTTTTATGAACAGGAATACTATTCTTGTGATCTGAGTCGTGGGTTTGGGCTTTGATTGAAGCTACAACGCCTGTTCCAACAATACCAGTGACCAATACTCCTAAAAACGAACGTCGGCTGCTATCGTTATTTGTAATATCGGTGGTTGCAACCTGTTTAATTATGCGAGCAGGTTGAAGCGAAAGAGCATTTTCGTTACAGGCCGTCAGACAGTTGTAACACCCCACACATCGGTCAAAATCGATCTTTTGTTGACGAATGTCGATACATTCGCTTTTGCATACCGATGAACATTTACCACAACGAGTACAATTGTTGGGTAGCATACGAATTTTGAAGATGGTCAAACGGCTTATCCATCCTAACAGCGTGCCTACCGGGCATATAGTGTTACAATACAAACGTCCTCTTTGGTAGCTAAATAAGACGAGTACTACCAACAGAACTATTCCCCATACCAATGCTATAAGGCTAAAATTTTTAATACCGATGGGGGTAATAAAGATGTGCAGATTCTCAAGTAATTTTGATAGGTTATCATTAATCAGGACAAAAGCTGGCCGGAAAAGTCCTGTGGTTATTTTTCCATACATACTGTAGGGATCGAGTAGTACCAATGCCAGGATACTTCCCGAAAATAAGGATACCACTGTTGCGACGAGTACACCATTTCGTAAGTAATTCAATGGCTTTGAGTATCGATAAATTTTTCGTTTTCTAAAAAATCGGCCAATGCGAGCGATAATGTCTTGTAGAATGCCCAGGGGACAAATAAACGAACAATATACCCTCCCCACCAGAAAGGTGAGTAGGATAATTATCAAAAATCCAGCTGCCGTGAGGGTAATCAGAAATTTTAGGAGGGAAGGAATAAACTGAAACCATGTGGCAGCGTGGAGAAACGGCGTACTTATACCCAAAAAGGCTAAGGTCAGCACACATAGAAATAGCAAACCTATTGCTATTCTTAAATATTTGAGGTAAGCAATCATACACTTTATTATCAGAACTACAATTTTTCGGGGAATGAATCAAATCTGGTGTGGCTACTTAAACTTTTATTCGTCCAATATTTAGTTTTTCGAGGTTCATATTCCCAATTCCCATTTGCGCAGCTATTTTGATATAGTCGACGTTTTCGGGATTTAGTCCGAAAAGTTTTGCAGCAGCTGCATCGGCGGCGACAATATCTTCCGATATAATGAGCGATTTCATGGTAACAACGTCGGAGAGAGATACTCCTTTAGGGCCATTTTGTTTCATTACCCGATAGGCGTCGATAATATTGAGGGTAGGTTTTCGATAGCTTGCAAAGTCGGCAATACACTGGTGAAGGTCGTTGCGATGCCAGTAACCGCGATCCCATACGATTCCCATCATATTTTTCATAGCAATGGTTAGGGTAGCGCCTCCATGGGATTTGAGTACCGGTACATTGATGAATACGTCCGATTCGAGAATGGCTTCGTGTTCTTTGGTTTGTTTAAGACGTTTACCTGCAGCAATGTTCACGGGATGATAATAACCTTCGCTATTGCCGGGAATAAGCTTTCCGCCAGCATCCTTAACGGCTTTTTCAATCCCGCTGTTTGTATAGCATCGTTGCCATTGGTCGCAAGTGTTGTCGAATACCAGTACTTCTTTAGCACCTGCCTGAAAGCAATGCTCTACAATTCTTTTCACCAGGAGAGGGTTGGTATTGGCAGCATATTCAGGTGTCTTGTCCCAGCCTATGTTGGGTTTTACAACTACACGCATTCCTTTTTTTACATATTTTCCAATACCACCCATGGCTGCAATTGCCCTATCAAACATAACGTCGGGTTCACCTCCCATCACGGCAACAAGATCGTATGTATCCTTTGAAAGATTTAGTGAATTTCCCGATGCGAGAACATTTGCATGTTTTGCCAGCAGTCCTGCAGCAAGGCCAGCGCTTACGCCTTTGACCAGAAATTCCCTCCGTTTCATAGTTGTATTTTTAGTTATGAATTGAAATAATTTTTTCACATTTGTAAAAACATGTAAAATTTTGCATGAAAGCAGCAATGCTTTGTTAATAGGGTGTTAAACCTGTATAATTTGAATTAGTTCTAAATTACGCTGTATATTTTTGATGCAATTTACAGCATATTTTTGAAACGTGTATGTTATTTAATGATGAAACGAGCATGTATAGCAGTATTCACAAACGAGTATGAGAATAATTTAGCATACCTGCTTGATTTTGGGACACATAACATACTACATGCGAGTTCCATCCGGCCATTAAATTACTTTCGGATAAAAGAGTTTGTAATGGATCATATTTAAAAACGCAAAGGACGCTAAGTTTTACGCTAAGAACTTGAAGAAAATCTCTGCGAATTTTGCGGTTACTTTGCGTTCTTAGCGTGAGAATTTTTAAAATATTATTTTTGGATGAAACGAGCATGTATAGCAGTATTCACAAACGAGTATGAGAATAATTTAGCATACCTGCTTGATTTTGGGACACATAACATACTACATGCGAGTTCCATCCGACCGATTTAAAAAACATTTAAAAATATTTTCGGATGAAAGTTTTGTATTACGATTGTTTTGCCGGTATAAGTGGCGACATGCATCTGGCGGCTATGATCGACCTTGGGGTACCTGTTGATTATCTTAAGGAAGAACTTCAGAAAATCGCCATACAGGGTTATCGGTTGGAGGTTAAGCAGGTGGTTACTCATGGTATTGCTTCGACGCAAATTCATGTACATATCGAGCAAGAAAAATCGCCCATATACCCTTTGGGAAATCAACCTACAACATCCTTGCCAAAGCAGCATACTCATGGGCAGCATGGCATGCATCGTAGCTTCGCTGAAATTCGCCAGATGATTGAGTCGTCTGCTTTGTCCGATACTGTAAAAAAATTAAGTATAAAAATTTTTGAACGTCTTGCCGTTGCTGAGGGAAAAATTCATAATATCCCTACCGAACGTGTACATTTTCATGAGGTGGGAGCCGTGGATTCCATTGTAGATATTGTTGGAGCGGCTATTTGTATCGAATATTTTAAGCCCGACTACATTGTTTCTTCGCCTGTTGAAGTAGGAAGTGGAATGGTTCAATGCGCTCATGGAACCTATCCGGTACCAGCACCTGCCACGGCTGAGTTGTTGCAAAATATTCCCATTACCCTGGGAAAGATACCATTCGAGGCTACCACGCCAACGGGAGCTGCTATTTTAGCAAGTGTTGTGAATGAATTTCGTCAGGGCTATTCTTTTATCCCATTAAAAGTTGGCTATGGTGCTGGAAGCAAAGATTCGAATATCCCCAATGTTTTGCGAGTATTTTTGGGGGAATTAGAAGGTGTAGAAAATGGTTTTCTGCGTGAGCAGGCTTTACTCATCGAATGCAACATTGATGACATGAATCCTGAGCTCTATGAGAATGTGATAAATAAGCTTTTCGAAGCTGGCGCTCAGGACGTTTTTTTAACTCCAATAATGATGAAAAAAATGCGTCCAGCCCAAAAAATATCGGTTCTCTGTAGCCCGGCAACGTTTGACCCGATAACTACTATTTTGCTTAAGGAAACTACCACCCTTGGGGTACGAGGGTTTTCAGTTGAGAAGTGGATGCTGGATCGAGAAATATTGACCCTCGATACTTCGTTGGGAAGGGTACGGGTAAAAAAATCGTATGGAAAAGATGTGGTAAAATTTAAGCCAGAATACGAAGATTGCCTGGAGATTGCGAGAAAAAATAACCTTCCTTTGCCCGAGGTGATGCGTATCGTTCAGCAGGATATTATAGATAAACTTACCGGTGACAGGTAGCTCTCAATATGCGTTAAATATTTCTTTTCTTGTTTAGATGTATCATTTAAATGCGAGAGATTGAAAAATAAACAAAGGGAGAATGCGTACATTCTCCCCTTGGCACCCGTAAACTACTACTAACTATTAACCAACCATTATTGTTTAAAAGTGTTCGTATTCATTGTCATGTCCGTCGCCATTCAGGTTAATATTGACTTCCTGCGGTTTTTTAACATGTAGTTTTTCAGTGGTAGCATTTGCAAATAGGTTTTTGCCAGTTTTAATCCGCTGTCCAGGAGTTGATCGGCGCATTTGCATCACCGAGATATCGTCGGGGGTTTTGTAGAAGGCGATTATTTCTTTGAGTTGCTCGGCCTGGCTGGCGAGTTCTTCAGCGCTCGACGACATTTCTTCGGCAGCGGCAGCATTTTTCTGCGTTACAGCGTTGAGCTGTATTATGGCATTGTTGACCTGATTGGCACCTTCGTTCTGTTCGAGGCTGGCTGCGGCAATTTCCTGAACCAGTACGGCAGTTTTTTGTATGTCGGGGACGATTTTTTGCAGCAGCATACCCGATTCATCAGCTATGCGTACGCTGTTGCGTGCCAGTTCGTTAATTTCTTTTGCGGCAACCTGTGAACTTTCAGCCAGTTTGCGGACTTCAGCGGCAACCACAGCAAATCCTTTGCCCTGTTCACCAGCACGGGCAGCCTCAATAGCTGCATTGATGGCTAACAGGTCGGTTTTTTCGGCTATTTCACCTATGATACTGATTTTCTCGGCAATACGTTTCATGGCCTCAACGGTGGTCATGACGGCTTTATTACCTTCAGTTATATCGGCAGAAGCCTGAAGAGCTATCTTTTCGGTTTGACGTGCATTGTCGGTGTTCTGATTAATATTCGATACCATTTGTTCCATGCTCGACGATACTTCTTCGGTGCTGGATGCCTGTTCGGTACTGCCTTCGGATATCTGTAGGGCAACAGATTGAAGTGCCTGGCTGGCTTCTACAATGTTTTCGATAGCTGTTTTAAATTCAGTAATTGTTTTTGAATTGGCTTTGACCATCTCGTCCAGGGCTTGCATGAGTTCGTCTTCCTCCGAACGTTTCTGTATTGTTACCGTAAGATCCCCTTGAGCAATGGCTTTAGCTTTTTCGATGATTTGCAGGTTAACCTCTTTAAGTTGGTTGATAGCCTTATACAACTCGTCGAACATCTTGCGTGTGTCTGATGTATCTTCATCGGCAGGATTTGATTGAGTGGTAATTTGCATAATCCCAACTGAAAATTTCTCAAGCGACTCTTTAATTTTTTGAATCTCTATGGATTGATATTGGGATATTTTTTCAATGCGAGCCATGGCACGTTTTATTTCGGTTTGGTCGACAACAACTTCAAGTGCTCCAACGACGGTATTATCGACTTTAATTGGTGTGGCCGAGTAGAGAATATTTAGCTTATTGTTACCGGCATTCGAAATGGTTTCGCCGGATACTTTGTTTTGTGTTTGCAAGGTTCGTGTACAGGCACAACGTTCGGTGTGACAATCTTCGGTCCGAAAATGATTGTAGCATTTGCTTCCACGTAATTCTTCGGGTATTTTATTTCCAATCTTGGCACCTGCTGGATTGATGTACTGAATGTTATAATCTTTGTCGATAATCATTACCGGAATGGGGATATTATCGAACATCCCTGTAATGGCATCGAGCATCTGGTTAATGGCTAAGGGAACTCCTTGAAATTCAAAATTGACCTCTTCTACCTTTGCACGTTCGGTAATTTTACCTGCAGTGGCTGCCTGTACCAGTGCTTTGATTTGATTGGTGAGTTTTTTAAGAATCGACTGAATATTCGATGCTATTAAGAAAGCAACAATGGCAGCAGCAATGAGTGCTATTACCAGGAAAAGACTCATAGAACGTATCGACCCACCTGCTATTTCTTGGTTACTCTTGAAAAGTTTTTCGCCATTGTGTACCAGAAAACTGGCATAGCTTTCCATGGCATGATCCATCTGCGAGACTACCTTTTTAGCTTTTTCATCCCATAATATCATTTTTGCTTCATTGATATTTCCTTTCAATACTGCTGAACGGATGGGTTCAATATATTGCACATAAGCATCAAGGGCAGTTTTTATACTATCGAGATATTTTGCCTGTATTGCACCTATATTTTCTTGTTTTTCATTGGCCATAAGTGAATAAAATTCAGCTATAGAATTTTCTAGCAAATCGTTGAACTTTTTTTGATCTGAAGGTGTATTGGCAAGTATAATTTCTCTTATGTAAGTACGAATTTTTCCAAATTTTTCAGTCATTATTACCAAATGTTCATTGGGTTGAGTACTTTGCTCATAGAGTATGGCGTCGTTGGACTGTATCAGCGAAATATTTCGCATTCCCACATAGCCAATAATTCCAGTTAGAAGGATGATGAGGGTAAAACCCAGGATAAGTTTTGTACGTATGGTAACTTTGTTTAACATAGCCTTATGTTTTTATGGTTTAACTTAAAATTTCCTGTTCCTGAACTTTTGCTACTTCCTGGTAATCGTCGGTAGTAAAAAGTTTTTCAACATTGAGTATCATCAAAAATTCGTCATCATTGGTTTTATATACCCCATAGATAAATTCAGTGTTAAAATCTTTACTCATCAGGGGTACAGGTTTAATTTCCGAATCGTCGATATTGATGACATCTTTCACCTTATCGACGATGGCCCCGATACGGAAGATAGTTTCTTCGTTCGATAGGTCGAGAACAATGATGACATAGTTATCCTCCTTGGAACGAGATGGGAAGTGAAAGCGGACACGTGTTTCAAAAACAGGTACCACTTCACCTCGGAAATTGATTATGCCTCGAATATATTCGGGCGCATTCGGTACCTGAGTGATGGGCTGTTTTTGAAGCACCTCGAGAACTTTTGCCACATTAATGGCAAACAGCTCTTTCTCAATAATGAACGACAGGTAGGTTTGGCTCATAATACATCAATTTTATATGGTTGCTGTAGTAATTTTTTGGGTTTGGCTGTGAAATAATTCGCCAATATCGAGCAGGAAGGCAATGTGTCCGTTACCCATTTCGCTGGCGGCGATAACGTATCGTTGGTTACGTAAAATTATTTTTCCCAGAGGTTTTAGTACGGCCTGATGTTCCCCTACAATTTTGTCGGCCAGGATGGCAATTGGTCCCAGCGAATGATTTACAATAATTACCTTCACTTTTTCGGGATACTGTCCGGGGATATGCATTATTTTCCGAAGATTTACATAAGGAATGAGTTGATTTCTAAAAGTGAGCGTGCCTGTACGTTCGCGCGCCAGTAGATTTGAATACAATGTTTGCTCACATACGGCAATATCGGTAATGGGTACAATGAAAAATTGATTTTCGACGCTAAAGAGTAGGGTATCGAGGATTGACATCGACTGTTCGAGCGAGATGGTAAAACAGGTGCCTTTTTCGCGTTGTGAGCTCACCTCGATGTTGCCACGTAAATCCTGGATTTTTTTTAGCACCACGTCCATTCCCACACCACGCCCCGACACAGCGGTGAGGCTTTGTGCAGTTGAGAAACCAGGTAAAAATATCAAATCATATATTTCCTTTTCAGTGGGTTTGTACGATTCGGGCCAGATACCTTTTTCTACTGCTTTACGTCTAACTTTTTCGTGATCTATTCCACAACCATCATCTTCGACTTTAATAAAGATATGATTTCCCGTATGGGAGGCAGATATAGAAATGATGCCTTCTTCAGGTTTGCCCTTCTGTCGGCGTATTTCTGGGGCTTCAATGCCATGGTCTATGCAGTTGCGGATGATGTGCATCAAGGGTTCGTATAGCTGGTCGATCGTACTTTTGTCGAGTTCGGTGTCGATGCCATGTGTTACAAGTTTTATTTTTTTCTGTAATTGCCGCGATAAATCGCGAATAAGCCGTTGAAAACGTAATACAATTTCGGCCAGTGGTACCAGTCGTAGTTCCAGGGCGTTGTTTCTGAATTGCTTTGAAAGGCCATCGAGTTTTTCAAGCTGTTGTTGAAGACGGTTCATGTTATTTTCGTTCGCCGATATGGTGAGCTGCGAATTGATGGTGATCAGCTCACTTACCAGGTACATCAACTGGTCGAGCTTACTTGCATCCACAGAAACACGGGAAGTATGTAAATGAACATTGGTACGATTATTGGCTTTTTGATTCTCAATATTTTTGACATTTTCATCTAAATTTCTGTCTTCGATGCATTCCAGAATGCTTTTTTCCTCATGCTGGGGAATGGCATGTTCAAAAAGCTCAATTAGATTCTGTTCGCTTAATCGGGAGACAAAACAATTATCCTCAATGAACATGAGTATTTCGTGTAGTTCTTCTTCGTCGATGTGGGTGGTAAAAATTATGTTCCACCAATCGACGTTTTCGTTACTCATGTTTTTCAGGTGTTCAATATAGAATTCCCCTTTTTCGGCAAGGTCTTTAAATATGTTGAGAAGATTGATACCCCTGAAATACAATTGTTCGTCGGTTCGTAACAATATCTGAAAGGTATGAACATTTGATTTTTCACTTGTTGTAGGAATAGCCTGGTGGTTATCTTTTGAGTCATTTGCGCTTAAAGTTGGATTATTTTCTATGCCAAGAACTTCTTTAAGAAGGGATGAATGCGTTTTTTTATTTTCTTCTTTTTCAAGATTTTCGTCCTGTAATATTTGTCGTAGATGATCAACAGCCTTTAGAGAAATATCGATGATATTTTTATCGAGGTTGAGTTTATTGTCCCGAATTTTTTGAAAGATATTTTCAAGTTGATGAGTAAATTCGCTCATGGCTTCAAATCCATACATGCTGCTGGTTCCTTTTAGGGTATGCATCGCCCTGAAAGCAGCATGGATGAGATCTGGGTTTTGAACATTTTGTTCCAGTTCCAACAGGGTCTTTTCTAACTGGTCGAGCAGTTGATAGGCCTCTTCGACGAACTTGTTACGAAATTTCTGTAAAATTGGATCCATGCTATAATGTTTTATTCAAAATTACGTTATCGTAATAGTGCTTTGCATCGGCAGAATGTGGATTTTCGATAATCATTTTGCTGAATTTTGACTACGATAAAAGTATTAGTCAAAATGTTTATATGTGCGTATTGTATTGAATTGCAGTGTTTTGTAAATTTAATGGCACGTGTAAATGGAAAAAGAAATTTTTCCATTTACTTTGCGCAGAATTAAAAAAAGTGGTAATAAAATTTAAATGGCTTTGACTGGTGAAACGAGCATGTATAGCAGTATTCACAAACGAGAATGAAAATATTTATCAGTTTCGTTCTTGCCTATGTGTAGAAAGCTCATCACATGCGAGTTCCATCCGACCGCTATAAAACGGATGAAATAAGATAGCATTCACAAACGGGTGTGGCTATGGATATAATGGTGATACATCCGACGTGCTCAAAAAAATTTAAAACTATATTTCGGACGCAATGGAAGAAGTTTTTAATAAAAGCTTATGTTTAAAATCAGAGAGGCAATACTTTGATTTTCAAGATAGATTACAAGGGACTGTTAAAAAGATACATAAATGAGGTTTTCGGAAAATTCATTATTTGTAGCGCCTACGCCAGTTAAGCTGGCAGAAGAGCTTGCAGGGTGGTTTTATTCGCAGGTTTTCAATCATTCCAATGCTTCAAAACAATATTATATAGCGCTTTCGGGGGGTACCACACCGGTTTTGTTTTTTAATTATCTGGCTTCATATTATGGAAACTATATTGACTGGAGCCGTATTCATTTTTTCTGGGCCGACGAACGGTGTGTTTCGCCCGATGATAACGAGAGCAATTACAAGACAGCGTACGTGAATTTTTTGAGTAAAATAAACATACCTGCTTCACAGGTGCATCGGATCCGGGGTGAGGAGGATCCCGAACAGGAGGCCGAACGTTATGCTCAGGAAATAAGATCGGTAGTTCCGGAAGAGGATAATATTCCGCGTTTTGATTTGATTTTACTGGGTATGGGTAGCGATGGGCATACCGCTTCTTTATTCCCGCATCAATCCGAATTGCTTAGTAGTGAAAAGCTGGTAGAGACTTCAGAGAATCCAGTTACCCATCAACGACGTATTACTTTAACACCACGACTTATCAACAATGCTGCAAAAGTAGTATTTCAGGTAACTGGATTTGCCAAAGCAGGAATTGTTGGTGAAATTCTACAACAAAAACCTGAGTCTGCCCAATATTCTGCTTCAAAAATAAAACCCCTCCGTGGCGATTTATACTGGTTTATCGACGCAGGGGCTGCTAAAGAGTTGTTTCGATAATCGTTTTAGATTATTCGATGGGCGGTTCTATCTTCATTGATTTGTAATATTGGAGCGTTTGGGTTATAGGTTCAATGTTTGGAGGGAAGGGTAAACGCGAAAATGTTTGAAAATAAAGCAGGCATGCTTCTTTCCAGATATGGGCATCATTTCTCTGACGTATCAGTTTCTTTTCTACGGCTCCAAAACGTTCAGCATCGAAGTAAGGTTGAGCCTTTTTCCAGAGCATCATCATGGTATCAACAGTTTTAACTCCCCTGTCGTATCTTAGACATAATTCGGTCCAAAGGGTATTGCCGGTATTGAGGGTGTAGTTCCAGGGTATGTGATGAAACCAAAGCAAGAATTCTATGGGACAAGTATTGGGGTCGTCAAAAATGCGGTTTAAAGGCGGAAAATATTGAGCCACGGCATTAGAGCCCTTACTGGACCGGTCGAAACCAATACCTATGCTATCGGCCCGGTGGTAGTAAATAGAATTCCAGTCGGGGCGAGCTGCTGTATCGAGCCATGGTTGTGGCCCATAATGGTGATTGTAGGACATCAAGTGGTGCAGACCCAGGGGAGTCATGTAGTTGACTGCTGCCTCGTGCGACATGAGCATGAGGTTTGAAATTATTTTCAGAGCGCTATCGTTGTTCGAAAAGGTAAGTTTTATCCATTCGTTTGCGATAGATTCGGGGGTCAGGGTATGGTCCCATGCCAGCCGTCCAAAAGCATACCAATTGGCCTGTGCAAAATGGTGGCCACACCAGTTGCGACTGTTTCCGGTGTTGGCAACTCCTGCTATAAGCGTTAGCTTGTTAGAAAAAATACTTCCATCGACAATACGGGCTACCGTACTTCCCTTACCTCTGGCATAGGTATCGCTCTCAAGTACTTCTTTATATAGCGTAGCAAGGTAAACAAGGTGTGTGGAAAACCCAAGGTATTCTTGCGTGATTTGTAGTTCAAGTCCAGTGTTCGTTTTTTGTAAGGCGCCAAAAAGTGGATGGAAAGGTTCACGAGGCTGAAAATCGATGGGACCATTTTTAATTTGAATAACGACATTGTCTAAAAACTGGCCATCGAGGGGATAAAATTCGTTATATCCCTGTTTGGCACGGTCTTCCTGTGTCGGAGCGTACACAAATGCTCGCCATACCACTATTCCTCCATGAGGTTTTAAAAGTCTGGCAAGCATATTGGCACCGTCGGCGTGGGTACGACCATAGTCCTGCGGACCTGGTAATCCCTCCGAATTAGCTTTGACCAGAAAACCAGCAAAATCGGGAATGAGACGATAAATTTCGTCTATTTTATTTTTCCACCATTCGGCCACTGTGGGATTTAGGGGGTCGGAGTTGGAAAGTCCACCCAGATATTTTGGGGATGAAAAATTGATAGACATCATTATTTGGATACCATATCTTCTGAAAATATTGGCCAGCCTGGCTGCAAACAATAGGCTGGTATCGGCCAGCATGGCAGGTGAGGCATTAACATTATTAATTACTACCGTATTAATGCCTATCGAAGCATTTGCCCGGGCATAGTCCTTCAATCGCACAGTATCCAGGGTAGAATATCCATACCAGAGCGAATGACCTGCATACCCCCGTTCGATGCTACCATCGGGATTATCCCAGTGATTGAGCACGCGAAAACCTATTCGGGGAGAACTAATGATTTGAGCTTTTTCAAGCGACTCGTTGAGGGCTATCATCCGTAGCAGATGAAAGGTACCATAGAGTAAGCCCTGTTCGGTCAACGAAGTAATTATCAGGCATTGACGGCCATCAATTGAAGTGTTGCCAATAAGATATCCTTCCCTGCCGACCTTTTTCAGACCTTTGGCGAAAAAATTATCCTTTTTTAGGATTGGCAAATTGTCGAATGTGGTAATGATGAGCGTTGGACTGTCGTCAAGGGACGCAACAAATGTGGGCGATTGCCCTAACATTTCCTGGCTGGCCATCGATATTTCTTCCCGTATCGACTGTACTATTGGGGAATGATGTCCAATATAAATGTTTCTTAGGTAAGAACCGTAGTATGTTCTTTGTTGAGCGTTATCCTTGTAAGGATATCGCAACCATAATTTGTACCCATCTTCAGCGGTAGCAGAAAATGCTATGGCTACCAGCAAAAATATCCAACCCCATTTTCTCATGATTTACAGTATTGATATACGATTTCAAAATTAAAAGCTCATTTTCATTATCAGGTGTGATAAATTGGGCAAAAAAGGGGTATTTATAGAAAAAGCGCTTTGCATTCTATACAATACAAAGCGCTCTGGGATAAAACTATTAAAATTTTATGACCATTTTTTCACCATTATAGTTGATGATTTTGTCAATTTTCTTTGATATTTCCAATCCGGTTCCTTTATCTTTACCTACCAGCACAACGTTAAAGGTTCGGTTTTGCAGCATGCCCGGAAATTTCCCCTGCCGTTTCCCTATTGTTAGTGTAGAGTTTTGGTCGTTCCATTCAAAAGCGATGGTTGCATAAATACCTTTTTCGTAATTGTAATTGTCGCCTTCGTCCTCGTAAAGAACAAATTGGCCATTATTACCAGTGTAAATACGAAGTTCGATGGGATCGGCTGGTTTTTCATTGGAATACTGTAAGAATGGTCCCATGGGTATGATAGAACCGGC
The DNA here is from genome assembly GCA_029550865.1 of Bacteroidota bacterium. Lineage (GTDB taxonomy): Bacteria > Bacteroidota > Bacteroidia > Bacteroidales > DTGW01 > JAKPGM01. The sequence goes on along the minus strand of JAKPGM010000018.1, from coordinate 10,286 downwards.
ACGTACAAACAGAGGTAGGATATCGATGGGTGCCTCAGTAATAATTTCCTGACCACCCTCAAACGTTTCGCCTGTCCAGAAATTGTACCAACGGCTGTCAGCAGGTAAATATAGTTTTCGTACTTTTTCTTTTACCTCTTTGCTTTGTTCTCGGGCAAAAATGGAAGGGGTTTTCCAGAACAATTGCATGCGCGCAGCACCGGTCGAATGGTTTTCGGTTTCGACAACTATGTCGTAGCTTTTTCCAGCTTCGAGGTGGAAAGTATCGGTGTATTGCTCAACACTGGTATACACGATAGGCAGTTGTCGACCATTCAGAAAAATGCGTTTTCTGTCGAAGCTTTTCATGTGAAATTGATATTTCCCACTTTCTTCGGGGATAAGTTTTCCCGTCCAGCGGATCGAAAACATAGAGTCGGTGACAAAGTTTGGGCGACCAGTATACCAGAAGACGTCGATATTTTTGTCGATTTGTTCTTTGCCTAAAATTTTATAATTGTCGTCCTTGTAATAACGTGCCAGCAAGCCTTGTTTACCATCAGGAGTCTTAAAATATTTTGGGTCTACCTTTATGCTGGGTTGGGGTGGGCAGTAGTACATATATTCGGTAACTGGGGCTACCAGAATGGCGGGGCCGAACATGTATTCGTCGTCGATATTGTATGTTTTTGAATCTTTGGGGAAGTCCATGGGTAGCCCTCTCATGATAGTATATCCCTCGGAGGTTACTTTCCATGCCAATGAGTATAGGTAGGGCATAAGGCGGTATCGTAGATGGTCGTATTTGATGAGTGTTTGGGTAAATTCACCAAATTCCCATATTTCGCGAGGTGTTTCAGAACCATGCGATCGAAAGATGGGACAAAAGGCACCCAGCTGAAACATACGCGTGTACAATTCCTGATAAGCAGGGTTTTTTCCGCCTGTTGAAAATACCCCCTCGTATGCTCCTATGACAAAGGCGCCAATGTCGAAAGTCCAGTAGGGTATTCCCGACATGCTGTGATTGATTCCTGCCGCGATCTGATTGCGATATACTTGCCAGTTGGCTCCAATATCGCCACTCCAGGTTGTTGCTGCGTTGCGTTGCTGCCCAGCATAGGTCGATCGGGTTAGGATATAACAGCGTTTTTGTGAAAAATCCTTCCGCCAGTGTTTGTAAATGTTTTCAGTCATCACCAATGAATAGGGATTAAGATATCGGGCAAAGGTGCCCAGATAGTTGCTTCCCATCTTTTTTAATTCGTAATTGGTGGCTTCTTTGGTTAGTGCGTTGACGACATCGGGTTCGGTGGAATCCATCCACCAGGCATCTACACCCTTACTGGCCAGTCCTTTCTTTAGATATTCCCAGTATAGCTCGTTAGCTTGTGGGTTGTAGGCATCGTAATATTTAAATCCTGCCCAACCAATGGGTTTATACAGAAACCCCCTGGCTTCCATCTCCTTATACACATCGGTATTGGGTCCCATGGCAGGCCATATCGAAATCATAAAATGGAAATTTCGCTTGTGGAACTCCTTAATCATGCCTTCAGGGTCGGGGAAAAGCGTTTTGTCGAATTGCATGCTACCCCAATTAGGTGCCCCGTTCCAATAGTCCCAATCCTGAATGATATTGTCGATGGGAATCTGTAGTTCACGATATTTGCGAACAATGCTGGTTATTTCTTGCTGGTTATCGTAGTGTTCCTTACTTTGCCAATAGCCATAGGCCCATTTACCATAGAGGGGTGCTGTCCCGGTAAGATAACGGTATCCGGCAATCACACTATCGATATTATCTCCGCTAATTAGGTAATAATCAATATTATCAGCTACATCAGACCACCAGCTGGCATACTTCTTCCCATCATCGGTATAGGAGGTTAGGGAATAATTGTCCCACAGGATGCCATAATTATTTGTGGATACTAAAAAGGGATTTACCGCTTCGGTATTGGCCTGTGCTAATAGTACTTTTTTTCCGCGATAGTTCATTACCCCCATCTGGTGTTGCCCTAATCCATAAACACCTTCGTGGGGGGTAAGTATAAACTGCTGCTCAATCTGATAGGCAGAGTCGGTTTCGTAAACTACAGGCGAAAACTTACAGGCGGCTTCAGCTAAAATTGGCTGTTGGTTGCGATCGTAAAATTCAACCGTGCCTTTTCGATAATCAATTTTTGCCCGAACCTTACCACTTGTAAGCAGATAGTATCGTTTGTTTTCTTCCCTTTGTAATTCAATAGCTTCAAGCGTATCAACGATTACCGATAGACTCAGTTTTTTGTCGCTTTCGTGTGGTAGCCATTTTTGTACTCTTACCACATTATCGCGGTAAAACTGAACCTTGACATTGAGTTTATCTGTACTTATTAGTACCCCATTTTCGATAGGGGTAATTTCTTTTCGGGGCGTACACTGAGTAGCTATAAAAGCTACTGTAGCCCATATCATTACTTTTGCTTTCATTTGTAGATATTTTAAATGTTTATTATACAATAATTCGCATACAACACAAAACCAAGCAGGTATGCACAATTATTTTCATACTTATTTGTGAATACTGCCATAATGCTCATTTCATGAAAAGAAATTTTGCTGGTTTGAGTGAAGTAAAAAGTTTGGCTAACTTTTTACACAAAGTAAAGATTATTATTTCGTGGTAAAGGATATAAGATGTTTTAGAAAAGTATGTATTTTGTAAAAAAAGTTGTAGCAATAGGACTTTCTACACGACCGGTGTAATAAATTTGTGGGATATATTGTATTTTAAAATAATAGATTTTCGATAAACATCGAGACTTTTTAGGTATTATAGCTGCATAAAAGATTTTTAGCAGATTTCTTTTTTTACTAAATCTTTTTAATTGCGAGGCTTTTTTTATTTTTGCCCTAAAAGCACAGATATGATAGTTGCAGAAAAATTACGTACTACCCAAAAGACATTATTTTCTTTTGAATTATTGCCACCCTTAAAGGGACGAAGCATAGAGGATATATATAGGGCTATTGATCCCCTTATAGAATTTGAACCGCTGAATATAAACATTACTTATCATCAGCGAGAAACGGTGTATTTTCCTTTACCTGATGGTACGCTTGAAAAGCGTGTGGTGCGAAAACGTCCGGGAAATGTGGCGCTATCGGCAGCCATTCGTTTCAGATATAATGTCACAGTGGTTCCTCATGTGATTTGTGGAGGGCATACAAAGGATGATATTGAGGATTTGTTGATAGATTTTCATTTTCTCGAGATACATAATCTGTTGTTGTTACGTGGCGATGCGCCTAAAGGACAGAAAATTTTTGTGCCAGAAAAAAATGGTCATGCGCATACTGTTGATCTGGTACGACAGGTCATGGATATGAATGCAGGGCGTTATCTCGATACCAATTTAAAGGATCCACAACCTACCAATTTTAGCGTTGGAGTGGCTGGATACCCCGAAAAACATGTGGAAGCGCCTAATATGGAAACCGACCTGAAGTACCTTAAGGAAAAAGTTGACGCAGGTGCTGAATATATTGTTACCCAGCTATTTTTCGATAATCAGAAATTTTTTGATTTTGTTCAGCGTTGTCGTGCTATTGGAATTCAAGTACCCATTGTTCCGGGTATTAAACCATTGGCTACGCTCAATGATATCAAGCTGGTACCTCAGATTTTCAGCTGTGATATTCCACAGGAATTTTACCGGGAGTTGGAAAAATGTGAGACCAATCAACAGGTGAAAGAAGTTGGCATAGAATGGGCTATTCAGCAAGGTAAAGAGCTCATGGCATTTGGGGTACCTGCTATTCACTTCTATACCTATGGGATATCCGATAATGTAAAACGTATTGCTAAGGCACTTTTTTAAACAGGCTATTTCTCCTCGGACGCATACCAGCTGGCATACATGAGGTAATTATTGGCAATTTTGCGAATCATTTCTTCGGTATGCCGGGCATCAACATGTTTTACAAATTTTGCTGGAACACCTGCGTATATGCTGTTAGGTTCAACTTTAGTTCCTTCGAGTACCACCGAGCCTGCAGCAATAATAGAATTTTCTCCTATCTCAGCAAAATCGAGTACTATAGCACCTATGCCAATCAGTACATGGTTATGGATAGTGGCTCCATGTATCACAGCATTGTGTCCAATGGAAACTTCGTCGCCGATGTGAATAACCGACCGCTGGTAAAGACAATGCAAAACCGCATTATCCTGAATATTTACTTTGTTACCGATACGGATTGAATTTACATCGCCCCGAAGCACCGTATTAAACCAGATGCTGCAGTCGTCGCCAATAACAACGTCGCCGACAATAGTTGCATTATCGGCCAAATAACAATTATTCCCAATGATAGGAGTAAATCCGCGTACACTTTTTATCAGCGCCATGGTGTTCAATTATACAATTGCAAATATATGGCTTTCGATATTACTTTATCCAGTAAACATTTCTTTGTATAAATTTGTTCTGCTTCATCCGAATATAATTTATTTTTACAGCGGTTAGTTGGAACACGTGTGTATAGCTTCAAGCCACATATTCAAACATGTCGATTTTTTTATGTATTTTGATAAAAAGTTCCCAATTAAATATATTTTTGTCACTTATTTACAGGAGAAACGAGCATGTTGGGCAGTATTCACAATACCAGTATGATTTCTCAGACCTGCTTGATTTTGTGGTACAAAATATATCAATGCGAGTTCCGGCCAGCTATAATAATATTAACTTATCTTCGGATGCAAAGGAAGGAATATGGTAAACGAAAAGGAAAGCGTGGTAATTAAATTTGCCGGCGACTCAGGGGATGGCATGCAGTTGATTGGCAATATCTTCTCTGATAATTCGGCTATTTTTGGAAACGATCTGGCTACTTTTCCGGATTATCCGGCAGAGATACGAGCCCCAAGAAATACCGTTGCTGGAGTATCGGGTTTTCAGGTGCATATTGGGAAAAAACGAATTTATACTTTTGGCGATTTTTGCGATATTTTGATTGCTATGAATCCAGCTTCCTTAAAGGCAAATCTCAAGTGGGCCAAAAAGGGGGCAACGATTATTCTCGACGAAGATGCTTTTACAGCTGAAGCCTGTCAAAAGGCGGGCTACAGTTCTAATCCTTTGAACGATGGTACTCTGGGGGCGTTCCATGTAATTAAAGCCCCTATTACCTCACTTACACGTAAAACTCTGGAAAAATTTCAGTTAGCACCCAAAGTGGCCGACCGTTCGAAAAATATGTTTGCCCTTGGGATAATATACTATTTGCTTAACAGAAAGCTGGACTTAACCTTTGCCTATTTTGAGAAAAAGTTTGGGAAAGATTCCCTGGCAACTGAAACCAACAAGATTGTTCTGGAAGCTGGATACAATTTTGCCGAAAATATCGAAGCAGTAGAATCGAAGATACATGTACCACCTGCTAAGCTCGAGAAGGGTAAATATCGGAATATCACAGGCAATATAGCCACTGCATGGGGTTTATTGGCAGCTGCAGAAAAGGCTGGTTTACAGCTTTTTTTGGGGTCATATCCAATTACGCCTGCTTCTGATATTCTTATTGAACTTGCCAAGCACAAATCCTTGGGGGTTAAAGTTTTTCAGGCTGAGGATGAAATAGCAGCCATCACCTCGGCGTTAGGGGCTTCGTTTGCGGGGGCACTGGGGGTAACCACTACATCGGGTCCTGGTTTGTCGCTGAAAACTGAAGCGCTTGGATTGGCGGTGATGACTGAACTACCTTTGGTTATTGTGGATGTTCAGCGAGCAGGTCCTTCGACGGGTATGCCCACCAAGGCCGAACAAAGTGACCTCTATCATGCCCTGTTTGGTCGTACTGGCGAAGCGCCTATCCCCGTCATTGCGGCTTCATCTCCATCGAATTGTTTCTATTACGCTTTTAACGCTGCAAAAATAGCCCTGGAACACATGACCCCAGTTATCCTGCTTACCGATGGATTTTTGGGTAATGGGTCTCAGTTATTTCGTATACCCCGTATGGCAGATATGCCTGCCATTCATCCGCCTTTTGCTAAACCTGGCGAAGAATATAAGCCATATCGACGAAATCCCGATACACTGGTTCGATATTGGGCTATCCCCGGTACCGAAGGTATGCGACACAGAATTGGTGGACTCGAAAAGGAAGATGTCTCAGGAATAGTGACTACCGACCCGCTTAACCACCAAAAAATGGTTGAACTTCGCAAAAATAAAGTGCTGAAAATTGCCGATGATTTACCCTCGCAGACGGTTACTGGTAACCATCAGGGTGATCTATTGGTGGTTAGCTGGGGAAGTACCGAAGGCGTTATTCATGCTGCCATTGAAGAACTCTTACAGGAAGGCTATCCTGTAGCACATACAAATTTTAATTATCTTTTCCCATTACCTGCTAATACGGCTGATATTTTTAGCCATTACCGGAAAATTCTGGTATGTGAACTCAATTCCGGACAATTTGCCAATTATTTGCGTATGTGTTTCCCCCAATTTACATACCTGCAATATAATAAGATACAGGGGCTACCATTTACCCAAGTAGAAATTAAAGAAGCTATTTTGAAATATTTGTAATCAATATGAAACCTATTCGTAATAGCATAGAAACATCGCCGGTTGAATTGAAGAAAGAAGATTTTGTAAGCGACCAAACTGTTAAATGGTGTCCGGGATGTGGCTCGCATATTATCCTTTCGGCAGTAGAAAATGCTTTTCCTCGCATCGGATATAGGAAAGAAAATTTTGTTATTGTATCGGGTATTGGATGTTCGTCACGTTTTCCCTATTACGTTAACACTTACGGTTTTCATGGTATCCATGGGCGAGCGCATGCAATCGCAACTGGGGTTAAGCTGGCCAATCCAGGGTTGAGCGTGTGGGTATCGACCGGCGATGGTGATTCGCTTGCCATTGGGGGAAACCATTTTATACATGTAATTCGTCGTAATGTCGATGTAAATATCATTCTTTTTAACAATCAAATATACGGCTTGACTAAGGGACAATTTTCTCCCACAACGCCCAGGGGAACGGTAACCAAAACTTCGCCCGATGGTACCATTGAGGATAGTTTTAATGTTGGACAGCTGGTATTGGGGGCACAGGGTACTTTTTTTGCTCGCGTTATCGACAATATGCCCCAATTGTTATCTGAAGTCCTCTATCTTGCTGCTAAACACGATGGAACCTCCATGGTTGAGGTGCTTCAAAACTGTGTCATATTTAATGATAAGGCCTATGAACATTTGACTAATAAAGAAACACGCGACGATAATATTTTGATACTTACCCCCGATGAACCCATGATTTTTGGCAAAAATAGAGATAAAGGGATTGCATGGAAAGAGGGTAAACTGGTTGTGGTTGAGCTGGGTAAAGATGCTTCTTTACAGGATATTTTGGTTCATCGTCCCTATGAGGACAATTTTTACCTGCACACGATGCTTTGCCAGATGATGCCACCACAATATCCTTTGCCTGTGGGTGTTATACGCATGGTAAAAAAACCTACTTTCGACGATTTAATGGTAGAGCAAATTAATAGGGCTAAGGAAACATCTAATATTCGTTGCGTAGATGATTTGCTAAACAGCGGTTCGGTTTTTGAAATCAATTGATTTTATAAATTTGTTGTAAAAATCAAGAGCCATGCCAAGTATATTTTCGCGCATTATCAGTGGGGAAATTCCCTGTTACAAAATCGCAGAGAATGAGCATTGTTTTGCTTTTCTCGATATCAATCCATTGGTGAAGGGGCATACCCTGGTGGTACCCAAAAAAGAGATTGATTATATTTTTGACATCGACGATGCTCTATTGGGTGAGTTAATGGCATTTTCAAAACGGGTAGCTCGTGCCATTGAAAAGGTAGTTCCCTGCCATCGTATTGGAATATCGGTTGTTGGGCTTGAGGTTCCGCATGCCCATATTCATCTTATCCCTTTGATATCGGGTATCAACGATATGAATTTTTCGAATCCTAAGCTAAAATTAACAAAGGAAGAATTCGAAGATATTGCTGCTCGGATCCGCCAGGCTTTTGAAATAGGATAATTTTGCTACCTATACTCTCATTCCAATAACCAGGATATCATCTACCTGATCGAGTTCGCCTCGCCATTCGGTGATAGTGACATCGAGGATTTGTTTTTGTTCCTCCATGGCTTTATAGTGGATGTCGATGAGCAATTGTTTAAATCGTTTGGCCATAAACTTTTTACCATTTTCGCCGCCAAATTGATCGACATAACCGTCGGAGAAAATGTACAGGGTATCCCCCGGTTGTAAGGGGATTTCGGTATTGGTGAAGTTGGTTGTTTGTTTGTCGTGGAATCCCACGGGCATCCGGTCGGCCGGTCCTTCGATGAGTTCATTGCCTCTTACCAGGTATAGCGGATTAAAGGCACCGGCAAACTGTACCCGTTTCAGGTCGGTATCAAACACACATAGTGCCATATCCATTCCATCCTTCGTTTCTTCAACCGATCCACTCTGATGTAGCGATTTGATGACGAGGGTACGCAGTTCATCAAGAATTTGGGCAGCAGAGGTGACTTCTGACTTCGAGGTAATTTCGTTGAGCAGTGCCATTCCCAACATGCTCATGAAGGCTCCTGGCACACCATGACCCGTACAGTCGGCTGCCGTAACTATAATCTTATTGTCTTTTGCATTAATCCAGTAAAAGTCGCCACTTACAATATCCCTGGGTTTGTATAGAATGAAATATTGGATGTTGTAATCTTCGAGAACTTTGGGAGAGGGTAATACTGCCCGTTGAATTCGGCTTGCATAGTGAATACTGTCGGTAATTTCTTTTTTCTGCTGGAAGATTTGATCGCGCTGCTTTTTAATCTGTTCGTTTTGTTCGGCCAGTAGAATATTTGCTTTTTTCTTTTCAGCGTACTGTTTGAAAATAATAATGGAAAAGCCCATAACCATCAGAGCAATGAGTCCAACGGCTAGTAGGAATATGCTCTTACGTTTCGATTCTGCATCTTTTTTCGCTAGCTCAGCCTTTTGAAGTTTTATTTCATTTTCTTTCTTTTCGTTTTCATAACGGGCTTCGTTTTCCTGCATCTGGCGTAAGTAATCCTCACTGAGAACGGAGTCTTTTAAATTGGAATATATTTTATAATATTCATAAGCTTGCTTGTAGTTACCGATAGCAGAATAAACACTGGCCATGTTTTCGTAGCTATCGAGTAATTCTTTTTTAGCGTTGAGTTCTTTAAAAAGAGCAATGCTTTGTTTATAGTACTGCAATGCCGTACCGTAGGAACCGGCTTTTTGATAAATCTCTCCCAACTGTCGTAATGCTTGCGCAATTAATAATTTTTCTCCCAGCGATTTATACACGTTAAGCGCTTCTTCTACATAACGAAGTGCACGATTGTAGTCCCCCTGTTCAGCATAAAATGTACCCATTTCCCCATTCACCTGGGCTAATCCAGGCTTAAATCCAATTTTGGTAAATATCTCCTGGCTTTTACGGAAATATTCCAGAGCTTTATCGTTGGCGTTAATCTTTTTGTATGCCACGCCTGTGTTCATATACAGGTACCCCACGTAATTCAATTTGCCCAGTCGCATGAAAATATTGGTAGCTCGTTCGTAATATTCGATGGCTTTTGTATAAACTCCGTACGAAAAATAAACATTTGCCATGTTGTTGAGCGTTCTGCCAATAAGAACGCTATCTTTATTAGCTTCTACGAATTCGAGATTGCGCTGAAAGTATTCAATAGCTTTTAAATAATCACCCTGTGACTTATAAAGAACGCCAATGTCGTTGAGAATGTCCACCTGCATGCGACTATTTACTTTCTTTGCCAGTTCAAGGGCTTTTAAATAGCTTTGAAGTGCTTTTTCAATGACCCCCTTACGGTAGTATGCTATTCCTTGCCAGTAAAGGATACGAAATATTTCCTGGGGATAATTAGCATATTCGCCTATTTCAATGGCTTTTTCGCAATAATAAAGGGCACTGTCCCATTCCAGCTGGTTGAGAAAGGTGTTGGCGATATTCCCTAATATCTTTATTTTAACAGTGTCCTCATGTGCTGTTTGCAGCACCTTTTTTAAACTGTCAATTTTATTATTAGCCCGTAATAATGGTGTGATAAATAACAAACTAATGATAATAAACAGCTTGTATTTCATCCGAAAATAATTTTAAAAATTTTTCTTAAAAGGCCGGATGGAACTCGCATGTGATGAGCTTTCTACACATAGGCAAGTACGAAACTGATAAATTATTTTCATTCTCGTTTGTGAATACTGCCATACATGCTCGTT
>JAKPGM010000012.1 GCA_029550865.1 Bacteroidota bacterium | reverse complement strand
TTCCGTATATTCGGGGAAATTGACCAGGTCTTCCTGAGGGGTCCAGGCTTCTGCGGGGGTTCCGCCCCAGCTGGTATGGATAAGCCCAATAGGTACCTTAAGGGTTTCGTACAGTTTTTTGCCGAAGAAATAAGCAGTAGCACTGAATTGCCCGGCAGTTTGGGAATTTAAGGACATCCACTGTCCTATGCACGAGTCGACGGGGATAATCGAATAGGCACGGGTTACGGTAAACGTGCGAAGGAAAGGGTTATTTGCCTGTGCGATTTCCTGGGTTGCTCCCATGATAGTATCGCGGGGAGGCCAACCTCCCAAAGGCATCTCCATATTCGACTGTCCCGAGCATATCCATACTTCTCCAATTAGAATATCCTGCAATGTTTTTATTGCATTAGGAGTGCTTACCGTTAGGGAATATGGCCCCCCTGCTGTAGGGGTTTTAATTTTTACTTTCCATTTTCCCTCATGGTTGGCTACTGTTGTAGCTGTATTTCCCCAGCTGGCGGCAACGGTAACCGTAGTTCCAGGGGTGGCTTTTCCCCAAATGGGAACCTCCATTTGTTGCTGGAGTACCATATGGTCGGCAAAAAATGCCGGAAGCCATAGCTCTTCAGCTTGCATGACTACAGGGAATGCAAATAATAGCATTATTCCCATAAGGACCTGTCTAATACCAGATGTTTTCCAGAGTGGCGTAAGTATTCTCCTGTAACATCTGCATGATGCAAAATAACCTGCCTTTTTCATAGGACCGTCTTTTATATGTTTAAAAAAGGTTGTAATTAAATTAAAAAAACAAGGAAAAAATTTTAAACATTAAAAGTATGCTATTTTGCATGAAAATGCATAGTTTTTTCGTAGAAAATGCCATAAATTATCAATTGTAGCCCCTAATGGATACATTTAGCATCCGTTTAACCTTGATTTGAGGCTGATAACCGAGCTTTTGCATAGTAAATTTTAATATCCGGAATCTCTCGATGGGATTAGTATTTATAGCACATAAATAAAAAGAAATGGACGACACTAAAAGTATCTCAACGACTATGGGTTGGTGAATGTCTTGTTTGCCTCTTGCTTTGTATGTGTAAAATAAATTTAATATGTTTGTTTAACATTATTAAAGTGGATTTAGGGAGGATAATGGTAACAATCCATGCAAGTCTATCCCACACAATAGATGCAAAAATAGAAAACCAGGATATCACTACTTAGCAAATTTATCTTTCCTTTGCCGATGAATGGGCAGGTAAAAGTAAAAGGTGAAGAAAAGGAACAATAAGCAATGATTGTCGGGCTGCAGGCAAAATATGGGAAATGCATATCTTTGCATGTATGAAAACTGAAGTAAATGTAAATACCAGCATGCTCACCTGGGCTATCACCCGGGCAGGGTATGATGTGCCAACATTTGCGCAAAAATTTCCGAAGATAGTAGATTGGATCGAAGGGCAAAAAAAACCCACCGTTAAACAACTCGAAGAATTTTCTAAAAAAGTCTATCTCCCTTTTGGTTATCTTTTTTTGCCACAACCCCCGCAGGAAAAATTGCCTATTCCTTTTTTTCGCACCAACGGTAATCAGGTCGATAAAGTCAGTATCAATGTGTATGATACTATTCTGTTGCTCCAACAGCGGCAGGATTGGTTAAAAAACTACCTTAAAGAAAATGATTTTCCGCCATTGCCTTACGTTGGTAAATTCCATAATAGCAATGATGTAAAGGCTATTGTGGTGGATATTCGCCAAACGTTACAGTTGTCTGAGAATTGGGCAAGCCGATTCAAAACATGGCAGGAAGCTCTTGACTATTTGGTTGTGCATCTTGAAGATAAAGGAATCATCACCATTTTCAACGGAATTGTTGAAAACAATACGCACAGACCTATTCCTGTGGACGAGTGCAGGGGTTTTGTTTTGGTAGACGAGTATGCACCGTTCATGTTTGTGAACAATTCCGATTTCAAATCGGCGCAGATGTTTACCATTGTCCATGAATTGGCTCATATATGGACAGGTCATAGTGCAGGTTTCGATTTTAGAACATTGAAGCCCGCAAACGATCCGATAGAAATTCTTTGCGACAAAATAGCTGCAGAATTCTTGGTTCCTGAGCGAGCATTTGATGAGATGTGGAATCTTCATCCCAATGATTTTGCTCATGTTTCTCGCTATTTTAAAGTAAGTGAAATTGTAGTTGCCCGCAGAGCATTAGATACAGGAAAAATTAGTAAAAGGGAGTTTTTTATATTTTATAATGAATATTCCAAGCGTGAATTCTCTAAAAAAGAAAATCAAGGTAGTGGAGGCGATTTCTATGCAACCACAAAAAAGCGAATTAGTGTCACATTTGCAAGTCATGTTTATCAGGCAGTAAAATCCGGTAAGTTATTGTATCGAGATGCTTATAAGCTTACAGGCTTAAAGGGTGAAACCTTTGAACGTTTCTTTTCTGAGCACCTATAGCCCCAATGCCGGTATATGTGTTAGATAGTAACTTCTTTATTCAGGCGCATCGGTTTTATTATCCGATTGATGTTGCTACTGGATTTTGGAATAAAGTCCGGCAATTGGCCGTAGATGGCAGAGTTATTAGTATTGACAAGGTAAAAAAAGAGCTATACTATAACGATGCATTAGAAGAATGGTGCAGAAACAATTTGCCTGCAAACTTTTTCAGAGACACTTCGATGGTAATGGAAGAGTATGCGAAGGTGGTGGTGTGGGCAATGTCGAAAAGCAATCATTATTTACCCGGCGCTTTAGAAGAGTTTTTAAATGCTGATGAAGCTGATGCTTTTTTAGTGCTTATTGTCTTGCAGACCCAGCTAACAGAATTGTAGTAACGCAGGAAGTTAGCGAGCCCAATCGACAGAACAAAGTTAAAATTCCAGATGCATGTATCGCATTGGGAGTTTCATATGTAAATACCATTGAAATGTTCAGGCAATTAGGAGAAACGTTTTAGCCTAAGTAGAGGTTCCCATACTGTAGTTGTACAAGCCAAAGTACCGACCAAAATGTGGAAGCGTGTACCTGCCCAAACCCAAGAAGAAATGCTAAGCATTAACGAAGCCATAAAACATTCTGAGACATTTTAAAATCTCTACTCCCAGCATTTAAAAAAACATGCTATCCATCAACCAATAAGGACATTCAAAATAACAAACAATGAAGCACAAAACCCAGGAGGGTAGTGATTTTTGGGAACTATAGGAACGAGCGTTGCCTGTCAGCAGTAAAGTTATAATTGACCGTGATGGGCAATTGAAACTTTACGATTTATGAAACTTTTGTGGAGGTTGACAGTGCAGTGCGTCGATATCGTCAACTACGACAACACATCCAACTTGAAGCCCTATATTTCCAGAAAAACACAAGGGGCAACAGCATGCTGTGCCCCTAAATGTAGATGGGATGAAACGAGCATGTATAGCAGTATTCACAAAAGAGTATGAAAATAATTTTTCATACCTGCTTGATTTTAGTGTACAAAACATATTACATGCGAGTTCCATCCGACCGCTGTAAAAAATTAAAAATATTTTCGGATGAAATATATTTTTACTTTACCAGCAACGTTTGAACGGTTCGTTGATGCTGTCCTTCTATTTGCACGAAATAGGTTCCCGGTATCAGCTTAAGCTGGTTCAGGGTTAGCATTTCGCTGTTGACCGGTGCATATTCCGCAATGACCTGTCCGTTAACAGTTAAAATTCGTACCTTTTGCATATTGTTTCCGTTGGTGGCTTTAATAACGAGTGGTTGATTTTGTCCCAGCGGGTTGGGATACAGGGCAAAGTTTGATTCCTTTTCGACATTTTCTACAGCAACAGGCGCTTTTGCCGAGGCAATTACGCTCAGGGCTGCGGTGGGTCGTTTGGTGTTCCAGTCCCAGGCTCCGAGGGTATATCCCTGCCAATTATAAGCCTCGGGTTCCCAGTAAAATACGCCCAGGGCACCTACCGACCGAGCCTTTGCAATGATGTCTTTTAAGAAGTTAGCACAAGCTGTTGGTTGGTCCCACGACATGCCTACTTCACAAATCATTACCGATTTGCCATAGCGCGATTTCATATCCTTCATGTTATTAAGGCATTGGGTATTTTTTGTTGACCAGTCGGAAGGTGAAGGGTAAAGCGACATCCCAATGCAGTCGTAGCGGGCGTTGTTGGCTTTCAGACCATCAAAAAGCCAGCGATAAAGGCTATTGTCATATCCGTTCGATAGATGTACAATGACAATAGCGCTGGGGAATACGGCTTTCACAGCGTCGTTACCGCTGTTGACCAGCCAGGCAAAATTGCGCATGTTGGTAGAGGCTTTGCCTTCGGGCCATAGCATGCCGTCGTTGGTTTCGTTGCCCACCTGTACCCATTTTGGGGTTACGCCAGCAGATTTTACCGCATTGCATACGTCGAGCGTGTGATTGTAGACCTGGGTACATAGCTGGCTGATGTCGGTGATGCTGCTCCATGCGGCAGGCTTGGTTTGTTTTCCGGGGTCGGCCCAGCTATCGCTGTAATGAAAGTCGAGCATTACGTCAAAACCAGCTGCCTTGGCTCGTTTTGCTTTGTTTACTACATCGGTTTTCCCACACCAGCCTCCGGAAGGATTAACCCATACGCGCAGACGTATGGCATTAAAACCCAACCCTTTGAGAATGGTAAATACATCCTGTTTTACTCCGCTACTGTTGTACCACACATACCCCGACGCTTCCATCTGCGTTACCCAGCTTACATCGGCACCCTTTACCTGGGCTTGCAGAGGACGTGTCCCCAGCAGTGCTACCCCCAGGGTAGCAACTGCCATCAACATTAATTTTCTTGTCTTCATGTTTTTTGGTTTTTAATTGGTTAGCAAATTCATGATAAAATTAGGTGTCGAACCCTTTAAATTACCCGTGTTTTTCGGACAATTACCTATGTTTTTTTGGACTCCTTACAGGCTTTGCGGTAATTGGCCGGTGGCATGCCCACCACGCGCTTAAAAATTTTTGAGAAATGCAAAGGATCGTTATAGCCTATCGTAAATGCAATCTCAGCAATTGTCATATCGGTTCGTTGCAGAAGTTCCATGGCATGTTTTATTTTTACCATGGTTTTCAGTTCAATAAGATTCAGGCCTGTTTGAGCTTTTACCTTTCGTAATAAATTTCGCTGGCTGGTATTGGCAACTTTTGCCATATCGTTGACGGTAAAGTTGGGTTTTTCGAGGTTTCTTTCAATTTCCTCGATGATTCGCATAAGGGTTTGCAGGTCGCGCTTATTTTCCACAGCAATCATGTTTTTTAGGTTGAAGGGTTGGTCTGGAAAACAAAAGGGAAAGTTTGGGGTAGGAATAAAGCTGCCCGCTTAAGAAACGGGCAGCGGGCTAACTAAAAACTTACTTTCACACAATACTCTGCGGCAATGTTTACCGAATTTAGCTGTAAATAGGTATTTTTCTTCTTAAAATCGGGTATGGCGTTGGATGGAAGGTCTTGCAAAAATTTGGCATCGGGATAAATGGGGCGCATGTAAATTACCATCTCGGGCATCGATTGTGTGATAAACTTTTTTAAGCCAATAGTCCATGGTTGACCATAGTAAAAATCATCGGCCACCAGTTTCCCATCGATAAAGGCCATGGCTACGTCGGCCACATAGTTTATGGTTAAGAAATAATCTGAAACATAAGGCTTTGGGTCGAGCGAAAATTGTAGCAAATATTTGTTGTCGGCAATTTTTTCGGGGCGCACCTTGGGAAAGACTGCGGGTAACCGTATGAGATAATGGGATATAAAGTCGCTACCTACTGTTTCCACTTTGCCGAAATTTGCCTGAGGCATTACATTGGTTTTTGGAAATACTGAAAAAGCTATGGCCGAATCTGCCTTTTGAGACAATCTAATATTTGTGCCTTCGTCCAGTATCAAAGCGCTCGAGAAAATTAAGGAGGTATCGTTGCCCTGTTTTACAATCCAGGTATTTTCTGCGGTATTTCGGTCGATGATCAAAATCTGGACTCGTTCTTGGGGAAGTGTAACCAGCGCAGGCATGCTGGAAGGATTCATCGTTATCAGGGTACCCCTCTTGTGAGCGTTTAGCGTGGCATTGGTTGGCCGTATCCTTTCGATGGGTTGATCGATGAGTACCTCAGGTGTAATGCCCTTTACCGCAAAAAATACGAAGTAAGTGGTATCGTTTCGCTGAAAACGGGTTAGCGGTTGAACGGTTGCATAGCGTATGCGGCTTTTTCCCAGAGAAAGATTAATGGGGAAAATGGCATTTTCTTCACTTTTTAGTGTAAATGGATTTTGCGGCAAAAGTATTGATTCACCGCCGATATTAATTTCAAACTGTATATTCTGGATGTCGGTAGTTTGGGCGTGGTCCTGAAAATTAAGCATAAACAGGAAAGCGGATTTACCATTGCTGCGGATGGCATATCGTAACTTTTGCAGATTTTCGGGAGTAATTTTGCCTTCGTTACCGGTTGGGATGTAAGTCATTGTAGCCAATTGGTTTCCAAAGGCGTGGATGAAATGGTGCAGTACTTTCAGGCGGAGGTACGACGGACGTATCTGTCCAAATTCGCCAATAGGTGCCTGAAAGTCGTAGGAAATTTTGGGATATCCATAGGCTTCGTCGGAATACCAGACATTTTTTCCCATGGGGGTAGAACCGCCGTGGTACATGTAGTATCCAATACCATTGGAGCCGCTACCCAGAAAACGGTTAATGACTGCGTCGAGGCTCTGGGGTGGGACGGTGGGGCGACGTTCGTAGCGTACCATAATGCCACCTCCTATTTCGGCGGTGATATTTGGGTAGTCATCGGGCACATATCGTACGGGCGAATAGTCGGGCTCGTGGTGTAGGTCTTTGTATAGGAAGAATGGGGAAAGACTCAGGGGTGCCCACGTGGGGTAGGGATAGGCACCGGTAACAGGGATGGTTTCCTGTTCAATTACTGCGGCATATCCCCAACCCGTAGCAGTATAGATGGGGGCATCGAGACCAGCCTGTTGGGCCAGTTGCTTGAGAATACGCATATGTCGATTTCCGTATTCGAGGAAAGTATTTTGTAAAGCAGTTGCTGTACCTACGCCTGCTTGCGTTATGCTTCTATCCTGTTCGGCTGCTGTCCAGTCGTCGGGCTGTCCTGGATAGGTGAGTCCCCAGGGCGAAGCCGAATGCTGATATTCGTTTTCGAGCTGGATACCAAAGACCGGTCCTCCATCGCTAAACAGCAACCCTTCGAGTTGATGTGCTATTTGACGATACCAGCGTGCAACGTAATGCAAGTATAGGCTATCGTTAGAACGTATAGAAAGCGGTCGGCCAAGTAACCAGTCGGGTAAGCCACCATTGCGAATCTCTCCATGGCAAAAAGGACCTATGCGTACAATGACCTTCATCTGATTGGCTGCACATAATTCGATAAAGTGGCGTAAGTCTTTATCGCCTTGCCAGTCAAACTTCCCCTCTTCTTCCTCGTGCATAATCCAGAATACATAGGTAGCTATGATATCTACCCCCCCTGCTTTTATTTTCTTTATCGATTCATCCCAATATTTTGCTGGATACCGCGAAAAATGAAATTCGCCCATTACTGGTAGGTAGGGTTGTCCATTTTTTACCAGATAATAATTGTTTACGGCATAGCTTTCACCCCGAAAATTACTCCCTCCTAACTGAAGGTGTCCACTTTTTACCTTTAACTCCTGGGTGGGTATATCAATTTTATAAAAATTTTTAGGTGCTTTTTGTGACCACAATCCTCCGCCACTAAGCAGCATTCCCGTCATTAAAAATACATGCAGTTTTTTCATGATTGAGCCGTTTTTATCGTTCGTGAATACCTAACTTTTTGCCAGTATTATTTTTTTAAGAAATACTCCCTGTTGTGTTACGATTTTTACCAGATACAATTGCGAAGGCAAATCGGAAATATCAAATTCGCCTACATTCGCCGAAAAAGTTTTTAATCGTTTGCCCATGCTTGAGAAAATTTCAATGGTATCGATGGAAATAGGATAAATGGTTTTAATCGAAAATTTTCCAGTGGACGGATTAGGAACGATATCCCAGGGATTGAATGTAGGACGATAAATGCCGACAATGATGCTATCGCACGACCCGAAAACATGTTTGACAATTGTATCATTTTCGGGGACAATCAATTGGCGGTCGGTTCCCCAGGCTTTTGCACAGGTCGATGGAACTTTTTCGCGGTAATCCTGGTAATTTGTCCAGCTGTTGTTTCGGATGAAGTAGTAGGCAATGGTGTCGCCAATGTGTAGTGAGGTCGAGTAGGTGTAAATGTTATTACTTTCAGGGGTCATTCGAGCAAATGTCCAGTTTGTAAGGGTTCCTGTAATAAAAACACCACGGGTCACATCCTGTCCGGTCATATCTACTTTAAAAGTGACTTTCGATTTTGTTTTTGGAAGGATGGGGCTACATGAGCCAAATGGAAAATATAGAATGGTATCTTTAGCCTCGATAATGTATTGACGATATAAACTTCCACAAGAGTCCAATACATTCTCTTTGCTGGTGAAAGTGGAATCGGTAAGGAATAGATAGCGAATGGTATCGCCTGTTTTTAACCAGGTAGCATGGCTAAATTCTGCATTTCCCAGGGAAATCAGGCGAACAATCTGTGTGTCGATGGGGGACGATAGCCACAAAAAGGCTTTTGGGGTTGAGGTATTAAATTTTACTTTAAAGGTGACTTTGAAAGTCGAATCGATGTTTTGATAAAAGACAGGTTCGGTCCATCGGCCACCGCCGTTTTCCATAAAATTGGTATTTTTTGGGTCAAAGAAGGCCAGATGGTCGTGCGAGCTACCGATGCCCCATGGGGTTCGGCAGGGGGTGGAAACCCAGGCTGGTTCCCAGAAAATAACTCCAATACCGCCGGCTTTCATCACTGTGCGGGTATAATCGACCATGTATTCGAGTTGTTTTTCGGGACATACAGGTAAATATTGTGGATCGGGGGTGGTAACAATATTGGGCATGGCATCATAGTTGGCCGTCGACCAGGGATAGCCGGTTTCAACCGCCATTACCTGATATTGCGGAAATTTTGTACGAAGGTTACGGATAGCGTCGCCTAAGGCTTTAATGCTATACCCGTGCCAGGCATAATAATATGAAAATCCTATGATGTCAAAATCGGTTATTCCGTAGTTTATAACATTCTGATACCAATCGGCAAGATTTTTCAAGCCGGCATAATGTAGGCAAATTTTAGGATTGATGTACGACTGGTTACCCACTTCGCGGATGGCTTTAAAGGCAGCATTGAACAATTTTGCCTGACGGGTCCAGCTGTAGCTGATCAGGCCGCTGGCAGAATAATCGCTATTAAGGGTGGTATGGATCATCATACCGGGATTCGACTCGTTGCCCACCTTTACTATTTCGGGCATGAGCGTGTCGATATTTAGCTGTGTTAAGATTCTTTTGACAAATTGATATACCGAGTCGGCCAGCAGGCTGTCGTTACGGGCAACCGATAGCCAACTTTTTGGGACAATCTGATGCGAAGGATCCGCCCAGAAGTCCGACAGGTGCAGATCGAGCATGACCTGCATGCCATTGTGTTTGGCTCGTTGGATAGTTTTTTTTACATCGTCGAAATCGTTGTAATGCTTTTTTACACCAGCAGGCTGTACCAACGAATCCTGCCACCACGAAGGGTCATTCCACAAACGCACCCGTACCAGATTGGTTCCATGGTCGGCAAAGATACGGAAGGGATCCTTGGGTTGCATATTTTCTTTATACACTGCCCCGCAATCTTCCATCTGGTTGACGTAGGAAAGATCATTGCCAAAGTAAAATGTTTGAGCCAATACAGCAATGTGAATCCCAAAAAATCCCAGTAGTACAGCTATTTTTCTCATGGGTGTAAAATTTTAGCTATTCTGAAAATGTGCATTTAAGGTCAAAATTAAGGTAACTTAATAAAACTCCTTCCCGATTTTGATTCGGGAAGGAGTGACACAACCTAACTATTCAACCAGAACTTTACGAAGGAAGGTTTGTTTTCCACTGGTGGCTTTTAAAATGTACATGCTGGAGGGGAGCCCAGTGAGATCGATGTTGATAGATTTTCCGCTGGTGGCAATGCTTTTTATGCGTTTCCCTGTCAGGTCATAAATATCAATTTTTGAGCTGGCTGCAGGAAGAATAACGGTAATGCGGTCTTTGGCAGGATTTGGAAATACGTCGAAAGCAGCTACCGAGGTACCCGAAACGGCAGTACTGCTGAGGCTACCGCATAGTGCCCATTGAACATAGATGACGGTATCCTTGTTGGGAACTATCATCCAGCGGTCGCCTTTCCATTTAGCCCAGCTGGGGTTGCAGATGACATCGGCTGTGTCGGGATATTCGCGATAACGCTTGTAATAGTTCCAGTCCTGATTGCCAGCACTATCCCAGCTATTTACCAGAATAAAGTAAAAACTCAGGGTATCCCCTACATGGAGGGTAGTGTCGAAAATGTAGATATGATCGCCCAGATCTTCCATAGGACGGAATTGCCAGCTGGTTACATCGCCTACCAGGTATACACCTTCGGTGGTGTCGACGGCTACCCCTTCGGGGTTGATAGCTTTGAGCTTAAAGCTCACGTTTACATTTTGTGCAAAGAGGCCTAATCCAAGGCTCAAGACGAAAAGTAAGGCAGTAATTTTTTTCATAGTTGTAAATTTTTAGTGATTAATGTTAGGTAAATTAGTATCCTTCGTTTTGTTGAAGTTGGCCTTGACTGTTGATGATGGCATAATCGGGGATAGGCCAGAGGGCTGGGCCTACATTTTTGCCAAATGCATTCATGTAGTTGTTGTTCCATTTACCCATGCGAACGAGATCGAATTTTCGGAGTCCTTCGAAAAAGAGTTCATGCCCTCGTTCCACGAAAATAGCTTCGCGCAAGGCTTCTTTTGAGCTGGTCTGGCTGGCATTTAATCCGGGTAATCCAGCTCGTGCACGTACCTGATTCACCAGGTCGATGGCTTCGGTGGTTGGACCAGCATTTTCGTTGATGGCCTCGGCGAGCGTTAGCAGTACCTCGGCATAGCGAGCTATAACGATATCGTTGCCCTGTAGCGAATTGGCAGCTCCTTCATCGGGATATTTGCGGATAACGGCTCCACGAAGTTTTGTGCTATCCTTTACGGTTTTCTTGTCGGTATTGGAAATGTACGAGGTGATGAGTAAACTGCGACGTACATCGGCTGTGTCGAACGAGCGGTAGAACTGCCAGGTAGCACTCATGGCACCCCCTGCCTGATCGCCCCAACCACCGCCGGTAATTTTAATGCCATCCATATCGGTGGGATAGCAATAGTAAGCCAGCGCATTAAAATTCTGTCCAGTTTCCTTGCCTCCTACACACGATACTGCCCAGATAGTTTCTTTATTGATTTCGGTTGCTTCACGAAACAAACTTGCGTAATCGTTTACGAGCTGGTATTGGTTCATGGCAACTATCTCGCGAGCCACTTTTTCGGCATTTACAAAGTCTTTTTCATTCAAATACAATCGCATCAGCACCACCAGCGCTATGCCTTTATTGAACCGACCATAATTAGCAGGCTTGACGGGTAGATTATTGGCAGCATAGTTCAAATCGTCGATGATATACTGAACAAACGTGGTACGATCGGGACGGGTAAGTTCGGCTTCCGCATCGGTGCCAATTTTAGCTGGGTCGATGATTACAGGAAGGGGTCCATAGATATGAAGCAGGTAAAACATCGTCCATCCGCGAGCCATTCGTGCTTCGGCTATCAACTGTTTTTTCGTGCTTTCGGTGAGTATGGTAGCTTTCTCCAGGTCGTCGATAATTTTGGTAAAGCGGGTGATAAACCTGAGTTTTTCGATATGATGCCGCATAGCATCCATCGAACGCATGGCTGCAAAATTACCCGAGCTTATTGCCTGCCAGTGCCCGCCCCAGAGGGTAAAGGTAGGCATCAAATCGGTCGACATATCAAATATTTCGATATGACCCAGTTCGGGCGAAAAAAATCCATATTCCCATCCCTGGGGATTTGAAGAGGGGTAGCCCCATTTGCCTTCGAAAGGAACATAAACCTCCATGGTATACAGTTCATATTCCGAAGGGGTCGAGGGAAATGTGGCCGGCGAGAGTACGCCATAAAATTCCGGATCAAAGTCTTTGGTACAACCAGATATAGCTATTGCAGCAATGGTAAGGAAAATCCACATCTTTGCCCGCATCGAACCAACCTTGGTAACGATGTTTCCGGGAATCATTGCAGGGTGTTTTTTATGATATATGCTTTTCATAATTGTATTCATTTAATGGTTGCGCATTAAAAATTAACCGTAAGTCCTACAGAATAAGTTCGAGCCATGGGATAGGGAGCCGAACCACCTTTTACCGAAATGTATTGAATTTCGGGGTCAATGATTTTGAAATCGGTGATGATGAAAGGATTTTGTACATCGGCGTAAATGCGTAAGCTGGAGAAATATTTTTTAACGCTTGGTTTAAAGGTGTATCCCAGGGTAATATTCCGACAACGGATGAAATCTTTGCTCTGGACAAATACATCGCTACGGGCAGTCATACCCAGCGATTCTTCGTCGTACGAGGCACCCGGTAAGGTTCCATTGGGGTTATCGATACGCCAGGCATCCTTAATAGCTGCCGTTGTACCATTAAGATTACCGCTACCAAAGTTCTTGGCATTAGCCCATGCGTAGGCATTGTTAAAATCTTTTGCTCCAAATTGGCTGTAGAAAAATATACCCAGGTCGAAGTTTTTATACCGGAAGTTGCTCCCTAATCCGATAATTAAATCGGGGTCGGTATTGTACATCACGACATCGGCATTGGTAATAGAGTCGTCGCCATTGCGATCGACAAAGATGGGGCAACCGGGTTTAGCGGCCATACCATTGGCTACGGTGTACTGTGAGGCTGGAATGCTGTCGCCTATCTTAATAATTCCTTTAGTGGGGAATACGTAAATAGCATTGACCGGGTCTTTTTCCCCTACATACGATTGAAGCCCCATGTTGGAATAACGTTCTTCCCAGCGGAACAAGTAGTGCGAGGCGTTGAAAATCAGATCCCATTGGAAATTTTTGGTACTGACGTTAACGGTTTTTAGCGATACTTCCCATCCCTGTCGAATTTGTTGTCCTCCATTAGCGTAGATGGTTGTTAACATCGACAGTTGAGGGGTCGTTTTGCTGTTGAGCAGGTTGGTAATGCGGTCGCGGAACAGGTCGAACGAACCGGATATACGGTTTCGGAACAATCCAAAATCGATACCTATGTTGGTATTCAGCGTTTTTTGCCATTGCAGATTGGGCAGGTCAATAGAAGTGAGATAATACGGAGTATATACCGTAGCTCCATTATCGAAGTAAGCCTGGTCACGTACATCGGGACTGAATACGCCATAAGCAGCATTGATGACATTCGAAGCATCGCCTGTAATACCAATACTTGCCCTGATTTTTAACAGATCGATGAAGGTGAGATTTTGCATGAACGATTCCTTAGAGACTTTCCATCCCAGGGCTGCCGAGGGGAAAGATGCGTATTTATTATCGGGGAAGAATTTATCGATACCATCGTACCGGTAGGTGAGTGTCACGAGGTAGCGATCGAGTATATTGAGGTTGGCGCGGGTAAAGTACGACCGTTTTTTGTTGACCGATTTCGATGATGACAATTGGTCGCGGTTGGGTGCAGCGCCCATATTGTAGTTGGCCATGGCGTCGAGCATTCCCGAGGCTGATAATCCGTTCGACAGGTACTCGGTCGTATTTTGTTCATATCCGGCCAGCACATCGAGCTGTATATTGTCGCTCAGGTGAGGGGTAAATGTTGTAGTAGCCGATAGCGTTTGACTTTGTCGCTGGCTGTTGTCGATTGCCCCGCGTGCCTGAAATAGCTGATGGTAGAAAACCGTTGAGGGTACAAAAAAGTCGCGTACAGCTGTTTCGTAATTATTCCCATACAGCAAGCGTGCCGAAAGAGTTTTGGGGATAATCTCTACATCGATTGAGGTATTGATAAACAGCGTCGATTGTTGTGTTTTATCTTTGATAGAGAGCAGCGATACCGGATTGCCAATAAGCTGGAAACGCGAGTAGTTGCCATCGGTATCTTTAACGGGCAGGAGCGTTGGATAGGCAATGGCAGCCTGCAAGGCACCATACCCCTGCGAACCCGAACCAGCCAGCTGATAACCCGACATACCATTGGTATAGTTCGAACGGCTGGCATTCATGGCAGCATTAAATTTTATCGACTTTGAAAGAAAAAGGGTAAGATCGAGTTTGCCCAGATAACGGGTTAGGTCTGAATTTTGAATGGTACCCAGCTGATGAAAATAGTTACCCGAGGCATAGTAAACGATACGTTCGTTGCCGCCCGAAACGTTGATATTGTGGTTGTCAACGCTTCCCTGACGCAGTACCATGCCCAACCAATCGGTGGCCTGTGGGGGATTGGCTATGGCCGAGTCGGAATAGAGAAAGATATTTTTTGGTACGCGCGGCTCAAGGCTACCAAAGGGTTGCATGTTTCGGCTTGCCCAATAGAATTCCTTGTTGAACTCATTGTAAAGCCTCATATAGTCGACCGGCGAAAGGGGCTCGAGGTAAGGCATATTTTCTACCAGCGAACGGCTACCGTCGTAGGTAACATTAATGCTACCTGCTTTTCCTTTTTTGGTTGTGATGAGAATAACCCCATTGGCAGCGCCAATACCATAGATTGAGGCGCTTGCATCCTTAAGAATTTCTATCGATTCAATATCTTCGGGGTTGATGTTGGTAATGCCGCCGCGGTTTACGTTATTTAGCGAAACTACCCCGCTAGAAGGGTTAAGCTCGTCGGATGGGTAGGCAACCCCATCGATAATGACAAGCGGATTACCGCGTCCACGTATCGACAGATCGATGCGTCCACCGGGTTCGGCACTCTGTTGGGTGGTTTTTAAACCAGCAGCTCGTCCAAAAAGCAGCTGGTTGACGCTGTTGTTGGCGGCCTTAGGTACCTCGTCGGTCTTGACCTTGGCTACCGAGGTGGTAATATTCTGCCGGGTTACGGTACCATACCCGATTACTACTACTTCGTCGAGCGACTTGATTTCTGGTTCAAGTGCAAAATCAATCTGTGTGCGTCCATTTAATGGCTGACGCTGGGTAGTGTAACCTACAAACGAACATACCAATACGGCCTCGGATTTATCGACGCGAATGCTGAATTTACCCTCCGCATCGGATAAAACCCCTGTGGAGGTATTTTCGATAACGATACTGGCCCCAATAACTGGTTCTCCCGTTGTAGCATCAGTAACCCGACCAGTAACGGTAAGCACCTGAGCATTAAGCCTTAAAATGCTACTGAATAGCAGGCATACAAACAGAAATTTTTTCATCATCAATTGGTTTTTGGTTAGTATTAGTTAGCTATTTAAATATCCCTGATGAGCAGGAGTAAAATGCCCATAACTATAATGACAATGGTAAGGCTTAACAATAATTCTTTCCGATGCGTATGAATGAGATTCCAAAAGCGTTTCTGTAAATCTTCCTTTATCAGCATGACTTTCGATTTTAATCAAAAATAGTCCTGTTGTCCATCCACTCTGCGATACATTTCTTACAGGGATGGATACAAATCCTACATTTTGGACACAAATCTTACATCGAAAGGCAAAAAATCTTACCTGTGATCAAGAAAAAACTTGCTATAGAGCTTGTAAATACTCCGAAATAACTATGTAGAGGATGTAGATAGCTATGTACAGGATTTTATCAAATGCAAGTTGTCATATTTGCTCGAGCCTGTTTCAAGTGGATATATTCTCAAATTCTATTATACTAATTCTTGCTATGCTGGATTGAGGAGAAAATGTTGTCGTTATCGAAGATTATTTAAACTTAGACTATTTATAAATTGAGGTGTGTTGTTGCAAAGACAAAAAAAATAATGCTAATTTCGCATATGAGTACTGAAATATGTAAATTGATGTCACTCAATCAGGATAAAACAAACCGAAGAGCTTTTTTCGTGAAGCTGGGTCTGGCAGGTATTGGGTCTGTGTTGGTATCGAAGTGGATGGATAAGACTTCCTGGGCACCAAACATGGGCTCAACTGCGAAGCATTTGATTATAGCAAGGGACGCGTACATTAATCGAATAAAAAATAGTCTTGATCCAGAAATTAATGTAAAGGCGCGGCAGGGTTTGCCGGGGAAGAAATTTGTGCTGGTAGTTGATTTGTCGCGGT
The DNA here is from genome assembly GCA_029550865.1 of Bacteroidota bacterium. Classification (GTDB taxonomy): domain Bacteria; phylum Bacteroidota; class Bacteroidia; order Bacteroidales; family DTGW01; genus JAKPGM01. Next base: position 51,362 of record JAKPGM010000012.1, on the reverse strand, counting down.
GTCGTAATGCTCGTAAATGTATGGAGGCCTGTGCAGCTACCCATCAATTACGTCCCGACCAGTTTCACCTGAATGTGTTAGAAATGAGAGATGATGAACATACAGCTCCTTACTACCTGCCCAAGCATTGTCAACACTGCGATAACCCGCCATGCGTAAAGGTTTGCCCGGTAGAAGCCACTTACAAGCGCACCGATGGTATTGTGCTTATTGATAATGAGCGCTGCATAGGCTGTCGGTACTGTATTGCCGCATGTCCCTATTCGGCAAGGTCGTTCAATTGGTTTGACCCGAAAGATGCAGAGTTGTATAAAGATGTACCCTATAATGTGGAACGAAATGTACCTCAAAAAAAAGGCACTGTGACAAAGTGCACCTTTTCGGCCGACTGCCTTCGCAATGGTGAGCTACCTTACTGTGTAAGAGCCTGTCCAAATGGGGTATATTATTTTGGAAATCTGTATGAAGATTCGGTTACCAATGGAACAACGGGTGAGACGGTTAAGCTAAGCAAATTGCTTGAGGATAATGGGGCTTTTCAACTTTTGGCCGAATTGGGAACCAAGCCATCTGTATATTACCTGCCACCAAGACGTAACAACTGAGCATATCATGGAAACAACATTTACTGGACTACAGCAACAGCAAAAGATTGATTTTGATAAAATGGTAACTGCTCTTACGGTCGTTTCGCGAAGGAAAAATAAAATACTGGAATATTGGATATTGTTTCTGGTATTTTGCGTGGGGGTGGGAGTATATTTTTACATCAAACAGTTACAGACTGGGTTGGGAATAACGGGCATGCGCGATATCGTGTCGTGGGGGCTATACATTTCTACTTTCGTTCTATTTATCGCTATTAGCCTGATAGGATCTTTAACTTTGGCCATTTTAAAGCTGCTTAATCAACATTGGGCTACCCCTATAACCCGTTTGGGCGAGATAGTAGCTGTAGGATCACTTATAGGTGCGCTACTTATCATCGTTGTTGACATGGGGCGTCCCGAACGTTTGTGGCATATTTTTGTGTACGGGCGATTGCAATCACCGATCGTGTGGGACATAATAGTTGTTAATACCTATTTGATTATAAGCTTGTTGCTATATTATCTCCCCCTCATTCCCGATTTGCATATTTTGCATAGGAGAAATTTGATGGGTCGAGGATTCAAAGCAAAAATCATAAAGTTTTTAACCTTTGGTTGGCAGGGTACTGAAGAACAAAATATTACCCTGCATAAAGCTTTACACGCTCTTATGATCATCGTTATCCCGGTTGCTCTTTCAATCCACACGGTCACGGCCTGGTTATTTGCCAACACGCTTCGTCCAGGGTGGGATAGCACCAATTTTGGACCTTATTTTGTCAGTGGTGCTTTTGTAGCAGGGGCTGCGCTGATGATTATCCTGATCTATGGCGCGCGAAAAGTTTTTTTACTCCACGATTATTTAAGACCCCTGCATTTTGATCGTCTGGGCAAACTATTGGTGCTTTTGATGTTGGTGTACCTATACTTTAATATCAACGAATATCTGGTACCTGCTTACAAAATGCGTGAGCATGAAAAACACTTACTCGATTCACTTTTTACCGGCGAATTTGCATACCTGTTTTGGTTTAGTCAGTTTGGCGGACTTATACTGCCTACTTTTTTGCTTATTTTCAAGCCCTTGCGAAAACCCTTGCCCTTAACAATTATTTCTTTTATAGTGCTTGTCGCAGCCATGATAAAGCGTTATCTTATTGTTATCCCAACGCTTACCCATCCCTTTTTACCCATACAAAATTATCCAGAATACTATAAACATTATTCGCCAACCCTACCTGAGGTGTCTATTACAGTTGGATGTATGGCGGTAGTCTTACTGGTGATTACAATATTGATGAAGATATTTCCGGTGGTACCCCTATATGAGACAGCAAAAGAGAAAGGAATTCCTCAGTCGATAATTAATCGTACACAGCCATGAAACGTTTTGTCCTCATATTGATTGGATGGTTTTATCAAGCACATTTGTTTGGTGGCAATACGGGTGAGTGGGAGATTCCATCGCAATATACCGCTGTTAACAACCCCGAATCTATTACTATACAGACGATACTCAATGGGAAAAGAATCTATACTTCGACATGTGCAGCCTGCCATGGAGCTAATGCCGATGGGAGGGGACTCATTGCAGCGCCGGGATTTACAAATACCACGTTTACTAAACAACGTGATGGTGAAATTTTCTATAAAATTTTCACTGGTCGAAATCAGATGCCTGGGTTTAAGGGTAAACTCTCTGCACAACAAATATGGCAAGTTATTCATTACCTGCGAAGTTTGACCGACCGCGAACATTATCCTGTTATTACGCTTAAGCAAGCGAGTATTAAGCTGCATTACGATAGTATTACAAACACCATCACCGCTATTGCTCTAAATGAACAGTCCGACACCCTGACTGATGTGTTGTTACAATTTTTTGCCCGTCAATCGTTTGGATGGCTACCCTTTCTTCAAAAAAGTATTGATAACTTAAAGAAAATTGAAGTAAAAGTCCCAACGGATATTGTTGGCGATATGGAGGGTAGGTTGAAAATAAAGGTTCAACTTACAGGTAATGCTGATTATATGGATACTTCGGCGGTAGTTGAGGTGCGAACTACATTAGTACCCCCATCTTCACCACCTTTTTTTCCAGAACGTACTCTCTGGAATATCCAGCGTAAGAGCCCTCGCTGGCTTATCATAATGAGTATTACGGTACTGGCAGTGGTATATGGTACTTTAATATACGTTGCAATCCTATTGTTTCGCTTACGTAGGCAGGGTCATATATTTATCAAATAGTGCATATATGGAAATTTTTGGCAAAGTTCAAAGAAGTATCACCAGGATGAACTGTAGTCTAATCCTACTGGGTTTTCTTTTACTGAATGGATTTGTGCTGTGTGCCCAGGAGGGAGAGGCGTTGTATAAGGCCAATTGTGCTGCCTGTCATAATATTGAAGGTACTCCCTTGATGGGTCCCAACCTAAAAGATATTACTAAAACCAGGCAAAAAGAATGGATCAAGCGATTTATTACTGATTCGAGAAAGATGTATGATCAGGGGGATGCCGAGGCAAAAGCTATCATTGATGAGTATAAAGGAATGCTGATGCCTGCTTTTAATTTTTCCGACGCCCAGCTGGAATCGATAATAAGTTACCTCGATGCACAATCGGGAACACAAGGTTCATCTGCATCGGTTGATACAATGACCGTGAAAAAAGATACAGGGATACTTATTGATGAGCGGGGTCAGATTAATTATGGTTTTGATCTTTTTACCGGAAACATTTCGTTTCACAATAAAGGGAGTGCGTGCATAGCATGTCATAACGTGGCTTATGAAGGTTTTAACCGCGGAGGGACGCTGGCAAAAGATCTCACCCACGTTTATTCACGGATGAACAAGAATGATGCAGCTCTACGAGGGATTATTAAAGGAATGCCCTTCCCGGCTATGGCTGCAGCTTATTCGCAACATCCCCTTACGGAAAAGGAAATTGAGTCGTTGACTGTATTTCTCAAGCATGCCGATGCAGCGACTCAACAGGCTGCATTGAGTCATGATTTAATGGTAATTGGTATAATGGTCGCTTGCATGCTGGTGATATTGCTTAGCATTCTGTACCGACGGGGTAAAATACAGAGCGTTAATTTTCGCATACATGAGCGTCAACAAAGAAAACAAGAATAACAGAAGATATGAGCTGGATAAAAGATTTATTTGATCCGAAGTTGCGTACATGGGAATCCTTTTATCGCAACCGCTGGCAGTACGACAAGGTTGTCCGGAGCACACACGGGGTAAATTGCACGGGTGGATGCAGCTGGAATATCTTTGTTAAAGATGGAATCGTTGTGTGGGAGGCACAGGCATTGGATTATCCCGAAATATGCTCATCGATTCCTCCATACGAACCTCGTGGCTGCCAGAGGGGGATATCGGCCTCATGGTATCAATATAGCCCGATACGTATAAAATACCCTCTTGTAAGAGGGGCATTGTTGGATTTGTTTCGCAAAGAAAAACGTCGTACTGGCGATGTTGTGGAGGCTTGGCGAAACATTCAAGAAGATCCACAAAAAAGAAGAATGTATCAGCTGGCAAGAGGCAAAGGGGGTTTCCGAAGAGTAAGTTGGGATGAAGTCCTGGAAATCATTGCTGCTGCTAATGTTTATACGGTCAAAACCTATGGTCCCGATCGATTGGCGGGATTCTCGCCCATCCCCGCAATGAGCATGATTAGCTATGCTGCAGGTTCGCGTTTTTTACAACTGATGGGTGGTGTAAATTTAAGTTTTTACGATTGGTACTGCGACTTGCCTCCATCATTCCCCGAAATGTGGGGTGAGCAAACGGATGTGGCTGAGAGTGCAGACTGGTATCATGCTAAGTTCATTGCAGTTATGGGCTCTAATATTGCCATGACACGTACGCCCGATGCACATTTTTTTGCTGAAGCAAGGCATAATGGTACCAAAACGGTTGTTTTCTCACCCGATTTTAGCATGATTAGCAAGTTTGCTGATAACTGGATACCTATTCATGCCGGGCAGGATGGCGCTTTCTGGTTGGCGGTCAATCATGTAATCCTTACCAGGGCACATCATCAGCAGAAAATTGAATATTTTCTCGATTACGTTGCCCGTTTCACCGATGCACCTTACCTGGTGCAGCTGGAAAAAACGGAAAAAGGATATAAGCCTGGACATTTGTTAAGAGCCAATGTAGTTGAGAAATATCAACATATTGAAAACGGTGACTGGAAATTTCTAAACATTGATGCACAAACGGGTCAACTGGTATGTCCATCGGGAAGCGTGGGGCATAGATGGGATAAACAAGAAGCAAATTGGACTACCCGGCTTGTTGATTCTGAGACGCAACAATCGTATTATCCTTTGCTAACATTGTTGGAACATCGGGATGATATTTTAATTACGGAATTTGATGAGTATGGACTCGACAAAAAGTATTTCCGAGGTGTGCCAGTAAAATATCTTGATACAGTAAACGGTAAAGTACCCGTTACAACGGTCTATGATTTAATCATGGCGCAATTTGGTGTAAATAGGAATTTACCCGGAGATTATCCAACGGGTTATGATGACAAAGACAGCGGATACACACCTGCCTGGCAGGAAATTTTTACGGGTGTAGATCGGGCGACGGTACTTCAATTTGCCGATGAATGGATTCGAACTGCGCAAGCTACACAGGGACGATGCATGGTTATCGTCGGAGCCGGCATTAATCACTGGTATCATGGTAATTTAATTTATAGGGCAGCCCAGATCGCATTGGTATTGACTGGTTGTGTGGGAAGAAATGGTGGAGGGATGAATCATTATGTAGGTCAGGAGAAACTGGCTCCTATGGATTCATGGTCTTTGATTATGTCGGCTCGCGATTGGCGAAATGTACCCCGACTACAACAAACTCCTATCTGGCATTACATTCATTCCGACCAATGGCGGTATGATACGCTATCAGCACAATACAATACGGCGCCAATTAATGAATTTACCACAACACATACTGCCGATTTGATTGCCAGGGCCGTACGATGGGGGTGGATGCCTTTTTATCCTCAATTCAACAAAAACACTCTTCAGTTGGCCAAAGAGGCACAAAAAAATGGTGCTAATAGTAATGAGGAAATTATTAGTTATGTTGTACAGCTGTTGAAGGATCGAAAAATTCAATATTGCGTAAATGATCCTGATAATCCTGTCAATTTCCCGAGAGTATGGTATATCTGGCGAGGTAACGCACTTATGTCAAGTGCCAAGGGGCATGAATTTTTTCTGAAACATTACCTGGGAACGCATCATAATGCGCTTGACGATGATATAGCAGGTGCTTTGGTTAAAGAAATTGTCTGGCGCGAAAACGCTCCTGAAGGGAAATTGGATCTGGTGGTGGATATTAATTTTCGCATGGATACTTCTGCCTTGTACGCTGATATTGTATTGCCCACAGCAACCTGGTATGAGAAAAACGACCTCAACAGTACGGATTTGCACACCTTCATTCATCCTTTAACGGCTGCTGTGCCACCCTCGTGGGAATCTAAGTCCGATTGGGAAATTTTCAAAAATATTGCACGGATAACGTCAGAGTTGTCCAGAAAACATTTGCCTGGCACCTACAAGGATATCGTGAATGTTCCTATACAGCACGACACTCCTGGTGAAATAGCGCAAAAGCAGATACGAGACTGGTATGCAGGGGAGTGTGATGCTATCCCCGGCAAGACTATGCACAATATGGTCATTGTTGAGCGTGATTACTCAAAAATATATGAAAAGTTTGTTACGCTGGGCGAAGCAACCAAAAATGGTATCGGCGCCCATGGAAATAGTTTTGAGGTAGCCGACCTTTACGAAGAAATGCGGCAAAAAGGACATGTTGTCATGGTAGACGGACAAAGCTATCCTTCCCTGGAGGCTGATACTGAGGTAGCTAACACCATTTTGCACCTTTCCTCTTTGACGAATGGTGAACTGGCGGCACGTGCCTACCGAAATGCCGAGAAACGTACCGGTGCAGATTTGAAAGATCTGTATCTATCAAATACTGGATTTAAGGTGCGGTTCGATGATTTAAAAAGTCAGCCTCGCCGCTACCTCAATTCACCAATCTGGTCGGGTATCATGGATAAAGAGCGTACCTATGCAGGATTTACGTACAATGTAGATAAAAATATACCGTGGCGTACGCTTACCGGTCGTCAGCAAATGTATCTTGACCATGAAATGTATTTGAAGTTTGGAGAGCACTTGCCAGTTTATAAACCGTTGCCTGTGCCGGTTAACCTTGGTGATTTAAAAAAATCGGGTACTGATGAGCCTTCGGTGGTGCTAAACCTTTTAACCCCTCACACCAAATGGGGTATTCATTCAACCTATACTGATAATCATCGAATGCTTACCCTTTCGCGTGGTATTATTGGTCCCTGCTGGATTTCGGAGCAGGACGCTCAAGCTGCAGGGATACAGGATAATGATTGGGTGGAAGTATTTAACGATCATGGTACCTATTGTACGCGAGTTATTGTAAGTGCCCGTATCCCGAAAGGAATGTGTTTTATCTATCATGCTACCGAACGTACCATTTCGGTACCATTATCCGATACACGTAGCGGACGTCGAGCAGGGGGACACAATAGTCTAACCCGTGTGCGTCTGAAACCCAATCTACTTGCTGGCGGTTATGGTCAGTTTACCTATCATTTCAATTACTGGGGACCGGTAGGCGTCAATCGTGACACGTATGTGATAGTGAAAAAGATGAAAAAATTAATGTTCTAAACAATTGGTTATGAATGTACGCGCGCAAATAGCCATGGTGTTCCATCTCGACAAATGCATCGGTTGCCATACCTGCTCGGTGGCTTGTAAAAATATATGGACCGACCGAAAGGGAGCCGAATACATGTGGTGGAACAATGTTGAGACTAAACCTGGTACGGGATATCCCACGCAGTGGGAAGATCAAGAAATTTATCAGGGAGGATGGCAAAAACATGGACACAGGCTTGAATTAAAGGCATCGGGGCACTGGAAAGGCATGACCCGTTTGTATCACAACCCCTATATGCCAAACATCAATGATTATTACGAACCGTTTAGTTACGATTATCAACAGCTTATCAATGCTCCTGCAGACGATGATCAGCCAACAGCACGACCTATATCACTGGTTACAGGCAAACCCATGGATATAAAGGGAGGTCCCAATTGGGATGATGATTTGAGTGGGACCCCCGACTATGCAAGGTCGGATGTGAACTTGAGAGATTTGTCGGCAGAGATGCAGGAGGCAATGTTTCAACTCGAACGAATGGTTATGTTTTATCTGCCTCGTATTTGCAATCATTGTTTAAATCCGGCCTGCGTGGCAGCCTGTCCAAGTGGTGCTATATACAAGCGTGCTGAAGATGGTGTGGTGTTGGTTAACCAGGATAAATGTAGAGGCTGGCGTTTGTGCATTTCGGCTTGCCCTTATAAAAAAGTTTATTACAACTGGAAAAGCGGTAAATCTGAAAAATGTATTCTTTGTTATCCACGACTTGAAACGGGACAGGTCCCAGCTTGCATGCATTCCTGTGTAGGCCGCATTCGATATCTGGGTGTCTTGCTTTACGATGCTGACAAAATAGAGACGATTGCTTCGGTACCCGAAGAACAACTCTTAAGTAAACACAGAGACATATATCTTGATCCCTTTAATAAGCAAGTTGTGCAGTATGCAAAAGACTGTGGAATTCCTGATTCTACGATTGTAGCCGCTCAAAAGTCACCTGTGTACAAGTTTGTTAAAGAATGGCAAATTGCATTGCCATTGCATCCTGAGTTTCGTACTTTACCCTCCTTGTTCTATGTTCCCCCATTATTGCCGATCATGAGCCAGGTTCGAGATCAGCAGGTATTGGTCAGTTCGAAAAATTTTTGGGGAAATATTGATGAAATTCGTATTCCTATTGCTTACCTTGCTCAGTTGTTTGCTGCTGGCAATGAGCACGAAATAGAATGTATTCTAAAAAAACAGTTAGCTGTTCGCTATTTGAGACGTTTTGAAACTGTGGGCGATGTGAGTAAAGAATGGGTAGAGTCACTGTTATCGGAGGTTCACCTGAATTTCGAGATTGCCCATAGTATGTATCATTTAACATCGCTTGCGCCGTTTCATGAGCGATTTGTTATCCCCCCCGCCCATCGAGAAGAAAGTATTGAAATGTTGCGAGAAACATCCTTGCACAAGGGAGAAACAGGTTTTAATACATTTTGAATATGGAACGCAAAAGTATTTTAGCTCTATTCTCGAGCTTGCTGAGTTATCCCGAAGGGGAGTGGAAATTTGATGCTAATGGTTGGAGACTATTTGTGCGTTGCCAGGGTGTGGAACAGACATTAGCAAAGGAAATTGAATCTTATTTTACTGACAACGAGCTGGAAAGCCTCCAGGAGCATTATGTTCAAATTTTCGATGCCCAATCGGTTAATCATCTATATGTCGGTTATGCCTTGTTGGGGGAGGATTTGCGTCGGGGGATGTTACTAGCAAATCTCAAAAAAGAAATGGATTTGTGTGCAATTCATTTACAGCGCGAAATTCCCGATCATTTACCCAAATTGTTAGAACTACTGGCTGTGCATCCCGATCAAAACTTTACCAATGAGCTATGCACGTATTTGATATTACCTGCATTGAGCAGAATAATTGAAGTTTTTACACCAACCGATCATGTGTATAGGAAATTACTTATTCTGCTTAGTGATTATCTGGTTAAGATATATCAGTTAAATATACCCTCCTCAAGAGTTGATGTTTATGTATCATCCTAAAACAAGAAACTATGGAGACTTTGTTATACATTGTATTTCCCTATCTGGCTATGCTTACATGTTTGATAGGAAGTATTATACGAATTCGATTTTTAGGCTATACCATCAGTAGCTTTTCGAGCCAATTTTTTGAATCAAAGTTGCTATACTGGGGTAGCAGGATGTTTCATACGGGCATAGTTATTTTACTACTAGGGCATTTGGTAGGTTTGATTATCCCACGAAGCATAACACTATTTACCAACCATCCCTTGCGGCTTGTAATACTTGAAGTCACTGCATTTGCATTTGCGCTGATGACTTTTGTAGGAGTTGTTATACTTCTATACCGTAGGATTAAGGAGCCCCGCGTAAGGGTAGTAACCAGGAAAACAGATTTTCTTGTGTATGGAATATTGTTGTTGCAGATTATTACAGGTATATGGGTAGCCTATTTTCATCGATGGGGAATTAGTTGGTATACAACAGTATTGGCTCCCTACATACATTCGTTTTTTACCTTATCTCCCGACATATCTGCTTTTGCTACTTTGCCTGTCATGATTAAAGTACATGCATTATCAGGATTTGCATTCATTGCCATTATTCCTTTTACGCGTCTCATACATTTTTTTGCTTATCCTTATCATTACTTCTATCGTCAATATCTTGTTTTTGTTTCAAATATTAATTTAGAAAAAATTAACCACTAAAACATCGTGTATGAAAGTTCATTTTGAATACTGGGATGTAGAAAATGATGTATTTTGGGAACATACGGCCCAAAAAGTTGCATGGCGTACCTTACTTATTACAACGATAGCGCTATTCTTTTCGTTTACCACATGGTATCTAATGAGTGCTTTAGTGGTAAAATTACCCTGTGTGGGATTTAGCTTTACCCGAGAACAGTTGTATTGGCTAACAGCCCTAACAGGACTGGCAGGGGGTACGTTTCGTATTATCCATACTTTTTTATTACCTATAGTTGGCACGCGCAATCTAATTACATTTGCGAGCCTAATCAAAATAATTCCTTTATTGGGTATAGGATTAGCCGTGATGAATCCTGACACCCCCTTCTGGGTTTTTGTCTTATTGTCGTTACTATTGGGTTTAGGGGGTGGGGACTTTTCGTCATTTATGCCCAGTACCAGTGTATTTTTCCCCCAGCGTCTAAAGGGTACAGCATTAGGTATTCAGGCTGGATTAACTAATTTGGGTATTAGTGTTGTTCAGTTCATTACACCCTTTATCATTTTGGTACCACTCATTGGAGGGTCGCAATGGTGTGTTGGTGATAAACATTCAGCTGGTGTTGGATATGAGATATTTCTGCAGAATGCAGCGTTTATTTATATTCCATTTTTGCTCATCATGTCATGGATAGCATGGAAGTACCTTCGAAATGTGCCGGTAAAAGCCTCGTTTCGTGAACAACTCGATATTTTCAGCAACAAGCATACTTACATTTGTACCCTGCTTTATTTGATTACTTTCGGTACCTTTTCGGGATTAAGTGCCGTATTCCCTTTACTTATCAAAACGCTATTTGGAAATTTTCAAGATGCTCCCGATCCGTTGACCTATGCTTTTTATATTCCTTTGATAGGTTCGCTTACGAGAGTGTTTTTTGGCTTTATTGCCGATAGGGTGGGCGGTTTTTTGCTTACTACCATCGCGTGCTTAGGAATTGCACTAACTATGGGGGGTATCATTGGATTTGGCTTGCTAAATCCTTCTTCATTGAGTGATTTTACCTGGTTTATTGTTGCTTTTTTTATCATTCTATTTTTTACGGGAGTTGGTAATGCTGGAACATTTAAGCAATTTCCTCAGATATTTATTGCTAATCCCCGACAGGGAGCAGGGGTAATTGGCTGGACAGCTGCTATTGCTGCCTATGGTCCTTTTATTTTTGGGTCATTAATTAGTATATCGCTAAAAAATACGGGTTCAGTAGTACCCTTTTTCATGGGGTTAGCATTATTTTCACTCGCAGGCGCAATAATTAATTTTTGGTTTTATCAGCGAAAAAGTTAAAAAAATATACAAAAACAACATGATATATTATAATTTAAAATTATTAAGAGTTTTAATATAATAATTTATTATTTTTGTAATAATAAAACTCCGAGTTTAAGTTTCTAAAGGTCGTCCCATGAAACTTAAACCGATGGGATAGTGTGGGAAACTACCTATCCTCCCGCGTCCTCGATAATGGGACAAATTGGAAAGGAGCTTAGCCCAATTATTGGGTAGATGCCTCCTTTCCTGTTCGATGGATGGGAGGTGTTTTTTTTGAAGCGTTATGGAACTAATTTTTCTTGTTTTGATTTTTACGGTAGCATTTTTGTATGCTTCCGTGGGTCATGGGGGTGCAAGTGGTTATATGGCACTAATGGTATTGTATGGTCTATCTCCTATTGCCATGCGGTCGTCGGTACTTGTCATGAACATAATAGTATCGACCATAGCTTTTCTACTGTATTACCGCGGGCAACATTTTAAAATGATATTATTCTGGCCATTTGTAGTTACAGCTATTCCTATGGCTTTTTTAGGAGCACTTACCCCTATGCATGGGTTGCTGTTTAGGATGTTACTGATGGCATGTCTGTTACTGGGTATTTACCGACTAATATTCAACATCCATAGAGATGCTGGTACTTTGCGTCCCTTGCCAATTCCACTGGCTTTATGCATAGGAGGATGCATCGGCTATATATCAGGATTAATAGGTATTGGCGGAGGGATCCTGCTCAGCCCTGTTTTACTTTTAATGAGATGGGCCAATCAAAAAGAAGCTGCAGCGGTATCGGCTCCCTTTATTTTATCCAATTCCATTGTAGGCTTGCTGGGAACCTTACATAATCAAACCTTTATTTTTAATAAACAGTTACTTATCATGATAACTATGGCTACTGTTGGGGGAATCCTGGGTTCATTTATGGGAAGTTTTAAATGGAAACCAAAGTTCCTTAATTATGTACTTGCTTTTGTTCTTTTGATTGCCAGCATCAAACTTATTGTTTCATAGACCATGAAAATAGCTTCATTAAATCTTTCGACGCAAAAAGGCGTAATAAAAGTTCCAGTTGAGAGGGTAACAGTCGATTTGCAGGGCATTGTGGGAGATGCTCATGCGGGTCCGTGGCACCGACAGGTGAGTATATTAAGTACTGATAGCATTGCAAAATTTTCGAAACAACTCGGTCGGAACATCCGCTATGGTGAATTTGCTGAAAATATTACTATAGAAGGACTTGGTGGTACGCGGGTTGGTGTGCTCGATAGGTTTTTTTCCAATGGTGTGGTTCTTGAAGTGACGCAACTGGGCAAAAGTTGTCATGGTGATGGTTGCAGTATTTTTCGTGAAGTAGGAAATTGTGTGATGCCTAAAGAGGGGATTTTTTGCCGGGTTATTCAAGGGGGTGAACTCTTCACAGGGGATAAAGTAGATTTTCAACCAAAAGTTTTTAAAATACTGGTTATTACTCTGAGCGATCGATGTTATGCCGGTATCGGTGAGGATCGTAGTGGTCCTCTGGTTAGGAATCAACTCTCGGAGCTGATGGAGTCGCATAAACGGAAATATAGCATTGAAACTGGTATTTTGCCTGATGAACCGATGCAAGTTGCAAAGAGGATATCCTCTGCTTTTCACGAAGGGTACGATATTATTGTTACAACAGGCAGTACGGGTATAGGCCCCCGCGACATTGCTCCGGAAGCCATAAGACCCTTGCTTGATCGAGAAATTCCTGGAATTATGGATATGATCAGACTTAAATATGGGATGGAGAAGCCTAATGCGCTTATCAGTAGGGCCTTTGCCGGTACCAAAAACAAATCACTATTTTTTGCCATTCCAGGCAGTCCCAAAGCAGTAATTGAATATATGGAGGAAATTAAAAAAATAATTTTTCATTGCTTTAATATGTTGTATTCCATAGATAACCATTAGTTAATGACTGTAAATCAACAAATAACAGGAATCATTCTGGCTGGGGGAAAGAGTTCCCGCATGGGAATTAGCAAAGCATGGTTGACTATTGAAAATAAGAGATTTATTGAAAATGCCATTTCGATATTAAGGCCTTATTGCCACAACATATTGATTAGCGCAAATACCAGAGAGTATAATACTTATGGCTATGAAGTGGTATGTGATCGGTATCCTTCAATAGGGCCAATGGGAGGTTTGGAAGCCTGTCTCAATCGAAGTGAAACTGAAAAAAATCTTGTGATACCCTGTGATGTACCCAACATTTCAGCGATGATAATACATCATATACTGCATAGCGTAAACGATGCCGATGTTGTCGTGCCCATTTGGGATAATAACACGCTTGAACCTTTGATAGGATATTATTCGAAACGAATTTATCCCATCATTATTGAACAAATAGAAAAACGCGAATATAGCATTATTCAATTGCTAAGACGTGTTCAAACCAGATATGTACATTTGCATGGATTTAAATTACACAATGTCAATACACCAACCGATTATTGGGTTAGTACCCAACAATGCCGACTTTCTGAGCGGAAACCATACATGCCGTGGCTTATTGTGGTTTCAGGGACGGGCCGCAAGGTGGGAAAAACCCGGCTTGCATGTGATATCATTGCTCATCTTTCTAAAAAATTACCTGTGATAGCTGTAAAGGTATCTAATCATTTTCATGCAGTAGAAGCTGAGCAAAAACAGGTGGCAGGTAATCGTAATTTTCAGGTTTTTGAAGAGCAACTTATCACTACTAAGGACAGCTCACGGATGCGGCAAGCCGGAGCTCTTCGAAGTTATTATATTCAAGCTACTGACGAATTTGTTCATGACGCATTTCAGGTTGTATTACAGCGTGTCGACCAGCAGGTGATAATAATTTGTGAATCAAATAACCTTACCCGGTTTGTAACTCCTGCATTGCATCTATTGGTATGCAATGCCTGGCCATTGGAAGATGAAATTATCCAAAAATTCTCCCATGCCATCCCCGTACGATTTTCAGACGAGGGGTGTAGCATAGATGTTACCAATATTGATGTTAATGCACTAACAGGAGTATTCTTAAAATCGAAAATATGAGCAAATATGAAGATATACTCAGCATGATGCAGCAGGTGATAGCGCCTGTTGAAAGGGAAAAAGTATCTCTTGATCGGGCGTTAAATCGTGTGCTTCGCGAGGATATTGTAGCTGATATCGATATGCCGCCTTTTGATAAAGCTGCAATGGATGGTTATGCTTGTCGAACGTGTGATTTAGGGAACATCATGGAAGTGGTTGAACGCATTCCTGCGGGTTTTGTACCTACTAGCACGATTGGCCCCAATCAGTGTGCTCGAATCATGACGGGTGCTATCGTTCCACAAGGTGCTGATATGGTGTTTATGCTTGAAGATACTGAAGAGATTGATGCAAAACATGTTCGTTGCAAAAATCCGAATAGCAAGAAGAATATCTGTTACCGGGGAGAAGATTATCGTAAAGGCGATATTTTAGTGCCTTCGGGGATCAAGATAAGACCAATGCATATTGGTATTCTGGCCAGTGCTGGTTATGCCGAAGTGTGGGTATCAAAGCGACCGAGCGTTGCTATTATGGCTACGGGGTCGGAACTGGTTGAACCCTATCAGTTGCCTACAGGTGCACAGATTCGAAATAGCAATTCGCCCATGCTTCAAGCATTACTTGCAGAGCTGTCGATTTCAGCAAATTACGAAGGTATAATTTCTGATGAGATGGACATAATACGAAGCAAAACGGAAAAAGCCCTTATACAGAACGACGTATTACTGCTGACAGGTGGAGCCTCAAAGGGAGATTTTGATTATACCGTTGATGTACTGCAGTATTTTGGTTTTGATATGTTGTGCACCACCACAGGTTTACAGCCCGGAAATCCCATGATTTTTGCAAAAAAGGAAAAGAAATTTTGTTTTGGACTTTCTGGTAATCCCGTTTCGTCGTTTGTACAGTTTGAACTTTTTGTACGACCTTTTTTCTTTTGGTTATGTGGCTGTAGTGAGTTACCCCAATGGCAGAAAGCTATTCTAAAAAATGATTTTAGCCGTAAAAAAGCTGGACGATTGGGTATTGTTCCGGTAAAGTTTAATGCCGATTATAGTGTTGAAACTCTTGATTTCCATGGATCTGCTCATCTTAATGCACTGGTCAATGCTCAAGCCCTTATGCAAATACCGGAATCTGTTACCTCTATAAAAACTGGAGAGCAAGTATATGTTAGACCCTTATAATCGTCATATTACCTATCTGCGCATATCGGTTACCGATAGATGTAACCTTCGATGCATGTATTGCATGCCTAAAGGTCAAGTTACCTTTATGCCCCGTGAGCACTTATTGAGTCCGGACGAAATCGCAGAAGTGGTAAAGGTTGCCGCTCGTTTAGGGATTAAAAAAATCAGGCTCACCGGTGGTGAACCGTTGGTTCGCCATGATATTGTCGAAATTGTTCGGCGTATTAGAGCTATCGAAGGAATTACCGAGATATGTTTGACCACTAATGGAACACGTCTGGCACAACTGGCCTTCAAACTTAAGGAAGCAGGACTTTCCCGCGTCAATATCAGTCTCGATACACTTAATCCTGAAAAATTTACCATGATTACCAGAGGACGTTTGACAAATGTGCTTGATGGGATTGAAGCTGCTCTAGCTGCGCAGTTGACCCCCGTAAAAATTAATTTTGTAAGAATTAAAGGAGTCAATGAGACGGACGAAGAGGAAGTAAAAAAATTTTGTGCCCAAAAAAATCTACAGGTGCGTTTTATTCGTCAAATGAATTTAAGGACGGGTGAATTTTATCCAGTGGAAGGAGGAGATGGAGGTAATTGTCAGATTTGTAATCGCTTGCGATTAACTGCCAGGGGAGATATTAAACCCTGTCTTTTTGGTAGTAGTGGATTCAATATTCGTGAATTGGGGATTGAACAAGCTTTTATGATGGCGATAAGGCATAAACCTGCTAAGGGCGAGATAAATGATAGTCATTCTTTTTACAATATAGGAGGCTAGGCTATGTCAAAATCATTTTCCCATCTCGACGAAGAGGGCAGAGCACGAATGGTAGATGTTTCGTCAAAAGCTGAGGAGATTCGTACTGCATCGGCTACAGGATTTATACGGTTGCAACCCGAAACTATTCGATTGGTCAACGAACAAGCAATAAAGAAAGGAGATGTAATTACAGTAGCCGAAATAGCAGGTATCCAGGCAGCCAAAAGTGTTCCACATCTTATTCCTCTCTGCCATACGCTTTTGCTTAGTAAGGTAGAGGTTCGAGCTATCCTTGAGTCCGATGGCATTCGGGTGAGCAGTATGGTAAAATGTGTGGGGAAAACAGGCGTGGAGATGGAGGCACTTACCGCAGTGTCGGTGGCCCTGCTGACCATATACGATATGTGCAAGGCCATCGATAAATCCATGCGTATAGAAAATATTCAGTTAACCGGCAAAACAAAGACAAGCCTGTAACTGCAAGCTAATTTGGGTAATATGGCTTAATCAGGGTACCAGCCAGTATAAAAATCCACCTGGTGCTATCCCCAGCCACACAATAATCAATAGAACAATGGCCATAGCAATACCCGATAGAATAGGGACACGAACTTTTTCGGTGGTTTCTTGCGTTTTAAAAACTACAGCAACCATACGGGTATAGTAGTACAGTCCTATTCCGCTGTTGATAACCAGGAGTATTACCAACGTCCAGAGCGCTGCTCCGGCACCTGCGAGCGCAAGATATATCTTCGAAATAAATCCAGCCGTAAGCGGCATACCTGCTAGCGAGAATACCGAGGCTACAAATACACTACCCAGCAGGGGCGAACGCTGTAGCAAATAGGAATATTCGCTTACTCCAGCGGGTTCTCTTTGATTTTGTGAAAGGAGGGCAATGCTGCTAAAAGCCCCCACGCTGCTTATCATATATACGACCAAATAGAACATGCCTGCCTGGTAACCATTGTTGCCGCCAGCCAGCAGAGCAATAAGCAGGTACCCCATATGAGCTATTGACGAGAAAGCCAGAATGCGTTTTACCTGCGTTTGTCCCAGTGCTAACAAGTTCCCCACCAACATCGACGCAATGGAGAGTAACACCAGGATGTAAAAAATTGGGGTGTGGGACGATATATTTGACTCCTGGACGAGCCGTAATAGGAATACAAAGGCACCGGCTTTACCAATAGAAGCAAGGTAGGCGGTTACTGGGGCAGGGGCGCCCTGATATACATCGGGAGTCCATACATGGAAGGGAGCTAATGCCAGCTTAAAAGCAATGCTTCCCAGAAACAATCCTATACCTACCAGTACAAAGGAGGGCATCTGGTGGAGTTGCGACAGATATATGGCAAAAGTATACAGGTCCATCGTTCCCGAAGCACCATACATGATCGCCAAACCAAATACTAAGGCTGCTGTCGAGGCGCCTGCCAACAGCAGGTATTTTATCCCCGCTTCAACACTTTCGCGTTTTGTGCGATGATAGGCAACCATGGCATATAACGGTATGGATAGAAGCTCAAGCCCTAAAAAGAATGTCACAAAATTGCGGGCTGCAATCATAACCATAGCCCCCAAAAGCGAGGATAGTAATAATAGATAGTATTCTTCTTTTTTGTCGGCAATTTGTTGAAAATAATTGTAGCCAGTAATGATGATTACCAGGGTTATCAGCAGGGATATGCCCAGCATAATGTTGGTAGTACTATCGGTGATAAGCATATCCTGAGCCCACCAGGGTAAGCAATTGCAATGGCTCAACAGGGTGGTAAATGCTAAGGCTGTGCCTGCAAATGTTAGCAAGGCTGTTAAAAAATGGTTGCGATAAAACGATACAACCAGCATCACCACAAGTAGCGTAACGAGGATAACGTAAAAAGGTGCTAAAGCTACAAACATAACTAATCGATTTGAGGGTTTGAGAACAATTTTACAGAGGCCGCATTATCGGGTAGCTGATAGGTTGGTTGTTCAGTATCCAATATCAGCGTTTGTTTAAGCATTTTTTCGGTGGTTTGAGTAATGGGGCGGCTATACATACCGAGTACGACCAAAACTATGGCTAAAATACCCATGATCAATTTTTCGCGCAGGGTGAAATCCGATATTTGTTCGGGTCCTTTATATTCGCCTACATACACTTTTTGTACGATACGCAAAGAATAAGCTGCAGCCACTACAATACCCAGCGAGGCTAATACAGCTACCGTAATACTTTGCTGAAAGGTTCCAGCCAGAATTAAAAATTCGGCCACAAAATTGGCAAGTGCAGGTAACCCCAATAGCGCCAGCGAAATAAACAATCCGAACCCCGAGAATACGGATGCTTTACTCCATAGACCACCCATCTGGGTGATATCGTAGGTTTGGGTTCGCGTATACAACGATTCGGCCAAAATGGCAAGTCCACCCACGCTAATAGCACTGGCTATCATCTGGTATATTACACCCTGCCACGACATCAGGTTGAATGCATATAACCCAATGATTATAAAGCCTGTATGGCTAATACTGCTGTAGGCTGCTATGCGACGAATATCGTTGCTCGAATAGGCGATAAAACCTGCATAAAGTATTGTAACCACTCCCAGCGCCATAGCGGTGGGGGCAAATAAAACCGAAGCTTCAGGGAAAAGTGGAATAGCCAATCGTAAAATACCGTATGCCCCTGTTTTTACCAGAATGCCAGTTAGTATTACAGCTAAAGGCGAGGCACTAAATGCTGCTGGCATCCATCCCTGAAACGGAATGACCGGTAGCTTTACCAGAAATGCCAGCACAAACGACAACATGATAAGCAATGAAATAGGCAATGGTAGCGTGGTATTTATCAGTTCTGATAGCTCGAACGTATAAATGCTGGTTTGCCGTCCATGGATGAAAAATAGCGTTAAAATACCCAACAGCATGATTAAACCGCTTACCTGCGTGTAAAACAAGAATTTAAATGGTGTATTTTCGCTTTGACTTGTATCGCGGTATCTGGCCATCAAGAAATACATGGGTACCAGCATCATTTCCCAGAAGAAGAAGAAAAGCAATAAATCGGCGGCCATAAAAATACCATTGATACCTGCCAGCAGTATGAGGAACTGAAAGTGAAAAAAGCCTGGTTGAGGCAGGTTTTTGCTTAACCACGACCCAATCAGTCCTAAAAACAGGGTAAAAACAATGAGCAAAAGACTCAACCCGTCGGCCGAAAGGTGTAGGTTGGCGCCAATTACCGGTATCCAGCTAATATTTAAATCGTATATCGACTGGGAAAAGGTAATATGGCTGGCCGAAAAAAGTAGCCCCAGCGCCAGTCCAAAAGCCCCAAGTTGGCTCAAAATCGAAATATAGAACGATAAACGATTTTGCCATCGCGACGTAAGGGCTGCCAATACAGCTCCTGCAATTAATATAAGTATGATGTACGAAAGTATCATAACTGTTTTTTTTTATTACCAGATCATAAACACGATAAGAATGATGAACCCAATAACCATGCTGGCCAGATACCAGTTAATTTGGCCGTTTATGGACATGGCGAGGGTGTTACCCAGTTTTTTCAATTGCAACCCCACATAATCGAACACTTCGTCGATTGCATCGCTGGCATTGGTTTTCGAGACCCATACAAAAGGACGGACAAAAAGCGTATCATATAGTTTGTCGAAATTCCATCCCTGTAAAAAAAACTGACGTACAGGGCTTGTTTTGTAGGTTGGCTCGGTTTTATAGTACAGTTGATAGGCCAATCCAATACCGGCTAGCGAAAGAATTGCTACTACAAGCTGAAGAATTCCTTCGGGGGGTAGCGTCGACTTAATGGATACAGCAGGTAAGGATGCTGAGAGAAATTCAGAAAAAAGCTGTACATGGGCAATGTTGTGGGGAAGCTCTATGTAACCGCCAAAGGTGGTAAGGATAGCAAGTACAATAAGGGGAATGGTCATGGTTTTGCCGGGAATATAATGTACATGGGTTTTTTCGGTTCCAAAGAAGGTTATGAATATCATGCGGAAGGTATAGAGCGATGTTATAAAGGCACCTACGGTGGCCAGTGTCCAGAGCAGTATGTTCCCGTTGGTGCTGGCCAGGGCATACCAGATGATACTGTCTTTACTAAAAAACCCACCCGATATAAAAGGTAAAGCAGCTAGTGATAAGCTTCCGATAAGAAAAGTCCAGAATATTGTAGGTAATTTTTTGTACAATCCGCCCATTTTAAACATATTTTGCTCGTGGTGAAGGGCAAGGATTACTGCACCTGCGGCAAGAAACAGAAGGGCTTTGAAGAAGGCATGAATGACAAAATGGAAAATGGCTGCACTCCAGGCGCCTACACCCAGTGCCAGAAACATGTAACCAATCTGGCTGATGGTTGAATAGGCCAGTACGCGTTTTATGTCGTATTGAAATAGGGCACTTATGGCAGCGATCAACAGGGTAAGAGCGCCAATGATGGCAACTGTTTGCATAGCCAGGGGCGAAAGGATAAACAGGGCATGGGTTCGTGCCACAAGATATACCCCGGCAGTAACCATGGTGGCTGCGTGAATAAGGGCACTCACAGGCGATGGACCTGCCATGGCGTCGGGAAGCCATACCTGAAGCGGTAACTGTGCCGATTTACCAACAGCGCCTCCCAGCAAGAGCAATGCTACGGCAGTGGCAAGAGCCGTGTTGGCCCCAAGTACCGATGTTGCATTGTTGCTGATAGTTTGAATGTCGAGGGTGCCAAACTCGCGTATCAAAAGCAGTAAACCAATAAGCAGCGCAGTATCGCCTATTCGGGTTACAATAAAAGCCTTGCGTGCCGCATAGTTATTTGCCGGATCGCGATAGAAAAACCCGATAAGCAGGTACGAACACAAACCTACACCTTCCCAACCCAGATACAGTACCAACAGATTGCTGGCCATCACCAGGGTAAGCATAAAGCCTACAAACAAATTCATGTAGGCAAAAAATCGGGCATACCCTTCTTCTTCGGCCATATATTCGGCCGAGTACCAGTGGATAAGCCCCCCTACTCCCGTGATGACCAGAATGAAAATATAGGTCAACGAATCGATGCTGAGCGATAATGATGGGACAAAGGAATCAATGCGTATCCATTCCCATAGGGTAAATTCCATTCGGTGGGCAGGGTCGGACAAAAATGCTGTACCCAGATAAAGGGCATAGAGGAAGCTCAAGGCAATAGCTCCAATACCCGTGGCAGCAATGCCTTTTTTCGGTAAATATCGACCGGCAAGGGCCAGTACTAAAAAACCCACAAACGGTAGGGCTGGTAATATCCATATGGGTTGTGTCATATTCATCAGTTTTTAAGGCTATTGAGTTGATTGGTATCGACAGTTTTAAAATGTTTGTGCATGAGAATGAGCAATGCCAGCGCAACGGCCACTTCGGCAGCAGCAACGGTAAGGACAAAAAGAAACATTACCTGACCATCGGCTTGTGTCCATCGGGCCCCCGATGCTACAAAAGCAAATGCTCCAGCGTTCATCATGATTTCAACGCTCATGAGCATGAAAATCAAATTGCGGCGGGTAAGCAGCCCTATTAGCCCAATGGCAAATAGGAATGCGGCAACTAAAATCTGTATCTCATAGGGTATCATAGCTATCCTCCTGATTTTGCAAATAACGATGAAGATTACGTTTACGGGTACGACCCAGATAGTAGGCTCCTACAATTGCTGCCAATAGCAGTACACCAGCCAGTTCTACCGGTAGCAGATAATGGCTAAACATGAGCCTGCCGACATGCTTGGGCAGAATGACCTGATGCAAGCCTTCCCACGAAGGATCGCGTAAAAAGCTTATGGCCATTATGCTCAATAATACAGCACCCAGGATGAGTGGGAAAATCCATGTTTTAAATCCGGTTTTTCGTTTTTCATCTTCAGGGCTAACGCTAAGGTTGAGCATCATGACGGTAAATACAAAAAGCATCATGATAGCCCCGGCATATACAATGATTTCGAGAATGGCGGCGTAAGGTGCGCCAATGGTGTACATCATCATCGATACGCCCATAAGCGAAACAATCAAAAAAAGAAGAGCATGTACAGCATTGCGCCGGGTGATAGCCATGGCACTTGCTATTACTGCTACTATTGACGATACGATAAATAAAATGTCCATGTATGTGTTTTTTTGCATTTTAATTTTTTACTACAATATTCAATGCTGCCTGATAGGATATGCTTACAATTACAGCCCACAACAGGCTTACAAGCGATCCCAGCAAAAAATATTCTGTTAGCTTGCGATTGTTTTCGTTTCGAAGATTGCCAAATCGAAAAACCGATTTAGCTGTGACCAGCAATCCAATGGCTGCCCATTGATTGAATAAGATAAAAGTGAATATCAATATGCGCTCAACGATGCCAATGTATTTCCCTGCATTTTTCAACGAATAGCTTAGCTGTTCTTCTGTTTCTTGTGCCCATCCTCGCATGATATGATTGATGGCTACAGCCGCCGGATAGGTTAACAGGCAGATGGCAGTCGCCAGAAGCCATATTTTAGGATGGTTGAACCATTCGAATAAAAATGGTGGTTGTAAAATGATCAACGTGATGGCAATGAGGGTAATCACGTGAGCTATTTGATCGTGGAAAAACCAGTCAATTTTTGGGTATCGTCGGGTAAGATATAACTTTGTTATGTCTATTGCCAGATGCACAATGGCCAGCGCAACAGCCCAGGGCCAGAAAGTGATGTTGGCTACAAAAATCAAAGAAACAACACCGTGTAAAAGGGCATGCACGTAAAGTTGCCAGCTGGCAAGGAAATGACGACGTTTTGCTTCAACCCAGCGAGTGGGCTGCAGCAAAAAGTCGGTGATCAGATGTGCCAGCAATAACTTTACAAACAAAATCATAGCCTCAAGTTTAACTTTTCCCGATACATCTCTATCAATGCCAGTATTTCAGCAAAATATGCTCGTTTTAACCTGGCACTTACCGTGTTTTGTTTTATTCCAACTAATTTACCAAGTTCTTCCTGCGACATTTGCTGGTGTTCCAGTGCGAGCAGCACCATATTTGCTCCATTCGTTGTCCAGTTGTCCATGGCTATCAGTGCCAGTCGCAGGTAAAGGTTCATCTCTTTATCGAAATCGTTCCACGGACTCTGTATGCCCAGGTTAATTTTTTCCTTGTCCAGGGCATCGAATTTGCGCCCCGAATGTACATAAGCGCTTCCATTACTTTCGGTAATCCGGGTTGCTTCGTACGATTTTTCGCCAATACCAATAGCCACCCGTACATCCAATCCCTTGATGGCTTTAATAGCAGCTTTTATTTTTATACTTGTTTGCAGGGCATCCAGGGGATTAGATACTTCGGCCTGAAAGCTGTCGCCTCGGAATATCTCCCAGTATCGGGGCGATTCTCCGAGCGATTGTAGTATCCTCGTCAGGCTTTTCAACCATTTTTCGGGACTAACCCGCGACGAGTGAATGATATCCCCTGTTAGTACAGCTATCATCAGCTATTATCCAGTTATTTATTGATAATTCTAATTATCTCATTATTTATTGATATTCGTATTTATCGTGTAAATATAGGATATTTAGTAAAGTAAATCGTGCACATCGGTAGGGGGTTCCTCGTTAGGACCTTCGCCTTTCTTTTTCCCGCCTATCTCAATCCCCGCCTGGGTGTAGAAATTATACTCGTGGTATTTTCCCGGGCCGTTGATGAGCAAATGCTTTTTCTCGTAAACCAGATTGGGACGATGATATTCGGCCATTTCGAAGTCGGGGGTAAGCTGAATGGCGTTGGTAGGACAGGCTTCTTCGCAATAGCCGCAATAGATGCAACGCGAGAAGTTGATTCGGAAAAAGGCAGGATAACGACGACCGGTTTCGTCTTCAGTAGCTTGCAGGGAAATACAATCGGTAGGGCAAGCAACGGCGCACAGGTTGCAGGCAACACAACGTTCCTTGCCGTCGGGGTCGCGGGTTAAAATAATGCGCCCCCGGTACCGGGCAGGTAGAAAAGGTGCCTTTTCCGGATAGTCCTTTGTTTCCCTTTTCCTGAAGGCATGGGTGAAAGTTATCGCAATGCTTCTAAGTATACTCCACATGGTTGTATTTTTAAATTCTCATCCTTTGTATAAAAGTATGGCTGCTGTGATCAAAATATTTATGAGCGAAATGGGAAGCAGTATTTTCCAGCCTACTGCCATAAACTGGTCGTAACGTGGACGGGGCAAACTTGCCCGTAACAGAATGATGAAAGCAATAAAAATAAACGTTTTGAACATGAACCAGAAGAAGGGCGGTAAAAAAGCTGGCCCCAACCATCCGCCAAAGTATAGGGTAACGATAGTTGCAGAAATGAGGGTAATGCTAATGTATTCACCGACGAAAAACATACCGAATTTGATTCCCGAATATTCGGTGTGAAATCCAGCCACCAGTTCGCCTTCGGCTTCGGGTAAATCGAATGGGGCACGGTGCGATTCGGCTACGGCAGCTATCAGGAAAATGATAAAACCCGGTAGCTGAGGAATCACATTCCACATTTCTTTCTGCGATTCGACAATTTCGCGCATACTAAAGGAACCCCCGGCTAACATCACTACGCCCATGAGGGATAATCCCATGAAAACCTCGTACGATACCATCTGAGCGGCTCCACGCATGGCTCCAATCAACGAATATTTATTGTTCGAAGCCCAACCTGCCAGCACTACGCTATAAACTCCAAGCGACGAGTTGGCCAGAAAAAACAATAGCGCTATGTTGGAATCGACTACCATAAAACCTGGCGCAAAGGGTATAATTGCAAAGCTTAGAAGCGTTACAATCATCACGATGGTAGGTGCTATGACAAATACCGTACGGTCGGCAAAAGGCGGTATCCAATCTTCTTTCAAAAATATTTTGATCATGTCGGCGGGAACCTGTAGGATTCCCCAGGGACCTGCTCGGTTAGGACCTCGACGATCCTGCCACAGCGACAGCAAGCGTCGTTCGATATAAATGTTGGCAGCAGCAATGGTGATAACCATCAACAGGACAATTGCAATGATAAATCCTATAGCCATAAAATTTTGATTTTAGCTATTCCATATCCTTATTCCCGTGCTACGAGCATTGACCACCTGATCGAGCTCGCGCAATATTTTATTGGTGGCTTGAACCGAATGCCAACCTGGCATAAGGTAAAAGCTTATAAGCGATCCGTGCGTATTTTGTCTGGTACCTTCCATAGAGTAGGCAAGGGGTGAATTCTTATCCTCGGCTGGTTTGGGTTCGTGGACATTTACATGGGCTAACATAGAGGTACGTCCACTGAAACGGGGTGTCTGTCGAGGTATTTTCATGCCATTGATACGATAACCTGCACCTGGTGCTACTTCGGTTATCTGCCTGTAATGAGGAATATCGTTGGCTATGGCTGTCAGCAAGTCGTCGTAGCCAATGTTTTCTTGTTTAACATCTACAAGCCATTTCCAGGCAGCTGCTATCCCTTCCTGTGGCGGCATTACGCTAAAGTAACGTTGCATGCGACCCTCGGCATTGACCAACGTACCTTCCGACTCGGCGACGGTAGCTGAGGCAACGACAAGGTTTGCAATGCCGGTAAATTCATTGCGACTGTGCTGCATGACGGTGATATTTTTACAACCATTCAGCCACGATTTTACCTCGTCGGTGAGTTCGAATACTGGTTCCAGGATGATTACATGTTCAGCAGTTGGGCTTTTTGTGAGTATATCCAGCGATTGTTCGGTCAAAATGCCTAAACCCATGCTGTTGGCCCTGGGGGTTATGCAGTAAATACCGCTGTTGATGTTATTTTTTCGAAGCAATGAAGCTATTTTGGCCGATAATTCTACCAGTCGCTTATTTTTTAGGGAAGTGCCGCATACGATGGCTACCGAGTTGCAGTCCGACCATGCATTGAGAATATGGCGGGCTTCCTCGTTGAGCTTATTCGGTGCCAATGCTTTTCCTTCCAGTAGGTCGACTATTGCTTCTGCCAATTGTTCCAGTTCGCCTGCATCTTTCCGATATGTCTGTAACGACATTTCGTCGAGCCAGGTGGGCTGAGGATGAGCAACGAACAAGGGACCTCGTTCTGTACCAATAAATGTTTTCACTGCGTTGGCATGCCAGGCCGGAATGTTTATTTTGGAAGCTTTTCGTAAAGGTTTGTTACGGATGCTCTGACGAATTGCCAGGGCTAAACGCGGTGCCGATTGATATACATCTTCGCCCAGTACCAGTATGCCTTCGGCCTGTTCTATCTCTTTTACAGTCAATACCCTTACCTCAGCACTGTCATAGATTTTACGTAGGGTAGTTATTACTTCCCAGCTATCGGCAGGCATGTCGGCATAAAAATTTTCGGGTCCCACCAGCTGCCTTAAAAGGTAATTTGCTTCTACCGAGGCTACCGACGATCCTATAGCTACGGTACGTCCACTGGAAAGACGGCTACGAAATGCTGCTAAGGTTTCATCTTTGACGGCAGGTTTACCATTCAGCTGGCTTTGCAGTATTCGTGTATCGGGGTTATTGATGTATTCGTAGTGGAAACGTCCTTTATCGCAAATGAAAAATCCGTTCACGGCATCGTTATATCGGTTCAGCACCCGACGTACCTGACCATATCGTTCACCCAGGATGAGGTTACATCCTACAGCACAATGGGTACAAATACTTGGGGCATTTGTAAGATCCCATTTTCGGGTATAGTGCGAGCGAAGCGTTTTATCGGTAAATACACCAGTAGGGCATACCTCAACCAGATTGCCGCTGAAAATACTATCGAATGGACCTTCTTCGAAACGTCCAAAATAAAGCTTATTATGAACCCCGGTTACGCCAAAATCTTTACCTCCTGCATAGTCGGCATAAAAACGCACACAACGGTAGCATTGGATACAACGGTTCATTTCATGGTGAATGTATGGACCGAGGTATTGATTTTTGAAGGTGCGTTTTTTAAACTCAAACCGTCGATAGGTATGCCCCGATTTCACTACCATATCCTGCAGGTGGCATTCACCACCTTCGTCGCAGATGGGGCAATCGTGTGGATGGTTGGTCATCAGGCTTTCGATGACAGCGGCACGAAAATTTTTAACCTCTTCGTCGTTTACCGACACTATCATGCTATCGGTTACCGGTTCCATACAACTCATTACGATACGCCCATTTTTATCATTGGCATCGCGATAGCGCTTCACAGCGCAGAGTCGGCATGCCCCCACCGAACCAAGTGCCGGATGGTAACAAAAATAAGGAATATCTATTCCCAATTTTATGCAGGTTCGAAGCAGGTTGTCACCTTCTTCTACTTGATAGCTTTTGCCGTCGATATAAATAGTAATCATGGTTGCTGCAATTATTATACGTCTCCGCATCTAATTATTCATGTTTCCAGGGACATTTTTTTTCGTGAATGTGCCTGTAAAAGTCGTCGATAAAATATTTCAGGGCACTTTGTAGGGGTTCCATGGCTCCGGGCGCCAGGGCACAGAATGTATTACCAGGCCCCAGATATTTGGTATGGAATCGAAGGATATCGATGTCTTTCTCAGTACCTTCGCCACGTTCAATTTTTTCAAGAACTTTTTCTACCCAGGGAAGTCCTTCCCGGCAGGGGGTGCACCAACCACACGACTCATTAGCAAAGAATCGAATGAGGTTATGTACAAAGGCTACCGGGCAGGTTTGGTCGTCCATGACAATCATGGTGCCTGTACCCAATCGGCTACCTGCTTTGGCCACAGAGGCAAAGTCCATGGGGGTGTCGAGGTGTTCTTCTACCAGAAAATCCGTTGAAGCTCCTCCTGGCAATAATCCGCGAAATTTATAGCCATCCTGCATGCCGCCGGCATAATCGAAAAGCAATTCGCGAATGGTAACACCCAGGGGCAGCTCCCACAGACCGGGATTTTTGACTCTACCGCTTACCCCATATAGCTTGGTGCCTCCTTCACTGCTCCGGCTGAGCGATTTATACCATACCGGACCATGCTTAATGATATGAGGAATGTTGCAATAGGTTTCTACATTGTTTACAATGGTAGGTTTGCCAAATAAGCCGCTAATTTGTGGGAAGGGGGGTTTAGCACGCGGATTAGCCCTTTTTCCTTCGAGCGAATTGATGAGTGCTGTTTCCTCGCCACAAATGTAGCGTCCAACGCTGGTATGTAAGTGTAATTCAAAGCTGAAGTTAGAGCCAAAAATATTATTACCCAGCATCCCTGCCTGATAGGCTTCGTCGAGGGCTTGCTGGATGACACGATGAGCTTTTTTGTATGCCCAGCGAACGAAGATGTAGCCTTTGGTAGCCTGTAACGCCTTAGCCGCAATGATCATTCCCTCTATCAACTGATGGGGGTCGCCCTCGAGCAACATACGGTCTTTAAAAGTACCTGGCTCCATTTCATCGCCGTTGGCAATAACGTATCGTTGTACGTTGGGATCGGAAATATCGACGAACGACCATTTCATGCCCGTATTGAAACCTGCCCCACCTCGACCCAGCAAGTTGGCATCCTTGACGGTTTGAGTTATCTGTTGCGGTTCCATCTCAAGCACAGCCTTACGTGCAGCCTCATAACCGCCATTGCGTCGGTATTCGTCCAGCGTACAATAGCTTCCGTCGGATTTGATATTTTGTGTCAGTGGTTTTTCCATCCCTCCACGTTTTATTTGTACTTTTCGAGAATTTCGTCCAATTTTTCAGGTGTCAACCGATTGTAATGATCGTGGTTGACCATCATGGCCGGGGCATGATCACAATCGCCCAGGCATGGGTTGGGTAGCAGGGTAAACCGACCGTCGGGCGTAGTTTCCCCCCATTTAATCCCCAGCTTTTTCGAAAGCGTTTGATAAATACTTTCATATCCCATCATGTAGCAGGTAACCGAGTTGCACACGTAAATCACATTTCGTCCTACGGGTTTACGGAAAATCATGTTGTAAAAAGTGGCAACTCCGTCAACTTCTTCGTACGACATGTCGAGCAGCTCGGCAATATCTTTAATTTGCTCGTCGGGAACCCATCCCCGGTGCTGCTGAACAATTTTAAGGGCCTCAATACATGCAGCACTTTTTACGGGATAGAGGGCTATTTCTTTTTCAATTTCTTTTATTTCGTGCTCTGTCAGCATATTATTGTTTTTTAGACATAATATTTATCGGTCAAGGTCGGCCAGAACGAAATCTACGGCTCCGAGTATGGCCAACAGGTCGGCAATGGTGTAGCCCCGACTGATGTAAGGTACCATCTGGATATGGGCAAAGCTCGGAGTTCGGATACGGCAACGGTAGGCCGAGGTATTGTTGTCGCTTATGAGATAGTAGGCATTACTTCCCTTAGCTGCTTCGATTTGAATCATGGCTTCGCCTTCGGGAATGACGGGTCCCCAGCTTACCCCCAGGAAATGATTGATGAGGGTTTCGATGTCGTACATGGTACGTTCTTTCAGGGGTGGTGTGGCCAGTGGATGTGTGCTTTTGTAAGGCCCCTCGGGCATTCGACGCATGCATTGTTCAATAATTCGGAGGCTTTGCCACATTTCCTCTACCCGTACACGTGCTCTGTCGTAACAGTCGCCGTTTCTACCGGTAGGGATATCGAATTCAAATTGATCATAGCCGCTGTAAGGTCGTTTTTTACGAAGGTCCCATTCGAATCCCGTAGCTCGTAGGGCAGGACCCGTAGCCCCCCATTCAATGGCTTCGTCGGTATTGAAAACGCCGATACCAATGGTGCGAGCTTTGATAATACGGTTGCGCATTACCACTTTGTCCCATTCGCGTAGACTTTTGGGAAAATGTTTTAAAAAGTCGGCAACCATTTGTTGCCAGCCCTGTGGTAAGTCCTGTGCTATCCCACCAATACGAAACCAGTTGGCGTGCATACGGCCACCCGTAATGGCCGATATTATATCAAATACTCGTTCCCTGTCGTTGAATGTATAAAATACTGGAGAGATTTGTCCCAGGTCCTGGGCAAAGGTACCATACCATACCAGGTGACTGGCAATACGGTACAGTTCGGTGAGCATAATGCGAATTACCTGGGCACGAGGGGGTACTTCAATACCAGCCATTTTTTCAACCGTAAGCAGATATGCCAGGTTGTTTATCACACCGGCTGTATAATCAATGCGGTCGGTATAAGGGATAAATTTGTGCCAGGTTTGTCGCTCGCCCATTTTTTCGGCCCCACGATGGTGGTATCCAATATCAGGGACTACATCGACAATTTCTTCTCCTTCGAGTTGCAGTACCAGACGTAGCAGACCATGGGTACCCGGGTGATCGGGGCCCAGATTAAGAAATAAAAAGTCGGCATCGTCGCTACTACGGGACATACCCCATTCTTCGGGTTTAAATTGAAGCATCTCATCGGCTGCAGTGCGATCGTCTTCGGTAAAAACAAATGGACCCATTTCGGTGGCACGTGCCGGATGCTCTTTCCGTAGCGGATGCCCCTGCCAGTTCCGCGGCATTAGAATACGCTGCAGAAAAGGGTGTCCATCGAAACGAATGCCAAACATGTCGAAAACTTCACGTTCGTACCAGTTGGCATTAGCCCACAGCTTTGTAATGGATGGCATAGTAGGATATTCGCCCTGTAGCGGCACTTTTATGCGGATATCTTCGTTACGCCCATAAGAGGTAAGATGATATACCACAGTAAAATCGCTGGATACTGGTAGGACTGAACGATTACTACGTTCGCGCTCGTCGATGGCGGTGAGGTCATATAGCATACGATAGGGACGCGATACCTCGTTTTTCAAAAAGGAAAGCATGTCAACAACCTTGCTTTTATCAACCCAACAGGTAGGAATACCATCAACAGTAGGCTGAGAAATTATTGCTTCTGCCCCAAAACGTTCAGTTAGCAGTGATATGATTGAATTGTTCTGCATACCCTTGTGTACGTGAGGTTCAACTATAAGTCTTCATCAAGAATTTTATCTGGAGGGGTCAGCTTATTGGCTGCCATACGTCGCGCATTGTTGAGGTCACGCAGGGAAGGTTTTTCGGGTTTATAAACTTCCTGTGGGCCTACTACCCAGCTTAGCGGTCGTTGTTCTTTGCCAATGGCTTCCTTGAGCAAAAGCAATCCATGCAGGAATGCTTCTGGTCTTGGAGGGCAACCAGGTACATAAAGGTCAACCGGCATAACCTTGTCGATACCCTGTACTACACTATAAATGTCGTACATTCCTCCAGAATTAGCACACGAACCCATTGAAATTACCCATTTGGGTTCCATCAACTGGTCGTATAACCTTTTGATGGTAGGAATCATTTTGATGAATGGGGTTCCAGCAATAACCATCAGGTCGGCTTCGCGAGGGGAACCTCTAAGTACTTCCGCCCCAAATCGTGCAATATCGAAACGACTGGTAAAAGAGGTGGCAAACTCTACAAAACAACACGAAAGCCCAAATCCAAAAGGAAAAATGGAATATTTTCTTCCCCAGCCTATCAAATCGTCGAGGTTAGCAAAAAGAACAGACTTTTTTACGGCCTGATCGAGTGTTAGGCGAGGGTAATCACCCATTCCCACTCGTTCTGGAGGATTCAATGAAAACTTCATCCGTAATTATTTTAAATGTTTTTTAATAGTTGGATGAAACTTGCATGGAATGAGCTTGCAAACACATCGGTAAGCATAAAAATGAAATTATTCTCATACTCGTTTGTGAATACTGCTACACATGCTCGTTTCATCCGAAAATATTTTTTAATTTTTTATAGCGGTCGGATGGAACTCGCAAGTGATGAGTTTCCAGTACATGGCAAGTACGAAAATGATAAATATTTCCATACTTGTTTGTGAATACTGCTACACATGCTCGTTTCATCAGCAAATTATAATTACTTAAGAACATTCGTACTATAAAACCATATCGTGGTCATTCCATGCTTTTGCGGGTAATAATGCTATCGGGCATGGCCTTGAGTATCTTTTTAGCCTGTGGCCCAAAGTTTAAGGCTCCTGTTCGGCTTTCATATACTATTACTACCAGTAGCAACAGGATAAAAATGGCCACACCGATGTAACCCATCCAGCCAACTTCCCTGAAAGCAACCGCATAGGTGATGATAAAGGCTGCATCGAGGTCGAAAATGACAAAAAACATGGCAACCATATAAAAATGGGAGGGATAGCGAACCCGTGCATGGCCGGTTAATGGCATCCCCGATTCAAAAGGTTCGTCGCGATGTCTGCCCTTGTGGTGCTCACCTAAAAAATGAGAAAAAATGACCATAAATGCAGCTATTCCTATCACGGCAGCTGCGTAAATTAAAAAAATCAGGATGGTTGGCATATTTGTGAATTCTTTGATGAAAGATAACAAACTTTCCTGTGAAATGTTTCACAAAAGTACGACAAAAGATTTTTTTATATCAAAAAAACTATATGTTTTTTGATGATGATATGGATTGCCATCTGGGTGATTATAATTTTTTTACACGTCATTTCAACACGCTCTCTAAAAAAATTATCGGATTTATTGGAAGGGCTATTCTGCCTAAAATCATAAAACAGTATTGTATTATTTGTGTTAAGGCTTGATGTATAAAGCAGATAAGCTTCCACTGATTCGTTTTGTACCGAATCTACAATGGTTATCCCACAGCCATTTTTTGCAAGGGATCTAAAAGTTCCACGGAGGGTTGTTAGTGCTTATGGGCGGATGAAATTTCTTGGGCAAGGAAATGGGCTGTATATCCTTTCTTCGATTTTATTATCTCTTCGGGTGTTCCGGTAGCTACCACATATCCTCCTTTTTCGCCACCCTCGGGGCCTAAGTCGATGATATAGTCGGCAACCTTAATGACATCAAGATTGTGTTCAATGACAATAACCGTATTTCCTTTCTCGACGAGTTGATTGAGAGCGTCAAGCAGAATACGGATATCTTCGAAGTGTAGGCCAGTGGTGGGTTCGTCGAGGATGTAAAGGGTACGGCCGGTATCCTTTCGAGCCAGTTCTGTTGCCAGTTTCAGGCGTTGCGATTCACCACCCGACAGGGTGGTAGAGGGTTGTCCAAGGGTCAAATAACCGAGTCCCACTTTTTGTAAGGTTACCAATTTTCGATGAATTGAGGGGATATGACTAAAAAACTCAACTGCCTGGTGAATGGTCATATCCAGCACGTCGCCTATCGATTCCCCCTTATATTTTACCTCCAGTGTTTCGCGGTTGTAGCGCTTACCGTTACAGCTTTTACAGGGCACATAAACGTTTGGCAAAAAATTCATTTCAATGGTTTCAACACCAGCGCCTTTGCAGGTTTCACAGCGTCCGCCTTTAACGTTAAAGGAGAAACGTCCGGCTTTGTATCCCCGGATTTTGGCATCGGGGGTTTGTTCGAAGAGTTTTCTGATATCGGTAAATAAACCCGTGTAGGTGGCTGGATTCGACCTGGGGGTACGGCCAATGGGTTGTTGGTCGACATCGATAACTTTATCGATATGTTCAATCCCTTCAATAATATCGTAGGGTAGGGGTTTAGTTAGTGAACGATACAGACGATTGGCCAGGGCAGGGTAAAGCGTTTCGTTTATCAACGTGGATTTTCCACTGCCCGAAACCCCAGTGACGCAGATAAAGGTTCCCAGGGGAAAAGCAACCTCTATATTTTTTAGATTATTACCCCGAGCTCCCTTTATTACCAGATTGTTACCATTGCCCTTTCTACGGGTGGCTGGGATGGGTATGCTCTTTTTCCCGCTTAGATATAAAGCGGTATGTGAGTTTCCCGAAACAACATTTTCCCATTTTCCACTGGCTACTACTTCGCCCCCGTGTCGTCCGGCATGCGGGCCCATGTCGATGATGTAATCGGCAGCTTCCATCATTTCTCTGTCGTGTTCGACTACGATAACCGAATTACCTGCATCGCGAAGGTTTTTAAGCGAATCAATGAGTCGATGGTTATCGCGAGGATGCAAGCCAATACTGGGTTCGTCGAGAATGTATAACACATTGACCAACTGAGAACCAATTTGGGTAGCCAGTCGGATACGCTGGCTCTCGCCACCCGAAAGGCTTGAGGCCTGACGGTCGAGTGAAAGGTAACCAAGTCCAACATTCAACAAAAATTGCACTTTCGTTCGTATTTCTTTGAGGATTTCCGTTGCAATGGTTTTTTCCCTTGCAGTCAACTTGTTTTCGAGCTGGTCAAGCCAGATCGCAAAAGCTTCGATATCCATTGCCGAAACCTCAGCGATGTTTTTTCCATCGATTTTAAAATGAAGGGCTTCAATATTGAGTCGTTGGCCATTACATTGGGGACAGGTCACCTGTGTGAAGTAAATCTCCTCGATTTTTTTGTCGTTGTCGTCGCTATCGTTCAATCGTTGTAGGTAAGCTGCTAAACCATCGAAATTAATCGTATACTCGAGATAGCCAGAGAATATTGCAGGTAGTCGTAACGGTTCGTCGGTGCCATTGAGGATTACGTTCATGGCTTCTTCGGGAATGTCTTTAATCGGGGTATCGAGCGTAAAACCGTATTTTTCGCCAATAGCTGCCAGGTGGTAAAAAATAAGCGAGTGTTTGTAAGGCCCCAATGGTGCTATACCCCCCTTTTTGATGGATAGAGCAGGATTGGGAAACAACCTTTTTTCGTCGGGAACAACAATATATCCTAATCCATTGCATTTCTGACAGGCGCCGTGCGGCGAATTAAACGAAAAAGTATGGGGGGCAGGTTCGTTGTACGATAATCCTGTGGTGGGGCACATCAGACGTTTGCTGAAATATCGAGCTTTATTGGCTTCTATGTCCAGTACCAACATTATTTCTTTGCCATGTTTCATTGCGGTTTGCACCGACTCTTTCAGTCGCTTCATCGACTCGTCGGTAAGGGTGAACCGGTCGATTACAATTTCGATGTCGTGTGTTTTATATCGATCTACTCTTAAGCCAGGTACCAACTCCTTTATTTCGCCATCGATACGTACATGCAAAAAGCCTTTTTTTCTGAGCTGCTCGAATAGCTCCTTGTAATGACCTTTTCTGCCCTTGACCACTGGCGCAAG
The DNA here is from genome assembly GCA_029550865.1 of Bacteroidota bacterium. Lineage (GTDB taxonomy): Bacteria > Bacteroidota > Bacteroidia > Bacteroidales > DTGW01 > JAKPGM01. Next base: position 15,911 of record JAKPGM010000012.1, on the reverse strand, counting down.
AATCATGATTTTTTTGCCCGTATACTGTTCCCATATCAGCTGAATAATCTGTTCCTCAGTATACCTTATCATGGGTTCGCCTGTATGGTACGAGTATGCTGTTGAAGCTCGGGCATACAACAAACGCAGGTAATCGTATATCTCGGTGATGGTTCCTACGGTCGACCGGGGATTTTTGTTGGTTGTTTTTTGCTCAATGGAAATAACAGGGCTCAGGCCAGTAATTTTGTCAACGTCGGGACGTTCAAAACCTCCGACAAACTGACGTGCATAGGCCGACATGGTGTCCATGTAACGACGTTGCCCCTCGTTATAAATCGTGTCGAAGGCTAATGATGATTTGCCGCTACCACTGAGGCCAGTAATAACCACCAGGGCATTGCGTGGCATTTCTACGTCAATGTTTTTCAAATTATGTTCGCGCGCCCCATACACGCGTATGTGATCCGGATCTTCAAGATAAGTCTCGGGCTTATGCTTTTCGCTCATGGTTGTCGTAACTCATTACTTTCAAACATCTTTCGTTGCTCCTTGTTCATGATGCGCAGGATATAAGATTTTTTTTCACTGGCTTTGAGCGTATTACCACGTAGCCATGGATTGAGAATCAGAAGAAGCTTAAAATTGGTTCCCTGCTGCAAAGCAAATTGACACAGGTCGTTAATCGTCGTATCGATCTTGATTTCGTTGTAGGGAAGTGGCCGATAAAGTTCGGAAGAGTCGACAATGAAACCATATTGTGCAGGGTTGGTGAGTATGAGCTTTATGGCAAGAATTCGGTAAACGTAACGGGCTGTTTCGTCGTTGAGTTGCAGATCGTAATACGACTGTTGCTGCTGCGACGATAACGCTTGCTTGATGGCATTGATTCCGGCATTGTAGGCTGCTGCTGCAAGAGTCCAACTGCCCAGTTCATTGTAGGCATTTTTGAGATATTGACAGGCTGCACGCGTAGCTTTTTCCAGATGATAACGTTCATCCACCTCGTCATTGACCTCAAGGCCATAATCTGTCGCTGTTTTTTTTAAAAACTGCCAGAAACCTGCCGCTTTTGATGGAGATACCACATTTTGAAGATTGCTTTCGATTACGGCCAGGTATTTAAAATCGTCGGGAACATTTTCCTGTTGTAAGATTCTCTCAATTTCGGGGAAAAAACGTGCTGCTCGTTTGATTACTAAAATAGTTTGCGAATGAAAATACGTATTTACCTGTATTTCTCGGTCAAGCGATTCACGCACATCGAAATATTCGAGGGGTACGGGTTCACCTGCAAAGGTCAATACCGATGGAATACTGATTGCACTGACCGAATAGGTAGTATGACTTTCGCTCGATTTGCCTGGCGTTGAGGTGAATATTACGAGCAAAATGATACAACCAATTACAAATGTATACTCCACCGTTCGAACCCATTGTTTCATTTTCCCTGCTTATTTTAAAATTGCAAAGGTACAAAACCTCCCTGTGAAAAAAAATCTGTTTACCAGATGATGATTTTTTCCGACTGAACATGATTGGAGTAGGTCAAGCGTACAAGATATACACCGTTGCGGATAGGGGTGAGGGAAACACTATTTTGCTGTCCAAGAATTTTGAATTGCTTTACTATCCTACCCTGTGTATCGAAAATTTGAATTTCGGCTTTTGAAATTCCTTCCGCTAACTTTACCTGTAAAAGATGGGTGTCGGGATTGTACCAAATGTAATTTTCTTGGCTTTTCGGGGGAGAGGTTATACTATTTTCGTTACAGCGGGTGTTTTCCTCAAGGGGGGTTGGATGGCAGTAGAGTAAAAAGTTGCCGATGATATTGGGATAACGTCCCATAGCATAGGGCCCGTATTGTTTTTTTATTGCTACCTTATCGACCAGCATAAGCTGTGAGCCTACCTGCTGGTATATGGCGAAAGTTTGTTCGGCCTGTAATTTAAAAGGCAGATGTAAGGGACCCTGCCAGGATTCTCCATCAGCCCATAGCAAAAGATACTGATGGGGGGATACATAGGCTTGCTGCGAATGCCAGCGAGCGATCTGATATTTTTTAGGATTTTCAATCGAATCGGTGAAGTAGAAATTTGTAAGCCAAAGGGTATCGTTACCTGCATTATATAATTCAATCCAGGGGTCGTAGCTTCCAAATTCGTCAGGCAGGATGGCATTGTTGAGGGTTACTTCGTTGATAACCAATGGACTTTTTTGCGTGATAGGTTCGTACTCAGCCCAGTAACTTACGGCATTGTTTATGGTATCTACAAACGATTGTTGCGTAAGGTAACGTTGAGCAGCGCTACCGGTTGTTGTATATCCAATGAGTTCGAGGTCAAAGCTTATGTCGGAGCTGGTAGGGCTACTCTGGTGTATCTCTACGGCAATGGTATTGATACCAGGTACCACCCAACTGGGGTCCACTGCGTATTCGTAGTATGCTGTTTCGTCTGCAACGCCATTGGCAAAGGTATTATAGGTAATAGTATCGACAGGAAAATTCAATACCAGGCGACGGGTTCCGTTCAGGTATACAACAGCCCCGTCGTCGTATTTGATGCGTAACTTCAATGAGTGAAGATGCAGGGTAGTATCATAGGTAAACTTTTTTCGAAAATAGTAGGTGGGATATTTATTGTTAGCATCAGGACCGTAGGAAAGGGTGGTTTTTTCATCCCCATCGCCATATCCAAGCTCCGAAATGCCTTCGGCCCAGTCTGTGTCGACGTATGTGGTGTCGTACCAGTTACTGCTGGCAACTTCGCCCTGGTCCCAATATTTCCAGGTATCGCCTGTTTTAATAAGGTAATTGGCAACTTCCGATTGCTGACTAATCCGAAGAGCACGCTTGAATCGATAACCCTGAGGGGGTACAAAACGTACCGAAACGATACTTCCCTGGGGGAAAGCACCATTAAAAACCGTATCGGCCGAAATTATCTCATCGAAAGCAATTCGTCCCTTCGCCGTTGAAAGGTTATGATACGTTACGCCAACAGGGCTATTTAGGCCAAACCATTGGATGAGTTGATTAACGACTATTGCCGGTCGTTGACGGGCTGCATTCTTTAAGTTGTCGACATTTGCTAACCACGAATTATAATTTTTCCCCCAACGGTTGCAATGGTAAGGCATCTCGGGTTGATACAGGGCAGCAATGCTATCGATGGTTTTGATTATCAGATCGGGCGTAAAGGTGGAGTAGATGTGAGCAAAAAAGCGATTTAGAAAAGTCTGTCGGAACTGAGGATTTTCGATCAGCCGTCGAGGCAAACGGGTTGCCCACAGTGGATTTGGCCAGTCGGCTGCCCGGGTTGAGTCGAAGACCAGTGGTACGGTCTCATCATAAACACTGCTGTATAGACCAAATCCAAAATCGGTATCGTAAACGATCCACCGCCATTTGCTTTCGGGCGTTCGTTTTTTCCAAATTTTTATATTGTTGCCTGGCCAGTCGTGATTGCCTATGAAAATTTCAAAGATTAAATAATCGATGTAATTATCAATGTCTATGCGATCGGTAACGTATTTATAATACGCTGGATTACTAAGGTTTCGGGGATAAATATAGTCCATTAAGGAAATATAGGCAGTTGATGAGCCCGCAATGACGTTTCCCCAAAGGTCTACCATGTCAATTTGTTCCTCGGTAAGTCCATATTTGGCTTCAATTAAATCGGTCCCCGAACGTTCATAAAGGGTTTGAATACCGTAATATTGGCCGTTGATAAAAAGGACAGCTGGTTCAAATGACTGGTGATCGAGGTTCATGGTACGATCGGTGAGTTTTTGAAACATGGCATCGCGAAAGATGGTATTGTCGATATCGTTGCCGCCATTTCGTAAAAAGAGCGCGTTAAAATTTTCGTAGGAACGGTCATGAAAAAATTTATATTCAAATCGTCCCTTTCCGTATTTGCCCCGTGCATGCACATGCAACGATTTTTGGGGTTGCGTACGGCTGCAGGCACCAGCAATTTTGATGCCCGTATTCTGGTTGACTTGTATTTGTAAGTTTCTGTCGAAAAATTCAAAATTGGCAGGTCGTTCCCAATCGCGGTTCCAGTTGGCGCGTCCATAGCAGTTGCCATCAATGCCATTGGTCCCTTCTACATAAATTCCAATACGGTTGTCGAATAAATAGGCGGGGTTGGTAGCTAAAGAAATAACCGGTAGCTGAGGTTTTCGCTGGATAAAGTAAGAAGCAGTAGTGATGGTACTGGGGGCTTTACCTGGGGCAAAACAACGTGCGCGTAGTGTGGTATTGGTGGCAATTTTTATGGGACTGGTATATACCAGCGAAAGTTCAGTAGGTTCCGAACCGTCGGTGGTGTAGTATACGATACCACCAGGGGTTAAATTGGTAATTTCGACCAACAGGTTGGAAAGGTAAAAACCACTTTTTTGATTGAAAAGAGGTGGCAGCGCCTGTCCATGTATCGTATCAGACGAGTTGGCGGCTCTGCGGGATGGTTTCAGAAAAAAACAAAAATGGTCGCTCCCATCGGGGTATCGTCCAAATGAAATGTTGTACACTTGACGTCCATAGGCCACTCTGTCGATTACTGTTCCATTAAAACGACTGAGCCACAGTACACCTCCGTCGGCATCGGGTTTAAAATTGGTGTGATATCCCGTGTTGAGCCCATCCACGTAAATGATGAGAAAACTTCCTGCCGCGACCGTGGTACTCGGAATAGCCCATTTCCGAAGATTCGTTGAATCGTCGGATAAATAATAGTCTGTCATGCGTACGGAAGTGGTGCCAGCATTGTATAGTTCAACCCAGTTGATATAGTTGTAATCGGGGGTAACCATGTCGGCTGAGCCGTTCATCAGAAAAATTTCGTTGATTTTTATCTGAGAAAAAAGTCCTACCTCTCCCTTCGTTATAAGTATAATCAACAAAAGCCAGCGAATATGAGCCATTTAAGCATTTTTTACAATCTTTGTGTAATGATAGAATTTTTTTACAGTACAATGGTAGAAAAAGTGATAAAAATTACCTACAATGTTAAAAACATTTGAGGAAGGTGCCTTTTACCCATTCCCATTTCCAGTCATGATACTCGAAAAAAATCTCATTTTTCGAATAAAATATTGCCCAACGAGGCTTTTATTGAGGATGAGATGCGAAGCAGGAAATTTTTCTTTAAGGTAGGCATGCTGTTTACGGAATTGTCTTAGCACTTTTATCGATCGGAGAAAGTCTCTGTGTGCTTTTAGAACTGATATAAAGAATGAGAATTTTCGCTGTGCCAGGAACATTGCTGCGGCTACATAATCGAGCAACAGCCGTTGGAGGAGGGTAGCGAGAAAAAGCTTTGACTCGAGGTTTTTATAAAGCAAGAACAGGTTATTGCGGAAATTTAGGTAAGTTTTGTAGGGATTTTCAGCGGGCAGAGCGCCACCACCCACATGAAATACCGTTGATTGGGGGATACAGTATAATTTATAACCTTTCCAGAGCATACGCCAGCAAAGGTCAATTTCTTCCATGTGGGCAAAAAAACTTTCATCAAATCCCCCACAGGCATGAAAAACCTGTGCACGAACCATCATGCAGGCACCAGTTGCCCAGAATATTTCGGTTGTTTTGTCGTACTGTCCCTGGTCGGTTTCCAGCGTGTTAAAAATTCTACCACGACAAAAAGGATAACCATATCGATCAATATAGCCCCCGGCTGCACCAGCATGTTCGAAGTAATTGCGTTGGTGCCACGAACGTATTTTGGGCATTATCGCGGCAACGTCGCGATGCTTTTCCATGAAATCGAGCAGAGGTTCGATCCAGCTGGGTGTCACCTCAACATCGCTATTGAGGATTACATAGTATTCGGCATCGATTTGCGATAGCGCCCGATTATATCCCCCCGCAAATCCATAATTGCGATCGAGCTGTATTATTTTGACTTGCGGAAAATGCTGCTGTAAGAGCGTTATCGAATTATCGGTCGAAGCATTGTCTGCAACCACTATTTCTGCCCAGTCGTAATGGGTATGGGTGAGCAAAGGCGGCAGGAATTGTTGCAAAAAATGCGCACCATTCCAGTTGAGGATGACAATGCTAACTTTCGGCATGGGCAGGCTTTTTATGTTTCCAGCGGCGATGGGTCCAAAGCCAGTACTCGGGTTTTTCGCAAATTAGATTTTCGAGTTCCCGGACGTGGGCCTCGGTTATCTCGTGCTCGTGTACCTGATCAACGTCCTCAAATAACTTAACCACTTCAATCTGGTAATACCCCCTTTGGGTGCGTATAATTTTAAGGAAGATGACAGCTTGATGAAACGCCCTGGCGAGTTTTTCGGGACCCAGGTATATGGGCGTATCCTGATTTAAAAACCTTGTCCAGTATTGAATATGCGATCGCAGCGGTGTTTGGTCCGAAATAAAACATGAAAGTACCCGGGTGCCCTCCTGGCGGTAACTTACCATACGTCGCATGGTATCGTTGATTGGAACCAGATGCGCTCCAAAACGTGTTCGTATGCGGGTAAGAACCTTCTCGAAATATTTGTTACTCAATGGCTTGTAAAGCGACATGTTTTGATAAGGGGTGGCATTCGATACACCACTCAGCCATTCCCAATTTCCATAATGCCCCGTTACGGCAATAATATTGTAGCCTTTATGGTAAAGTTCTTCTATCACTTCGGGGTTTTTAAACCTGATACGACGTTTGTATTCTTTCTCTGAAATATGGATCAACTTAATGGTTTCGACCAGTAAATCACAAAAATAATGATAAAATTTCCGGGCTATTTGTCGCCGTTCTTTCTCGCTTTTTTGGGGAAAAGCATTTCGTAGATTTTCAAAGACTACCTTTTTACGATAACGTATTACATGATATACCAGCGGAAAGAGAAAATAATCGGAAATAAGATATAATATCCTTAAGGGAAGCAGTGAAATCAACCATAACAGTGGATACGATAAAAGAAATCCTATCAGATGCATTAAAGAAATTGCTTTAAAGTAGCCACAAAGTTATCATGAATTTTGCCATTTGAAGCTATCATTTCCATTCCAAAAAGAAAATTTTTTCCACCTTTAAAGTCGCTGAGATGTCCACCGGCTTCTTTGACCAGTACAATGCCAGCAGCAACATCCCAGGGGTTAAGGTTGTATTCATAAAAAACATCGAAGCGTCCGCAGGCAACATAGGCCATATCGACAGCAGCTGAACCTAAGCGTCGAACCCCATGGGAATGAACGAAGAAATGGCTAAGGGACTTCATGAAGCCCTCCATCCGATGGAAAGCTGTGTATGGGAAACCTGTTGCTATAAGCGCATTACTTACGCTATCGGTATCGGATACCCGGATGGGCTTGCCGTTGAGGTAAGCACCACCATTCTGCCACGCATAGAAACATTCGCCCGACACTATTTCGTACACTACTCCCAGTAATATGTCGTTATTTTCGTTAGCCAGACCAATGCTTATGGAATATGGAGGCACCCTGTGAATGAAGTTGGTGGTACCATCCAGGGGATCAATGATCCATTGTAACTGTCCTTTGTCGGTGGCAGTACCTTCTTCGGTAATAAATCCTGCTTCGGGCAGGATGCTCCGTAACCCATCAACCAGCCTTTTTTCTGAGGTTTTATCGACGTAGGTCACAAAATTATTGATACCTTTTACCTCTACCTTATCATTTCCAATACGCTCGGCTTCCTGACGTATCCAACGACCTGCTTCAATTGCAAGTTCGCATACCTGTCGACACATTTCCGCTAAATCCATATCGTATACGTTTTTATAAAATTAGAGCTTTACAACTTTCGTTTCCTGTTAATTTGCCAACCTCAACCCGAGTTACTTTTCCAATTAATTCTTGATTGTATGGAGCTTCCACTTTGATGTAGTTAGAAGTAAACCCATACATGTAATTTTTTCGTATTCGGGATTCAAAAATAACTTTTTCTGACCTCCCCTCATTGAGCTGATAAAATTTTTTTCGTTTTTCACGTGATAGGTCAAGTAGTTTTTTGCTTCGCATTTCTTTTATGCGAGGTTCAACTTTGTTTTTCATTTCGAAAGCCTTGGTGTTGGGTCGATCGGAAAAAGGAAAAACGTGCAGATAGCTTATGTCGAGGCTCTGGATAAAATGGTAGGTTTCCTCGAACAGTTCGTCTGTTTCGCCCGGGAAGCCGACAATTACGTCAGCACCAATGCATGCAAAGGGCATAGTATGTCGGATGTAGTTAACTCTGGAGGCAAAAACTTCGCGACGATAACGGCGTCCCATAGCAGCCAATATCTGATTAGACCCCGACTGTAAGGGGATATGAAAATGAGGTACAAATCGTTGCGAGGTTGCTACAAAATCGATAATCTCGTTCGATAGCAGGTTAGGCTCAATAGATGAAATTCTGAATCGGTCGATCCCTTCTACGGTGTCGAGCTGTCGAATGAGCTGAAAAAATGTTTCTCCCGTTGAATGGCCAAAGTCGCCAATATTTACTCCGGTAAGCACAACCTCCTTTACCCCCTGCGCTGCTATGGTTTTGGCTTGTTGCATGATTTTCTCGATGGAAGTGTTGCGACTTATCCCACGTGCTAATGGAATTGTACAGTAGGTGCAATTGTAATTGCAACCGTCCTGTACCTTCAGGAATGCCCGCGTACGCTCGCTGATGGAATAGGAGGCATCGAAGTCCTCGACATCAAAAATATCGCATGAGTGTATTTTGGTCGTATTGCCCGAAAACAGGGCTTCTACATGGTCGATTACGCGAAACTTTTCACTGGTGCCCAGTACCAGATTAACCCCTTCAATAGCTGCTATTTCTTCGGGTTTAAGCTGAGCGTAGCATCCCATTACCACCACCCTGGCACCCCGATGGGTAGCTTTTTTTATCGCCTGTCGGCACTTTTTGTCGGCTACATGGGTCACCGAGCAGGTGTTGATTATATACACATCGGCTTCATCGTCGAAATCTACCGTACGGTAGCCTCGTTCCCTGAACCGCTGCATCAGCATGGCCGACTCGGCAAAATTAAGCTTACAGCCAAGCGTGTGAAAGGCTACCTTACGTTCGTGAATGGGATGCAACAATGGTTCTGTCACGGTCTGCTCTATTTTTGTGGCAAAGTTACTACGATTATCCATTTATCTTAAATTATTGGTGAATCGTCCTGCATTTGGACTTCTGTAACAATTATTACGTTAGAATGTTGTGGGAGGATGTTGATGCAAAAAAAGTGTCTGGCTTTGCCCAAAGTGAGCCTATGCCAAAATTAAAAATGCTTATTTGAATGCCAAGTGGGGGATATATGGTTTAAACTTATTTTTTGCGTTAAAATTTTCGCTACCCTACTAGTTGAGTTATGTTTACTTTTCAAATTCTATGGGCAACAAGTATTCTTGGCCAAATGCGTGCGAAACAATTTTTAGATGCCTTAATCGTCCAATAATAATTGCGGGATGTGTGTTGAATTTTCGAGCAAATTCCAGAATATCTTCTTTGTTTATGGGATTTTTTTCTATTATTTGCTTTTCTTCTTCTTTCGACAGCGTCCACTTAACAGCAAATTCGTTGGCTTCTTCTTCTTTATGCTTGTCTTTATCAGAATAATCAATGTTTTCCAGGAAAATATCTTTTTTGCCATGCAGTAATATGTGTCCTGCTTCGTGAAAAAAGGTAAACCAGAAAATATCATTGCGCTTATATCTTCCGGTTAATTGAATTAAAGGGGTATCATTTAGCCAACGAGTACATCCGTTGAGGGGTGCTTTTTTGATACAAGGCGTATATACGACTTTCACACCTGCTTCCAAACATATATTTTGTAACTGTACAAAAAAATCTTTGGGCTGCTTTGCCATAATGCTTTTTATAGCGGGCAGTGCTAACCTAAATTTTTTTTCATCATATGGTTTGGACGGTATCTCGTTAGCTTGTAATTCGCCTTTACGTAACCACGCAGAAATGGCATAGGCATCTTTGGTATGAGCCAATGATATCCGAAAAGATACTTTAAGTTGCGAATTTAAATAATAATCTTCCCAGGCATGGTGATTGCTTATGCCGAAAAAAGATAACAATGCCTGTGTTTTTTCCTCTATCGTTTTTTTAGGGGGTAGCCAACCCTTTTTAATCATATCGTCAACAGGGAATTGTTTAGCCCACTGAATGGAATCTGCTATGATTTGCTTTTGCTTCTGTCTGGCAATGAATTCGTCATAATCGCGCTGCATGTTTAGCCAGAAGTGAGCGGGTATTTTCAGTACATTTTCAAATTGAACTGCCATTTCGGGGGTAATGCGACTTTTCCCTTTAAGTATGGCAGTTATGGTTTTTTCGGGCTTGCCAGTTCGAACAGCAAATTCCTTTGGTCCCATATCGATTTCTGCTAATTTTTCAGCCAGGGTTTCGCCCGGATGGAATACTATCGGAGGGTGATATTGATTTTTTTTAGTTTCCATAGTTCGATATTCTATTTGCCGTGATAATTGGTTACTTCAATGATTTCTACTCCTTTGATTTCACACCAGATGTATTTGCCGTTATCATCGGTAGGTATGGGATTTTCGTGGGGCTTAAATATCAATCGGTAAGGTTGGTCAAGATTACAAGCCCATTGACCTTTACGGTCTCCTATAAGCTCATGGTAACTTCCAGGCAAATTTCGAACATCCTCCAGAGTTTGCGCAGAACGTAACTGGTTAAGTCGTAGTTGAAATAATCGTGACCTGTTATACCCCATTTCTTTTTGGCATCTTTTATAGTCATTTGCCAGTTTCTCTAATTTTTTATTTCCAAAAGTTATTATCACAGCAAATATATATTTTTTAATTTACAGAAAGTGTTAATTAAAAAAAAATTAACATAATCTAAGTTTTATAAGGTAAATATAAAATTTTAAACTCGTTGAACTTAAGCGAAAACGTATTTTGCAACAAAGTAAGCTATCAGGGATAGGATACCCAATGATTATAAGTCGAAAAGCTCTATTAATGCTAATGAAAAATGTATTAGATAAGGTATGTCTGAAAAAAGGCGGTCCTTGAGTTCCTTGATTGATAGTATTGTCTATCAATTTTGCCATTGATTTCTTAAAATGCAAATAAAATAGGTCTGTGAGTGTTTGTTTAATCAAAATTAGAAAGCCTCTAACAGCTATTGTACTAAAGTGAACAGGAAACTCCTCTATCATGTTACTTTTTTATCAGTGTATCTTTGTATTATTTTTCATAACTTTGCATATATTTTTAAAAAATCAATCGAATGGAAAGGGTCAAGGTCCTATTCATTTCTCAGGAAATCACCCCTTACCTTCCTGAAAGTGAGATGTCGGTAATTGGTCGATATTTGCCCCAGGGTATCCAGGAACGGGGGCGCGAAATACGAACTTTTATGCCGCGTTTCGGTTGCATTAACGAGCGTCGTAACCAGTTGCACGAGGTAATACGTCTTTCGGGAATGAATCTTATCATTAACGACACCGATCATCCCCTCATCATCAAGGTGGCGTCCATTCAGTCGGCTCGGATGCAAATTTATTTTATCGACAACGAGGACTTTTTTCAGCGTAAGGCTACAGTAACCGATGAAAACGGAAATTTATTTCCCGATACCGACGAGCGCATCATATTTTTTGCCCGTGGTGTAATTGAAACGGTTCGAAAATTACGCTGGGCGCCCGACATTGTTCATTGTCATGGTTGGTTTTGTTCGGTAGTGCCTATTTACATTAAAAAAGCCTACCACGAAGACCCATTTTTTGCTCACTCGAAGGTGGTATTTTCAATATATAACAATGCTTTCGAAGGAACTATTAATCCACAAATCGCCGATAAAGTGTTGTTTGAAGATATCGAACCAAAAGATGTGACCTTACTTCGGGAACCAACCTACAATAATCTGACTAAATTTGCCGTTCAGTATTCGGATGGAATAATTTTTGGAAGCAAAGAAATACATCCAGAGATTGTAAATTTTGTAAAAGAATCGGGTAAGCCAGTTTTGCCCTATCAAACCTTAGAAACATATATTGATGAGTATTCAAAGTTTTATGACCAGCTTCTTGAGAAGAAATAAGTTTTCTCCGATTTTTCTTTTATTTTTTTGTTGCGCTATAGTTTTCGTGTCGTGTGATGATGAAGCCACGGATTTGGGGATAAACCTTCTGCCGCCTTCGGATAAAATGCCTGCTTATTATATCGATACAGTAGAGGTTACGCTAACCCCTTACACTTCTACATTTTATTATGCTAACCTCAACAATCCCTTCGTGGGTATTGCTACCGATCCCGTTTTTGGCAAAGTCACAGCAGCATTTGCTTCGGACATCTATTTCATCGACCCCTATGATACAGCCACCTGGGGGAAACGCCGGATTCTCGACTCGGTTAAGATTTATCTTTTTTTCGACTCGGTTGTATATCACAATCCCAATCCTGCTAATCCGCTTGATCATTCTTTCCGATTAGCTTTTTATCCGCTTACCCGACCCATCAAAAAAGATTCGAGCTATACTAGTGCTACTAAGCCTGCTGATTTTCTACAGGGTGCTCCATTGCTTACTTCGCAGTTTTTTGAATACCCGTTGAACAATCAAGTCTCTTTTTATCTGCCTAATTCAACCTTGAGCTATTTTCAGCCTTACCTTGATATGGATTCAACACAAATAACTTCCGATACCTTACGACACGAAAAGGGACTGTACGGTCTTATGTTTTATCCACAATATGTGAATAACGATATCATTTATCGCCTACAAACCAGCGATTCGCTCACGGCTATAGAATTTACATATCATATCGAGGGCGATACGGTTCTGTATAAACTTTATGGCTATTTCCCTTCCTATTATGGGGATAAAAAAGTATCTTCAGGTTATAATAATGGCGGAATTAGCTTTATTCAGTGGGATCATACTAAGGCTAAGGTAAGAACAAAACTAAATGGATGGAATGAAGATACGCTTATTTACATTTTGGGTGAAAGTCCCTATCGAGCAAAAATCAACTTTAGCCGTTTGAATCCTTTGATAAAATCCAACAACTATAATGTCATTAAGGCCGATTTGTATGTGGCCTTTGAGGACTATTTTTACAAGACATCTACCAATAAAACGTATACACCACGATTGACGAATGTCGATTTAAAGATTGCGGCTGCCACCGATTCATTTGTTTCGTATAGTACTGTGTTTGGTGCCCCATTGGCCAACACTGCCATTGATACAGCTAGTAAGTCGTTTTTGCTTGATGTTACCGACTACGTTAATAAGCGATTGAATAATGCTACGACTGTAGAAGAGTTGTATTTTTTCCCTACATACCGGTATAGCTTACAATCGGCTTTTCTGAAAAATAAGTTGAAACTTAAAATTAAGTATCTAAAGCGTTAAATCATGTGTGGAATAGTAGGATATATTGGCTCTAAGGAAGCTTATCCGATTCTAATTAATGGACTTAAACGTCTAGAGTATCGAGGATACGATTCGGCAGGTATAGCCATTTATCATGGTGAAACGAGCATATATAAATGCAAGGGTAAAGTTAGCGATCTCGAGACGTATACTGTATCAAAGGGTCTGTCGGGCTGTGTGGGAATAGGACATACACGTTGGGCCACCCATGGCGAGCCAAACGATATCAATGCGCATCCCCATCAGTCGATGTATGGCAAATTTATCCTCATTCACAATGGGATTATTGAGAATTATGCCCATTTAAAGAAGATTCTCGAAGAAAAAGGCTATAAGTTTAAGGGAGAAACCGACTCTGAGGTTCTGGTGAATTTTATAGAATACATTTATTTGCAGGGAAAAACAACGGCCGAGATAGCTGTACGGGCAGCTTTGTCGAAGGTTATAGGGGCCTATGGGCTGGTGATTATGTGTAGCGACGAACCCGAACAACTTATAGCTGCTCGTAAGGGAAGTCCGCTGGTTATTGGTGTGGGTGACGGGGAATATTTTATAGCTTCCGATGCTACCCCCATCATAGAGCATACCAAGAGCGTTATTTTCCTAAACGACGACGATGTGGCTATAATCCGAAAGGATGAACTCACACTAAAAACAGTCAAGAACGATAAAATTATTCAGCCTACCATCCATCAGCTCGACCTCGATATAGACGAGATTGAAAAGAACGGCTTTGACCATTTCATGCTGAAAGAAATATTTGAACAACCCCGAGCTATCCACGATACCTTCAGGGGGCGTATTTCGCTCGAAAAAAAGGAAATTCATTTGGGAGGATTGTATAATGTCCTTCCTCAACTTGTAGAGGCAAAGCGGATTATCTTTGTGGGTTGTGGCACCTCGTGGCATGCAGGGCTGGTGGGCGAATACCTGTTTGAGGAACTAGCCCGTATACCAGTTGAGGTTGAATACGGTTCTGAATTTCGTTACCGCAATCCAGTAATCTATAGCGACGATATTATCATTGCCATAAGCCAGAGTGGTGAAACAGCCGATACGCTGGCTGCTATTCAGTTGGCTAAACAACAGGGTGCCTTGGTGCTGGGTATTTGTAATGTTGTAGGTTCAAGTATTCCGCGCGAAACGCATGCGGGCGTATATACGCATACTGGTCCTGAAATTGGGGTAGCTTCTACCAAAGCTTTTACCAGCCAGGTTACCGTACTGGCAATGATGGCTATTTTGCTTGGAAGAAAACGTAATGTGCTCTCGAACGAGCGATATGAACAGTTACTTACAGAGCTAGCCAATATTCCCGATAAAATTGAAAGAATATTGCAAGACAGCGAAAAAATTAAGCATATTGCTTCCATTTATCAAAATGCTACCAATTGTCTATATCTGGGAAGAGGCTATTTGTACCCTGTAGCGCTTGAAGGTGCGCTTAAGCTTAAGGAGATATCCTACATCCACGCCGAGGGGTATCCAGCTGCAGAAATGAAGCATGGTCCTATCGCCCTTATCGATGAAAACATGCCAGTGGTGTTTATCGCTACGCAGGACAAGACATACGAAAAAATTATTTCGAATATACAGGAAGTACGTGCGCGCAAAGGAACCATTATCGCCATTGTCAATGAGGGGGATACCAAAATTAAGGAGATGGCCCATCATGTCATTGAAATTCCCCATACCGAAGAAACTTTTCTGCCGTTGCTGGCGGTAATTCCACTGCAATTGCTTTCCTATTACATTGCTGTAATGCGCGGCTGTAATGTTGACCAGCCTCGTAATCTGGCTAAGTCGGTAACCGTTGAGTAGGTTTTTAGAAGAATAAATACCCTATTCGCAGCGAAAATCGATTCAGTACGGTTATTAGCATATAATCGTAATAGGGATAATAATTCCAATCAATGTTTTCTCTTTCCAATCGTTTTGCGCTGGTTCGTTGATAGCGGTATCCAATGCCAATCATGAAAGCATGTTGATTACCGATACTGTGAAAAATATATGAGATTTCGGGATTGAAGAAATAACCCTCGTAAAATTTATAGTCATAGCCATCATTGAAAGTCACTCGGCGGTTAAGGGGAAATGTGTAGCCACCCGCAATCGAAAAGACAACATTGCGGGCAAATGGTTTTAAATATGCAGCCAGATAAACCGGAACATAGGTGGTTTGAAAAAACTCAATTCCCGTCCCCATTCCAACATGTACATTTTTCGATACCTTAATGTTGAAATCGGACATGAAACTAAAGGGCGCTTTCATTTCACTTTCAACATTTCCTATCAAAAAACCAATGTTACTTTTCAAAAATATGGGCGACAAGCTGTCTGTCGAAGTTTGACCGTTTACGGTTTTTAAAAGTAACAGCATAAGACTGAAAATAAATAAATTTTTCATCCGAATAAAATTATTTAATATGTTGAATATTAATTATTTAATCCATTTTTCTATTTCGTTATAGGGATAATATTCCCCATTTTATTCATTGTGTGTTTGTGCTTGAGCACAATCATGAAGGTTTCATCCGAAAAT
>JAKPGM010000008.1 GCA_029550865.1 Bacteroidota bacterium | reverse complement strand
GCAGGTAGTTGAGCAAAGGAGCAAAGGAGAGAGTATAATCAGAGGTTTGCAAAATGCATTGAACGGGGTGAGTGTAAAGGTTCATAAGATCATGTCTATTTTCTTAATGGTTTTTATTATGAAATATCAATACATAGATAGCATTTTTAACTAAATTATGGGATAATGTCAGCGTAGGGGTGGCTCTTTTGGTAGAAATTGAATGGCCACCTTTTCACTCCCCCTCTCCTTTTCAAGGAGAGGGGTGGCCGTCAGGACGGGGTGAGGATGTAAATGAGGGGTGACTGGTAAGGGAAGGTCAGATTTTATTTCAAACAATACACTATCGGGTAGCCCCTAAAAATTTACTTCTTCCAACCCCGTAGGGGTGGCTCTTTTGGTAGCAATGGGATGGCCACCTTTTTCCCATCCCCTCTCCTTTCCAAGGAGAGGGGTGTCCGTCAGGACGGGGTGAGGTTGTAGATGAGGGGTGCTGCTAAGCGGGGTGAGGATGATATGATAGGCCATAAGGTCGGGTGATGGCTACATCATCATATTTCAAAATGCCGGATGGAACTTGCATGTGCTACATTTCTGCCCCAAAATCAAACAAGTATGAAAACTTATCTTCCGTGTTTGTAAAGACAGGCTGTACAAGTTCACTTCATCGAGAGCCTTTATTTTTCTGATAGGAATAAAAGCTATTTTAA
Source organism: Bacteroidota bacterium (assembly GCA_029550865.1). GTDB lineage: Bacteria > Bacteroidota > Bacteroidia > Bacteroidales > DTGW01 > JAKPGM01. Next base: position 11,911 of record JAKPGM010000008.1, on the reverse strand, counting down.
TGATGGTTTCGTATATCTTGCTGCAATTGATAGGCTAAGAAAAATCCGTGTTTACTGGCACAATTTTTTTACTTTAACTTCGTTTTTAATTAAATTTTAAAAACGGAATGCCTATGGGAAAAAATGTTACGCTTGTTTTTTTTTATGATGACAATACTGACGACGAGGATTCGTCGCATTTACTTGCCGGACTTGAATGGCAGGTAAGAAATTTGATGCAGGAATGGGAAATAGAAGAGACACCAGTTCCCCCGCATCTTACGCAGCGCATTCTTAGTTTATTTTAGTTCAAGGAAGGAGGGAAGAGGATTTTCCCTCCTTTTATCTTTCAATGTTTCCTTTTAGTCCACAGCATCGTTAAGGTAGGGGTTTTCAGGCTTAAGCGTGATTTGCTTTTCCGGATCATCGGAAAGCGTATAACGTGAGATTTTCGATTGGTTGGGCAATTGTAAATCTTCCAGGTTAACATTTTTTCGCATGAAAGCAGGTTGGTTTTCGAGAAATTCGATGGTTTCTTCGTCGAGCGGGGAAGGGTTGGTGAGGTTTTCTTTCACCTTCTGATATCGTTTCAATTCATTGAGTCGTTCCTGCGATTTAAGGGGGTTAACTTTTACGGTAAACTCGCTGCCTGGTACTTCCGAACCAATAGGGGTTTCAAACTCGAATTCTATGGTTTTTTGTAGAGGAGCCTTATTTTCTTTAACTTTTATCTCAAAAGAATTCTGAGTAGAGGCGGGTTTTATTGTTTCGTTTTCGTCGTTAAGTGTATAGTTAACCACTTTTTTGTTTCGCCCATACATTTCGGGGATAGAGTTAGCCTCGAATCCGGTAGCGATGATGGTAACGCTAATCTGGTTACCCAGCGAAGCGTCGAAACCAGTACCCCAGATGAGCAGGGCATCTTTGGCCACGGCATTGGTAACGTAGTCGGTGATAATTCCTACTTCATCCATTGATACTTCATCTTCGCCGGAGGTGATATTGAGCAGGATACTCTTCGCTCCACGGATATCATTATTATTGAGAAGGGGTGAGTTGATGGCTTGTTGGATGGCTTCGAGGGCTCGGTTTTCGCCGCTTGCACGAGCCGAACCCAGGATAGCTACGCCACTATTCGACATAACAGTTTGTACATCAGCAAAATCGACATTGACATAGCCATGAACGGTAATAATTTCAGCGATACCCTTGGCCGCAATGGTTAGCACATCATCGGCTTTAGCAAAGGCTTCTGAAATTTTAAGGTTGCCATATATTTCGCGTAACTTTTCGTTGTGGATGACCAGTAAGGAATCGACGTATTTTTCAAGTTCATTGATTCCATCGATGGCCTGATTGATGCGTAACTGACCTTCGAAGCGGAAGGGGACAGTTACAATAGCAACCGTAAGAATTCCCATTTCCTTGGCAGCTTTGGCAATGACTGGGGCAGCACCTGTACCTGTTCCTCCGCCCATACCAGCAGTTATAAATACCATTTTGGTATTGTGCGAGAGGATGTCGATGATGTCTTGCAGGTTTTCAATAGCCGCCTGTCGGCCGATGTCGGGTTTATTGCCAGCGCCACGTCCCTCGGTTAAGGAACTGCCTAATTGGACTTTTACGGGTACTGGGCTATTGGCAAGCGCCTGAGCATCGGTATTACAGACTACAAAATCAACATCTTTAATGCCTTGCCGAAACATGTGGTTGACAGCATTGCCGCCACCACCTCCTACACCAATCACCTTGATAATGGAAGACTGGTGTTTCTGTATCTCGAATTGGATTAGGTCATCTTCAAATGCTTTCATAATGATAAGGTTTTAAATAATAGCAATGGTGTTTGGTTTTACATCTTAGTATCATCTTCATCAAATAGTTCGCTGAAAGTGCGTCGTACGGTATCGAGCAGGCTGGGTTTCTTTTTACTTTCCTTTGCATTGGCAGCAGGATCGGGCTGGGCAGTTTCTTCAGCAAGTTTTTGTTCGCTGGCCTGGGCGAATGTTAAAGGATTTACAGTCATACTTTCGTTGTGGGTTTTGAGGTATTCGTGACCTTTCAGGAGTAACCCAATGGCAGTTGCATAGATGGGATGATTGTACTCGGCGGGTGTAGAGGCTGCCAGATATTCGCCCGGAAAGCCTATTCTTACATCCATGCCGGTTCGAAATTTAACGAACTGAGGTAAATGACGAATGAGCGCACCACCACCGGTAAATACGAACCCGGCACTCAAGCGATCGGCAATGCCCGAACGTTCTACTTCGTAGTATACCTTGTCGATGATTTCTTCCATACGGAACTGAATAATGTAGGCCAGATTTCGGAAGCTGATTTCACGGGGTTCGCGTCCAGCGATACCGCTAATGGATACCACTTTATCGGGGTCGGCCAGTTCGCCAAAAGTTGAACCAAACTGTATTTTTAGTTGTTCCGCCTGCCGCTGAAGAATAGCACAACCTTTTTTGATGTCTTCGGTAACGATGTTTCCACCAAAAGGAATGACAGCGGTATGAGCGATAACAAAGTCGTGGTAAACGGCAATATCTGTGGTGCCACCTCCGATGTCGACAAGGACAACCCCTGCCTCTTTTTCCTCTTCGGTAAGTACTGCTTCGGCCGAGGCAATAGGCTCAAGCATCAGATACTTTACCTTCAGTCCAACACGATTGACACATTTTTCGAGGTTTTTGGCCATAGCCATGTTGGCAATCACCAGATGGAAGTTGCCTTCGATGCGTCGTCCCAGCATACCTACAGGGTTTTTAATACCCGTCTCGTTATCGACCACGTAACTTTGAGGAATAACGTGAATGATCGACTCGCCAATATCCAGGGGTACTTTGCGTACATCCTCTTCGAGTCGCTGCAGATCCTCACGGGTTATTTCTTCCTCAAGGTTATCGCGATGGAGGTGACTGCCAATTTTCATGCTTTTAATATGTTGTCCTGCTATGCCAACAAATACTTCGGACAGTTTTACACCGGCTTTTAATTCAGCCTCTTCAACGGTTTTTCGGATCGAGGCAACTGTTTCCTCAATATTTTGAACTACGCCCCGTTTTACCCCTTTTGAGTCGGCTTTTGCCAGTGCAAGTATTTCCAGCTTGCCCGAGTCGTTTATTTTTCCTATGACGGTTACAATCTTTGTGGTGCCTACATCAATGGCTCCAATGATTTGTTCAGTATTTTTCATACTTTTAACGTTTTGTACAGACTATCTGGTTTTTATATTTTAGGTTTAATATTTTGTATTGGTTCCAACCAATCTGATTGAAAGCGTAATACATCGATTTTAATTTTACAAATTTTTCCTTCAGGTCGGATGCATCGCCAAAGACGATAACGTGATCGCCAACCCGGGGTACGAGTAACATGTCGTTCTTGTCGTTGACATATATCTGTTCGATCTGTGCTTTCCAGAAATCATCTTTTGCGATAAAACCAGCTACAAGAAAGATATTCTGGAGGACGGAATTCTTCTGTAAACTATCGCTGGCCCGTTGAAAAATTTTCTTGCCGGCTTGTACCGATATAGCGGGTATGTTACCGTTGGCTACCAATACGTGGGCAATTTGCTTTATTCTGTCGGGTAACACCACTCCCTCCTCATCAATGAAATATTGCTGTAACGATTTGTCGATGATGCGGACGATAGGAATTCGCTGCTCTACTTCTATTATCAATTGACCTTTGATATTGGTGTATGCTGCAACATTACGAATGACGGGACTGTGATGTAAAACGTTTTCGATAAGATAGGTGTTGATATTTTCTAAAGGTTCGCCTTTGGTTTTAATGCCGTAATTTTCGATATGATTGGTTATGTCTCTGGGTTCCAGAAATTTGTTGTATTTGCTATTAAGGATGCGTACTTCGACCTCCTGGCAAATGGTTTTTTGTTGTTGCTTTGCGGTAAAGCTTAGTAAAACCGTAGCTAAAGCAACGATTACGAATCCCAATAGTATGTATAGCCAATTCCTCATTTTACGTAATGTTTTATTAGCTGTTGTTTTATGGGTTCGATCAATTGGTCGATATCGCCAGCTCCCATGGTAATTAGTACTTGCAGGGGGAGCGAATCGAGCAATTGGGACAGTTCGTTTTTCTTTATCAGGTATTTGTTTGAAATACTTACCTGTTTAAAGATCATTTCGGAGCTGACCCCTTCGATTGGTGCCTCACGGGCAGGATAAATATCGAGCAGGATGAGTTCGTCGAGCAAACTGAGCGCTTCGGCAAAGCCTGTAGCCAGATCGCGTGTGCGAGAATACAGATGAGGTTGAAATATACCAGTTATCTTGTGTCCAGGATAAACACTACGTGCTGTCTGTATGCAGGCTTTAATTTCTTCGGGATGATGGGCATAGTCGTCGATAAGTTTAATGTTGGGATGGTCGATATGGTATTCGAATCGGCGCTTAACCCCTGCGAAGGTAGCCAGAGCATTTCGTAATTCCTCTTCGCTTATACCGGCCAATAGAGCTATAGCACAGGCAGCCGTAGCATTTTCAAGATTCATTCGACCGGGTAGGGGCAATACCAGTTGGGGTACGACCTGCCAGGGGGGTTTCAAATCAAATAGCTGAAATCTACCATCGGTTCGAGCATGCAGTGGATAAAAATCGGCTTCCTCATCAACGCTATACGAGTAGGTTTCGATGTTTTTGTTGCATTGCATGTTGGCAGATAAACCTTTTCGGTAAATGAGTTTTCCGCCAGATTTAATTTGTTGTATGAATGCTTCGAATGCGGTTACAATTTCCTGATAGGTACCATAAATATCGAGGTGGTCGGGGTCGATTGATGTGATGACTGCCAGGGAAGGATGCAGGGTCAGGAAAGAACGGTCGTACTCGTCGGCTTCGGCTACAATGATGTCGCTTTTGTCTGATAGTAAAAGATTGCTTGCATAATTCAACGAAATGCCACCGAGAAAAGCGCTACAGTCGACCGATGATTGTTTGAGCAGATGGGCAATGAGGGTGGAAGTTGTAGTTTTACCATGGGTGCCCGCCACAGCTATGCCCCGTCCCTGTGCAAACAAATACCCAAGAACTTCCGAACGTTTTGCCAGGGAATATTGGTTCGATCGAAAATAGTTTAGTAAGATGCTATTGGAAGGAATTGCAGGGGTAAATATGACAAGGGTTTCTTCGGGGTGGGCAATGATATCAGCAGGAAGACTTTCGACATCATCGATGTGTACGATAGGGATTCCTTCCTTTTTAAGCGCTTCGGTAATGCTTGTTTCAGATCTGTCGTATCCGGCTACATATTTCTTTTGGAAATTAAAATAGCGTGCTAAGGCGCTCATGCCAATGCCGCCAATGCCCAGGAAATAATAATATGTATATTTTTTAAAATCCATCATTATCAATGTTTATGTCGTTTAGAATAGCGTTAGCAATAGATATTGCAGCCTGAGGAAGCGCAAGCTTTTTGATGTTTTCGGAAAGGATGTTGCAAAGGTTCTCCTGGCTTAACAGTTTTATGGTTTCGGGTAATAATTTTTCTTTAGCTTCTTTGTCGGGAATAAGAACAGCAGCATTGGATTGTACCAGCGCCATTGCATTTTTGGTTTGATGGTCCTCAGCTACGTTGGGCGAGGGTACCAGTACTACGGGTTTTCCCACTACACAAAGCTCGGAAATAGTACCTGCACCAGCACGGCTAATGATTACATCGGCAGCAGCGTAGGCGAGGTCCATTTCTGCAATAAAATCAAGCAATACAACGTTTTGTGTGGCGTCAACCTTCGGCTGTAATTGGGCATAATATATCTTTCCGCATTGCCATATTAGCTGAACCTGTTTTTGGGTATATAGCCAGGGTAGGTGAACGAGAATGGCTTCGTTGATGCTGCGTGCACCCAGACTTCCTCCCAGGCAAAGAATAGTTTTTCGTTCGGGCGATAGTTTGAAATGTTCGATTGCCTTTTGCCGCAAGCCTGCCACATTTTCAATACCTTCCCGGATGGGATTCCCGGTTAACTCTATCTTATTGGCTGGGAAAAATTTTTCCATTGCAGGGTAGGCTACAAATATTTTTTTTGCCTTTTTTGCCAGCAGTTTATTGGTAATGCCGGCGTACGAATTTTGTTCCTGAATGTAAATAGGGATATTACGGTACGAAGCCATCCACAAAAGGGGACCACTGGCATATCCGCCGACCCCAATTACAGCATGTGGGTTAAATTGTTTCAGAATAGTGCTTGATAGCCGTAGGCTCTTCAAGAGCTTGAGCAATACCTTGAAATTTTTCAGGATATTTTTTCGATTGAAACCTTCAATGGGTAAGCCCACAATGGGGTAACCGGCTGCTGGAACTTTTTCCATTTCCATCCTGCCAAGGGCACCAACAAAGAGTATTTCTGCAGTTGGGTTTAATTTTTTTATGGTTTGGGCAATAGCCATGGCAGGGAAGAGGTGTCCTCCGGTACCTCCTCCAGCGATGATAAGTCGTATATTTTGTTTTGCGGTCATATCCTTCTCCACCTTAAACATTCTGATTTTGTTGTTTTTCTTCAGTTTCGTTCCCAGTGTTTTCGTCCGTTGAAGAGGAAGATTCGTTAAGTAATGGGGTATTTTCGCCTGGCAAAACCGAACGACTGACACTGAGGATGATTCCCAGAGCTGAACTGGTAAAAAGGATTGATGATCCACCCATACTTACCAGGGGAAGAGTTTGGCCAGTAACGGGAATAAGGTTTACCGCTACAGCCATGTTAATCATTGCCTGCATAACCAGCAGCAGGGTGAGTCCCATGGTCAGGAAAGCTGGGAAGGTTCGCTCGCATTTTCGGACAATTACCCCCGCGCGGTAAAGCAGGATAAGATATAGCAATAGAATAACAAGCCCGCCAATAAGGCCATATTCTTCAATGATGATGGCATAGATAAAATCCGAGAAAGGATTGGGTAGAAAATTACGTTGGGTACTATTACCGGGACCTTTTCCCAGAAGTCCACCGGTAGCTACAGCTATCTTTGCCTGCTCGGCCTGATAATTGTCATCGTCGGAACTGTCTTTATTTCCCGATACAAAGTTTTCGATGCGGTTTTTCCACGTTTCTACCCGATATCCTAAACCTGTTTTGGTAAGAGGGATAAGAAAAATGAACAGAGCAACGAAAACAATCCCGACCAGATTAATGAGCATCAAATGTTTGAACGACACTCTACCGATAAACATGAGTATCATACCTACCAGAAAAATCATAAAGGCAGTAGAGAAGTTGGCTGGGAGGATAAGTGCACAAACAATGCCCAGAGGAACGACTATGGGGACGACGGATTGTTTAAAATTTTTAATTTCTTCCTGTTTGATGGCCAACATACGAGCTATGTACATGATGATGGCAACTTTGGCAAAGTCGGAAGTTTGAATGGTAAATCCAATGACAGGTACCGTAAGCCAACGAGGGGCTGCATTTACACTGGTACCCATCAAAAGTGTCACCAACAACAGGGGGATGGCTATAAACAAGAATAATTGTGCCAGACGAGAATAATATTTGTAGTGAATCAAATGGGTAACATAGATAGCCAGCAATCCCATGACCAGAAATGATCCCTGTCGGAGAAAATAATAGAGCGTATTTCCTTCGCGGTATCGATAGGCAATGGTACCGGTAGAGCTATACACGGCAAGCAAAGAAATGAGGGATAGGAGGATGATAATTCCCCATATTACTTTATCACCGCGTAAGTATTTGCTAATTCTCTCCACCATACTCTATAATAGTTCTTTAACGGCCTGTTTAAACTTACGTCCACGGTCTTCGTAGTTATCGAAGAGGTCGAAGCTGGCGCATGCAGGGGAAAGAAGTACTACATCGCCTTTTGCTGCAAGGCTATAGGCTGCCTTTACTGCATCGCACATAGCATGCGTATCGACTATCTGTGGTACTATGCCTTCGAAAGCTTTTATCAGCTTTGTATTGTCTTTGCCCAGACAAACCAATGCTTTGACTTTTTTGCGCACTAAATCATATAGTGGGGTATAGTCGTTACCTTTATCGGTACCACCAGCAATCCATATTACCGGCGCAGTCATGCATTCCAGCGCATACCACACCGAATTAACATTGGTAGCTTTGCTATCATTGATAAATTCTACGCCTTCAACATTCATTACTTTTTCGAGGCGGTGTTCTACGCCTTTAAAGTCCATCAGGGCTTCCCGGATAATTTCCTTGCGGATATTCAGCACGTTACCCGCCAGGCCGGCTGCCATGGAATTATAGGTGTTGTGTTTTCCCTTGAGCGATAGATCTTCAATGGATATGTTGAAATTAGCGTTTTTCCAGTCGAAAACTACCTGATTATTCTCGAGGTAGGCACCGGGTTGGTGTTTGTGTTGTAGGCTGAAAGGTAGCTGTTGAGCCCGGATTACAATTTTCTCCAATTCACGTACTGTGAGTTCATCATCGGAACAATAGATAAAATAGTCGTCCTCTGTTAAATTTTGAGTGATGCGGAATTTTGCGTCCACATATTTTTGAAGGTCGTAATCGTATCGATCGAGGTGGTCGGGGGTGATGTTCAGCAGGATGGCAATATCTGCTTTGAATTCATACATATCTTCGAGTTGGAAGCTGCTGATTTCTATCACATAGTAGTCGAAATTTTCGGTAGCCACCTGGTAGGCAAAGCTTTTTCCCACGTTTCCTGCCAGTCCTACATTCATTCCCGCTTTTTTCATCAGGTGGTAGATAAGCGTGGTAGTGGTTGTTTTGCCATTGCTACCGGTAATGCACACCTTATAGGCAGAGGTATAACGAGCCGCAAATTCTAATTCGGAGATAATTGGTATTTCGTTTTCGATAGCCTGTTGAATAATAGGAACCTTTGAGGGAATTCCAGGACTTTTAATGATCTCGTCGGCATTGAGGATGAGTTCGGCTGTGTGGCGGTTTTCTTCAAAAGGGATATCGTATCGTGTTAGCATCTGTCGATAATTATCTTTGATAGTACCTGCATCGGAAACAAAGACATCAAATCCTTTTACTTTAGCCAATATGGCAGCACCTGTTCCACTTTCTCCTGATCCTAATACCACAATGCGTTTCATATGCTATGGTTTTATCGTGTTTTCAGCGTTACAATGGTAATGACAGCCAGCAAAAATCCAACAATCCAGAAACGGGTTACAATTTTTGTTTCGGCGTACCCCTTTTTCTGGTAGTGGTGATGGAGGGGCGCCATCAGGAAAATCCTGCGCCCTTCTCCGTATTTGCGTTTGGTGTACTTAAAATATCCCACCTGCAGCATAACCGACAGGTTTTCGACGAGAAATATTCCGCATAAAATGGGGATAAGCAATTCTTTACGGATGACGATGGCAAAAACGGCAATTATTCCACCCAGGGCAAGACTACCGGTATCGCCCATAAATACCTGGGCAGGATATGAGTTGTACCACAGGAAGCCAATAGTAGCGCCCATGAAAGCACTGGCAAATACCACCAGCTCGCCGCTATGGGGGATATACATAATGTTCAGATAGTTGGAAAAAATGGCATTACCGGAGACGTATGCCAGAATCCCCAGGGTAGCCCCAATAATGGCCGAAGTACCTGTGGCCAATCCATCGAGTCCGTCGGTGATGTTGGCGCCGTTAGATACTGCTGTTATAATAAAGATGATTACCAGGACATATACCAGCCATTTAAGCCATTCGGCGTGTTTGCCTGCAAAACATACCAGATCGCGATAGTTGAATTCGTGGTTCTTAATAAATGGTATGGTAGTTTTGGTCGATTTTACTTCCTGATAGAACGATACTTCTACCTTTTGTTTTATAGTGTCGCCTACTTGAACGGTTACAGGACGAATTACTTTTTCTCTGATAACCACATCATTGCTGTACCACAGGGTTACGCCGACGATAATTCCCAGTAAAATTTGACCGACCAGCTTAAACTTACCTTCAAGACCTTCTTTATTTTTTTTGAAAACCTTGATGTAGTCATCGATCCAACCAACAAAACCTAACCAGATGGTGGTAATGAGCATGAGGATAATGTAAATATTGGTAAGATTGGCAAATAAAAGGGTAGGAATTAGTATGCTGGCCAGGATAATGATACCGCCCATGGTGGGGGTACCCCTTTTTGAAAGTTGGCCTTCGAGGCCAAGATTGCGAATTTCTTCGCCGATTTGTTTTCGTTGAAGTATCTGGATGATTTTTTTGCCTATTATCAGGGAAATAATAAGCGACAGAATTGCAGCCATAGCTGATCGAAACGACAGGTAATAAAATAAACCTGCGCCGGGTAGCTGGAAGGCTTTATCGAGGTATATGAATAAATGGTATAACATGGCAGGTATTATTAAAGATTTTCAAACGCTTTTTTGATTTCTTCCCGGTCGTCGAAATGATGTTTAATCCCTTGAACCTCTTGATAGGTTTCGTGCCCTTTGCCGGCGAGCAGGATAATATCGCCTGGCTTTGCCAGCAGGGTAGCGGTGCGTATGGCTTCGGCTCTGTTGGGAATGGTCAGTACTTTTTGCCGGTTGGCGGAATCGACTCCCGCAAGCATGTCGTTGATAATATCGTTAGGATCCTCATTTCGGGGATTGTCGGAGGTAAGAATCACCCTGTCGGATTGTTCGACACATACACGGGCCATAATGGGGCGCTTGGTTTTGTCACGATTTCCACCAGCTCCGACCACGGTAATAAGTTGTTCATTTCCTTTCCGTAGCTGATTTATCGTATTGAGTACATTGACCAATGCATCGGGGGTATGCGCATAATCGACAATGGCTACAATGCCATTCGAAGAGCGTATAGCTTGAAATCGACCAGGAACATCGTGTTGAGCACTCAAGTGAGTGAGTGCTTCGGTGGAATCGACACCCAATAGTACGGCGGTAGCATATACGGCCAACAGGTTGTAGGCATTAAAGTGCCCAATGAAAGGGGTGTGCATGTCGAGTCCATTGATTTGCAGGTGCATACCATCGAAATGGCTTTCGATGACTTTTACACGGAAGTCGGCCATGGTACGCATGGCGTAGGTTTTTACCTGAGCACGGGTGTTTTGAACCATGACGCGGCTATTTTTATCGTCGAGATTGATGAGGGCAAAAGCTTCGGAGGAAAGCGAGTCGAAGAGCATTTTTTTGGCTCGTATATAATTATCAAAAGTTTCGTGGTAGTCGAGATGGTCGTGGGTAATGTTGGAAAAGATAGCTCCAGCAAAGTTCAGTCCTTCGGTACGATGCTGAACCAGGGAGTGCGAACTCACCTCCATAAAGGCATAACTACATCCCTGATTTACCATTTCAGCAAGAAGCCGGTTGATGGTTAATGCATCGGGGGTAGTGTGCGTTGCCTCAAATTCTTGATGATGTACTTTGTACACGACAGTGGATATAAGTCCTGCCTTATAACCAAGCGATTCGAACAGCCTATACAACAGAGTTACCGTAGTAGTTTTACCATTGGTGCCCGTAATGCCTACCAGTTTGATTTTTTCGGAAGGATTGTTGTAAAAATTGCAGGCCATCCTTCCCAGAGCTTTTGCCGAGTTGTCGACCTGTACCCATACTATTCTGGGATCTGGGTTGTTGGGCAAATTCTCGCACACCACCACGCTGGCACCCTGCGCTATGGCTTTATCGATATACTGATGCCCATCGGACTGGGTACCTTTTATTGCCACAAAAACATCGTTTTGGGTTACTTTCCTTGAATCGGGTTCAATGGCATGAACGGGAATAGTATCGTCTCCTATGATACGTTTTATCTCAACGTTTTTTATTATGTCTTTTAGTATTTTCATCCGAAAATAATTTTAAAAATTTTTCTTAAAAGGCCGGATGGAACTCGCATGTGATGAGCTTTCTACACATAGGCAAGTACGAAACTGATAAATTATTTTCATTCTCGTTTGTGAATACTGCCATACATGCTCGTT
>JAKPGM010000050.1 GCA_029550865.1 Bacteroidota bacterium | reverse complement strand
TAAATATCGGCTGACCGACTAAATTTTTTTCGATATCTTTGCTCATAGTTGTGTTTTTGGTTTTGCAACATAAAACTACAACTTTTGGGCGAAACCTTCGGGCGGTAGCCCTTATTTAAAATTTTTGTCGGTCAGTAGTGAATTACTATATTAAGAACGAAGGAACAACCCCTATCAGCCTTGCCCCCTGGGAAATTACCCGGGTACCACTCAATGGTCCGGTAATTTTTAAGCTTGAGGACGGACAAGTAACGGGTACGCTTGCTTCAGAAACCACCGTAATCGATACGCACGTATGGTACGACCAGCAAAATACGCAAGGAAGTGGGAGTAAATTTTTTGCCAATGGAAATGGTTGGATTGCCTACATTAATACAAACCAAAAGCTGATATTTCTCAAAAAATTCCGCAATATTGCAGCAGAATCTGCTGCACCATCAGAGGCTGAAGTAGAAGTTTACACCTCTGGTGATCGCAAATATACAGAGATAGAAAATCAGGGACCGTACACAAACATTTCAGCTAAGGATTCTATGGTGTATACCGTTAGGTGGGCAGTAAGAACCATTCCTGCAAATATACCTGTTACAATTGGGGATACCAGCCTGACAAACTATATCGACGATGTGGCCAACCGATTACGCCTGGCAGACACGCTGATATTTAACGATGTAACTTCCAAAATATCAATTCCCAAACGAACCCTCGAGTATGCTGTGGGGCAAATTACACTTAATAATTTTTCCACATCCGACTTTCCCTTGCAGGTGAGTATTTTCGACGCATTAGGGAAAAAAGTCTGGCAAAAACGCATGGAACATCCCCAACCTACTATTTCTGTACCATCGCTTCCACAGGGAATTTACTTTCTGTACCTTCTGGATAATCAACAAAGACGGGAAACAGCGAAAATTGTCATCCAAAAATCCTTATGAAACCTTCAGGCTGAAGTCGAGACTACGTATCTGATGGGTTAATGCACCGATAGAAATATAGTCAACTCCACACTCTGCATATTCTCTCACGTTTTGCAGGGTAATGTTTCCTGAAGATTCTGTTTCAAACCTTCCATTAATCATAGCCACAGCTTCTCTTGTTTGCGACAGAGTAAAATTATCGAGCAAGATGCAATGTACCCCACCTTTTTTCAATATTTTCTGCACATCGTCAAGCGAACGAGCTTCAATTTCAATTTTCAAATTAAGATTTTTCTGCTGCAAATAACGATGCACCCTATCTATGGCTATTTCAATGCCCCCCGCAAAATCAATGTGATTATCCTTAATCAAAATCATATCGTACAACCCAATCCGATGATTGGTTCCGCCCCCTACCTTTACAGCATATTTGTCGAGTAATCGCATGCCGGGCGTTGTTTTACGGGTATCGAGGATTTTTGTAGGTAAACCTTCGATTTTTTTTACATATTCCCGAGTTTGAGTGGCTATACCGCTCAGACGTTGCACGATATTCAACGCCAACCTTTCGGCCATAAGAATAGCAATAGCATTGCCACGAACCTCAAATATTGTATCTCCCTCGAATATTTCTTCCCCATCCTTTTTGAAAGCATGGAACCTAAGATGAGCATTTATTTTGTGAAATACAATTTTAGCAATCTCAATACCTGCTAAAATTCCTCCCTGCTTGGCCACCAGGATAGCCCTTCCCTGCTGTTCGGGATCTAATGTTGCCAGTGAGGTATGATCGCCTTCACCAATATCTTCGGCTATGGCAATATCCAGAAAATGCTCAATCTGCGCTCTATCCACCTTCATATATTTGGTTTTTACTACTCTTCTTTCTCAATGCGGAGCTGCGATATCTTATTTGACCGTAACAGCAGGGATACCCTATAGTCGCCATTGTTAGTTTTGAGCACGCCTATGGCATACTGGTTGGCATCTTTACCGCCTTCGAACTGAATTACAAAGGATGAAGGCTTATTGGCATAAAAAAAAGTCGACAACTTCTTCTGAACCTCCGACCGGACATATATATCGTCGTCATCGGGCAGCGTCAGAGCTACCTTGTCTTCCATATACTGAGCCAACGATTTGGCCGATCCTGTCCGGAAAGCCTCCTTTACCCCTTCGGGTACCCTCGGTGAAGGCTGCATCCATATCGACAGCAACACAATGAACGCATTTATTAAAAGTTTCATGATTCACAAGGGTTTAAATTTTGAGGTTTTATAGTTCGTGCAAAATAACAAAATTTATTGCTACCTACCAGTATAATCCAACAAAAAACAATCTCCAACTTAATTTTCGTGTTATTGTAAAACAATGTTTGGTTCTACAGAATATAATGCGTCTACATAGATGACAAAATGTCTCACCTCGTGATAATAGCAACAATCGCTTCAAAAATTCCCCTCCTAAACCAGCAGAGATTGCAGCAAAATAAATGCTACCATCATCTCTATTTTTCGACCACCTTAAAACCGTATATTTTCAACAGAATCGTATTTTTGTAATCAAAATTTTACACTAAAATTTTTTGATCTTAGAACATTCGCACGTTGATATTACGATTATGAAGATTCTCCTAATTTTCACGGGTAAAACCACAGAAAAATACCTTCACGACCCCATAAATGCCTACCTTGCGCGTATTCGAAATTATTTTCCGATTGAACAATATACTACCCGCGACATACGCATACAGGGCGATATAGATACCATAAAAAAGGCCGAGGCTGAAGAAATCCTCAAACGCATTGAAGTAAATGATTTTGTCGTACTTTTAGACGAACGAGGGCAGGCTTTATCTTCAATGGAATTTGCTCACTTCATTCAGTTACAGCTCAATAAAAGTGTTCGCCGCATGGTCTTTATTATTGGTGGAGCGTATGGTTTTGCAGAAGAGGTATACCAACGATCCCAGATGCTCCTGTCGTTATCCAGGATGACGTTTACGCACCAAATGGTACGCCTGATTCTGGTCGAACAACTCTATCGCGCATGCACCATACTTCGAGGAGAACCCTATCATCATTAACACATTGAATAAATGTAAAAATTACGCTTATATTTGCAGGTAAAATATTTTTAAAATCAATCACATTGAAAAATTAAACAAATGGGACAGATTTTAGTTACAGGTGGCGTGGGCTACATTGGTTCGCACACAGTAGTAGAACTTATTGAAGCAGGTTTCGAGGTATGCATTATCGATAATTTATCCAATTCACGTATCGAAGTTCTCGATGGCATTGAAAAGATAACAGGCGTCAGACCTGTTTTTGAAAAAATCGACCTAACCGACCAGCAAGCAGTCGATCACTTTTTTCAAAAATACCCAAACATTGATTCTATTATCCACTTTGCTGCGTCGAAAGCGGTGGGCGAGTCGGTACAAAAACCCACCTTATATTATCGCAACAATCTGGTTTCGTTGATAAACCTGATCGATTCGATGGTAAAATACCAGATTCCGAATTTTGTTTTTTCCTCCTCATGCACAGTTTATGGGCAACCTGATGAATTGCCCGTCACCGAGCAGGCACCTATCAAAAAAGCCTTATCGCCTTATGGAAACACGAAGCAAATCAGTGAGGAGATTTTGCAGGACTCGGTACAGGCCTTTCCAGGACTCAAGGTCATTTCATTACGCTATTTCAATCCCATAGGAGCACATCCTTCGGCTTTGATTGGAGAGTTACCTCTGGGCGTACCAGCCAATCTGGTTCCCTTTATTACCCAAACGGCAATAGGATTACGGAAAGAATTGCAGGTATTCGGCAACGACTATAATACTCCCGACGGCTCTTGCATTCGCGACTACATCAATGTTGTAGACCTTGCACACGCGCATGTAGTGGCTATTCGCCGCCTGATCGAAGGAAAAAATAAATCGACTTTTGAAGTATTCAACATTGGCACCGGCAAAGGCTTATCGGTATTTGAAATAATAAACACTTTCGAAAAAGTAACCGGTGTAAAACTTAACTATCGGGTAGTAGGCCGTCGACCCGGTGACGTTGAAAAGGTTTGGGCGGATACCAGCTATGCCAACAAAGAATTAGGATGGAAGGCCGAAAAAACCATTGAGGAAACACTCCTCTCGGCATGGAAATGGGAACAATACATTCGCCAACAAAAAGGTTTTAACGAGTAAACAACTCTGCACATACCCCGATTTTAATTGATGGATGTGTTATCTGTTGTAATTAATTTGGGCAAATGACTATTTTGGGTTAATTTTGGCCGTTTACAAATCATTATTTATGATTGTCATAACCGGATCAGCTGGGTTTATCGGAAGTTATCTGGCAGGATTTCTCAATCAACAGGGTTACTACGACCTTGTGTTGGTCGACGATTTTTCGCAGGCGCGTAAGGCTGCTAATTTCGAAAACAAAAAATTTACCGCCCAGGTCGATCGTTTGCAGTTTTTTGACTGGCTGATGGGAAACCATCGTTTTGTGCAGTTTGTTGTACATCTTGGTGCACGCACCGACACTACCGAATTCGATCCTTCCATTTTCGATCGATTGAACGTAACGTACTCTAAACAAGTGTGGAACCTATGTGTGGAGTATGGGCTCCCTCTCATATATGCTTCCTCAGCAGCAACGTATGGTAACGGCGAATGGGGCTATTCCGATTCCCATGAGATTGTGTCGAAGCTCAAACCATTAAATCCTTATGGAGAATCAAAAAACGAATTTGACAAATGGGTGCTGAGCCAAAAGCAGCAGCCGTTCTTTTGGGCAGGGCTTAAATTTTTTAATGTGTACGGTCCCAATGAATATCACAAAGGCAGAATGGCTTCGGTCGTTTTTCATGCTTTTCATCAAATCAAACAAACCGGAAAACTAAAACTCTTCCGTTCGCATCGTCCCGATTACCGCGATGGTGAACAAAAGCGCGACTTCATCTACGTTAAAGATGTAGCTTCCGTAATTCTTTTCCTCATGCAACATCGCAAAAATTCGGGTCTCTACAATGTGGGGACGGGTCAGGCGCGAACCTTCCTTGACCTTGCCCATGCAACTTTTAAATCGATGGGTATCCCCCCCAACATCGAATTTATTGATACCCCTCTCGATATCCGCGATAAGTATCAGTACTTTACCCAGGCCAACATGGACAAACTCAGAAGTATTGGATACACGCAAGCTTTTACCCCACTCGAGGAAGGTATTGATGAATACGTTGGGGAGTATTTGAAACATAATAAATATTTCTAACTTAAAACGTTGACGATGATCCATTATCTATCGCCCTCCATCCTGAATAGCAATTTTCTCGATTTACGTTCTACGATAGAAATGCTAAATCAGAGTGATGCCGAATGGATTCATCTCGACATCATGGATGGACATTTTGTGCCCAACCTTACCTTTGGGCCTCCTATTGTACAAATGATTGCGTCGGTAGCTCGTAAGCCATTGGACGTCCATCTAATGATTGAAGACCCCGATCGCTATGTAGATGCTTTTATCGATGCAGGGGCTTCCATACTTACTGTTCATTACGAAGCCTGTACCCATCTGCACCGAACCTTAACCCACATTAAGTCCCGAGGAATCAAAGCAGGAGTGGCCATTAACCCACACACACCCATCGGAGTACTGGAAGAAATCCTTCCATACACCGACCTTGTGCTTAATATGACTGTTAATCCTGGCTTTGGGGGACAACAATTTATCGAATCTTCGCTTTCTAAAATCCAAAAGCTCAAACTTCTGATCGATAAAACTGGCTCCTCCGCACTTATTGAGGTAGATGGTGGTGTCGATGCCGATAATCTGAAAATACTACTCCAATCTGGGGTAAATGTAGCAGTCATCGGAAGTGCTATTTTTCAAAGTGAGAACCCTGCAGCTACCATACGCATGCTAAAAAGTATCATGCAAAGCTTTTCTACAAAAGCCTAAGTGCCTGTGTTTTTTGTTTCGTAGGGGATAGTAAAATAAAAAGTAGTTCCTACCTGCAGTTCCGACTCAGCCCATATCCTGCCCCCATGCAAGGTAATAATATCGCGAACTATGGATAAGCCAATCCCAGATCCTCCATAGGTAGCATTAATCTTTCGACTGGCCTAAATGTAACGATTGAAAATATTGTCCAATGCCTCTTTCTCAATACCAATGCCTGTATCTTTTACGTAAAATTCAAGGAAATCATTCTTAAGTTCATAACCTACGGTAATGCTACCCTTTTCTGTAAATTTAACTGCATTGGATATCAGATTAACCAACACCTGACGTAGCCGAACCTCATCGGCAATAATCATATCTACGCCATCGGCCATACCTGGGTTAAATAACAAAGAAATATGCTCTTTCTTTCGAATTTGCAGGTCGGTTAAAAAAACAACTATCAAATCGTAGATTAATCTATTGATGCTAAAATAATTCTTTCGCAAACTAAAATGCCCTGTTTCGATTTTAGCAAAATCGAGTATATCACTGATTAACTGCATCATAAAAATACCATTGGAGTATATTATCTGGATATACTCGAGCATTTTTTCAGGCGGCAACTTTTTCTTAAGCATAAGCTCGGCAAATCCTACAATGCCATTCAAAGGGGTTCGGAGCTCATGCGAAACATCGCCGAGAAAATTTAGCATGCTTTCACTGTCCATTCCACCTTTTGACGAAACCCCACTATTCAAATCGAAAACAAAAAAGAAAATATTTCCCTCCCACTCGAAACGAGTAATATGCAAGGAATCCTTTGTGTATTTGCCTGCATTCCTTGCCTTTACCAATATGTCTGGATGCAAGGTTTCTTCATCGATACAACTCTCATTTTTGTGTTGGAGGATATATTGTGTTGCAGGACCATTACGCAAAATTATTTTTCCATCCTCATCTGCCACAAAAGCGGCAAAAGGAAAAGGTGAAATAATATTTGAAAAAAACGCAGGGACTTGCCTTCCCATAAACATGCAATTTTCTATAAAAATAAATATTTTTTTACTCTGCTAAAAATAATTGACCGATATTCTTTGATTTTAACTACACGGGAGCCTTGTGAATTTAAAAACACTTACAATATCCTGACATGTTTAGACAATCTTTTTTTGTCGAAAAATATTGTAACATTGCTGCGAAAAAATAAGTAAAAAATACCAAATTTGAAAAGATTGCACAGCGAACATAACTATTATAAGGTGATTTTCCTATTATTTGTTCAAAAAATATTAACTTAGTAAAAATTTAAGATATGGTAATGCCCACCGAAACATGCCATGCTTGTGATAATAATTATATCCTTATTAAAGCTCTGTCAGAGTCGGAACGAAAAATTCTTTTGCAACGTGCCACTCAGGTAAGTTACCGAAAAAAAGAAATGCTTTTTAAACAGGGGAACTTTCAGACCAGCCTTTTTCTTTTAAAGTCGGGATTGGTAAAAACTTTTATGGAAAGAAGAAACGAAAAAAATCTTATCCTTAGAATAGCCGTTGCCAATGAATTTATCAATTTACCCTCTTTTCTTCAGCCCACTTACGAATTTTCTGCGATAACTCTTTGTAACAGTGAAGTATGTATTATTCCCATCGACGATGTACGTCAGCTTTTAGAAAAAAAGGCGGAGCTATCGCAATTGATCCTTACGGAATATTCGCGTTTGAGCAGCTTTTTGCTTCAACGTATGGTTTCGGTGGGTACCAAGCAAATGCATGGCCGACTGGCTGATGTAATCTTATATCTATGCAGTAAAGACTTTGAAAATTCAAATATATTCGAGTATCTTTCCCGCAAAGATATTGCCGAAATAGCAGGTATGTCGGTTGAAGGTTCCATACGGTTGTTAACAGAATTCAAAAATGATGGTTTAATTAATATGAACGGGAAGCATATAACTATCAACAACATGGAACTGATGCAACGATTAAGTGAAATTGGTTAATGATGCCTTAACTTTTTTTCACATCATATACCGATAAAATGGCATACTTTTATAAGTAAAATAAGTTGGCAACAATAAGTTAGTTGGCAATCACATGCATTTGAAGGGATTTCTCCGTATTTTATTTATTTGGATGGCAATCCTACAGGATGTGCCAATGGAAGCTCAATTTTTTAATGGACCCAATAAGCCCGATTATAAGATTTTCGACTACAAAGTTTTTACTACTCCTCATTTCGAGATATATCATTATTTTCAGAATGATTCGGTAATCAAATCATTGGCTATCAATGCCGAAAAGTGGTACGAACGTCATCTAATGATTTTTAAGGATACTTTCAAGGAAAAGAATCCGATCATCATCTATGCCAATCATGCTGATTTTCAACAGACCAATGCTATTTCAGGTGTGATTGGGGTGGGTACTGGCGGTGTAACAGAATCGTTAAAGAACAGGGTAGTTATGCCCGTTATGGAATCGGCAGCACAGACCGATCATGTTCTCGGGCATGAGTTGGTTCATGCCTTTCAATACCACCTATTGCTGGGTGAGGATTCCACTCAGATGCGAAGTGTACGAAATATTCCTCTGTGGATGGTAGAAGGTATGTCCGAGTATCTATCGATTGGTAGTGTCGATCCTCACACGGCCATGTGGATGCGAGACGCCTTACTCAACAACGATTTCCCCACCCTTGAGGATATGACACGTTCGTACAAATATTTTCCTTATCGCTATGGTCAGGCTTTTTGGGCATTTGTTACAGGTATTTATGGCGACTCTATCATTTTACCCCTATTTGATCTAACCACAAAATTAGGATACGAACGTGCACTGGATAGCCTCACCCACCTGAACGAAAAAGCCTTCTCTAATGCATGGAAAACACGCATGAAAGAGTATTATTTTAAACTACTCCCCGATACCATCGAACGTCCTACAGGTAACAAAATACTGTCACGAAAAAATGCAGGAGCCATGAATATTGCCCCTGCCCTCAGCCCCGATGGCCGATATGTTATTTTCCTTTCAGAAAAAGACCTATTTACCTTTGACCTTTACATGGCCGACGTGGCAAAAGGGAAAATAGTTAAAAAAATATCCAGCACCATCCGCAATAATCAAATAGATGATTTCAACTACCTGGAATCGGGTGGATCATGGAGCCCCGATGGACGTTATTTTGCCTTTGTTGCATTCAGTAAAGGGAGGAATCGATTGCTCATCATCGATATCAAGCATCCGCGGAAAACTCGTGAAGTAGATATTCCCGGACTCGAAGCTTTTAGCAATCCTACCTGGAGTCCCGATGGTAACACCATTGTGGTTACCGGGCTAAAAGAGGGGGTAACCGACCTGTATGCTTTTAACCTCATAAATAATAGTGTTACCAACTTAACCCGGGATGTTTTTTGTAATTTAATGCCAGCCTGGAGCCCCGATGGCAAAAAAATAGTTTTTGCTACCGACCAAAGCCCCTTCGACACTTTACAGGTTCCTGGCAAAAAAGGCTACTACCTTTCTATACTCGACGTTACAACAGGCGAAAAAGTAGGAATACCTGTTTTCCCTGGCTGTGATAATTTAAATCCTCAGTTTAGTTCCGACGGAAAGAGTATCTATTTCATCTCCGATGCCAATGGTATCCGTAATTTGTATGAATACCGACTCGACTCGGCAAAGGTATATCGACTCACCCATTTGCTTACAGGTCTGTCGGGAGTAACACAATTTACCCCTGCCATAACGGTTGCCCGAAACGCTGAAACAATACTCTATACTCACTACTTCAAAGGCGATTATAATATTTATTTTGCACGGGCAAGCGAATTTAATCGTATCGAGGTAAATCCGCTGGAGGTTAATTTCGATCTGGCAATGTTACCTCCTTATCCCCGTCAACGTAAGGACATTGTTAATACTAACCTGCTTGCCGACCAACCAACCATACAGATTCCAGAAGATTCTTTAAAACCTGTTCCCTATCGATCGAAATTTCAACTCGATTACATTGGCGGTTCCAATATGGGCGTAGCAGTAAGTTCGTACTATGGAACCGGCATGGCCGGTAGCGTCGATATGTTATTTAGCGACATTGTTGGAAATTATCAGTTGTACTCGAGCCTTTCCATCAACGGACAGGTACAGGATTTTGGCGGAGCAGTGGCATTTATTAATAACAAGAATAAAGTGGATTGGGGCGTAGCGATGTCGCATATCCCCTACAAATATGGTAGTTACGGCTACACTATCGACACCATACAGGGAAATACCTATGATGTGCTCAACTTAGACATTCAGTGGATTTTCGAGGATGCTTTAACGTTATTTGCCGTACGTCCTCTCAGTCAAACCCAACGCATTGAGGCATCAACCTCGCTTGCCTATTATAGCTACTATATTCAGCGTGAAAAATATTTAATCAATAATCTGGGATATACCTCTTACCTGGGACGAATTAAAAACCTTCCCAAACCCCCTGGTTTTTTCGTTTCAACTTTTGGACTGGCTTATACGCTTGACAATGCTTACTATGGTATCGCATCACCCTTGCGAGGACAACGTTTTCATCTGGAAGTTGAGCAATATCTAGGAAAATATAGTTTTACCAGTGTTATAGCCGATTACAGAAAATACTTTTTCATTAATCCCATGGCACTGGCTATGCGCATATATTTTCAAGGTCGATACGGAAAAAGCAGCAACGATTATATTGTTCGTTCTTTATATATCGGCTGGCCCTGGCTGGTGCGTGGTTTTTACAATTTTGTAGGCTTAAGCAGTTCATTGGCCGAACAATCGATGCTATTTGGTAGCCGAATAGGAGTAGCCAATCTCGAACTTCGTATTCCTTTTACCGGACCCGAGCGGCTCTGCCTGATACCCTTTAAATACTTCGTTTCTGAACTATCGTTTTTTACCGATGCTGGTATTGCCTGGAATCCTGGTAATAAACTTACCCTTAACATGCGCGCCAATGAAAGTTTACCCCTTAACTACAACAATCTTCTTACGGCCACTCCAAATTCTATTTACAATATCGATTATGCCTATTACCGATATCCGTTGATAACCTATGGTATTTCCCTCCGTATCAATTTATTCGGGTACATGATTCTGGAACCCTATTATGCTATTCCGTATCTAAAAGATGGTCAGAAATATGCCGGAATCAACCTGAATATTCTTCCGGGATGGTAAGCTATAAATAATTATAAGATTTTTTCCTTAGTTAACTAATTTGACTACCTTTGTGTACTTATTAATTAAAATCTAATCGTATGCTCAAATCAAAGTTGTTTATTTTCGTTCTCGTGTGTGGCATCACCAGTGTTTATGCCCAGAAGGATAAGCCCATCCAGCTTAAGAATGAACTCGACACCGTATCATATAGCTTAGGGAGCGTACTTGGCCAATCGCTAAAATCGGCCGGTATTGTCCAGCTGAATGAGACGTTATTTCTTCAAGCTATAAAGGATGCTCTCGCTGATAAAGAATCGC
Organism: Bacteroidota bacterium; assembly: GCA_029550865.1. GTDB lineage: Bacteria > Bacteroidota > Bacteroidia > Bacteroidales > DTGW01 > JAKPGM01. The sequence goes on along the minus strand of JAKPGM010000050.1, from coordinate 42,263 downwards.
TATTTACCCAACAACAGGTCAATACCATCATGCAAAATTACATGATGAAGATACATCAGGCTAAAGCCCAGAAAAATCTGGAAGAAGGCAAAAAGTTCCTGGCCGAAAATAGCAAAAAGGAAGGTGTAGTTACCTTACCCAGTGGCCTGCAATATAAGGTTCTTAAGGAAGGAGAGGGGCAATCGCCCACCATCAACGATGAAGTAACCTGTCATTATCGGGGGACTTTCATCGATGGTAGAGTATTTGACAGCTCTTACGATCGGGGCGAACCTGCTCATTTCGCCGTTAATGGAGTAATTAAGGGCTGGACAGAAGCTTTACAGCTGATGAAACCTGGAAGCAAATGGATGCTTTATATCCCTGCTGAACTGGGATATGGCGAACAAAACATCCCCGGTATTGAACCCAACAGTGTGCTAATTTTCGAAGTTGAACTGCTTTCGGTGGATAAGGGTGAAAATACCCCCTCCGACAGTCCTGCATCTAACTAATAAAAATAATGTTTAACAACAAAGGCACAGAAATAACATCGTGCCCTTACTATTAAAATTTAAGACAATGAGCATTAAAAAATTATTCATCGTAGTTGTTCTTGGAAGCATTGTGTTTGCCTCGTGTAATCAAAAATCCAGCTCAGTAAAATTGAAAAATGACATCGATAGTCTGAGCTATTGTATTGGGGTATCAATTGGCGAAAACCTTAAAGAAGCTGATTTACCCTCGTTCAATACCGAAGTATTCCGCAAAGCTGTAGAAGATGTATTGGCCAAAAGAGAAACAAAGATTAAGCCTGAAAATGCTGGCATGTACATTCAGGAATATTTCACAAAACTGCAAATGGAGCAGGGTATGAAGAACCTGAAGGAAGGACAGGAATTTTTGAAAAAGAACAAAGAAAAAAAGGGAGTAATTACCACTGCCAGCGGTTTACAGTATGAAGTATTGAAAGAAGGTACGGGCCCTCATCCTACCAAAGACGACATGGTAAGCATTCATTACAAGGGCTCGCTTATCGATGGTACTGTGTTTGATAGTTCGTACGAACGTGGACAACCAGCTACTTTTGCTGTAGGAGGTGTTATACCTGGCTTCACCGAAGCTCTTCAACTTATGACAGTAGGTTCGAAATATCGTGTATGGATACCTGCTGAATTAGGCTACGGGGCTGCTGGAAATCCCCGGGGTCGTATTAAACCCAACTCAGTGCTGGTTTTCGAAATTGAACTTTTATCTATCGATTCTTCTGCTAACGCATCTAATAAGTAAAATTCAAACGACCCAAAAAAGAGAGGCTACCTAAAAAGGCAGCCTCTCTTAATTTTTTAAAATTTGTTACTGAACAGTAACGCTGTAGGAATTCATCTGAAAATCGAGGCCTCCTGACGAAGAGGTTATTTCCCATCTCAGCTGAACCTTGTACACAGTAATATCGCCAAAGATTCCCTTACTTTTAATCCAGTTAAGGATAGCCTTAATGTCAACAGTGCCCGAAGTTGCATTACTGGTACGCAATAAATGAAGGTGGATTTAACGCAAAACCGTAAAGTAGTTGCAAAGCTCACAGCGATATTTCTTAGCGTTCTTTAAACTACTTAGCACCCTTATTGGTGTTTGTACTTGGAACACAATCATGGATTTTCTTCGCTAAAATTTGAAAAAAAGCATATCTTTAACATAAAAAATTGGTGGACTATTATGCCATATTAGGGGTAAGTCGTGATGCAACCATTGACGAGGTGAAACGTTCGTATCGTCGGTTGGCCCGGAAATATCATCCCGATGTTAATCCCAGCCCCGATGCACAGGAACGGTTTATTGCAGTTACCGAAGCCTATGAATTTATCATCAGACAGCTTACACAGGCCTCGGTATCCCCTTCTTCTCGTGATTATTCTTACGAAAGCAATCGTGAAGCGCAGGCTATTATCGACGAATGGTTGAAAGCTGAGAGAGAGCGTATCCGAGCACGAGCCAGAAAACACGCACGTATGCGGTACAGCCAGTTCAAACAAACTGAGTATTTCAAAGCGACCGATACCCGACAAAATCAGATTGTAGCATCAATGGCCATACTCGTAGGTATTTTTGTTGTAATAGGTTCGGTAAAGGGAACACTGAAAGTTATTACCGAAAATGAAGAGTTGAGAAACGTTAATTACCTCGGTTCGTTTGTGATAATCTTCATTGTAGGAATAATACTCATTGCAGTGGGAAGTGTACGCCTGATCAATCCTTTGTGGAAAAAATGGCACAGAAAAAAAACTACACAATAAGAATATCCTCAACAGATGGATTTTGTGATTGAAAAATCAGCGAATCAGATATACATATCCTTTGCCTGAAACTTTCCGGGGGCCTGTTGTTGTACCTGCCGACTGTTCGGTATTATTGCCCGATGTAGAAGCAAAGGGGCCATAGCCCTTTGCCTCGAAATAATAGTAGTAAATACCAGTTGGTGCATCTAATCCCCACAATGTTTTGCCGTCCCAACCCTTCCAGCCATCGGCCATTTTGCCTTTGTATTCATATACCTTACTGCCCCTACTGTTGTATATCCGCAGGCTAAGGTATTCAATCGACTGAATGGTATCGGAATTATCTACTTTAATATAGAAATAATCGTGAATCCCATCATTATTGGGCGTTATCACCTTAGGAAAAGCATTTTTCCCCATATCGCCCATTTTAGATGGTTTTATAACAATTTCTTTGGTAATGCTGTCGACGCAAAAACGTGGACTTTCCGAGATAAGGGTTATCTTGTAGGTACGCGGGAAAGAATACTGCACATCCTCGATGGTAGCGGTAGAGTCGGTCGTTGTGCGCAGGTAGTATGCCGAGTCGGCAGCATTAAGCATGAGATCGGATAGCCGCCAGGTAAAATTTACCCCGTTTTTCGAAGTATTCTCAAAACGTGCCCACAATCGTGCCTCGCCTTCCGTTGCCTCTTTGTATCTGCTTTTAAAGCTTCCGGCAATAGTATCTTCGGCCAGAAAAATTTTAAAATCGGCTCTGGTATTGATGGTACGATAGGTAATCTGGTCGCTGGCCGTATTTCCAAAAGCATCGGTAACATCTACCTTGTACCGCGTATCCTGTGCTGGGGGCTGATAAATGCGAAGCTGTGGCTTGGTGGTCACATACGAAGAACCATCGTTACCTTCCCAATTACACTTAAGCTCGTTGGACAGCCGATACAAATCACCCGTGTAGGGATGAGGGCACAAAAAATAATCATTATGAACATAACGCAGGTCGGCGTCGAATTTAGTATCGTTGCGAGGAATGGCACGCAAATCAAGAAAATCGCAGGTGTACTCAAATTCCTTGACATATCCGTCGTCGGTTTTTACCAGATGAAACCGCAAAGGATTGATGATTACCCAGGCAATGAATGAGGTATCGACTGATCCTTTTTGCATTCGTATACGATAACAACCAAAATTTAAATTATCGAGTGCTGCCACCTGAACATTAATGAGCGGTGCAAGGGTATCGACAAACTGAAAATTGGTCTGATCGAGCACCGACCATTGAAAAGTCCAACCCGTAGTAGAATCGACCGATACCGCTTCTATCCTTCCCCAATGGGTACCCCAGTTACTTTCATTTTGATTAAACACAAATACCCTTACTCGAAGCGGGTTAGAACCGGTATAATTAATCCACGTTTGATAATCGGCGGTTGGCGCATACAACTGTGCCCTAATCTCCCCCTCACCCAGCATCGAGGCACATATACTCAATATCAATAATGTCCGAAATCTCATGAATATTTTTATACAATTTTGCAACAAATATAGGGATAAACCCACCATTGCAAATTAAATTTTTGTTCAAATTAATAAAACACAAAAATTGGCCAAGTATTGTTCTAAGGATAAATAAAATCATTCAAATCATTTACGCAGTAGGAATCGAAAATGTAATAAACTGAAACGATGGGGTATGTTGAAAACTTGTAGGTAATTTTTTGATTCGAACAGCGAATAACTCAGGGGGGAGTTGTATTTTTGAAGGAAATTCCGTAGCGATGGAAAGGATATTAGAACAGCTCAATCCGGTGCAGCGAGAGGCAGTGATATACGACCGTGGTCCACAGATGGTTATAGCAGGGGCGGGATCGGGAAAAACACGGGTACTGACATACAAAATAGCTTATCTGATAAGCAAGGGGGTTTCGCCGAGGAAAATTTTGGCATTAACCTTTACCAATAAAGCTGCCAACGAAATGAAAGAGCGTATCGGACAGCTGGTTGGACAGGAACATGCTCGCAGCCTCTGGATGGGTACTTTCCATTCGATATTTGCCCGAATTCTTCGTAGTGAAGCTGCACTCCTTGGATACTCATCGAGCTATTCGATATACGATACTACCGACTCGCGCAGTGTGATTAAATCGGTAATTAAAGAGCTTAATCTCAATCCCGATCAATACAAACCCAACGAAGTACAGTCGCGTATCTCACGAGCCAAAAACGATCTTATTACCGTAGCCAGCTATCAGAGCAATGCTTTGCTACTGGAAAACGACCGTAGGATTAACATGCCTCAGATGGTCGACATCTACCGGCTTTATACCATTCGGTGCAAGAAAGCCGATGCCATGGACTTTGACGACCTTTTGCTCAATACCAACATTCTCTTTCGCGATTTTCCCGAAGCGCTGGCAAAATATCAACATTGGTTCGAATACATCCTGGTGGATGAGTACCAGGATACCAATTTTGCGCAATACTACATCGTAAAAAAGCTGGCACAGCTTCATCAGAATATCTGCGTAGTTGGCGATGACGCCCAAAGCATCTATGCCTTTCGAGGTGCTCGTATTGAGAATATCCTCAACTTTAAAAACGATTATCCTCAACACGCCCTCTTTAAACTGGAAGAGAATTATCGCTCGACACAGGTCATTGTCAATGCTGCCAATAGCGTTATTGCGAAAAATAAAGGACAAATACCCAAGCAGGTTTTCTCAAATAAAGAGATGGGGGAACCGATTAAGATTTTAGAGCTCAATACCGACCACGAGGAAGGCTACCAGGTAGCCAGTGAAATCATGAACATCAGTCTCTCGCAACAGGTACCCTATCAACGCTTTGCTGTACTGTATCGAACCAATGCCCAAAGCCGTATTTTTGAGGAAGCACTTCGCAAAAAAAACATACCCTATCGAATTTATGGCTCAATGTCGTTCTACCAACGCAAGGAGATAAAAGATTTGCTTGCCTACCTGCGTTTAATTGAAAATCCAAAAGACGACGAAGCGCTTAAACGTATTATCAATTATCCAGCCCGTGGCATTGGCGATACAACGCTCGAAAAAATAGAACTGGCTGCATCGCAACATACGGTTAGCATGTGGGAAGTTATCGGGCAACCTTCTGCTTACGATTTACAATTGGCAGGTAATACCTTGGCCAAAATTACAGCATTCAAAAATTTGATCGAAGAATTTCGAACCTTTGCCAGCACAAACGATGCCTACGAGGTTGCCGAAGAGGTGCTTCGGAAAAGTGGGATGCTATCCGATTTGAAATCCGAAACCAGTTACGAAAGTATCAGTCGTCTCGAAAATATTGAAGAGTTACTCAATAGCATTAAAGATTTCGTTGAACAAAGCAAGCAAGAAAACGGCAACCCAAGCCTGGCTGAATACCTGGGTACTGTTTCATTACTTTCCGACACCGAAATTGACGATGATGACGACAATAACAAGGTCAGCCTGATGACCATTCATGCTGCCAAAGGATTGGAGTTTGACTACATTTTCATAGCCGGCATGGAAGAAGGACTTTTCCCTTCCAGTATGCTTCTTGGCAGAGATGAAGAGATAGAGGAAGAACGCCGTTTATTTTATGTTGCTCTTACCCGAGCCAAAAAGCGGGTGATGATATCGTATGCCAAAAATCGCTATCGATGGGGAAAACCCGTACAATGCTCCCCCAGCCGTTTTATTTTTGAAATTGACCCCAAATATGTCGATTATAAGGCACAGGAACTAAAGACACTCGACAATCTTTTTAACGAAAACGAAGAATTCGAAAACAATAAAGATGCTCGCCGACGCCCCGATCCGGTGGTTCAATCGCAGGTACGTAATGCCCTGCTCATTCAGAAGCGCCGCTTGCTGGATATAAACACAGCCAGCCAACGTTCGGCCTCAACGCCCAATAATGAAACGGCAACAAGCCTTCAAGGAAACCTGAAAGCAGGAATGCGGGTCATTCATCACCAGTTTGGCGAGGGTACTGTGGTATCGATTGAGGGAACGGAACCCAATCAAAAGGCTACCGTCCATTTTGACACTGAGGGTGAAAAAAAGCTATTGCTTAAATTTGCCCGACTACAAATTATCCAATAATTAACCCATTCTGCCATGAAAACTCAAATCGCATTTTTGCTCATGGGATTTTCGCTAATCTGTCTGCTTCCCAGCTGTAAGTCTACTGGAAAAGAACCCGAAAATAATGTAAACAGCAACCATGCATATATTCTCTATGTAGGAACCTATACTTCGGGCAGTGGCAATAGCCACTCGGAGGGCATTTATGTGTACCGTGTTAACATTGATTCAACGAAATTCGAACTACTACACACGGTAAAAGCAAGCAACCCATCCTATCTTTGTCTGTTGCAGAACAAAAAGTTTCTGTTCTGCGTCAACGAAAACAGCCCAGGCCAGGTAAGTGCGTATCGTGTGGATTCTTCTTATAATCTGAATTTTATCAACAGCGTACCCTCGTGGGGTAATTACCCTTGCTATGTAAGTATCGACAATACAGGAAAATACATACTGGTAGCTAACTACGGTACGGGGAATTTTGCCATGTTTGGCATCGGTACCGATGGGCGTCTTACCCAGGCATTATCGGTCATTCAGGATCAAGGAAAAGGACCCAATGCGTCCAGGCAGGAAGGCCCTCATGCCCACATGATTATGCCTAATCCTTTCAACGACAGAATTTATGCTACCGATTTAGGAATCGATCGAGTACATTGCTTTTCGATTGATACGTTGCAGAAAAAACTAATAGGCTCAACAGACTCTTATGCCACTGCACCAGGTTCCGGACCACGACATCTGGCTATACATCCCAGCGGTCGATGGATGTATGTTTTGTCAGAACTTGCCGGTACCATCGAGGTTGTAAATGTAAATCCAAGCAATGGTAGGCTCGAGAATATTCAAACCATCTCGACAGTCGATAGTGGCGAGAATCGTTATCCTGGCTCAGCAGACGTGCATATCACCCCCAATGGAAGATATCTATATGCCACCAATCGCGGCGAAATCAACAATATAGCCTGCTTTAGCATTGATCCCCAAACTGGACGATTATCCGCGATAGGACACACTCTCTCGGGAGGACGCACGCCGCGAAACTTTTGTATCGATCCTTCGGGTCGCTACTTACTCGTTGCCAATCAGGATAGCAATAATATTGTCGTTTTTACCATACAAAACGATGGTTCACTAAAAGAAGTATACACCTTTGCGGTTCCTATGCCTGTTTGTCTTAAATTTTTGTGATTTTTTACGGCTCGGTTGGAAACCAGGGAACCAATGCCCCAAGTTGATATACCGGTAGTTGAACACGGGTGAGTACTCTATTGCCCCAACTAATTGAAACCCTGGCTATATCGGGGACACGGTACAATATGCAAGGGGCAGAGAAAGTAGTCAGCAACGATTGATAGTCACGCACTGTAGAGATGGTATTCTGTGGCTCTATCGTTATATAAACAGGAATAGCCGAAGCATCCGTTTTTGTAGATATGCCCCGCTGGGGAGAAAACCAAAAAATCTCAGCTGACTGAACTTTCTCCCCAGAGGTAGGCAAGTAATAAAAAGTATGCACGTAGGTTTGAGGTACTGTTTTCCCCAGAAACAACTGCAAATACTCTTCTTCTTTCTGCTTCAGCTGATCGGCCAGCCATTGCACCGATTTTTCATTAGCAGGCACAGGGTCATCCTCTGCCATAATCAGATCCATGCGACGCTGGTGAAGTTGTTGAATCTGTTTAGCAAGTTCCTTAGCCCTTTCATACGGGGTTAGCGAGGCACTTCGAGGCTTTACCACAGCCTGCCGAATGAGCAACGAATCTTTCCTAACCACCTGATAAATGGTATCGCTGCTACTTGAAGCAAAGGGAAGATCAAGTATCGACCACACGGCCGACTCTCTTGAAAGATTGACAACTGAATCGGAATACCCTACCGCCTTTTTGTTGTCTAAGGGAAAAATAATAAATCCCTTCCGTGTCATCTCTTCGAAAACACGATAATCAATCTTTTTACCAAATTTTACCAGGTATATCTGTGAGGGGTCGAAAGAGGTAACTGGTACAATCGATACGCTATCGATATCCCATTGGACTGCGGGATGCATAATTTCTTCGCGACCCAAAAACTCACGAGCATACTGGGCATATGGTCCAACCACCTGTTGGCGCGATGATATATGGCATCGAATCTCCAGAGTTGTTCGTGGTAACGCATATAGCGCAATCCGGTCGGTAGCCTTAACAAACGCCTTATCAATACTCGAAATAGACAATATCTGCCCTTCCACCGACCATGATATCCACAAACTTGTACATATCAACATCCATCTTATCACTCGCCAATATGCCATTCAAAACAATGTATTTAAGAGGTTTAACCTAAAAATATTGTTCCAAGAACATATCCTAACAGGATAACAAAATATAAAGCCAATATCGCAATGGTTAACACCCCGATAAAATGAAAATGCAGTTTAAAATTGCGAAGCGCTTCTTCCATTAAGTTGGCATTATTTTCCTGAATAGCTTGTTTAGCAAAACGCGAAAAGCGATACAGGTAAAGTACTGGGAAAAAATAAATCAAAGCAAACACTATGTATATAACTCCCAAAACAGTAGCGCCAGCTCCCATCTGAGGATTAATTGCACTAAAAATAGCTTTTGCCAGAAGACCAACCAGCAATAAAATGACAATGCCAATAAATCCAACGATAGCAAAGAAATACGTCCATTTCTGGATAGATGACAGGTATTTCACAGAATTCTGGTTGAGTTCCATACCGTTTGTCGAATTTGTAGAAGCATTTGTTTCCATAGCTTGTGGTTTTAGATTAATATTGTTATTGGATTGGGGTAAAAATAATCAAAAATTTTTCAAAAAACACTGTTATAGAGATCAGCTTAAGTCATACTGCATGACATAATCGTCCATATAAAATCCCTGACCAATATCAAAAACTTCGCTTCGTTCGATGTAAAAGCCAGCTTTGAGATAGGCGGATATAGCACTCTGGTTTTTTTTGTTAACAGTAAGATAAACTGCCTGTGCATTCATTTGCCTTGCCTGAGCAATTACATATTGCAGGGCTAACTGTCCAATACCCTGTTTATGGTAAGCAGGCAAAACGTATAACTTGTTAAGTTTAACTTTTAGCTGAGTTTTCTCAAAATTATACGCAAGAAAACCAACAGGCAACTCATCCTGCTGGATAATTCTCCATTGGTAACCCTCCGTCAACTCGGCAGTTATAGTAGAGGAACTGTACATCCAATCGAGCATGTATGCAATTTGTTCCAGCGAAATGATGGATGGATAGTGAGCATACCATATTTCTCGGGCTAAACGCTGCAATAAGGGAATATCTTCGATGGTTACCTCAATAAATTTTATCATGCTTATTTCATTTGAAGAAAATCATCATAGCTTTTTTGCAAGTAAGCTTTTCCAAATTCAAGTAGAGATTCAATCGAATCACCCTTTTGGTACTTTATTTTTTTGTCGGTATAATCGTAAGCGACAATACGCTTTTCCGCAAACACATTAATTCCACTATTAAATGCTCCCACAGCAATACCCTTGTAACCAGGTACAAGCACATTGCGACTATAAGGATAAGGCTGAACAGGATTGACACCCAGCTGTTTCAACAGGGTAGCAGGGACATCGGTTTGCGATACCACCGATGTAACGACGGCGTGCTTGGTAATAACACCCCCCAACCAAAGCATGGGTATATGAAAACGTTCGGGATCGAAAGCATCGTGAACTCCCAGACGCAATACCCCATGATCGGCTATGAGGACAATGAGCGTATTTTTCCACCACGATTTTTGTTTAGCCTTTTCGATAAAGCTTCCCAGACAGCTATCGGTATAGTAAACAGAATTTAAAAACTTGTGATCATCGTCAGAACCAACGATAACCGTTTTCATAGGCACATCGAATGGTTCGTGACTGCTTAGCGTAAAAAAAGTATAAAAAAACGGTGCAGAAGCAGTATCCAGATCGTTCAAAAGCCTTTCGAACACAACATGATCGTGCACCCCCCATTTGGCATTGTAGGTGCTTGGAGGAAAATCGGACATGCTGACAATTTTATTAAAACCTACATTTTTAGCAAAACTTCGCATCGATACAAAATCAATATCGCCACCATAGTAGTAAGCAGTGCTATATCCTTCGTTTCGTAAATCTTTGGCAATAGCAGGGAGTTTTTCAGTTTTATTGGGAAAACGCATGACCAACACATTGGGAAAAGCCGGAAAGCCAGTTATGATGGAGATAAGTCCCTTATCGGAACGCGTACCGGTTGCATATACGTTGGGAAAGAATATTCCTTCCTTTACCAGAGCATTCAAGCGAGGAGTTGCCTCAACCGCCAGGTTGCCTCCCGCAGCAGGAAGTAACTTTGCCATAAAACTTTCCAGTACGATCAACACTACGTTAGGTCTTTCCTGATAGCTAAACAATTGAATGGTAGTATCGGATGGTGAAGCCAGATAGCTTTCTACCAGCTTAGTAGCCTTATCTGCCGACATTACCCGATAAGGATTTTTTCGTGTTTCGGTCTGCAAGGAAGCAAAACCTACATTCCACACTACATTGATAGCAGCATGGTTGGCAAAGGTATAATTGGAAAAATAGGCCGAACCAGTATTCAGCGGTGCAAGCCCCACCCCACCCCGTATGGGAATAATCAATGACCCAAACAGTAGCAACAAAACGGCGAGAAAACCTATATTTTTTACCTGGCTCATCGTTGTGTTACCCAACATACGTCGGTAAAGCGCAATAAACAAAACAACGATGAGTGCACCTAATAGTAGCTGCCTTATCACTACCCAGGCCGATACCGATGCCAGCATAGCTCCTGGTGTGTCCATATATTGCAAAGGGGTAAGATCGAGCCGGAAACCCCAATATCCATACAGCTCGGCATCTACAATAACCAGAAAGGTAAAGAAAATAAGCAAAAAATACGTGTAAACTTTAACCACTTTTTGCCACAAGGACAAAGAAAAAAATTGCATGACAAGCAACAAAAAATACGGCAATACCAATACATAGGTAGCCGCCGATATATCGAGCCGCATTCCATACCAATAAATCTGAGGCAAGACAGATAATGGCAACCCCTTGAGATACGAACTATTGAAAACTATGAAAAAAGCTTTGACGAACAGAAAATATAGCAACCAGAAAAGAAAGTATTTCAGAATGAACAGCAGCTGTTTTTTCATCCGAATAAAATTATTTAATATGTTGAATATTAATTATTTAATCCATTTTTCTATTTCGTTATAGGGATAATATTCCCCATTTTATTCATTGTGTGTTTGTGCTTGAGCACAATCATGAAGGTTTCATCCGTAAATATTTTTTAATTTTTTATAGTGGTCGGATGGAACTCGCATGTAATATGTTTTGTGCTCTAAAATCAAGCAGGCATGAAAAATTATTTTCATACTTGTTTGTGAATACTGCCATACATGCTCGTTTCATAAAAACATAAATTGCTTAATCTTTATTTCATAATAAATTTCAAAGTTAGCAATTGCTGCAAAAAATGTACAAAAAAATCCCGACAACGGTTTTTTTTAATCCTGTGGAAAAACCTATCATCTACCAGTTATGGATGATAGATCTCGTCTTCCTCAACGTGGCGATTTGCGTACAATTCCCTACAGGTACCACCTTACGGTAACCCCTACAACTACCGCTAACAGTTGGGAATTACCACCAACTAATTCAAGAACGGCAATAATTTCCATTCAGCCATTTTATTTTGTAAGTATCCAATTTGGGTTTTGCTCGAGAAAATTTTTCTTTACTTTTGGTAAAAAAACATGGGGCAATTGCAACAAATAGTAATCCTAACTGAATTTGATTCACCTCGCCTACGCTATGTTGTGCAACATATCTTTGGGAATATACTGGGTATTGAGCCAATCCTCTGCCAGCAGGAAGAGGAATATAATAGTTCTTCATTACCAAAGATATGCTACATGCCTGCTGCTGGTAAAGAGGGATTACACATCATACCCGCTGGGTTGCTGAAAGAGCAAGGTACCACAACATATCAGCTGACGGACGTTAAGTTACATCAGCAGGTACCGCTTATTTTTCAATCTCCTAATCCCGACAGTCTTGGATTTGATGTATTTTCAGCTATTTTTTTCGTTCTCAGTCGATATGAAGAATACAATACTGCACAAATCGATAGTCATGGACGTTACTTACCCACTACTGGTGTTTTTGCCACAAACAATCTTTACGCAATCCCAGTGGTGGATGAATGGGTGAAAATATTGAAAAACAAGTTGATAGAGCTCTATCCTCGGTTAACTTTTAAAAAGCACACCTATACCTATCTTCCTACCATAGACGTAGACATGCCCTATGCGTATCGATTCAAAAAATTGCCTTATGCCATAGGGGGTACAGTAAAAAACGTCTATCGAGCTGAGTGGCAAAGCTTAAAAACACGACTCGAGGTTATACTGGGGCGAAAAACCGATCCTTACGACACGTTCGATTTTCTGAATATCACAACAGCCAAATATTCGGTAACGCCCATATATTTTTACCTGTGCAATGGGCAAAAGCCGCATGACCCCATTGCTGCCTATCGTAAACGCGCCCTTATTGATGCCATTGGACGAAACAAACCGTTCGCACTGGCAGGTTTACATAACTCCTACCACAGCCTGGACAACCCCACACTTATTGAAGCTGAACGAAAGAAACTTGAATCAATATCAGGTAATCCTATTGTTCGTAGCCGTTTTCATTACATCCGTTTCCAAATCCCTGTATCCTATCAGCATCTAATTCAGGCAGGCATAGCAGAGGACTATTCGATGGGGTTTGCTTCGATCAATGGTTTCAGAGCAGGCACTTCGCATCCTTTCTTTTTTTATGACCTATCCCGAGAAACGATAACAAACCTAAAACTTTTTCCTTTTCAGGCCATGGATGCCACCTATGTGTATTATCTTAAGTATTCGCCTCAAGCGGCCTACGAGGACATGATACAAATTCGCGAACGTGTGCGTCAACACGAGGGTACCCTAATTATCATCTGGCACAACAATACATTTGAACCTACCCCCGAAGGCATGCAATGGCGAAGGGTCTTCGAAGCCATGTTTGAATAGACTCTACCACAGCATCATACCTACAACAAATCGGCCTGTATTTCCATGGCTAAAACGCGACGAATAGAAATACTCAGGTGTACATTTAGTGCAGTGGGGCGCCATCACAATATTTTCGGGATTAACCCCCTCGTTTAGCAATAATAATCGATTAGCCATGGGCAGGTCCAGCATAAGCATGCTGTGGTGACGATGAAAAATTTGTTGTCTATCGCCATTCCAATGGGCAAAGGCTTCATACACATCGTCACCCACCTGATAGCAGCATTGTTGAATAGAGGGTCCGATAGCTGCAAATATCTCCGCTGGCTTACAGCCATAATTTACCTGCATATTCCGAACAGTCTCGGAAACGATTCGAGATGCTGTACCTCTCCAACCCGCATGAATCACCGCAATTACCCGTTGGTCGGGCGCGAATAGCAAAACGGGTACACAATCAGCCACCTGAACTACAATACAGGTATGCCGTGCATTAGTAACAAGAGCATCGGTATCGGGAATGGCTGTCTCCCGATCGAGACTTCCCCGCCCCCGATCGGCATTGGTTACCCGATATACATGATTGCTATGCGTTTGTCGTGGAAACACAAACCAGTCGAGGGGAATACCAAGATCTTCGGCCAATAAAAGCCGATTACGTGTAACCGTTTCGGCATCATCTTCGGTTCCATAGCCAAGATTTAAGGAAGCAAAGTCTCCGCTACTGAATCCACCTACCCGTGTGCTGATAAAATGCGTAATTTCGTGAAAGGACTCAAACAATTCAAACCGCCCAATCACGGTATTTTTAAGTTGGACAAACTTCATGTTCAATATCGCAGTTTGAAGGTAAAGGCATTCTATTGTTTGCGACCAAAAACCGAAAAATGCAGATATCGGCGGGGTTGCTGCTGAATATCAACTAATAGTGAATCGAGTTGTAATATTGTGCGTTGTAAGTTTTGATACAGGCTATCGCTATAAAGTAATTTGGTTAATGTTCCGTCGCCACTTTGCATGGTAAGCAACAAGTTTTGTGTCTGCGCAAGTACCGTATCCAGCTGATTCAGGGTTTGCTTGAGTTGTAACTGGTTCAGTCCTGTCGAAAAGGCTTGAAGTTGACTGATAGTAGCATTAATCCGAGCATTGTTTTCTTTCAGATTTTGCGTGAAGACTCTAATATTTTCAATACTTTTCGAGGTGTTATCGAGGTTATCCACCATGCCAGCGGTAAGGGTTTCAATATTTTTGACGGTTTGTCGAATTCGCGCTGTGGTTGCCGGATCAAATATTCGCATAATGGCATGCGTAAGCGAATCGAGCGAATTGAGCAAATTATATGCCTGAACCTTGTATGGTTCCAATTGTTTGGCAATGGTTATTTCTACCTCGCCTATAATCGTATCATAGGGCTTATGCATTTGTTTCGATTTAGAAAAAATAAGCTCAACCGCTTTATTCCCAATCAAATCGAGGTTGTATATCCGTGCCCGTGTTCCAACCGGAATGTGTACATCCTTGTCAATAGCAAGAACTACCCGCAAACTTGTGAGGGTACTGTCAGAAAAATCAATAGAATGAACATTGCCAACCTTGTAGCCTTTGATATATACGCCATTCGACTCGAGCAATCCGCTCACATCGTCATATATAACCACATAGTTGTATGTACGACTGAAAAAATTTCGACCCTTGAGAAAATTTACCCCCCAGATAAGAATTCCCAGGGTGAAAATCATAATCAACCCAATTTTAACTTCTTTCTTCATCCTGAAAAATTTAAATGTTGTTTAATAGGCCGGATGTATTAGCCTGCGAATTATCAAATGTAATGAACCTTGAAACTAAAGCGATTTTTATTGCCTGTTCGCCTTATTATAAGTTTTATCGTTTTGCATCCTAAAGTTATAATTTTGACTCAATCAAAACGCATGCAAATTATTATAATTATTAAAATTACATAACATATTGAAAAAATATGCATTATTTTTTCAGCACAGTGCTAAGTGGCACAATAGTATCTCCTTTCAGGGCAATGACAAATGCTTCGGGGTAATGTTTTTTAATTTCTTTGGCTAATTTCTGGATCTCATTGTAATCACTGGAGTATCCCACCACATATTTGTAATAGCTATTGAAATAGATTTCATCGACACGGTCGATCCCTAATTTTGATTTACATTTCTTGAGTTGTTCGGCGTCAGGAGGCAAAGGTCGCGGTAATGAAAAAACCTGAACCCTAAACACCACTGAATCATTGGAAATTGATTGCTTTATCGGCTCATTTTTGCTTTCATTGCCATTTTGAGTGGAAGAGTTGACTGCCAGTCTTGAGTTTGATTCAATTTTCAGCTTATACTCTCCAAACGCTTTACAAATAGCTGCAGCTATCTGCGTTTGGCCTTCTTCGGAAGCCAGGTATTTTTCTTCAGATGGATTGGTGATATAACCAATTTCGATAAGTACGCTTGGCATGGTGGTTTTCCACAATACCAAAAACCCAGCTTGCTTAACTCCCCGATCATTTCGACTGGCAATTTCTCTGGCATTACTTTGCACATGGCCAGCAAAATCGAGACTTTGTGCAAGATAGGTATTTTGCATTAAGGAAAAAATGATAAAAGACTCGGGCGAATTGGGGTCGTAACCCTCGTAGTGTAAGGTATAGTCCTTTTCAAAGATAATAGCAGCATTCTCTTTCTTAGCAACCTCCAGGTTTTTCTCGTTAGTATGCAATCCCATGGCATAGGTTTCCATCCCAAATACATCAGGGTTTTTGGTGGCATTAGCATGAATTGAAATAAACAGGTCGGCATGATTTTTATTGGCAATCTCAGCACGTTCATGCAGAGGTACAAATACATCGGTTTGTCGGGTATAAATTACTTTTACAGAAGGATAATTTTCCTCAATACATTTTCCTACCTTTAAAGCTACAGCAAGTGTTATGTCTTTTTCTTTATAGGTTTTCCCCAGTGCACCAGGATCCTCACCACCATGCCCCGCATCAATAACCACTATACTTACACTACTGCCAATATCTTTTGCGTTAATAAAGTTTGTAAAAAATAACAAAACAAATGAACCAACCCAAATCCTTGTTTTCCTGACCAATAGGGATATATAATCGTTTTGAAGCATGAATCTAAGCAAAAAATAATTAGTTTTGAGCGTTTTTTTGATAGGACAAAAATAGCATAAAGTTGAAAAAGTTGAAAAGCAAAATAATACGAGTCCTTCTTAAAATATTTTTTCTGACATATTGTATTATCCATGTAAATGGACAAACAGCGGACACAATTAACCATGTTAGCGACAGCCTATCAAGAGGGGTTGATTCTGTGGCTATTCAACCAGTACCTACTGAGGAAGATATAAAAGATCCGGTCAAGTATTCGGCCAAAGACTCGATTGTATTTGACATGGATCAAAAAGTGGTACATCTGTATGGAGATGCCCAGGTTGAATACCAGAAGATAAGCCTCAAAGCAGCTTACATTGCTTTTAACATGAACGAACAAACTGTATACGCTACAGGCATTACTGATAGCACGGGTAAAGAAGTGGGCAAACCTGTGTTTAAAGACGGAAACGATGAATTTGAGTCAAAATGGATACGCTACAATTTTAAGACCCGCAAGGGGTTTGTTTATTTTGTCAAGACTGAACAGGGAGGCGGGTATTTGATTGGCGACTCCACCAAACGGAACGCCGACGGGGAGGTTTATCTAAAAGGAGCCAGTTTTTCCACCTGCAACCTCGACCATCCCCACTTTTATTTGAAGCTAACCAAAGCTATTGCTGTTCCGGAAGATAAAATCGTTACCGGACCCGCCTATCTGGTTGTAGCTGATATCCCTTTCAAAATGATTTTTGTACCCTTTGGATACGTTCCCAATACAAAAAAAAGTTATGCTTCGGGGATTCTCATGCCTTCGTATGGTGAGGATTATGCACGAGGCTTAGCGCTACGCGATGGAGGTTACTACTTTGCCATCAGCGATTACCTTGATGCGCGGGTTACCGGCGAAGTATATTCAAAAGGTTCCTGGGGAATAGCTGCCCAGTCGAATTACAAGGTTAGATATCGTTTTTCAGGAAGTACGAGCTTCAGGTTCAATCAATCGGTGTACTCAGAAAAAGGGCTTCCCGACTATGCCGTACGAAACGACTACAAATTTACCTGGCAACATACGCAGGACGCAAAAGCAAATCCTAACACACGGTTTTCGGCCGATGTGAATATCAGTTCTTCCAGCTACGACAAACGAAACTCATACAATATCAATGATTACATTACCAATACCCGATCTTCGGGGATTACCTTTTCCCGCACATGGCCAAATTCCCCATTTAATCTCAGCGGTAGCTTAAAACACACCCAAAACAACGAAACCAAGCAGGTATTTATGAGTTTACCCCAGCTATCCTTCAATATGAATACCATATACCCTTTTCGCAAGGAAGAATCCGTAGGACCACCCCGATGGTACGAAAACATACAGCTCAGCTACCGCGCCAATCTGGAGAATGACGTATATACCACCGATTCCCTTTTGCTCACCAAGCATGTAATGGATAGCACCAATACAGGCTTTTCGCACGAAATACCCTTAAGCCTCAATATCAAAATTACCCGATCCATCAATCTTACCCACAGTCTCAATTATAAAGGAGTAGCCTATCCAAAGTACTACACATATCAATGGGATTCTCTCTATTACAATCCTGCTACAGGCCGATACGGGAAAGTGGATACAATAATTCACAACCAATGGGTGTATGGACACTCGCTATATCCCTCAATCTCAACAGGCTATAGTCCCAAGGTATATGGAATGTTTGTTTTTCGAAACTCTCGCATAAAGGCCATCCGTCACATCATGTCTCCTTCGGTAACGTTGAGTTTTATCCCCGATGTATCGGAATTTCTTCCCAACTATTATTATCGATACTACAATGGGGTAGGTATGCGTACAGTTTCAAAATTCGAAGGCACCAAATATGGCACCCCTTCGCCACCACCTGGAAAAAGTGCTAATGTAAGCTTTAGCCTGCGTAATAATTTTGAGATGAAATATTTACCCGCACAAGATACAGCTCAAAAGGAGAAAAAAATAAGTTTACTCGATAATCTTGACTTTTCGGGGAGCTATAATTTAATGGCTGATTCTTTTAATCTGTCGAATATCACCATGGCGTCGGGGACAAACCTATTCGACAATAAACTTACTTTGCGCTTCGATGCCGTCTTTGATCCATATCAGATCGACTCGCTAGGAAGAAGGAAGAATGTATATGAATTAAAATCAGGACGCTTGGCCCGTATGACTAATGCTTCCTTATCGCTAAGCACCAGCCTGAGCTCGTCGGAAGGCAAATCAAAAAATCCCCTTACCCAGCCCTCGCCTACCGTATCCGATACGACAGGCAAACTTACAACGCCCACCACCGACTTTTCGGTTCCCTGGAATCTATCACTCAATTACAATTTCAGCTATATCCGTGGCACATCAAGACTTACCCGTTCGCAGTATGTTCAGAGTGTTGGTCTAAGAGGTGATATTTCGCTTACTAAAAAATGGAAAATTTCATTCTCTACAGGCTACGACATTACCAATAGGGAAATGACCATCACTCAAATCAATATTCATCGCGACCTACACTGTTGGGAAATGAGTCTTTCGATAGTACCTTTTGGTCCAAGACAAAGTTATTTCTTCACCATCAATGCGCTGGGACTGCTAAAAGATTTGAAGTATACGAAAAACAACGATGCCTGGAGAAGTCGTTTTTAAAATTATTGCTTACAATCGTTGAGAAAACAGCATAGCGTATATAGGTTGGAACAACTAGCTAATTCTCCTCCTTCAGGTGATTCTACGTTCCATTGATATTCATTTTCCACCTTGTTGACCATTATTTTAAGATAGTGCCCTGCATCGGTCGACTCGTATCCAATGCGCTCTAAAGCTTTCTGGGTAAGTCGAATGACAGTTCGAGACACCGAAGGTTGGGCTAAAACAATGGCTTTATGGTGCAAATCCCTGTTTCTTTTAAGCGTCCCTGAGTGGGGATCAAAATGAAATTGGTGCTTAAAAAGTAGATTGAGCTGATTATTTAGCTGTAAATCTTCAGGGGCACCACACAGAAAGCGATCATTTAACATGACCAATAACCGGTCGGATTCTGCAATAGCAACATTCAAATCGTGGGTAGTAAGCAATACTGTCTTTCTTTGTTGGTGGGCTATATCAATCAGTCGATGAATGATGTAATGTTTGTTGACAATATCAAGGAAAGCCGTGGGTTCATCAAGCAGCATCATAGGGGTATCCTGTGCTAATGCTCTGGCTATGAGCGCCTTTTGTCTTTCCCCATCGCTTATTTCCTGCAACGACTTATGTCTGAGGTGCCCTATCTGCATCAGCTCGATAGCCTGTTCCACCACTTGCTTATCATTAGCCGAAAGCCTGCCCATCCAGTTCTGGTATGGAATACGACCAAGCGATACCAAATCATACACTGAAAGGTAAAAAGGGAAACTTGTTTCGGTCGATACAAAAGCCACCAACCGTGCTATCTCGCTGCGAGAAATATCACCGATAGCGACACCATCGATGGTAATCTCGCCCGAGAGGGGAAGGGTTAGTCCTGCCAACGTTCTTAGTAAAGTGCTTTTCCCAACACCGTTGGGACCAATGAGCATGGCCAGTTCCCCTTTTTGCAGCGAAAATGAAAAAGGTCCTGCGCTAAAATCTCTATTTCGGCGATAATAACCTATCTGAAGGTTTCGTACTTCAAGTGCGCTGTTCATACTAACCCATTTTTCTTCGCAAAAGTATGGCAATAATTAGCGGTATCCCCATTAGCGAGGTAAGTGCATTAATAGGAAGTGAAATGTCGGAACCTGGCCATTGGGACAAAATATCGCTTAAGAGCACCATAACCCCTCCTATCATTAAAGAAGCAGGGATCAGTACAAAATGGTCGTTGGTTCGAAATAACATTCGGCTGAGATGAGGAACAGTAATGGCTACAAATGCAATAGGCCCGCAGAAAGCTGTGATGGTACCGGCCAGAAATATTATACTAAAAAAGATAAGCAATCGTGCTCTGTTTACATGTATACCGAGGGTTTGCGCATACTTTTCGCCCAGCAGTAACGCATTTAGGCTTTTTATCGATAAAAAAGCAAGAACAGTGCCCAGGATAACAAAAGGAGTCATCACCGCTAGATGCGAAAAAGTCAGATGACGTATGCTACCAAAACCCCATACCACAAAAGATTTAAGTAACGACTCGTTGCTCAGATACTGAATAACAGTAATAATCGATGAAAAAGCCGCTCCTACCATCAAGCCCAATACCAGTAAGGTTACATGGTCACGTATCATGCTCGCTATCAAAGTAATCATACTCATGGTAAGTCCTGCCCCAATACATGCAGCCAAAATAATCGTCCAACTTCCAGCAACAGTAAAAAAATAGGTTGGCATAAACTGACTGAAGACAAGAACTACAACAGCCACGCCCAGACTGGCACCGGCACTTACACCTAAAACATCGGGACCCGCCAATGGATTACGAAAATACGTTTGCGTCAACAAACCACTTATGCCCAAAGCCACTCCCGCTAAAACGGCAGCAATGGCCTTAGGTAAACGAAAATTATATAAAATTAATTGAGCATCAGAATGTTGAGAGGATTGAAAAATGGCATTCCATAATTCACTGACTTTTATCTCTACTTTGCCCATCATTATGTCGATAATAAATAATACTAACCACAGGATGATCAGTAAGATAAATGATAGGCGTCGATAAAAAGTTTGCGATCTATCCGTTGTAATATCCATGCATTGATTATCAATTTGTTCGCCAACCCGTAACAATATGAAATTACACTTCAAATGTCGAAAAAATAAAAGATTGTTTCCATCAGAATGGAAAATTTATTGAACTTTTAAGTATTTAAAGCTGTTTGGAAACTTATACCTACCTGGATGGTTAGTATTAAGATATCATTAATTATTTGTTTTTGAAGTTATGAGCAAATAAAATTATTTAAATCCGAAAAAAAATTGCGAATCCAAAAACCGTTATCCTGACTTAGGATTTAAAATTTGCTATTCTTTCTTTTTATTATCAAGGTAAGATTTTAAACCATAACCACCTCCAAAACCACCCAAAATGTATGCTGCCTTCTCCATGATAGATAAAAGCATCGACTTATCCCTATCAATCAAAAAAACAATAAGAAATACTATAAACAATAGTATTGTAAGAAAATAAAAAACGCCATACCTTTTGCTGGATTGTGTGTCTTTAAATAAATTAGCTTCTTCTTTTTCTGCAAGCTCTAATATTTTATCAATATGTTTTTCATTAATTTTAGAGAGCAAAGGATTTTGAAAGGGTCCTGATACTCGCTGCATGGAAAAACCCATCTCAACAATTTTTTTTATTTCTGGAGATAAACTATTGAGAATATCTGCATCTCCAGAAGTGTCTGAATATGTATTATCTTCTATATTATGCGATTTATTTTCTATACCCCCTTTTTCATTTTCATCTATCATAATTTTATAATTTTTCTGAAAAAAAGAATATCATTCAATGTCTTTGAAACTTTGTACTCTATCTCATTTCCAATATAGTTAGTACAGGCAAGAATAATTAATTCGGAAAATTGTTTGTCATCCAACAAATTTTCTTTTTTAAGCTTAGTTAAAAAAATAACAAGTTGTAGAAGAGATTTCCTATTAACCTCCGAATATTTAGTTAACCGCGATACAGGCCCAAAACCATTTGAACCCTGGTCTAAAAACTTTAAATCACTTGATTTTAGTATTGCTGGCATGTTTTTTTGATAATTATATTATTGCAAATTTACTAAAAGTTGTAAAAAAGTACTTCGGTAGTTAAAACATTATTTTATCCGAAAATATTTTTTAATTTTTTAAAGCAGTAGGATGGCACGCGCTTGCTAAGGCTATACACACTTTAACATGCCCCCGCATGAATATACTGGCTTTGTAAAAACAGCTATATACTCGTTTCAATAAAAAAGGTCGCTCACCATGCGAACGACCTTAAATGGTATAAACTGTATGAACAATTTAAAGGATTTTTATTCCTTTTTTTCGAGCTGGTCGAGCAAGGAAATGCTCTTTTCACAGTCCTTTATTATACTCCGAAAATACTCTTTCACCTTCTTTTTATCACCCTTCACATTACAATGGTGAATACGATAAATAAGGTCGTTGTGGTTTTCAATAATACCGGTCAGAACCTTTTCAACTTTTTCGGGATCTGCTTCTTTGTTAAAATACTGATAAGCCAGACACTCATTAATGAGTTCACCGGTCAGGTAATTCAGGTTTTTTTTAAGTTTTCTGATGCTTGCCATAGTGAATAAGTTTTAAAGTTAGGCTAAATTTTGTCCGTGACAATTTTTATATTTTTTCCCGCTTCCGCAGGGGCAGGGGTCATTACGACCGATTTTCTTTTCCACGCGGATGGGTTGTGCTTTTTGCTGTTCGCGATTAGTAGCCAGTTCCGATGGACGAGTAAGCGAAGGTGCTTCCTGTTTATTAAGGCTCAACCGGCTCATGTCCATACGTCGCATGGTCTGGGCATTTTGCATGGCATGCGGATCAGTCCCCTGAATGTGTGCTTTAATCAGCATGGAAACGATTTGACGATTCATATTTTCAACCATGCTCTTAAAGAGCTGGAACGATTCAAACTTGTAAATGAGCAAAGGATCTTTTTGTTCGTAAGCAGCATTCTGAACCGACTGTTTCAGGTCATCCATTTCGCGTAAATGTTCACGCCATGCATCATCGATGGTAATCAGAATAGCAATTTTTTCAAAGCTGCGCACAATTTCAAGTCCCTGGGTTTCGTATGCCTTTTTCAGGTTGGACATGATCTGATATACATGGGTTCCATCGGATATGGGGACAACGATATTCTCGTATCGATTGCTCTGATTTTCATATACATCCTTCACTACCGGATAAGCCTGCTTTGCCAGCATAGCCGATTTACGCTGGTAGGTCTCCCATACCGTATTGAACAATCGGTCGGTTAGCTCTTCGGAAGATAAGTTGAAAAAGTCCTCTTCGGTAAAGGGCGATTCAATGGAAAGATATCGTAAAACGTCAAGCTTGAAATTTTCAAAATCATTGTTTTCGAGATGAGTAGAGATTAGGCTTTCACACACGTCGTACATCATATTGGAGATATCGAGGCTCAAACGTTCGCCAAAGAGAGCGTGACGACGACGTTTGTAAATCACTTCGCGCTGTGCATTCATTACATCGTCATACTCGAGTAATCGTTTACGAATGCCAAAGTTATTTTCCTCGACTTTTTTCTGTGCTCGCTCTATCGATTTGGATATCATGGGATGCTGAATCACTTCGCCCTCTTTCAGTCCCATTCGGTCCATGATGTTAGCGATACGGTCGGAACCAAAGAGACGCATGAGGTCATCCTCGAGCGAAACGAAGAACTGAGAGGAACCGGGATCGCCCTGACGACCAGCACGTCCACGCAACTGACGGTCGACACGACGCGACTCGTGGCGCTCGGTACCAATAATAGCAAGACCACCCGCTGCCCTCACCTCTGGCGAAAGTTTGATGTCGGTACCACGACCTGCCATGTTGGTAGCGATGGTTACCGTGCGTGATTTACCAGCTTCGGCAACAATTTCAGCCTCCTTCTGGTGCAGCTTAGCATTGAGAACATTGTGCTTTATTCCCCTGATTTTGAGCATACGGCTAAGCAATTCCGACACTTCGACCGAGGTAGTACCCACCAATACCGGTCGACCCGCTTCGATGAGGCTAACAATCTCCTCAATGACTGCATTGTACTTTTCGCGCTTGGTTTTATATACTTTATCGTCGTAGTCGATACGTATTACTGGCTTATTGGTTGGAATAACCACCACATCCAGCTTATAGATATTCCAGAATTCTGTTGCTTCGGTCTCGGCTGTACCGGTCATCCCCGCCAGCTTTTTGTACATGCGAAAGTAATTCTGAAGCGTGATGGTTGCAAAAGTCTGGGTTGCTGCCTCAATTTGTACTCGTTCCTTCGCCTCAATGGCCTGATGTAATCCATCGGAATAGCGACGTCCTTCGAGAATACGACCCGTTTGTTCATCGACAATCTTCACCTTGTTGTCGATAACGACATACTCTACATCCTTTTCAAAAAGCGTGTACGCACGTAACAATTGATTGACGGTATGCACCCGTTCCGCTTTAATGGCATAATCCTGCAATAGCTGCTCCTTTTTTTCGAGCTTTTGAGCAGGGTCGGTAATGGTGCGTTCAATCTCAGCAAGTTCGGTGCCAATGTCGGGGAGAATAAAAAAGTTGGGATCTTGCGATGACTCAGTAATCAGGTCGATACCCTTATCAGTAAGTTCTATGCTGTTTTGTTTTTCGTCGATGACAAAATATAGCTCGTCCGTAACAATATGCATGTTACGATTATTATCCTGCATGTAAAAATTTTCGGTTTTCAGCATCAACGCTTTGTTACCTTCCTCACTTAGCAGCTTGATAAGCGCCTTGTTTTTTGGTAATCCTTTATAGGCACGTAACAGTAGTAGGCCAGCATTATCTTTATCACCACTGTCAAGCGCTTTTTTGGCATCGGCAAGGATTTGCGTAACGAGTTTTCGCTGGGCATTTACCAGCATTTCTACCTTTGGACGATAAAGCTCATATTCATGATTTTCGCCTTTAGGCACAGGGCCTGAAATGATCAAAGGGGTACGTGCATCGTCAATTAACACGGAGTCGACCTCGTCGACAATGGCATAATTGTGGGTACGTTGTACCAGCTCATCGGGCGAGGTAGCCATGTTGTCACGGAGGTAGTCGAAACCAAATTCGTTGTTTGTACCATAAGTAATATCTGCCTGATATGCTTTTCTTCGCGCTTGAGTACTGGGTTGGTGCTTGTCGATACAATCGACAGATAGGCCATGAAACTGATAGAGGGGCCCCATCCATTCCGAGTCGCGTTTGGCCAGATAGTCATTCACCGTAACCACATGAACTCCACGACCCGAAAGTGCATTAAGGAATACCGGCAAGGTTGCTACCAACGTTTTTCCTTCTCCCGTAGCCATTTCGGCAATCTTACCCTGATGCAAAACCACGCCTCCAATAAGCTGACAATCGTAATGCACCATATCCCACTGGATTTCGTTACCTCCTGCTATCCAGCGGTTTTTATAAATTGCCTTATCTCCTTTTATGGCTACATGATTACACGAAGCAGCGAGCTCTCGATCGAAATCTGTAGCAGTGACAACTATCTCTTCGTTTTCGAAGAATCGACGAGCGGTGTCCTTTACGATGGCAAAAGCCACTGGTAGTACTTCATCAAGTTTACGAGCTATGATTTCGTCTATTTCCTTTTCCAACTCTTCAACCTGCTTGTACAGGTCTTCCTTCTCCCTGATATCTATCTGGGGATCATCGATCAATACCTTTAATTTTTCAATCTCTTTCTCTTTTTCGGCAAAAGAAGCGCGCACCTCATCCCGTAATCTTGCACTTAACGCACGTAGTTCGTCATGAGATAAAACCTTTATTTTTTCATACTCTTGATGTATCTTTTCAATAATTGGCTGAATTTCCTTTATATCTCGCTCGGATTTCGAACCAAATATTTTTTGTACAATTTTGTCTATGAATCCCATTGTATGCGTATATTTTTATGGTTATCTTTACAAAGCGTCAAAGTTAATTATTTTCCACGATTTCGTATGATAAACACACGAATCTTTTGAGATTGTTTCTATCATCGATGGGATTAAACCTTTCTGCGTTATTGGTTGAATGCAAGCACAACAGCTGTAGTCTAATTTGGATTAGTGAACGCCGTTGTAGAAAACGAACTGCCGAACAATATTTTCAGCATAATTTTTCGAAACAGGGATCTGGGTACGCTCGTGTGTATCAAGTTCGATAACAAGATTGGATGAATTTTTATAGATAACACGTACCCGAGAAAAATTTACTATGTAGGAACGATGACATCGAACCATCCCCAGACGCTGCAATCCAGATTCAAGATTTTTAAGAGAATTACGGAGTAAAAAGGATTCTATTTTACCCTCAACCTGATGATAGATATTCACATAATTGTCATTCGCTTCGAGATATAATAAATCTGCAAATTTGATAGATATGCGCAAAACGCCTTTTTCGTCGAGGAAGGGTATAAACATTCCCTCAATATTGGTTCTATCAGGGGGCGTTTCATTCAATTGTTCAATGTATTGACTTTTATCTTCATAGGAAAAATAAAGCCACAACACGGCATAGGGGAGTAAAAGCACCAGAGCAGTATTTAGCATGGAAACCCTGAGTATTTCATAAAAACTTCGTTGATCGTGTAAAAAAATGAGTTCAAACAATGCATAAAATAGCGCCATGAAAAAAATTTCGGCTCCAACCCACAAAAAATATTTAAAATAGCTAAGGGGTTTTTCCCGGTATAAATGATACATGATAATGCGACTGATAACCACCACGATTACGCCGGTGAGGATAATAAGGCTTGAGTAAAACAACAATTGCCATTTATTAACAGTAAACCAAAAGGTTACTCCAAAAGGCGCATAAATATTAATAAAAAGTAATGCAAAAAGGGAGGTATATACGATGAGTCGTTTTATATTTTTTTTCTTTAACAGATAAGGCGGAATGGGCTGGTCTAAATTAACTAATGCCATGGGAGAAATTTTGGATAAAGGTAATAAAAAATATGTTCTCGATTTTACCCCGATATTTTAATTTTCACCCCTATATTTTAAATTTTACCCATTCTATGGATGGCTTATCCCATTTATTTTGCTATGAGTTAAGTGATTTTATTTCTTTGTATTGCGAAATTGAAACAACTTAACCCATGACATCAGCGGGAACAATAGTAGTGGACATCGATCGATGCAAAGGCTGTGGACTGTGCATCGAAGCCTGTCCACAAAAGGTATTAGCATTTGCCGACAGTAAAGTTAACGTTAAAGGGTATCGATATGTAGTATTGGTAGCGGAAGGATGTACGGGCTGCACCAATTGTGCTATCGTATGTCCCGATAGGGTAATAACAGTATATCGACAGAAAAAGACGCAATAACTATGGGAGAAATACGATTGATGAAGGGTAACGAAGCCATTGCCGAAGCCGCTATTCGCGCTGGTTGCGATGCATATTTTGGCTATCCCATTACCCCACAAAGCGAAATCCTGGAATATTTAACAGAGGCACAGCCCGAAAAGCGCACGGGCATGGTAGTTTTACAGGCTGAAAGCGAGTTGGCTGCCATAAACATGGTATATGGGGCAGCGGCAGCCGGAAAAAAGGTTATGACTACCTCATCGAGTCCAGGAATAAGCCTGATGCAAGAAGGGATTTCTTACATGGCAGGTGCCCACTTGCCAGGGGTTATTGTTAATGTGGTTAGAGGCGGACCTGGGCTGGGAACCATTCAGCCTTCGCAGTGTGACTATTTTCAGTCGACAAAAGGAGGTGGGCATGGTGATTACCGACTTCTGGTACTCGCTCCTGCATCGGTTCAGGAAATGGCAGATCATGTAAAACTCGCCTTCGAACTTGCCTTTAAATATCGCAACCCTGTACTTATTCTATCCGATGGCTTGATTGGTCAGATGATGGAAAAAGTTGAGCTTTTTGATCCCATTCCCCGTTCGAAAGATTTACCGCAATGGGCTGCTTGTGGTAAGAAAAATAGACCACACAACATTATTACCTCACTTCATCTCGATGCCTACGAACACGAGAAAGTGAATATAGAGCTTAAGGAAAAATATGCCCGAATGCAAAATGAGGAAGTCCGTTACGAAACATATTTATGCGAAGATGCTGAATATCTCATGGTAGCTTATGGCGCCAGTGCTCGTATCTGTCAGAAAGCTGTTTCGATGGCACGCAACACCGGAATTAAAGTAGGGCTACTGCGTCCCATCACCTTATTTCCATTTCCCTCTAAAGTCATTGCCAGCATGGCTTCTCAGCTTCAGGGAATACTGTCTGTTGAAATGAGTCATGGACAGATGGTTGAAGATATATTGCTGGCTACACGTCAATATCCCACCCTGAAAGTAGAGCATTACGGTCGTTATGGCGGAGTAGTGCACACACCTGAGGAAGTACTCGAAGCCTTTAGCAAACTTTATATTCAATTCAACTAAATCCATGGAAGCAACAGATATCATCAAACCCGAAAATATCGTATATCAGCGCAGTCGCTTGATGACCGATCAGGTTCTATCATTCTGCCCTGGTTGTGGTCACGGCACGGTTACCCATCTTGTAGCAGAGGTGATTGAGGAACTGGGCATTGAAAACGAAGTGATAGGTATTGCTCCAGTTGGCTGTGCTGTTACAATTTACGATTTCATCGCCATCGACTGGATAGGAGCTGCACATGGTAGAGCTACCGCTGTTGCTACAGCGGTAAAGAGGGTTTTACCCGACCGGTATGTCTTTACCTACCAGGGGGATGGTGACCTTGCCGCCATTGGTACGGCCGAAACAATACATACCTGTAACAGGGGCGAAAATATCACCGTTATCTTTATCAACAATGGCATATACGGGATGACTGGAGGTCAAATGGCCCCAACAACCCTTGCAGGAATGAAAACTTCGACCAGTCCCTTTGGACGTGATGTATCGGTACAGGGCCCCCCCATTGATATTACCCGTATGGTAGCCATGCTCGACGGTACGTACTACGTAACGCGACAGGCTGTTCATACCCCTGCTGCGGTAAGAAAAACCAAAAAAGCCCTTCTTAAGGCTTTTGAGGTCCAAAAAGAGAAAAAAGGTGTAGCTTTTGTGGAAGTAGTCTCAAACTGTAACTCCGGCTGGAAAATGTCACCAGTGGATGCCAACCGATGGATGGAAGAAAATATGTTCAAGTATTATCCGCTTGGCGATATTAAAGTGGATGGGCAACTACTGATAAAATAACCTAATAAAACAGAGCAATATGACCGATGAAATAATTATCGCAGGTTTTGGGGGACAGGGCGTCCTTTCTATGGGAAAAATCATGGCATATGCTGGCATGATGCAGGACATGTACATTAGCTGGATGCCATCGTACGGGCCAGAGATGCGTGGTGGTACTGCCAATGTAACAGTAATCCTGAGCGAAGAACCTGTTAGTTCACCCATATTGCGCAACTACGATACTGCTATCATCCTTAGCCAGCAAGCTTTAGATAAATTTGAACCCCTGGTACGTGTAGGTGGTACTCTATTATACGACAGTAATGGTATCGTGAGGGCACCTCAACGAAATGATATTCAAATATTTTCTATCGATGCTGCTTCAGAAGCCGCACGCCTTAAATCATTACGCACATACAACATGATCATGTTGGGAGCCTACCTGCGACTAAAACCCCTGCTCAAAACCGAAAACGTCCAAAAAGCCATTAAAACCAGTCTCCCCTCCCGATATCAACATCTTTTTGCAGAAAATTTAAAGGCCCTCGAACGTGGCATGCAAATGATGGAAGAGGTGTTGTGTTCATAAAACAAATAAAAACAAGCATTTAAAATATTTACTTACTTGCAAAAGGACCCGTTGCTTATAACATACATGCTATATCCTATTGATAAGTACAGGTAAAATTTCATCCGAAAATATTTTTAATTTTTTACAGCGGTCGGATAGAACTCGCATGCAATATGTTTTATGCTCTAAAATCAAGCAGGTATGAAAAATTATTCTCATACTCGTTTTTGAACACTGCCATACATGCTCGTTTCATCCTTTTGCATAAACATCTCCTTGATAATAATAGACAAGAAAAAAGACGGTATCTCTAAACATTCAAAATGCATACCGACACATTCCTTCAGCCGGCATAAATATTTGTTTATTTCAAAAAACATTTGCCAAATTTTTATCTTTGCAAACTCAAAAATGTGACTTAACCAATAATAACAGCAGATTATGATGGGAATTGATGAACTGTTCGCAAAAATCAACAATTCGACCGAAGACTTTCTAAAACAACTTGGTATTAACCCTGATATAGCTCACCTGGTTAACGTCATAGTATTGTCGGCATGTGTAGCTATACTGGCAATTTTAGCGAACTACATAGCTAAACGCATTATCATACGGCTCATCAAACGATGGGTAGATAAAAGTGAAAATCCTTACGACGACATTTTTTATGAAAAAGGGGTATTTAACAAACTTTCCCACCTGGCACCTGCCCTTGTAATAGCCCAACTGGCTCCCATACCCCTCAATGATTTTCCTTCTCTAATAGGCTTTATCATCACAGCCACCAATGTATATGTGCTGGTTGTGATGATGATGGTATTGTTTTCGACCATCAATGCCCTGCAGGAAATATACGACCAAACCCCCATGGGTAAGCAACGTTCCATCAAAGGATATGTACAGGTAGTGAAGTCTGTTATATACTTTGTAGGAGCACTTATGCTCATTTCTATCGTGTTTAAAAAAGACTTAAGTTCCCTGTTTGCAGGACTTACGGCTTTTGCTGCTGTACTTATGTTTGTCTTCAAAGATGCAATTCTGGGGTTGGTAGCCGGTATCCAGATTTCCTCCAACGATCTGATACGCCTGGGGGATTACATCGAAATACCCAGTAAAAATATCGAAGGAAATGTGATTGACATCAAGCTAAGTGTAGTTAAAATATTAAACACCAATAAAACTATCAGCATTCTACCAGTATACTACTTTGTATCCGACAGCTATCACAACTGGCGTGGTCTTGATACTGCTGACGGACGCCGAATGAAACGATCTGTTAATCTCGATATGCGAACTGTACGATTTGCTGACACCGCTTTAATAGAAAAAATAAAAACTAAAGGTCTGTTACCTTCGAGCTATACACCAAACACAACCGATACCAATGCTAAGTTGTTTCGATTACATTTGATGGAATACTTAAAAGAGACGCAGTTTTTTAATACCAATATGACCTTTATAGTGCGTTACTTACAGCCCACTGAGAATGGTTTGCCCCTCGAAGTTTATGCATACACTAAAGATAAAGATTTTAACCGCTTCGAAACCATCCAGTCGGAAGTATTCGAATATATCATTGCTACAGCTCCATCGTTCGAACTAGCCATTTATCAACGAGCCTAACAGGATGTACATTCCAGGGTGAGCAGCACCGGCAAATGATCGCTAAAGCCACCCGCATACTTCATGCCGTTGAAAGTGCGATAAGGCCGACGAGTTCCATATTTCTCGTCGGGTACCAGTAAAAAGGAAGGAGCAAAAATTTCGGCTTTTTGAGCAATGCATTTGTTACGTCGAGCCAATTGAGGTACCAGCGCATACGATGTGATAATCTGGTCGAAAATATTCCACTGGTTTTTAAACTTATAAGTACCCAACCAGGCTATGTTTTTCATCCATTGCGTGCTCCAGTTATACAAGCCTGTAGAACCTGTTTGCAGTGTTCCCTGTGCCCCCAGGTAACGGACAATGCTGTTATTGTTGGGTTCATCGTTGAAATCGCCCATAATAACGATTTGTGCCCCAGCATTACGTTTCAGGATAGAATCAACTTTCGAACGAAGCACCTTAGCCACAACGATGCGGTGCGATTCTTTGTTGTCTCCGCTGGAATTGGTGCGTCGCGATGGCCAGTGGTTATAAAAGATGTGCAGGGTATCGGCCGGACACAATATGCCCTTCACGTAAACGATATCGCGGGTACGGAATTGACTTTCCTTATTTCCCGTATTTCCTACTCTGTAAAACGTATAAGAGAGTAACTTGAAATAGGCGGGTCGATACAGAACACCTACATCAATGCCCCGTGGATCGGGCGAATCGTGATGAATAACTCGATAATCCATTCGGGCAAGACCCGTTTTGGTAATTAACTGGTTCAGCACAAAAGCATTTTCCACCTCAGCCAGCCCTATTACCACAGGGGGTTCAACACCGGTAGCAAGAATAACCTTGCTGATATTCTCCAGCTTTTGCTGATACTTCTGCCAGGTCCAGTTACGACGCGAATGAGGCAAAAATTCATTATCGCTGGTATGGGGGTCATCAATAGGATCGAACAAATTTTCACAGTTATAAAACATAATCGTCCGCGCAACAGGTTCTCGAGCGGATATTGTCGCAATACCCGAGCTGAAAAGTCCAATAATGGGCAATAAAGTATACCTGAGTCGCATACAAATCATTGGTTAAGATAGTATTCATAGGCTCCCATATCTGGGGCATCATCAGCAATTCGGCTTTTTCCATTTAAATCCAGGGGAAACTGATTTGCAATATCCATGCTACCCGACTCCCGAGCAATCGAGGCTTTGTTAAGCCTAAAGTCATAAAGATATTCGCGGGTATCAATCTTTTCAAATACGCTGGAACCATCTCGATCGCTGATTTTAGATTTTATAAAACGGTTAGCATTCGACGAAGAAATCAGTTCATTGGTTCCTTTAATCAGGCTATGGTCGAAAGTATACTCAAAGGCATGACCCGATGCTGGCACAAATCTAACGGCAGTTTCCAGTTCACCATACAGGATACAGTTACCAAAGTCAGCTTTTTCAAGTTCCCCGAAAAAAGTCTTTCGCGTTTTATCATCGCCAGGAACCGTATCGACTACCAGATAATTGGATAGATATAGTGCATAACCGCTTTTTATGCCAAAAGAAGGGTATGCCGCAAAAGTACACTGATAAAAACTGTAATTCCCCCCCTGAGCAATCATCAGTGTTGCCCACTCGCCCTGGGCAAACACACAATTCCATGCCCTGATGTGTGCACCTGTTGCAAAAAGTGCAGATGTATAATGGTTGTATATACGGCTATTCGATATTTCGAGTTCCGTCCTCCCGGGTTGATTGTATATACCTGCTACAATACCAAACGTAGCATTGCGAATAATGGCATAATCGATTTTATTACCGACACTGGAATTGGCAAAACGGATACCCTCCCACTGTCCGGGAATTTTATCGTAAGGAACAGGTGGCGCATAATTTGATTTATCCATCCTATCGCCCCTGAATATCACAGGCTGTTCGAGGGTACCGTTTACTATCAACGTACCGTAAACTCCCATCCAGGCTTTATTGTGAAAATATATTCTACAACCCGCTTCAATTGTAAGCACCTGATTGCTATCAACAATGGCAGAGCCATAAATTAAATAAGGCTTATCGTTATACCAGGTTTGGGTAGTTAATACACTATCGCGAATGAGATGAACATCCTGCCCCCAGGCAATGAGTTTAATACTCCTCTCCCTGCCCGTGCCATTTACAACCATTATAGAATCCTCAATCAACAAGGGTGAAAACTGATGTGTGGGATCAACTTTTACCTGCACAAATCCAAATATGCTGTCGTGTGCCTCAATTCTGATATCCCGAACGGAAGTCCCCGATATTCCATCAATATTTATGATGTAAGCAGATGACGACTGCCCAGCCAAATAAATCTGCGGGATAAGGACAGCCTTATTATTGGGATTATATATTTTTATTCGTTTCGTTGCACTACCAATGGTAGTAAATACTGTATCAAACACAACTGTATCGGTCGAAAATTGCAAGTCGAAATCAACGTCGGTAAGCACTTCCTCTTTTTTACAACCCTGAACCAGCAAAAATGCCAAAAGCAGGTAAGCAACATATTTATTCATAAATAAGCTTTCATTTGGTTGCGAAGATAATGGATTATGTTCAATTTGTGCGATAATAAACGTATAAGGCCATGCAAAATTGCTTTTGCTTTTCATTACTTTTGTGTAAAATAAAATTTATGTGCACGGGGCGACATTTTGTTTCTTTGCTTTTGGGTTGCAGCATATTATCGAGCAGCTGTTTCAGGGCTCATGAAACAGAATCACAAAAAATACTATACTACAATGAATCCAAGGGGGTATCCTCCCTTGATCCGGCATATGCGCGAAATCAGTCGGTGATTTGGGTAGTAAATCAGCTCTATAACGGCTTATTGCAAATCGATGACTCCTTAAACATTCGTCCCTGCATTGCGTATCGGTATGCAATAAGTGAGGGTGGGAAAGAATATACCTTCTGGCTACGACAGGATGTTTATTTTCACGACAGTCCAATATTTCCCACAGGCATGGGCAGAAAGGTTACGGCATTCGATTTTGAATATTCGTTTCGTCGCATTATCGACCCATCGGTAGCTTCGCCTGGTGCCTGGATTTTTGAAAAGGTAGATACTTCGCGTGGCCACCAGGGGTTTGAAGCCATCAACGACAGCATCTTCAAAATATACCTTCGAACATCATTTCCCGCCTTTACGGGTATACTTACTATGCCTTATTGCTTTGTAGTGCCCCACGAAGCTATATCGTACTATGGTAAGGATTTTCGAAGCCATCCCGTGGGAACCGGTCCTTTTTTTCTGAAAAGATGGATAGAAGGCGAAAAATTGATTCTCCTGAAAAATAAACGCTACTTTGAAAAAGACGTCCATAATCAACCCCTACCCTACCTCGATGCGGTAGTGATATCTTTTATCGTCGATAAACAATCGGAATTTATGCAGTTTATGACGGATAAACTTGATTTTATCTCGGGGGTAAATCCTTTCTTTAAGGACGAGCTTCTTACACGGGAAGGAACACTGAGCTCCAAATACAACGACCGACTAAACATGCTAAAATCGCCCTACCTCAACATTGAGTATCTGGGAATGCTGGTGGATACGTCGCTATCGCAGGTCAAAAAAAGCCCCCTGCGAAACAAAAAAATTAGGCAAGCCATTAATCTTGCCATCGACAGGAAAAAGTTAATAACCTATCTGCGCAATAACATTGGCTATGCGGCGTATGCGGGTTTTATTCCCAGGGGCATTCCTTCATTTTGCGATACCTTTCCAAAAGGTTTTGCCTACCTGCCCGACTCGGCCAGAAAATTGCTGGCCCAGGCTGGCTACCCCAACTGTAAAAATTTCCCCGCTATTACCCTCACTACTACTGCCGACTATGCCGACATTTGCGAATATATTCAGCATGAACTAGCGCAGGTCAACATACCTATTGAAATTGAAGTGGTAAACGGATTAAGCTATCGTGAAATGTTGGCTAATGCTCGCCTAACCATGTTCCGTGCCTCATGGATAGCCGATTATCCTGATGCTGAAAGCTTCCTTTCGCTTTTTTATAGTCCAAACTTTTCCCCCTCGGGACCCAACTATACCCACTTCCGTGACGAACGTTTTGACAAATTGTACCAACAGGCGCTTTTAGAAAAAAATATCGACAAACGCTACCATCTCTATCGGCAAATGGACCAGCTTATTATGGAAGAAGCTCCAGTAGTACCGCTTTTTTACGATGTTGCAATACGTTTTACCCACAAAAACGTCCTGAATATGCGCATGAATCCCTTAAACCTACTTATTTTGAAGGAAGTTGATAAAACACCCATCAAAAGATAAAAAACCTTTTTAGGCAGTTAACATAGGTTTTCTCAGTGGCAATTTAAAACAAACCATTAACTTTGCGCAATATTAGAAAAAAACAAAGCAGTGACAGACAAGATTATCATTCTCGATTTTGGGTCGCAATACACGCAGCTAATCGCCCGCAGGGTACGCGAATTGAATGTATACTGTGAAATTCACCCCTACCATCGGATACCAGCGTGGGACGAAAGCACAAAAGGTTACATACTTTCGGGAAGTCCATACTCAGTAAGGGACAAAGGCGCTCCAACAGTCAATGTAAAATTACTAAGCTCCCGGTGCCCGGTACTCGGCATATGCTATGGTGCTCAGCTAATGGCACAACTGGCAGGTGGAAGTGTTGAAGCCTCAACGACCAGGGAATATGGTCGGGCGAACCTTTCCTTCATAAAAACCGACAACCCCCTATTTAAGGATATTTCGCCCAATACGCAAGTATGGATGTCGCATGGTGACAGCATTCAGATCATACCCGATAATTTTGAGGTAATAGCCAGCACAGCCAGTGTCAGGATAGGTGCCTATCAGATAAAAAACGCCCAGACCTTTGGTATTCAGTTTCATCCCGAGGTATATCACACCACTGAGGGTACACGGCTATTATACAATTTTGTGGTCAATATTTGCGGTTGCCGGCAAGACTGGACACCTGCTTCTTTCATTGAAACAACCGTTCAGGAATTACAACAGCAGCTCGACGGGGAAAAAGTAGTATTAGGTCTTTCGGGCGGAGTCGATTCGTCGGTGGCTGCCATGCTACTCCATAAAGCCATTGGCAAAAACCTTACCTGTATCTTTGTCGACAATGGTCTGCTTCGAAAAAATGAATTCGAAACCGTACTCGACTCGTACCGACATATGGGACTAAACGTAATTGGTGTCGATGCACGAGCTACCTTCCTCAATGCACTGAAAGGAGTAACCGACCCCGAGCAAAAGCGAAAAATCATTGGACGATGCTTTATCGAAGTGTTTGAAGCCGAAGCCCGTAAAATTCAGGATGTTCGCTGGTTGGCACAGGGTACGATTTATCCCGATGTGATAGAGTCGATATCGGTCAATGGACCGTCGGCAACTATCAAATCGCATCACAATGTTGGCGGTCTTCCCGAAAAAATGCACCTTAAAGTTGTTGAACCCTTGCGACTGCTCTTCAAGGATGAAGTACGCAGGGTAGGTGCTGCTCTGGGACTTCCCGATTCCTTGCTTCAGCGTCACCCTTTCCCCGGCCCAGGCCTGGCTATACGCATCATCGGCGATATTACCCCCGATAAAGTAAAACTGCTTCAGGAGGTCGATCATATTTTCATCGAATCGCTTAAAGCCGAAAAACTTTATAACGAAGTCTGGCAGGCTGCTGCTATTTTACTTCCTGTTCAATCGGTGGGTGTTATGGGTGATGAACGTACCTACGAAAGCGTTGTAGTACTACGAGCCGTTAACTCAACGGATGGCATGACAGCCGACTGGGCACGATTACCTTACGATTTTCTGGCTCGCGTCTCAAACGATATCATCAACAAAGTTAAGGGCGTAAACCGTGTCGTGTACGACATTAGCTCAAAACCACCCGCTACCATTGAATGGGAATGATGCAGCATAGATATTCTCAAAAAATATTGCAGTCCATAGAAAAAATATTATAACTTTAGGGCTGCTATACAACTGGCTAATCAACTACCCTGTTTGATAAAAACAAACAGGTATGGATTAATAAATAAAACAGGATACATGGATTTATTAAGGATTGAATCGACTAAATTTACGCCCGGCATAGTGCTCGATCCACATACAAATGTTCTTGAATTCTATGGTTTTTCCTTACCCGAAAATGCTATTGAATTCTACCAACCTGTTATCAATTGGATAACAAAATACAAAAATGATGTTTTGAGTCTTTCCAACTATCCCCAAATACACGTCATTTTTAAGTTATCGTATTATAATTCTTCATCACTTCGCAAGCTTATAGAAATTTTCACCCTTTTCAGTGAGATGTACCACAAAGGGGTACCTATCACCATTTCGTGGCAATACGACAGTGAAGATCCCTCGATGGCCGAAAGTGGAAAAGAAATTGGCGAGATCACCAAAATACCAGTTACCCTGGTAGCCTATAATTAATGGATAATCTGTAATTTTCTGAACCATGAATGATATCATTCGAAAAAGTTGTGCCGCAATTGCGGGAGGATTGATGTTTGTAACCACACTATCTGCACAATTTTTCAACGAGAATTCTTTGAAACTGATACGGGCGCTTGATTACATTCAAGCCATGTACGTAGATACTGTAAATCAGAAGCAATTGGTTGAAGCAGCCATACGAGGTATGCTCAATGAGCTTGACCCCCATTCCACCTACTTAACAGCCGATCAGGTAAAGGAAATGAATGAATCGATACAGGGAAATTTTGAAGGCATTGGGGTAAGTTTCAATATACTGAACGACACTATCTTTATCATCAACGTTATCCCCGGGGGACCCTCGCAAAAGGTAGGCGTTCAGGCCGGTGATAAGATTGTTCGCATCAACGGCCAGAATGTGGCAGGACAAAAAATTACCAACAAAGAGGTCATGAATAGGCTACGGGGGGCAAAAGGAACCAAAGTTACCATTACTGTCTTACGAAGAGGAGTTAACGAATTGCTCGACTTTACGATTGTACGCGACAAAATTCCCCTCAACAGTATTGATGCCGCATACATGATCGATAATGAAACGGGCTACATCAAACTCGACCGTTTCTCGCAAACAACCAATACCGAATTTGAGAAAGCCATCAAAAAACTTCTCGACCAAAAAGCCAAAAATCTGATCATAGACCTGACCGATAATGGCGGAGGTATTCTGGACGAAGCTGTAATGCTGGCCGACCATTTTCTTGAAAAAGATAAGCTCATTGTATACACCAAAGGTGCTCATACCCCCCGTCAGGAGTATCGTGCAACCGGTGCGGGATTGTTCGAAAAAGGTAAAGTTGTTGTCCTAATCAACGAAAATTCGGCCTCAGCCAGTGAAATTTTTGCAGGGGCCATACAGGATTGGGATCGCGGAATAATCGTCGGGCGTCATTCGTTTGGTAAAGGACTGGTGCAACGACCTGTCATGTTCCCTGATGGTTCTATGATTCGTCTTACCATTGCCCACTATTACACCCCCACAGGACGCGATATCCAGAAACCATACAAAAAAGGACAAACCGATGAATACGAAAAAGATATTCTTAATCGACTTAAAAGTGGCGAGTTGACCTCAAAAGATAGCATACACTTTAGCGATTCGCTCCGTTACTACACATTGCTAAATAAAAGAACCGTCTATGGTGGGGGTGGCATTATGCCCGATGTTTTTGTACCCATCGATACCTCGAAAGTTACTAAACTCTACCGCGATGCCTTCCGTACAGGTGCTTTTAACAGATTCGTACTCAACTATGTCGATGTAAACCGAAAAAAAATCACCGATCAATATCCTTCCTTTGCCGATTTTAAACAAAATTTCTCGGCAGAACCTTTATATCCCCAGCTCATAGAATTTCTGCAAAAAGAAAAAATCGAGGTGCAAGAACAGGATATCGAGAATTCGAAAACTACCCTGTGCCGCCTGATCAAAGCGTTTATCGCACGCGACATCTGGGAATCCAACGAGTTTTATCAAATATACAATGACGACGACCCCATCATTCAGCAAGCATTGAAAATACTTAATGCATACGATTCCATTTTGAATAGCGCCTCGAGCCAATGAATGTGATAGTCAACTGGCTAATCAACAACTGGGTTGAAATTTTTGGAAGCATAAGCGGCCTGGTTTATATTTACTTCTCTTTACGTAAAAGTCTATGGTTGTGGCCAGTAGGTTTGGTCAGCTCGCTGGCATTTATAATAGTTTTTTACGAATCCCGACTTTTCGCCGACATGGCCTTACAGGTATACTACTGCATTGCCAGTATCTATGGTTGGATATTCTGGGTTTTTGGAAAAAAAAATACCATCTCTGCCCGGGATACCGAAGAGCTTCCCATTAGCCGACTTAGTACAATGCAATGGATTGTGGCTACAGCTGTAACCATGGCCCTTACCTTACTCTACCTGCCACTTGGTAATGCTTTCCATGCCTCATTTCCCTTACTCGATGGATTTGTGACAGCTGCAAGCATAGTAGCCACGTGGATGTTAGCCCGAAAAATACTTGATCAATGGCTAATATGGATTGTGGTCGATGCATTATCGACGGGTATGCTGGTAGCCAAAGAAAAATATGTTGCTGCTGGGCTGATGCTGGTATATACCCTGCTGGCTATAATAGGCTATTACAAGTGGTTAAACGATTTTCGCAAACAAAATGGGTAAAAAAATAGCTATTTTAGGCCCCGAATGTACGGGAAAAACCTCGCTTGCTTCCCAACTTGCCCGGCATTTTGAGGCGATATGGGTACCAGAATACGCACGAGATTACGTTGCCCAATTAAATCGAAAATACACCTATCACGACGTCGAGCATATTGCCCAGGTACAGGTAAAGCAAATACAATCGGTTGACCCGAACGCCTCTTTTGTTTTTTTCGACACCGAGCTTATTATTACCCAGGTATGGTTTGAGGTTGTGTTTGGGAAGCAGCCCACGTGGCTTGAGGAAGCCATCCTACAGTATCGATTCGATCTCTACCTTCTTACCGATACCGCTATTCCATGGGAACCCGACCCAGTACGAGAAAATGGTGGCGAAATGCGTGAGATACTATTCAAAAAATACGAGCACTATCTACAAAAATATCAATTCCCCTACCGAATCATCACAGGTCTGCATCAACAGCGTCTTCATCATGCCATTCATTGCATAAAGCAATATTTTAGCCTGCCATAATTTTCCTTACCTTTGCACGCTTTTAAATTT
This sequence comes from Bacteroidota bacterium, assembly GCA_029550865.1. Lineage (GTDB taxonomy): Bacteria > Bacteroidota > Bacteroidia > Bacteroidales > DTGW01 > JAKPGM01. Next base: position 1,386 of record JAKPGM010000050.1, on the reverse strand, counting down.
TTCAAAAATGAGCAATCAACACGCACTGGTGGCCAAAACCTTTTATGGACTTGAAGATGTATTGGCCAAAGAACTTGAGGCACTTGGGGCTACCAATGTACACAAAGCAAATAGAGCAGTGTATTTCAATGGTGATACGCAATTGATGTACATGGCAAACTATCATTTGCGCACCGCAATCAGTATCTTAAAACCCATCGACACCTTTGAAAGTAAGGATGAAAACGATCTTTACCAACAAATAAAAACTCGAATTGAATGGCACACGCTGTTTACCAACAAACATACATTTTCCGTTGAAGCCACTGTCCATTCCTCGGTATTTCGTCATTCGCAGTACGCTATTCTACGGGTAAAAGATGCCATTGTCGATTATTTCCGCGAAAAAACCGGTAAAAGACCATACATCGACACCGAGAATCCGGATATATTAATCAACCTGCATATATCGGAACGACAATGCACGCTATCGTTCAATTCATCGGGTGAACCGCTATTCAAACGTGGATATCGCATAGCTCCATCGGTAGCCCCCCTGAACGAGGTTCTTGCTGCCGGCATGATCATGCTATCGGGATGGCAACCCACCCAACATCTTATTGATCCCATGTGTGGATCGGGAACCATCCTCATCGAAGCAGCCCTTCTGGCTCATCAACTTCCCCCGGGAATATTTCGAAAAAAATTCGGTTTTGAAACCTGGCCAGACTTTGATGCACAACTCTTCGAAAAAATCACCAAAGAAGAAAAAGAAGATGTCGATACCTCGAACTTTTGTTCCATCATTGGCATGGATGTTGATGAAAGTGCACTAACAAAAGCCAAACTGAACGTGAAAAATGCTTTTCTTCACCCATACATTCATCTCAAGGTTGCCGATTTTTTTGATTATGTGCCACCCTTCAGGGAAGGGGTTGTAATCACAAATCCACCGTATGGAAAACGAATAAAAAACGATGATATGTTGGACTTCTACAAACGTTTGGGTAATAAACTAAAAAAAGATTACACTGGATTCGACGTATGGATCATATCCAACAACCTACAAGCTATGAAGCATGTGGGTTTACATCCAACAAAAAAATATAAACTATACAACGGCCCCGACGTATGTACTTTTAACTGCTACGAAATATATGCTGGAACAAAAAAACAGCGCAAACAATAACCCCAATCTTATTGTTATTATTTAAAATAAATTTAAATTACAATAATCTGAGTTTGACAAAATCTTCGTAAATTTGTTTAAACCATAACCCGGCATAACAAATACGTAATAGGTTAAAAAACATAAGAAATTATTTGGATTTCTGATTTTTTTATTGTTATTTTGCTATTACGTAAATACGTAATTATGAAAACTTCAAAAAAAACTAACCACCCGGC